>JAJDCX010000084.1 GCA_029260615.1 Phycisphaeraceae bacterium | reverse complement strand
CTCATGGCCCTGGCGGCCCTGGTCTTGGTGACGCTGATCAGCTTCGCCGCCGCGATCAAGCCGATGTCAGACGGGCTGTTGGGGGCCGGGGCGATGCTTAAGTTCGTGGGGTACTCGGCCCCGACGATGCTGGGGTTCGTGCTCCCGTTTGCCGGGGCGTTCGCCAGCACACTGGTTTTTATCAGGATGGCGGCCGACAACGAGGTGTTGGCCTGTTCCGCCAGCGGGATCAGCTACGCCAAACTCCTGGCCCCGGTCGCGGCGCTGGGGTTGGTGCTGACGATGGGGTTGTTTTTTCTATCGAACTTCGTGGTCCCCAGTTTTTACCGCGCCGCGGCCGAGACCCTGGAGAGCGACCTGATGACCGTGCTGGTCACGCAGCTCAACCAGAACCGCCCGTTCACCGAGATCGATGGCTACGTCCTTTACGCCGACTCCGCGGTCCAGATGCCCGCCCCCCCAATATTCAAGGACGCCACGAAGGACGCCACGAAGGACGCCACGAAAAATGCCACGAAGTTCATACGTCTGACCGGGGTCGCGGTGGGGGAGTTGGACGAGCAGGAGCGGGTCCGTGCCGACAGCACCGCCAAGGTCGCCAATATCCTGCTGTTCCAGGGCCCCGAGGGATCGCGCGTGACGCTGATGCTGCTCGAAGCGATGCGCTACCAACCCGACATCGGCGAGTTGCAGTATTCAAAGAGACTACCGATCGGCCCGATCGATCTGCCCAGCCCGTTTGATGACGACCCGAAATTCCGTTCCTGGCCCCAGCTTCGGATGTTGGACCGGGAGCCCGAGCGGTTCGGCGATGTGTATGACGCGAAAGTGGTTCTGGCACGTCAGATCGCTGTCGCGGAGTTGCGGACATCGATCCGCCAAAAGATGAAAATAGATGAAGGCCGGGCCGGCGTGGTGTTGTCCGGTGCCCGTCAGGGTTACCTCATTAAAAGCCCGTCGGTACGGACGGTCAAGGGGGCGCTTTTGTTAGAGGCGAGCCCGGATCATCCCATCACGGTTGAGTATCCCGTCAACACGGACGCGCATCCGTATGACGGCCCGGTGCAGCGGCGGATCGAGGCGGTGGCTGGTCGGATTGAAATCAAGCCGGGGCAGCGCGAGATTGAGCTTGAGCCGACCGCGTCTATCGAGCTTACCGAGGTGCGTGTGTTCAAGGTGCCCGGGGCGGACCCGATGACCGAGAAGCTTGCCGACACGCTTCCTCCGATGGTTTGGCCAACCCCGGTGATCGATCCGCAGATCATGGGTAAGCCGATCGAAGTGCTTCACGCTGTGGGGGCTCGGCACTACACGCTTTCACGGAATGTGGATGAGGCCAAGACCGGGCTGGATCGTAATATCCAAAAGCTGGGGCGGAAGATTATTTCGCAGCTACACGAGCGGGCCGCGTCGGCGATCACATGCGTGATCCTGCTGGTGTTTGGGTCGGTGCTGGCGATCCACCTCAAGGGGCAGTTGCCGTTGGTCGTGTTCTTCTGGAGTTTCCTGCTGGCGGTGGTGTCGATCATCATTATCCACACCGGGCAGAACCTGGCGGTCACGGGCCGGGCGAGTGTCATCGGGGGGCTGACGGTGCTTTGGGCTGGGAACGTGGGGATGGTGCTGGCGACGTTTGTTGTTTACCGGAAACTGGCACGGAACTGAGATAGAAAAGCAGGGAAGCAGGAAATTAGGGGAGCAGGAAATGCTGACTCTAGACCCCAACTATGAAAACTCTTGACCGCTACATCATCAGGCAGTTCGTCGTGAACTTTGCGATTCTTTATGTCGTGTTGATGACGCTATTTGTTGTGGTAGATTTGATTGTTGACCTGGATGAGTTCCTTGAGGCGGGGCGTAACTGGGCACGGCGGGGGGCGGTTGCCCGGCAGGCGGAGCGGATGGGTCAGCCGGCGTCGATGATTATGGAGTTGGTCGAACACGACGCCGATGCCCAGCAGGCTGCGCAGCGTTTGCATATACCGGTGGCGCAGGCGCAGGAGTTGATGGACGGCGCGACGCCGGGGGTGTTGATGAGGACGGTCGGTATTTTTCGTGCGGTGGGGGATTACTACGGCCCGATTGTCATCCTGGTGTATGCCTTCTTCTCGGGGCTGGTGGTTGTTGCGGCGATGGGGTTTTCGCTTACGGGGCTTGGGCGCAACCGCGAGCTCACGGCGATGGTCTCTAGTGGGATCAGCCTCTACCGTGTTGCGATGCCGATCCTTGTCGCGGGGATCGCGTTGAATTTTCTGGCGTTGCCGGTGCAGGAGTTTGTGATCCCGCATCTGGCGGGGAAGCTGAGCCGAAAGAAATCGCACATCAAGAACGAGCGTGTGGAGTATTTTGCTTTTCAGTACGCACCGGATGGGAATGGGAGCCTGATTAGTGCTGCTCGCTTCGATGCGGATCATGAGCAGCTCACGGATATGCGTGTGGTGGTTCGTGGGCCGGAGGGCATGCAGATACAAAAGGTCACGGCCTCTCAGGCGATCTGGGACGCGGATCGTAAGGGCTGGGACCTGATCGACGGCTATTCGGTCAGGCCCGGTCGGATCGGCGAATCCGCTGTGGATGCGCTGGATCGCGGCAGCACGGGGGTTAGTTTCTTTAAGACGGACCTTTCGCCGACCCTGATAAAGACGCGGCGGAATGCGGATTATGTTCGGCTGCTCCCGGTGACGGAGTTGCAGAAGATGCAGCACAGCCAGGCGGTCCCCGATTCGCTGCGTGATACGGTGACTCGCACGAAGTGGGGGCGGATCAGTTTGTTGATTGTGAATGTGTTGGTGCTGGTGATGGGGCTGCCGTACTTCTTGTTGCGTGCGCCGGAGAACATGCTGTTGCAATCGGTTAAGTGTGCGGGGTTGTGCATCGGTGTCTGGGCCGGTGGGATGACGCTGCCGGAGCTCGTGACGGGGACGTTTAACCCGGTCGCAGCGGCGTGGATCCCGGTCGTTGTCTACCTGCCTTTGTCGGCGTTTGTTTTGCATAAGGTCAGGACGTAGAGACGGGGCGGGGATTTCACCGCAGAGGTCGCGGAGGGCGCAGAGGAAGCGGGGAGGAGGTATCCGCAGATTGCGCAGATGACACAGATTAAGAAGAGACGCGACAAGTCGCGGCGCTTCGTGGGGATGGTCAAGTGCATCACACTTGTTTTACTCTGCGTCCTTGGCGTTCTCTGCGGCGAGTTCTTTTTTCTTTGTTTTCAAATCATCGATCATTCATCTCAAATCATCCATCTAAAGCCTCACGGGGCTCCAGCGGTAACGGCAGGCGCGGGGTCAGCGGGACCGGGTCGAGCCCACGTCCTGTGATCCGTCATCTAGCCGGGGCAATCCGCTACCAAGGCCCCCCGGAAACTGTGTGAATTTCCATTCGCCACGGTTCCGGGTTCCCGGATGTTTACCAGATGAAACCTGGCAAACTTCCGGGGGGGCAGCCCGCGAGTCCCGGTCCTGTTAATCTTTGTATGCTCGGGGGAGCTGACGATCGCCGTCGTGAGGTTGTCGTCAGACGCACTAGGCCCGGAGGCCCCCGGGTGTAAATCCAGGGAATAAGTTGCGTCTCCACTCTTGGATGGTGCGTCAGGTTTGTGCGCACAAAAGTGGTTTATGCGGCCGGGGAATGGGTTGTAACCGGTGGGTGGGCTTGGGGTAAAGAAAAATTTGGTTTGACGCGATTTTTGGTTGGGGAATGGGTCAAAGTGTGCGCACAAAAGCGGTTGGAGGGGGGAACCGCGAAGGGGCGGAGGATATTAAGAAAGGCGCTAAGAAAGGCGGGGGAGGATCACCGCAGAGGTCGCGGAGAGCGCGGAGGGGATGGGGGAGGGGGGTGTCCGTAGATTTCGCAGATGACGCAGATTGGGGAGGTGGGATTGGGCTCGCTCTATTGTTTATAGGGGCTTATCCCCTTTTTCGACCTCCCCTTTTTCGACCCAGTTATGTTACGGGTTCGGGAAGCCATGAGTGGTGAGAAAATAAGAAGGGCTTGCCACCTTCCCTGTGTGTTTTCTTCACACGGATTCTGTAACGCTTGCCAACCAAATGCATTTTTTTGATCGACTTTGTGCATTCCACATTCATGGTCGTAGGGTATGGTTGGCCGCTAATAGGACGCACATGGACCTGACCATGTCTGCGAGACTCCTGCTTGCAGAGATACGTTTCCACGATAATATTCTGGTACTCTGACATCATAGAACGGCCATTACTTCAAGGTCCAAAAAGGGTCGGGAGTCGATATCGCTTCTTATCATAGGCAAATGGCAATAACGACTCCCGGCCCCCTAGATCGACCCGGTATCGACTCCCGATCTCTTAGATTTCCCAAGGATAATGTTAAGGATAGTGCTAAGGATAACGCCGATGATGTAGGGAGCTACAAATAAACCTATCGAGGCTGTAAGCGACCAACCCCAGGCCTGAACCGCCCCCATGATGCCCACGATTACACCTATCACGGGTATGTATGCAAGTAATATCGCCGGGATGAATGTAATGATGAATGGGAGATTCGTCCACTCCTCGAAGGCCGATGCGATCGCAGCAAGTTGAAATAATCCCATGCCGAAGTAAATCAACATAAAAACACAACCTGAGGCCCCTGTAAGTTTATCTTTGGCACCCATTCTATTTACTACCTCGATCAAGTATTTTTCATGGCCGAACAACGGTATCCAACATGCTCTGTAGAAAACCTCAGAAATCATGGTCTTGACTCGTTCAATCTTGCGCCGCCATAAGTCGAAACACCGAAGAATACCGTCATTTCAAATATACCCACGTTTCGCAATCTAGAGGTTTTCTACCGAGCATATCCAACACCGTTTCTTGCTTAGTCATTGTTTTGGTGCATCAAACGGCGAGATTCTCCATGCAACGCCACCTCGACCATTGGTATGGGCTCGCTGAAATGCATTGGGACTATTGGTGTCTATGCGAAGCGAAGGTGTGTCTGTGAAGTACATGTATTCTAAGTCCGGTTCAATGGCGTCACTTATCATCCATCCAGCACCCAAAATGGCAATTCCAAGAATTATGAATGGGCCGTACTTGTCAATGCGATTCATTATGGGCTCCTACAGAGAATGACGACTGTTATATATGGGCAAAATATTGAGGATTAGTTCTGAACCATCGGTCTATTTTATAAGTTCAACATAATCCATCATGTCCTGGTCGTATAGATCATCTTGAGGCCATATGTCTCCCGCATATAAACCATCAAATGTAAGCCTTAACAATTCCTTCATTCGCCTAGTCTTGTGTACATGATCTATAATCTTATTGCGTGTCGAACGATCCTTGTTGCCCGGCTCCAATATTGTTTCGCGGATGATTGACATGTCATGAGATCGATCGCATATATCAGATAATATGCCATTCTCAAAAGTCAATTCGACCGTAGTATTATACTTCCAAGCCTGTAGATAACCTCCACTGCGTAAATCAGTGATAAAATCAGATCCCAGTAATAAACCCCCGGTGTAATTTAAGCGGTGATTGATGCTTGCGTAGAAGTTGTTAAGGCCACTGTGGAAATCGTCTGATACGCTAGGCGTCACATCGTTGACCTTTGGCCCTTGGGTCGGTGTGACTTGACCTCCCTTGTGATCAAAGCCTGCATAGTAGTAGAGATCGGCTACTACTAGCCGGTCATCGATGACAGAGTAAACCACTTGATATCCTCGCCAACATGCTGAGCATCTGCCCATGCCAGTATGTATCCCTAGGCTGTCGGGATCAAATAGTTCTCCCTTGCCAATGCTAATAAGGCTGTAATCAGTGCCACTGTGCCGAAATTTGTCATTGATTTGAACGGTCATAATCTACCTCGCAGATCAAGGAGATGGCAAAAGGTGACAGGAACCAAATTATATATCTGCGATCTAAGGTGAGCCAGTCTATCCCATCTTATCCATCCCCAGCAACCGTATCGCCTCATCGAGGTCTTTGTCGCCTCGGCCGGAGAGGTTGATGATGATGGTTTGGTCTTGTGGGAGTTCTTTGGCCATTTTTATGGCGTGGGCGACGGCGTGGGCGCTTTCCAGCGCGGGGATGATGCCTTCGGTTCTTGTTAGCAGGACGAAGGCGTCGAGTGCGTCTTGGTCGGTGCAATCGGTGTAGGTGACGCGGCCGGTTTCGTGCCAGTAGGCGTGTTCGGGGCCGACGCCGGGGTAGTCGAGTCCTGCGGAGATGGAGTGGACGGGTGCGGTTTGGCCGTCGTTGTCTTGTAGGACGTAGGAGCGTGAGCCGTGTAGGACGCCGGGGGAGCCGTAGGTCAGGGGTGCGGCGTGGTCGCCGAATTGGTTACTGCGTCCGCCTGCTTCTACGCCGACCATCTTGACGGTTGTGTCGGGGATGAATGCGTAGAAGAGTCCTGCGGCGTTGGAGCCGCCGCCGACGGAGGCGACGAGGTGGTCGGGTAGTTTGCCTATTTGGTCGAGTGCTTGTGCGCGTGCTTCTTTGCCGATGACGGATTGGAAGTCGCGGACGATCATGGGGTATGGGTGTGGGCCGACGACTGATCCGATGATGTAGTGTGTGGTTTCGCTGGTGGCCATCCAGTCGCGCATGGCGGCGTTGGTGGCGTCTTTGAGTGTGCATGAGCCGGACTGGACGGGGATGACGTTTGCGCCCAGTAGCTTCATGCGTTTGACGTTGGGTTGTTGTCGGCGGATGTCTTCGGTGCCCATGAAGACGTCGCAGGTTAGGCCGAGGAACGCGGCGGCGGTGGCGGTGGCTACGCCGTGCTGTCCTGCGCCGGTTTCGGCGATGACGCGGGTCTTGCCCATGCGTTGAGTGAGGAGTGCTTGGCCCAGCGAGTTGTTGATTTTGTGAGCGCCGGTATGTGCGAGGTCTTCGCGTTTGAGCCAGAGCCCCCCGGAAGTGCCGCCACTGGAAGCTCTAACGTGTTCGGTGAGTCGGCTGGCGTATTGGAGGGGGGTGGCACGGCCGACGTAGTCGCGGAGGAGTTGTGCGAACTGCTTTTCGAAGGCGGGGTCGTTGCGGGCTTGTTGGTAGGCGTCGGTGAGTTGGGTGATGGCTTGATGGAGAGTTTCGGGTGTGTAGTTGCCGCCGAAGTCGCCGAAGTGGCCTGCGGGGGTGGGAGCGTCGGTGAGCGGGGGGTGCTGGGTTGTGGAGGGGTCGGTGTTCATGGTGGGATTATAGGGGGGAGGGGGGAAAGTGGGGAGAAAGCAGGAAATTTTGAGGGGGATGGGAGCACGCGGATCTGTGATCCGCCGCTAAACGGGGAGTCGGGGAGGGGCGCGGGGTGGATGCGTGATGCGGGGGAGGGGTTTAGGGGCGTTACTTTTTTAGGGCGCTGCGTGCGGCGGCTTCGCGTTTCAGGGCGTCGGTGAAGATGGGGCTGGTGGAGTCGGGGTAGATTTCGCGGAGGTCTTTGAAGGCCTGGTCGGCTTGCTTGTATTGGTGGCTGAGGAGCAGTTGTGTGGCGGATTCGTATTGCTGGGTGATGGTGTCGGTGAGGTTTTTCTGGAGGACGTAGAACTGGCGCTGGTCCTGGGGGTTGTCGAAGGAGTCGGATGGGGAGTAGGAGAGTGCGAGGCGGTAGGCGTCGAAGGCGCGGTAGAGGGCGTCGGTGCGGCGGTCTTTGAGGGCGTAGAACTGGTGGGCCTGGGCGATGGCCTGGTCGGTTTGGCGTTGGTCGGGTGTGGACTTTTCCAGGGGGCGAGCGAGGAGTTGCTGGATGCGTTGGGGGGTGATGGGGGGTGGGAGGTTTGATGCGGGAGATGAGGCGGCGGGGTCGGCGGGGTTGAGCAGAGCGAAGGCGATGAAGCCTAGGGTGATGAACCAGAAGACGCCGATGCCTAGCCAGAGCTTGGTGCGGCTGCTGGCGGGGGGCTTGGATTCGTCTTGGTCGGGTGTGCCGGTTGAGTCGGTGGTGGGTTGTTGGGTGTCGGGCGTGTCGGCGATGGGTTGGACGCGGAAGACGTCGTCATCTCCGATGGTGATGGTGGATGGGCCTTTGATGGTGCGGGGCTTGTTGGTGACGAGTTTGCCGTTGAGCCGTGTGCCGTTGTTTGAGTGGTTGACGAGGCACCATTGATTGTTGGTGAATGAGAACTCGCCGTGTTCACGGGAGATGAACGGGAGGTCCAGTGGGAGTGAGCGTTCGGCGCTACGGCCGAAGGTGATGCATGACTCACGGAGGAGGAGCTTGCGTCCGGCGTTTGGGCCGGCGAGGTATTCGACTTGGAGGGCGATCAAAAGAGGCTCCCCTGCATGCCGCGGATAATCAGCGGCGAGAAGACGATGATGACGACGGAGACGAGGATGAGTACGGAGGGGAGGAGGATGCGTAGGCTGGCGGAGGCGGAGAGTTTTTCGGCGAGTACGCCGCGTTGCATCCTGAGCATGTCTGACTGTAGTTTGAGGATGGTGGACAGTGGGGTGCCGAGGGATTCGGCCTGGTTGACAGCGCCGACGATGGAGCGGAGAGATTCGAGGGGTAGGCGGTCGGCCATGTTGGACATGGCGTTTGCGCGGGGCGTGCCGAAGTTCATTTCGCTGAGGACGATGGCGAGTTCCTGGTTGAGGTCGTCGTCGGGCTCGTCGCGGATGAGTGTTTGGATGGCTTCGGTGAATGAAGAGCCTGCGGACATGGTCAGCGAGACGAGGTCGAGTGTGTAGGGGAGTTGCTTGGCGACTTTTGCGCAGCGGCGGTTGCCTGCGTCTTTGAGGGCGATGATGGGGATGGTGAAGCCGAGGGCTGCGACGATGGGGCCGATGAGTAGGGCGAGGGCGCTCCCGGTGACGATCATGAGGAGGGTGGATGCTGCGCCGAGTGTGGCGGCGCTGACGAGGCAGATGGCGAGGTATTCCTGGACGGAGTAGCCGGCGGGGTTGCCGGAGGCGGAGAGTTGTTGGTGGATCTGCTTGCGGGTGGCGGGCATGTTCAGGCGTTGTGTGAGGGAGATGCCTATGTTGAGGATGGGAGCGAGCAGGGGGTTTTCGAAGATGGTGGTGCGATCGGCGCCGAGTGCGGCGGCGAATTGTCGGTGTACGGGGGGCTCTGCGGGGACGGGGTAGCGGAAGAGCGCGTAGATCGGGAGGGCGACGCCGACGAAGGCGATGAGGCTGACGAGGATTTGCAGGAGGATGGACATGGGTGTTTGGTGGTTGGGTCAGATATCGACGGCCATGATTTTTCGTATCCAGAAAAAGGCGGTGGTGATGATGACGGTGACGCCCAGGAGGATCATGCGTCCGGCGGGTTCAGAGAATAGTAGGCCGACGCCTTGGGGGTCGATCATCCAGAGGAGGATGAGGAAGACGGCGGGCATCATGGCCATGAATATTGCCTGGTAGCGTGCCTGGCTGGTGAGTGCGTCGAGTTTTCCTTCGAGTTTGGTGATGTCGCGTATGGATTCGGCGATGCGGTCGAGGCTTTGTGCGCTGTCGCCGCCGCGGAGCCGGTGCATCTGTATGGCGGTGAAGGTGAGTCGGTAGAGTTGTGAGCCGATGCGGTTGCTGGTGTTTTGCATGGCCTGGTTGAGGTCCATGCCGAGGCGGTATTCGCGGAGTAGCTGTGCGAACTCCTGTTTGATGGGGCCGACGGCGTTGCGTTCGAGCAGCTCCATGGATTGGACGAGGTTGAGCCCGGCGCGAGCGGCGGAGGAGAGGGTGGTGAGGCCGTCCACGAGCTGGCCTTCGAGTTTTTGCAGGCGTTTGGCTTCGAGGTGGCGGACGATGAGGTTGGGGAGCAGCATGGCGATGGCGGCGATAGCGAAGGCCGCGAGGGGTGAGGCGGTGATGAGGAGTGTGAACAGGCCGGCGATGAGGATGAGGCCGGCGGAGGCGGCGAGAGCGGTGCGTGGTTCGATGTCGATGAGTAGTTGTTGTCGGAGGACCCGGTCGTATGCCAGCTCTTGTCGTGCGATCATAGTGAGTGACCATGCGGAGCCGTAGCGCACGAACAGGTAGAACGATGCGAAGGTCAGTGCGGATGCGAATAGGAGGGTGGGGTGGGGCATGGGGGGGGATTTATGAATTGTGATTTATGATTGCTGATGTAGGAGTTAGGAGGGGGGGGAATCGTTCGGGGGGTTAGAGGAATACTTCGACGCCGATTTGTTTCTTTTCGATCATGTCTTCGGCGAAGGTGGGGATGTAGCCGGTGTGTCGGAGGTTGGGTTGTTTGGCGTCTTTGAGTACATAGATATCTTCGAGGCAGAGCTGGTTGGTTTGTGGGTTGATTTCGGTGACTTCGCTGATGTGTGTGACGCGCCTGCGGCCGTCGGCGAAGCGGGCGACCTGGACGACGATATCGACGGCGGTGAGGATTTGTTCACGGATAGCGCGCATGGGCATATCGACGGCCATGAGGACGAGGGTTTCCAGGCGTTTCATAGCGTCTACAGGCGTGTTGGCGTGGAGGGTTGAGAGGGAGCCGTCGTGGCCGGTGTTCATGGCTTGGAGCATGTCCAGGGCTTCTGGGCCGCGTACTTCGCCGACGATGATGCGGTCGGGGCGCATGCGCAGGGCGTTTCGGACGAGTTCGCGGATGGTGTAGGCGCCTCGTCCTTCGACGTTGGCGGGGCGTCCTTCCATGCCGACGACGTGGGGCTGGGGGAGTTTGAGCTCGGCGGATTCCTCGACGGTGATGATGCGCTCGTTGGGTCGTGCGTATGCGCCCAGGACGTTGAGGAGTGTGGTCTTGCCGGAGCCGGTGCCGCCGGAGATGATGATATTTTGTCGTCCGATGACACAGCCTTGTAGGAAGGCGGCGCAGGTTTCGCTGAGGGAGCCGCGTTCGATGATGTCGTCCATGGTGAATGGGACCCAGCCGAACTTTCGGATGGTCATGCACGGTCCGACCAGTGAGAGCGGGTTGATGACGACGTTGACTCGGCTGCCGTCCTGGAGGCGTGCATCGACCAGGGGTGTGGAGGTGTCGACGCGGCGGCCGACGGGGGTAAGGATCCGTTCGATGATGGACAGCAGGATTTCTTCTGAGAAAAACGAGCGGGAGGTGGGCTGGATGACGCCGTTCTTTTCGATGTAGATGCGGTCCTTGCCGACGACCATGATCTCGCTGACGCTGGGCATTTCAAGGAGGTCCTGCAGTGGGCCCAGGCCCAGGAGTATGTCCTGGATGTCCTTGGAGACGCTGCGTCGGACGATGTATCTGCCGAGGTCAGTGGGGATCGATTTGGATTGTTGTTTGTAGAGGTCGTCGAAGGCTTCTTCGGCGACGGCGAGGTCTTCACCGACGCTGGTGGGGTCGAACAGCAGGGGCATCATGTCGACCATGGAGCCGACCAGTTCGGTGATTTGTTGTTCGCGCTTGGGGTCGAGCAGGCGGTCGTCGCCTTCTTTGTAGTCGGTTTGGATTTTGCCTTGGCACTGCCTGACGACCTCGGCATCGACAAGCCGGCTGAGGTGCAGGCGGATAGCGTAGTCCAGAATCTGGTCGTTGAGGCTTTCGATCTTGCGGGTGAGGACCTGGTCGAGGTGCTGAAGCATCTGGGAGACAAAGGCCTGGTCTGATTTGTTGATGTGACCTGTGACGCGGAGGTTCATCCGGTCGAGCAGCTCGGCGTGGACCTGTTGCTCGAGGTGCATGAGTTGGTTTTGGAGGTCTGCGTCGTTGTCGTTGCCGTCGCCGCTGCGGTCGGTGCCGACGGGTGCGAGGGAGAACTGGCCGAGTTGTATCTCGTCGCCGAAGTCCAGGCGCATGGGCTTGTCCTGGGCGACTTCACGGTTGGCGACCCGTGTGCCTGCGCTGCTGAGGGCCTCGACGAACATCTGGTTGCCCTTGAGAATGACGCGGGCGTGCTTTCGTGCGATGAAGGGGCTCTTGAGCACGATGGAGCAGCCGTCGTCGCGGCCGATGGTGATCGAATCGCCTTGGGCTTCGAGGGTGGTGCGGGTGTTGGTGCTGTGGTCGTAGAGCCAGAATTTCATGGTTGGATCGGTGGTGCGTGGTGGGTGGTTGGTATTTTGTAGGCCGGGGTGGTTGGGTTCACTAACGGTTGATGAGCATGAGTACCTGGGGGTTGATGCCGCCGTCGGGGATTTTGGGTGTGCTGTTGTCGTTGGGGTTGCGTAGGTGTAGCTCGAAGTCGCCGATGACGAGCTTCTTGATTTTTTCGAGGGAGGTGGCTTCCTGGGGGGTGACCTGGAGGCTGATGGTGGTAAAACGCTGTTGGCTTCGGCCGGAGGTTTGTGATTCGTCGGCGATGCTGCGCGACCCGACTGAGAATATTTCGGCGCGTTCCAGGACGGGGAGGATGTTGAGGGTGCCGCCTGGGAACTGTGCCTCGATGTCGACGTACATGCCGGGTTGGAGGTTGCCTGGGAGTGTTTTTGAGTTGACCGGGAGGGCGACCAGCCGGAGGTTGGTGTTGATGCGGGTGTCCAACTCGGTGTCGTTGGGGTCGGTGAAGAGGTCGTGAGAGAGGAATTGGTTTCGGCGGGCGGAGGATTTTACGCGGGTGCCCAGCAGGGCGGTGAGGGCGTCGTCTTTGCTGGTCGATTCCTCGATGACCATGCCTTCGAAGGAGTCGCGGTAGCGTTTGGGCATGGGCAGGGGTTTGACGTTTTTCTGTGAGAGCTTGTCCCCGGGTTTTAGGGAGGTGACCAGGCGGTAGACGCCGAACTCGCCTTCCTGGACCTGGCGTTTGACCATGGCGACGTAGATGTTGACCAGGATCATCGCGAGGAGCCCGACGACGGCGGCGATGATGACCAGCCTGTTGCTGCCGGGTGGGGTCTGTGTGCTGGGTGGCTGTGCCATGGTCATTCGCTCGCGGAGTGGTGTTTGGCTGTGAAGCGTCGGCGTGGTCGCGGTTTAACTATCGAATAGGTTACCGCAAGCAGGGCTTGAGGTGAATCTGCGGGGGGTGGGGGGGTTATCGATGGGGCGGGTTTAGGTTGAATCTTGGGAACGTTGATATAGCTACTTTCACAGGGGCGGGGAGCGGCTTACAAGATAATATTTAGCCTAAATTTATTCTTATGATAAGTGGTGAAGTGTGATTCGGATATTTAGGTCGCTCAAATCAGAAGGGGTGTGGACTTGGTGGTTGGTAAGGGGGCTAGGTTAAAGGTGTCGGCTTAGGGGCTGGGGGCGGAGGGTTCTTTGGCGAGGACCTGGTCGAGGAGTAGTTGGACCTCGTCGGTCATGCGGATACTGGCGGCGATCTGGAGTTGGGCTTTGGCGCTTGGGTATTCTCCGGCGGCGAAGAAGTTGCGGGCCTGAGCGAGGATGTGGTCGTATTCGGTGTCGTCCAGGCGGGCGCGGATCTGGGGGGTGTCCATGGCTTCTTTAGCGCGGAGGTAGTGTCGTTTGGCTTCTCCGAAGGAGCTGCGTTGTCGGGCTTCGTCGCCGGCTTTGAGGTGTCTGAGGTGTTCGCCTCGGACCTGGACCTGGTGGAGTGCGGCGGCGACGTCGGGGTTGTCGGTGGCGAGTTGTTGTGCTTGGTTGACACGCTCGGCGGCCTGGTCGATCCGGCCCTCGGCGAGGGCGGTGCGGCTCTGGGCGAGGAGGATCTGGACTCTGACGGTTGCCATTTTTGTGGTTAATAAATCATCGACGCCTAAGGCGAGTGCGTTTTCGTATTGTGTGTAGGCGGTGTCGAATTCGCGTCGTGAGGCGGCGGCGTCGCCTGCGTCGATGAAGGCGAAGCGTCGGCTGGAGGAAGCGATGTTGGCGAGGGCTTCGCGTGCGCGCTGGTTGTCGGGGCTGTAGCCCAGGGCTTCTGTGAGTAACTGGTCTGCGCCGACGGTGTTGCCTTGTGCGAGCATGCGGAGGCCTTCTTCTAAGAGCCAATCGCTGCGCAGGTCGGTGAGCCTGTTTTTCAGGGCGTCGTCGGGGCGTGCTTGTAGTGCGAGCTCGAATTGCCGGAGGGCTTCTTCGGTGTCGCCGCGCTCGATCGCTGCCTCAGCGAGGGTGATGGCCTGATCGGATTCGGACTCGGCCTGGAGACGTTTGAGGATGTCGGCGACTTCGAGCTTTTGTGGGCCTGACTTGAGGAGTTGGATGGCTTCGCCGCGTTTGCCCCGGGCGGTGAGTTTGGTGGCTTGGCTGACGAGTTCCTGGACGCGCCATCTGGATTGCTGGTCTTCGAGTTTTGCGCCTAATGCGCGGAGTGTTTGTTGCTCTTGTTCGGTCGCGGCGAGGTCCTGCCAGGCTTGTAATTCTTTGCGTGCCTGGCTGAAGTCTTGGTTGGCGATCAGGGAATCGATCTGGTTGGTGGTCTGCGAGAAGGCTTTGGCCTGGCGGGTGTCGTCGATGAGGGGCTGGGCTTTGTCGCGGTAATCATCACCGAGTTGGGCTGCTTTGGTGAACGATTCGATGGCCTTATCGAAGCGTTGTTCTTGTGCGTCGAATCGACCTTGTGCGAGCAGTGCGCCTGCGCGTGCGTGTCGGCCGAGGGTGGCCTGGGCGGGTTTGATCTGGGAGACGCGTTGGAACTTGTTTAGTGCCTCCTGGAATTGCCCGTTGCGGTAGGCTTCTTTTGCGAGGTCCAAGGTGGTGCGGGCTTGGGCGACGGCCTGGAGTTGGGCGGAACGGTTTTTGTTCAGGATAAACAGGCCGGTGGCGGAGGCGAGCACGATGCAGGTGATGGCTGCGGTGATGACGAAGAAGCGGGTGCGGCTTCTAGTGGGCAGGGCGTCGGTGTCGCCGGGTGTGGTGGACTGTGGTGGGAGTGATTCATCAGTGCTGGCCAGGGCTTGTGCTGCTGCGGTGTCTTTGCCGGCGAAGTGTCGTTTGATGGCTTTGATCAGGTCCTTGGCGGAACCGACACGCTTGGCTTGGTCTTTGTGCATCAGGCGAGCGACCAGCTCGGCGAGTTGCGGTGAGATGTCGGGGACAAGCTCGTTGAGCGGGGGTGCTTGGGCGCGGGGGTTGGTGTGCCATTTGACCCAGCGGATGGCCTGGTTTCGCTGGTCACGGAGGACGAGTTTGAAGGCCTGGTCGAACTTGACGCGTCCGGCGAGCATCTCGTAGGCGAGGATTCCTAAGGAGTAGAGGTCGGCGCGGGCGTCGATTTTTTTATTTTGCAGGAGTTCCGGTGCCATGTACCGGACGGTGCCTACGGTGGGTGGCGCGTGGTTATCCAGGTCTGTGGCGAGGCCGAAGTCGCTTATTTTTAAGCCGCCTGAGCGGGGCATGAGGATGTTGGCGGGCTTGAGGTCCAGGTGGACGATGCCTTGTGCGTGGATGGAGTCGAGTGCTGACGCGGTGGCGGCGATGATGCCCAAGGCTTGCTTGGTGCCCATCGGGGCGGTGTTCTGCGCGAGTATTTGTTCGAGTGAGGGGCCGCTGATGTATTCGCTGATGAGCAGCAGGCCGTGGGACCCGTCGATGACATCGATGAGTTGTACGAGCCTGTCGGGTGCGGTTTGTGAGGCTTTTTGGTGGAGCTTGGCCTCGGTACGGATTCTTTTACGGAGGGCGGGGCCGTCGTCCTGGGCTGACAGGAGGAATTGTTTGATGGCGACGCGTTTGCCGAGCAACTGGTCGGTGGCTTTGAATACGACGGAGGTGCCGCCGGTGCCGATCTGGCTGGTGATGGTGTACTGCTCGACCTTGTCGCCGGGGCGTAGGGGCGTGGGGGAGGTCGGCGAGGTTTCCTTGGGTGGGGAAGTCATAGGGGGGAGTTGGGAGTGCGGATTTATGATTTATGATTGATGAAGTAGGAGGCGTGGTTGAGGGGGGGTGTTGGGTAGTAGTGGGGTTATTGAGGCGCTAAGCCGCAAGCGGGGGTTGTGGGTTGTGGGGCTTGTTGATTTTAGGCGATTCGTGGGGTTGGTGTGGGGCGGGGGGAAAAAGCAGGGAAACATGGGATTTGGACGGCCTCAATAGCGGCCTCCGCTAAAGCAGGAAATACGATGGGTGGAATCGTTGGTTAGGGGGAGAGGGAAGCCCAGGGGGTGATTAGGCCCAGGAGTTGTTCGGCCGCGGCGAGGAGGCCGCCGATGGCGACGGCGGTGCCGAAGGGGACGGTGTGTTTTTCGTTTTCGAGGTCGGGTTTGACGCGTGCGGCGGTGGAGAGGATGGCACCGAAGATGCGTTGGAGGGTTTGCTTGACGATGCCGTGGTGGATCATGATGACGATGGCGATGGCCATGGCGACGATCATTCCGTAGAAGGCGGTGCTTAGGACGCACTGCCAGGAGGCGGTGATGGCACCGACGGCTGCCATGAGTTTTGCGTCACCTCCGCCGAGCCAGCCGCGTAGAGCGAGGAAGCCGAAGGGGATGATGCCTGCGGCGAGTCCGAAGAGTGAGGCGGTGATGCCCCGGTCGGCACCGAGCAGGCCGGCGAGTGTCCAGAAGATAAGCCCGGCGAGGATAGCTGGGAGGGTGAGCCAGTTATAGATTTTGCCACGCAGTGCATCGGTGATGGCTGCGGTGATGAGGACCGCAGTAAGCAGAACGTAGGCGGTGAGGTTGGGGGTATTCAAGCCAGTACCGTGACGACTGTATTGAAGTTCATGGCATCTACATCATAAACAGTAATAAACAATTCAGTCTGAGTCGCTGTGCTTGATTTAGAATCCACTATCGGGGTCATAATCGTTGCTGCTGTCTTCTACAACAGAGTCCCACATGTCGCCTACCCATTCCGTAAGTTGTCCACGGAAGAAAACCAGTATGCCCAGCAGTGGGATGACGATCGCGCCGATGATGAGGAGTTTTTCCAAACCTTCGGCACCTTTTTCGCAGTGGTACAGACGGGCTAGCGCGGCCTTGGTGCGTGTCAGGATTTGGCGGGGGTTGTGTGGCATGGTGGGGCCTTGGGGGAGGGATTTATGATTTGTGATTTTAGATTTTAGATTTATGATTTGGGGAGAGTTAGGTGGTGGGTTTATGGTGGTGCCGGATCGTTGGGGTTGAGGTTCTTTGGGGTCAGGGGAACGGGAGGGCGTTTAGGGTGGTGATCATTTGGTAGTGGGCGACCAGGGCTGAGAGGGAGGCCTGGATGATGTAGTAGCTGGGGATGGCGATGACGCCCAGGAGCAGGGCCCATTCCAGGGTGGTGGCGCCTTGCTGGTCGTGGGCGAGTTTACGCAGGGAGCGTATGAGCCGGGTTGTGGGGGTGGGGCGGTCCATGGTCACCTATTTTACGATCGGTCAGGGGGTTAATCCATCCCGAGAATCGGTTTAATTGGGTCGGTGAGCAGGTCCTGGTGCTGGCTGGCGAGGCGATCTGCTCGGTTACCCAGGGCAGAACGTTCACCGGTCCATGCCAATTGCATCTGGTGGTCGGGGTTGTCCTTGTCGACGGGTTTGAGGACGAAGAGGTCGCGGAGGGTGTAATTGCCGGCGTCATCGACGGGGTTGACCTCGCTGATCTGGGTGACGAGCCTGCGGCCGCCGATGTGTCGGCTCATATGTACGACCATGTCGACGGCGGAGGCGATCTGGCTGCGCAGGGCGAAGAGGGGGAGTTCGATCTCGCTCATGAGGGCCATGGTTTCGAGGCGGTTGAGTGTGTCGGCGGGGCTGTTGGCGTGGAGTGTGCCCATGGAGCCGCCGTGGCCGGAGGTCATGGCTTGGATCATGTCCAGCGCTTCGCCGCCGCGGACCTCGCCGATGATGATGCGGTCGGGTCGTAGGCGTAGGCTTGATTTGAAGAGTTCGCGGATGGTGACCTCGCCTCGTCCGTAGCGGTCGGGCTGCTGGGCTTCCAGTGAGATGAGGTGGTTTTTTTGAAGTTGCAGTTCTGCGGAGTCTTCGATGACGACGATGCGCTGGTCGTCGGGGATGAAGCTGGAGAGCGCGTTAAGGAGGCTGGTTTTGCCGGAGCTGGTGCCGCCGGCGACGAGCATGTTTTGTTCGGCGTTGACGGCGAGGCGTAGGAAGTCGCGTGCCTGGGTGGTGAGGGTGCCCAACTCGATGAGCCAGTCGATGTCCAGGACCATTTGGCTGAACTTGCGGATGGCGACGCTGGTGCCGTTGCGTGCGCAGGGTGCTTTGGCGACGTGGACACGGGAACCGTCGGGGAGGCGTGAATCGATCAGGGGCTGGTCGTCGCTGAGTGATCGGCCAGTGAATTGGAGGATGTTGTTGATCGCGGCTTCGTAGGCCTGTGGGTCGGTGAAGCGTGCGTCGGTCTTGACGATCTTGCCGTCTTTTTCGATGTATATTTCGTCGAACCGGTTGATCATGACCTCGGTCACGCCGGAGTCGTCCAGAAACGCCTTGATCGGCGCCAGGTAATGCTCGACGGTCCTGACGAACAGGGCTTGTGATGGCATGGGGATATGTTACCAGCGCGGGGCGATGGGGGGTTATTTGGGTTGGTTGCTGTGTTCGTACCGGGGCAAAGGGGGTTAATCAGATGGCTTCGGCGAAGCGTTGTGGGCGGGCGTAGCGTACGGCGATGTGCTGGGTGTCGCCGTGGCCGAGGCTGCGGACGATGGTGGCTTCGACGAAGTCTTCGGTGGTGAGCATGCCGCGTGTGGGATTATTGAAGATGCCGATCTGGACTTTCTGGCCGGTGGTCAGGAGCCTTGGGTGGTCGAGAACGAGCATGGCACCGCCGTCGGAGACGTCGTGGGTGGCCCCTGGTATGTACTTGCCGGCGGTCTGCTCGCACTTGAGCTTGACCAGATGGCTGGCGGGGATACGTGGGTCTCGGCGTCGTTCGGGGGTGGTCATGGTGTATGTTTCGCTAGGCTGTAAAGTCTGTAGAGTCTGTATCGGTTACACCGGCGGCGGGTCTGTAGTGGCTCGTGCCGACTTGAGGTTGGCGGGCATAAAGGTCCGATAGTTACCTGCTTGGGAGGCAATGAAGCGTGTCGGGGACAGCGACGGTCATTACTGTGACGATGAACACCGCGATCGATCGGGTGCTTAGGGTGCCCGGTTTTGAGGTCGGCGGGCATCTGCCGGCCCAGGCGGTGAGCCATACGCCGGCGGGTAAGGGTGTGAACCTGGCGCGGGCGTTGGCGCGGCTTGGGCGATCTACTATTGCGACGGGTTTTGTGGGTCAGGGTGAGGCGGGGCGGTTCGAGGCGTTTTTGAGTGCGGGTGAAGGGCTTGGGCGGGTGACCAATCAACTGCTGTCGGTGCGTGGGCCGACGCGCGAGAATATTACGGTGGTGGACCCTGATGGGGGGACGGACACGCATCTGCGGACGCAGGGTTACGAACTGACGGGAAACGATCTGGCTCGGCTATCGACGAAGGTCGGGTTGTTGAGTCGGGAGGGGGCGGTGTTTGTGTTCGCGGGTTCGTTGCCGGTGGGGATGGATCACGATGCGTTGGCTGCTTTGGTGCGCAAGGCGCAGTGGGGCGGCGCGGATGTGGTATTGGACCTGGACGGTGGGGCGTTGGGGGATGTGCTTGGGGCGGTGGGTAAGGCGGTATGGATGATTAGTCCGAACCGCAAGGAGTTTGCCCAGGCGATGGGGCACAGCGGGGAGATGGCATTTGATGAGGTGCTTGAAGCGGCGCGTTCGGCGGGTGCTAGAGCGGGTTGGGTGTTGGTGAGTATGGGGAGCGAAGGCGGTTTGCTGGTGACCGAATCGGGGGCGTATCGGGGTGTGTGTGAGGTGGATCACAGCCGGGTCGTCAGCACGGTGGGGAGCGGGGATTGTCTGGTGGCGGCGGTGGTGGATGCACACCTGCGAGGGCTTGGGCCCAGCGAGGCGTTGGGTCGTGGGTTGGCGGTCGCCACGGCGAGCACGTTTAATGCGTACCCGGCGGATTTTGATCTGGAAGATGCGCGGGAGTTGGCGGGGTTGGCACGGGTCGAAGAGTTGTAGGCTGATGGTGGGGCGGGGTGTTGGATAGCGTTATCTATGGCGGCGAAGGATCGTGATGCCACAGAATCCCAGCAGTGTGGCGGTGGCCGGCTCGGGGATATTGGCCAACACTTGCGAGGGCGGTTGCGTGCCTGCGTTCCAATTACCCAGGACGAGGTTGAGGTCGGCGATGCCTACGAAGCCGTCGGCGGTTGGGTCTGCGCGGAGGTTGGTTAGGGGTGCGGTTTGGTTCCAACTGCCAAGGACGAGGTTCAGGTCGGTGATGCCGACGAACCCGTCGCCGTCGAGGTCGCCGTCGATCGGGACGGTGTAGGCGTAGTCGCTGATGACGATCTCGATTTCCTGTCCGTTGGCTGGGGCGTTGCCGCCGTCAAGCCAGAAGTTGATGTGGATCTGTGCGAACGGTGCAAGTGGGGGGACGTCCGGGCCGTCGTAGATATATTGGTTGAGGATGTCGGCGTCTGACTGGGGTGCATCGGCGGTGCCCTTGTAGGCTTCGAAGAAGACGGAGTCGGGTTGCCAGTTGAAGCGGTAGGTTGATTGGTTGCCGGCGTCGGCGAGGGAGAAACGGTCGATGTTGTCTGGGCTACTGAAATATGGCTGGACCACGAATTGGCCGGCATCGGGGTCGGCGGGGTCACTCCACCTTGAAAGCTCGATGTCGATTTCTTCGGTGTCGTTGGTGAACATGAACAGGCCGAGGATGGCGTTGGGGTCTAGCAGATCGGGGTTGCCTTCGATCTGGAATCGGTAGTCGCCGAAGTTGATTGACTCCAGGAGTGTGACTTGTGAGCTGTGCCAGACCCCGCCGACTTGGCGGATCTTCATGTGCAGCTTGCCTTGTGGGTCTACGAAAACGCTGTCTGCGGAGTTGTCCCAGAAGTTTGGGCCTGGGCCTGCGGGATTGGGGAACGGGCTATCCTTGACCAGCCAGAGACCGCCGGCGAAGTTGATGAACCGGTTGGCGGCCTGTGCGGGCAGTGCGCTAATCAGGACCACCAAAACAATGATTATTCGCAAGGTCGGTGGCATACGCACAACTCCATCGGTATCAGATTTGTTAGGCCCCGCGGACAACAACAGCTTGTTTGATACGGTTTAACTCAGCGCTTGCGTCGTAGCCCGATGGCTCCGGTGCCGGCGGCGAGGAGGGCTAGTGATGTTGGTTCGGGCACGAGAGCCGAGGCCTCCGGGGGCGCTGGTGGGGTGCCCGCGTTCCAATTGCCCAGCACGACGTTGAGGTCTTCAATCCCGACGAAATTATCATCGGAAGGGTCTGCTAACGGGTTCGCGGGGGGGACAGCTTGGTTCCAATTGCCCAAGATGAGATTCAGGTCGGCTATTCCAACGAAGCCGTCACTGTCGAGGTCACCGGTGAGAGTGCCTTGGTCGCCGGCGATGATGCCGGTGTTTGGGGTTGTCTCGTATGCGAATGACTTGATGGTGGCGCTGATCCCTGGCCCGCCGTCCATTTCGATCCACCCGAAGTGTGTGGTGCTGCCTGCGGGGCGGTCGATCCCTGAGCCGTCGATTTCATTGGGGTCGTTACCGATTTCAAATTGGATGCCGACAAACCCGCCGGTCCCGATGGTGTTGTAGTTGCCGACGCCTAGGTGGGCTCCGTCGTCGATGGGTAGGGCGGAGCCGTCGATCAGTTCGCCGGGCAGGAAGGTGGCGACGTAGTAGGCGGTGCCCGGGGCGGCGGGGTCTTCGAGGGTGCTGAGTGTGATGTTGGGTGTCAGCCAGAAGCCGGGGGTCAGCTCATCGAAGCCGAAGGAGCGGACCTGGATGTTCACGCCGTTATTCACGACGGCTGCGTCGAGGAAGCCGTCGCCATCGAAGTCGATTTCGAAGGCACCTGCGGTGAGGGTCACATCGGGGTCAACGTCGGTGAAGACGATGTTGGCGTTGGCCTGTGAGCCGAAGAAAAAAGCGCCCAGCCCGGCGGCTGCGGAATAGAAGGCCAGTTGGCGGGCGGTTTTTGTGTCGATTTGTCTGGGTTTCATTCTCACGCACTCCAAGATTAAGCCAAGACGAAGGGGGGCGGTGTGGCCCCAATCGGATTACTCCAACATACGACATGTCTATGAAATCTCACTGATATTACCCCGCGCCTACTGCCCAGTCAATAATATTTCATCCCTTGAGATAATTATTGACATTATCTACCCTCGGTGATAGGTTATTGTTCGATCAAACGTAGATATTGACACATTAGGAGGTTCCCGTGATGGATAATTTCATGCGTAGGGTGGTTGTGCTTTTGGCGGTATTGGCCCTGTCTGCGGGGATATCGGGGGTCGCTTTTGCTGACGGAGGGTCAGCCACGACCCAGGCATTGAGCGTTGAGGAACTCCCCGCCTCGGCGGATACCGTGGGCCTGACCAAGGGTCTGTGGGTGTGGCACAAGCGATTCATCATCGATCCTTTGGAGCAAGATGAGTTGCTGGCTTTCTGTCAGCGTCAGGGGATCAACCTGTTGATGGTGCAGATCCATTATCCCCATGGCAGCGAGCCGGTCGCTATCGATCAGCCACAGCGATACGCGGAGTTGATCGGCAAGGCGGCTGAGCTTGGCATCCGGGTCGAAGCGCTCGACGGCGAAAAATCAATGGGGCTTGCGGAGAATCATGGGCGCAGCTTGGCGGTCTTGCAGGCGATTCTTGAACTCAATGCCACACTGCCTGAGGGCAAACGCTTCTCGGGTATTCACTACGACATCGAGCCTTATCTTCTTGATGACTGGTCGGACGGGGCACGCCGTACGCAGATCATGTCTGACCTGTTGGATTATTTCAGCAAGGCCCGGGAGCTGGTCCGTGAGGCTGACCCGGGGATGAGTTTCGCCAGTGATATCCCGTTTTGGTTCGACACGGACACCAGTGAAGACGGCCTGCCGTTGGCACTGGAATACGCCGGTCAAACCAAACCTATTCAGCAGCACATCCAGGATATCTGCGACTACGTTGGGATCATGTCCTATCGAACTAAGGCGCTGGGGCCTAACTCGATCACGGACATCGTGGAGAGGGAAGTGGCTTACGCCGAGGCCATCGGCAAGTCGGTGTGCGCGGCGGTGGAGACGATCGAGTATCTGCCGGCCCCATCGATCTCTTTTAACGGGAGAACGGCGGACGAATTCCACGAACAGTTCGACCTGGCTTGGGACACTCTGGCTGAGCGGCCCGGTTTTGGGGGGATGCTGATGCACTGCTACCCGCAGGTCCGGGAAGTGCTGGAGCGCTAAGGCCCTGAACTCCGCAGGATCATCAGGCAGGCCAAGGTCACGAGATTTCGGCCGATAACCGCAAGCTAATCGCCATAACCGGCCAGTACAAACGCTTGTCAACTCAACGGGCCAAAGCGGTCTGGCGGTTGTGTCGATAAATCGGTCAGGCGATCGATCTGTCAGGGCAGTTCGGGGCCTAACCGAGGCCTGTCTTATGGATGCCATCAACGAAGTCTTCCGTTTCCTGGATCAGCACACGGGGTTCGCACAGGATCTAGACGATCTGGTCCAGAGCCCCCAGTGGTCCACTGGTTGGCTGACATCGCACCAGATCGCTGAGGAAGTTGATCGCATGCAGTTCTGGGCGGGCTTGCGTAGCCGAGTACCGAAGCAGACGCGTTCGCAGTTGTTGGAGTGCTACCTGCGGAAGACGGCCGATGACGACAGCTCTGGTTGGGTGTGTATCGACGACCAGTTCAAATTCAACCCCGGTAGCGATGACATCGACAACGGCAAGGCGGTGGATAGCCAGGCGATCCAAAACCGACGGCACGGGCGGGTTCAGTGCGAGATGCTCTCGTGCCAGCTAGGTGAGGTTGTGAACCTGTCGGCCTCCGGTGTTATGGTCCGGGGCAGGGGCACTACCGAACATCAATCCGGCGAGCGTATCCAATTGGATCTGAAGTGCCTGGACCACGAGCTGCAGGTCACGGCGCAAGTCGCCTGGATCAAAGAGGAAGATCGCACGTTCAGTATAGGTATGGAGTTTATCGATCTGACCCCCGAGCAGGCCCAGCGGATCCGCGAGCTACTGCCCATCGCGGCAGCGGTTCAGGCGGTGGGCGAGGGTGGTGGGCCGGTCACGCATTGGGGGAAGTAAATAGACGCCTCCACACCGCTGGGGCTACTGTCTCGCATAATCGATTCGGGTGCCTACCCATATGACACACCTGCAATGGGGTCAAGATTTTTGTATCGCATCAACTTAGTAGTGGGAGAAACGACATAAACACCAAGCATGTTAATGTCAGACTTACAGTGATAGCACCCCACTTATACTGCTGCTGTGGGACCCATAAAAGCATAAATGGGACACATACGGCGGTTAGGAAAGCTGCCAGTGCGGTCAAGTTTAATAATGGCTGTGGCAACTGAGGTAGAGAGCTGGTCATCCGATCAGCATCGACCCGTGTGGCATAGACCAGTGCTGCAGAGGGCATAAGTTGTATCAGTAAAAGCCAGCGCATAATACATGGCTGATGCAGGATCCACATAGCGTGTCCCCAAGAGAAGTGTCGGCAGGCCGGAAGGGTAGCCAAATCGGGGCGGCCGGATTCGAACCGACGACCTTTCGCCCCCCAGACGAACGCTCTACCAAGCTGAGCTACGCCCCGCAGCGTTGAGTCGGCCAGTCTATCCGGGCCGGGCGTAACCATCAAGCGCCGCTATTGCCTGCAAAATCCTTGACTTGTGCAGCCGCCAGCGGATAATGATTTTTGAATAGGGATGGAACCTCTAGCCCGCTGGGTCATGCAGGAGCTATGTGATGCTGATGCTCAACACGCCGATCTGCCCGAACTGTAACGATTGCGTGATGACCCGGGATCTGTCGCTGTTGGACTGGATCGGCATGACGCTATTTCTGTTCCTGTTTTTCCCGATCGCCATTTGGATCTATCTGACGCCCCGGCGTATGTATTGCCAAAACTGTGGCAAGGTTCTGTCAACTCGGCCGGCGGAATGCAATTAGAAGTAGATCGGGTTGATTGTCGGCCTCGGAGTTGTGGGTCAGAATCTAGACCTTTATCCCTCGGTAACACACCGCGACGCCGAAGGTCAGCGGTTTGATGGTCTGGTCGGTGAATCCTGCGTTGCGCATCATGTCGACCATGCCGCCGCGGTCTGTGAAGGTGTTGACGCTTTTGGGGAGATACTTGTAGGCACCGCTGCGGTCCCGTGCGATGATGCTGGCGGTGATGGGCATGACCCGCTCACGGTAGATCCGGTCGAAGAAGCGGATCAGTGGATTGGTTGGGGTGCTGAATTCCAAGACGATCACGCGGCCGGCGGGCTTGAGTACGCGATGAAACTCGCGCATCGCGGCGGCGGGGTCGGCGACGTTGCGGATGCCAAAGGCGATGCTTACGACGTCCACACTCTTGTCGGCCAGGGGCAGGCGCATCGCGTCGGCGGCGTGGTAGGAGGTGTGGGCTGGTTGGTGGTTAGTGGTGGGTGTGGGGCGTTTGTGTTGAGCCACACGCAGCATGGCGACGGTGAAGTCCAGTCCGATGACCTGGCGGGGCTTGATCTTGTAGTTGGCAAAGGCCATGGCGAGGTCGCCTGTGCCGCATGCGACATCGAGCACGGCGTCGGTGGGTTTGAGGTCCGCCATCTTTACCGCGGCTCGGCGCCAGGCCTGGTCGCGCCACATCGAGTGCAGGCGGTTGTTCAGGTCGTAGGCGTGGGCGATTGAGGCGAACATCTGCTCGACACGGCGGGCCTTGTCGGCGTTGACGTGCGGGTTCACCCCCGGGCGCAGGTCGTGGTCGGTCCAGGCGGCGGGTTCGTGAGTTTTGGATTCGGTTTGCATGAATGGCGAGATGTTAGCTCAAACGTCTTTGGGGTGGACATCGCTGGGTTTTTTTGTTGTGACGGGGCCCGGTGTTGTGGGATATACAAGGGCACCTCAATAATATCCATTCACGAGGTATTCACCCTGCTTCGCTAAGCCGCAAGCGGTTTTTTCGTGGGGCAATTCGAATTATTAGAGGTGGCCACAAGCCTATCCGTCGGGTTGACTCTGGGGGTCATGCCCGGGCTTGGGGAGGCGTTTGAGTTCTGCTAACACGGTGCGTTGGTAGCGGTCGCGGTAGACGCGGTATTTTTGTGGGTCTTTGTAGTCGGGGTACTGCTCGCGGATGATTTGGTTGAGGTGTTTGATGCGCGTGTCTGGATACGGGTGGGTGGCGAGGAATTCCATGCCCCTGCCGTTGCCGCCGCTGGCTCGCTTGAGGACTTTCATGACCTGGACCTGGCCGATGGGGTTGTAGCCCAGGTGGGTCATGTAGCGTAGGCCGAGCTCGTCGGACTGTGTTTCCTGGTTGCGGCCGTAGCTGAGCATGTAGAGTCCGCCGCCGACGCTTGTGCCGACGCCCAGGACGGTCAACCAGTCTTCGTCGGACTGTTCGCCGGCAACTCCGATGCCCACGCCGATGCCGGTGATGATGATTGCGCGAGTCATCTGTTGGCCGATGTGTTGTGCGGTGACGTGGCCGACCTCGTGTCCCAGCACGCCAGCAAGCTGTGCTTCGCTGGTGAGTTCTTTCATCAGGCCGCGGGTGACGAAGACCTTCCCACCGGGCAGTGCGAAGGCGTTGATGACGGCGGAGTCGACGGCGTGGAATTCCCAATCAAGGTCAGGTCGTTCGCTGACGGCTGCGAGCCTGTGGCCCAGGTCGTTGATATATTTATGGATTGATTCCGAGGGGATGTCTCCGCCGTACTGCTCTACAAATTTGGGTGCTGCCTCGGCACCGAGGGAATTTTCTTTTTCTGTGCTGATCCAGTTCAACTGTTTCTGGCCTGTGGCGGGGTTGGTGGAGCAGCCCGCAATCGCGGTGAGGAAGAGGACCGCGGGGAGTGCCCCACACTTCAACAGGGTTTGAAATCTCATGTTCATTTGCCTCACAAATTGCTTGAATGCGGGTTCGGGTGTGTGTGTGGTATCCGGGGGTCGTTGTGGGTCAGTGGACTATATAATCATAGACGAATAGTAGTGGTGGTTTGATCCCTGATCTTAGCCCATTTGGTGGATTTTACGCTTGGGGCTTGCCTCTCGGTCGATCGTATCGTTGACTTAATGCCGTCCTATAAAAAATAATCGTACTGGGCATCCTGACGTACAGGACCGGCTAGGCAATTTATCGGATTCGTGTAGTTCTGTAAGTGATGTGTATTTAATGGTTTAATACCCTGCGTCCGATCACGCCCCGGGGTGGTGTGGGGTGGAGGATTTTGGGTTCGATTCCGATGAATAGGGGGTCGCCGCACAAAGGTCATCTGGGGGTCCACCGGAGTGGAAACAGGTTTGCCCGCCGTTGTGAGATACGACAACTGACCCATGCAGCCACAAGGACGGGCTGCCCGAACTACGGCGGCGTAATGCCCTTTTATAAGTTGGAGAGTTTGAATGCCGAGTAGACGCAACGTCCTTCAAGAAAGATTTTTCACCAGCCTCATCAGCGGGGACCGCGTGGCAGCGCGGGACATTGTTGATAAGGCGCTGCAGGCAGATACCCCGGCGAGCAAGATTCTAAGCCACCTGTATTGGCCGGCGTTGGATCAGTTCCAGAATCTTCATCGCAACGACCAACTGACACCGCTTGCTTACAACTTCGCGACCCGTCTGCTCCGCCAGTTGGTGGACCAGATGCAGCCGCGTTTGGAGCAGTCGATGCGGCGTGGGACCAAGGTGCTTGTGGTCAGTGGTGCAGAGCAGTCCGAAGAGATCGCGGCGCAGATGGCGGCCGATCTTTTGGAAGCCGATGGGTACACCGTTTTCTATGCTGGGGGCGGGATCGCCAACGACGAAGTGGTGGAGCAACTCACCGAGATCAAGGCCGACAAGCTGGTGATTTTTGGTGCGGTGTCTTCTACGGTCCCGGCGACGCGGCTGCTGATCGACCGTATGCACGAGATCGGTGCGAACGAACATGTGCAGGTCATCGTAGGCGGTGGCGTGTTCAACCGGGCGGAGGGTTTGGCCGAAGAGATCGGTGCCGACCTCTGGTCCAATGACCCTACCGAGCTGGTCGAGTTGATGCAGGAAAAACCCACCCGGCGTATGGCCCCGGACCAAAGAACCGTCGGGCGCAAACGCCGTACTCCCAAGCGAAGCGCCGCGTAAACCACGCAGTTACCCAACAGTTAAGAAAGAACGCCGCCTCGCCATGGGCGGCGTTCTTTCGTGTCTGTGGGGGTGTCGCGTGGCCGGGGGGCGTAGGTTGATCGGGTTTAGGATTCGATCAGGATGTCCAGTGACTTTTCTGTGAGTGCCTGTGGGGGGATCCAGAGTTTGTCGATGCCCATGACAGGGTCGAAAGTGGATTCGGCGGGTTCGCCGTTGATGGTGAAGGCGCGGCCGGTGGGCGCGTTGGTGTGGGAAGTGAGGCGGACTTCACATCGGCGGATGTTTGCGGTGGCGGAGAAGTTTTTGAAGGGTGCCCATCCGGCGGGTTGGATCCACAGGCCGTCGAACGTGGGCTCGAAGCCGAAGACGAAGCGGTTGAGTGTTTTGAGAACGACGTTTGAGCTGCCGGTCTGCCAGTCGTTCATGTTTTGGCCGTCGATAAGTAGGTCGGGGTTGTGGCCGTAGGAGTTGGGCATGACAAACGGTGAGTGTGAGAGGTTGTCGTGGCCTGGTGTGAAGGGGAGTATTTTTAGTAGTTGGTCCCAGGCACGTTTGGGTTGTCCCATCTGGAAGAGCGCCATGATGGCGAAGGCGGTGGCGTGGATGTAGGCGGCACCGTTTTCGGCGGTGCCGGGCGGGAGTTTGCCGATGCGTCCGACGCCTCGGACGTCGGGTGGGAATGCGGGGGTGAAGGTGCGCATGCCGTACTTGCCGTCGAGTCGGTCGAAGGCTTTGAGTATGACCTGTTCCAGGTCGGGGTCGTGTTCGAGCATGCCCGAGAGGACCCAGAAGGCGTTGGAAGTCAGGCCGTCGCGTGGGGTGTCGTCGGGGTCATTGAAACCGCCGACGAGGTAGGATCGCCGGTCGCCCCAGCCGTGGAGGATGCGTTTTTCGCCGTGCCCGTTGGTGGTGATGGCGAAGGTCTGCAGGCCGTGACGGATGGCTTCGGCGTTGCGTTGGTAAGCGTTGATGCGTTTTGCGTGTAGCTTTGGATCGGTGGTTTTTAAGAGGTCGATCATCTCCAGGCAGTTCTGGTAGACCTGGAGTGTGACCATGACGCTGACACCCGTGCCGTAGGTTTGGGAGGGGTCCATGCTGACGCCCAGTCCGTCCAGGGCGTCGTTCCAATCTCCGTAGAGTGCGCGGATGCAGCCGGTCTGGCCGTGGTCGCGGTGGTCAAGGAGGTAGGTCATTATTTTGAAGAGGTGCTGAAGGACGCTGTCGGTTTCGTTGGTGGGTAAGGCGGTGTCGGAGCTTTCATCGACGATGCTGTGATAGCCCACGGGCTCATCGAGGAAACCGAAGTCGCTGGTGAGTTTGAGGTAGCTGACAACACAGGAGATGACCCAGACGCCTTGGTCGATGAAGGGTCGCAGGTCCATCCGTCCGCGTTGGCCGTTGGATGAGGGCAATGAGTATTGCCTGAAGCATCGGCCGTCGGGTGAGGTGAACCCCAGTGCTTCGATGAGTTTGTCGCGTGCGGGTTGGGGTCGCCATGCGGCGAGTGCCTCGATGGCTTGGCAGACATCGCGGACGCCGATCAGCGAGTTGGGCGAGAGCTGGACGTAGCCCTTGATGAGCGAGCAGAACTCGACCTGGCGTTTGAGGTGCTCGACGAAGGCGTCGAAGACCTTGGGCTCGAGTGTTTGTGGATCGGTCTGACCGATGGAAAGGTTAAGTGTGTGGTGGCGTTGGTGGTCGTCGCGTTCGAGGGTAGCGAGTTGGCTGTCGATCTCGGTGGCGTCGATGGGTTGTGAGGCGAGTTGCTTGGCCCATTTATCGCTGTTTGTGAAGCTGAAAACGATATCGAGGCGGGTTCGTTCGCCGGGCTTGAGGGTCAGGTGTGTGATGTCACCTGCGATGGCGTTGTCGGTGAAGGTGCATACAGGGACGGGGGGGCCGAAGGTTCCGTGAGTAAGGGCGGCGGCGGTGTGGAGGCTGCCGCGGGTTCCGCCGACGTAGGCCTGGCGTGCGGTGGTCTGCTCATATCGGGTATTTTGGGGTTGCTGGCCTGTGGCAAAGGCCCTGCGGAAGATGCCCCAGTTGGAGGCGGAGCGTGTCCTGTCGACGTCTTCATTGACGCGAACGAGGAATCCCTGGGGGTGGGTGCTTTGGTCGGGGGAATCGTCAGTGGGTTCCAGCACGCTGATCTGCTTGAACCACTGGTCTTCGGCACCTTCGAAGACCTGGTGGCGGAGGAAGGGGTTGAAGTAGGAGGAGAGGTAGATCGGCTGGTCATCCCCGCCGAGGTTTTCTGCGGATATCGAGAAGCAGATGTCCTTGTTGCGGGCGACGAAGATGCGCACGGCGAAGCGCAGGGTCTGTGAGGTGGTGATGAAGTGGGCGGAGGTGCTAGATAGCACGGTGTAGCGGTGGAAGGCTGAGGCCTGGTCATTGGTGACGTTGGGGACAGGCAGGATCGGGACGATGTCGAAGTGATCCGGGTGTTCATCATTGGGGTTGCTGGGCATGCCGGCGAAGAAAGCGATGTTGGGTTCCTGGCCGTTGGCGGAGCGCATGAAGTGAGAGAAGAGTCCTTCGTTGCTGTGCATGTATCCGGAGGCGTAGACCCAGAAGTTCATGCCGTCACGGCCGTAGGGGTAGCGGCTGTCGCCGTTGTCCCGAGGCATGGCCAGGATGTGTCTTTTGTCCAGTGCGTAGACGCCGCAGGGCATCTGGCGGTCCTGGCCTTGGTCGGGGGCTTGCTGTATGGATTGGGCCTGGCTGATGATCCAGTCGAGCTTGTCTGCGAGTACATCTGTTTTGATTTGGCTGATGGCCATATTTGTCGTCAATTCCTGCTGGGAGTACTAAAGTTACAAAACACCCATTAGAAGTGTTTTATATATGTTCAAGCATTGTACCATTAGCGCCAGCTATAGGATATCCGACTGGCGTGTCTAATGTCAGGGTTGAGTTGGAAATTGGTGTGAAATTCTATGGCGGGCCGCGTTTAACCGGCGTTAGGCCAGATGTTTGAGGGGGCGGGGGTTGTTATCATACGGGCTCCATGAGTGTTCAGGCCAACCATCGGGAGGTGGGAAGGCACGATGTGTCGGCGCTGTCGCGTCTGGGGGAATTGCTTGGGCCTTACCGGCTGAGGCTGACGGCGGCGGTGCTGATGCTGATCGGGCTCACGGCGGTGAATATCGTCATCCCGCAACTGGTGGCGGTGGTTTTCGATGAGGTGTTCCCCAACGGGCACTGGCTGCTGTTGATGACGGTGCTGGGTGCGATGCTTGGGCTGTACGCGGTTCGGAACCTGTTGTATTTCGGGGGCAAGACTATTTCGGTGACGGTGGGTGAAGATGTGTGTTTTTCGCTGCGCAAGTGTTTGTTTGAACGGCTGCAGCACATGAGCCTGCGGTTTTATCATCAGAATAAGCCGGGGCAGTTGTCCAGCCGAGTGATGAACGATAGTTATGTGATCCAGCAGTTCATCCAGAACGAGTTGCCGAAGCTGGTGCAGGCGTTGCTGTTGTTTTTGGGGATCATCGCGACGATCTATGCGATGAATTGGCAGTTGGCTTTGGCGTCGACGGTGGTGCTGCCGATGCACATCGCGGCGTATTATTATTTCAGGAGGCCGATCAAGCGTGCGAGCAGCGCGGCGCAACGGCACCTCGCGGAGGCGACGGGGAACCTGATCGAGAAGTTTCTGGGTATTGAAGTGGTGAAAGGTTTTGCTGGTGAGGCGCGTGAGAACGCGGCGTTTGAGCGTTCGATCGACCAGTCCCGGCGGAGTGAGTTGCGTGGACAGCGTTACCATGTTTTGCAGAAGGTGCTGGCGGATCTGCTGGTGGGGTTGGGTGTGGTGTTTTTGTTTGGCTTTGGTGCTTATCAGGTGATGGGCCGGCCGGCGGATGAGGCGTTGGCGCCGGGGGATTTCATTGCGTTCTTCTGGTACATCAGGATGTTGTACCCGACGGTGATCGACATGATGAGCGGGTCGGCGAAATTGGCGCGCGCCAGCGCGAGCATCGACCGTGCGTATGAGGTGTTGGAACTGATCCCGGATGAGCCGGACACGGCGAGCCATGCCCCTGTGGAGGTTCACGGGCGGTTGAGTTTCCGGGGTGTGGGCTTTGCGTACCCTGATGGTGGGCCTGTGCTAAGTGGTGTTAGTTTTGATGTTGAGCCGGGGGAGGCATGTGCGATTGTGGGGGCGTCTGGGGCAGGCAAGAGCACGTTGATGAGCCTGGTTCCGCGGTTGAATGAGCCGACGGAGGGCGAGGTGTTGTTGGATGGTGTGGATGTCAAGGGGCTGGCGTTGAAGCAGCTGCGCGGTGCTATCGGGGTCGCGTTTCAGGAGACATTTTTATTTAGCAGCACGATTCTGGAGAACCTGCGGTACGCCCGGCCTGAGGCTAGTGAGGACGAGGTGATCGCGGTCGTCAGGCAGATTGGGATGCACGAGTTTGTTCTTGGGTTGCCAAATGGTTATGACACGATGGTGGGGGATGCGGGGTTGAGCTTGTCGCGTGGGCAGAAGCAGCAGATCACGCTGGCCCGTGCGATGCTCAAAGCCCCCAAGGTGCTGATATTGGATGAGGCGACCTCTTCTATTGACGAGGCGCGGGAGGCGGTGCTGATCCCGGAGGTCATCCGGTTTATGAAGGGCAAGACCACGCTGATGGTGACGCACCGCCCGGCTCTGCTGAGGCATGTGGACAAGGTCATCCACATTGAGAAGGGGCGGATCGCATACGATGGCCCTCCCAGTGGGTTCGATATCGAGTCGTTTTTGAGAAGCTCTGCGATGGCGGGGTCTTGAGATTAATCGGAGCCAACATGTTCGATCAGTATTTTCTAAGCCGAGGTAAGCAGGGGATGGCACATTTTCTGATGGTGCTTTGTGGTGTGTGGTTGACGGTGGCGGGGTCTGGGGTGATGGCTGATGAGCCGTCTGTGCCTGTGATGGAACAAGCGGTCGTACCTAAAGAGATTGTTGCGCCTGAAAATCTGGCTGGTGCATCCGGGTCGGTGGGTGGGCGGCTGCTGGCGCAGCCGGGGATGAGCGGGAATGAATTGCGTGAGTTGGTTGAGGTGGTGGTGGGTCGGGTGCGTGCAGAGCTTGGGTATCGGGTTGCGGATGAGCAGCAGGCCGGTCGTTTGTCTGAGGCACCCAAGGGTTTTAGCGGGGTGGTGACTTTGGCACGCAACGATGCCAAGGGGGTGCATCTATTACAGCTAGGCAGCCGGTCGTATGTAAGCCAACCCGGGCAGGTGTGGGTGGTCGGGCAGACGGTGCGTGGGGATCGGGTAAGTGGGAATGATGAGATTGATCGGGTTGTAAAGATGGTTGAGTCGGCGGTGCAGATGCACCATGAGCGTTCGCAGAGCGTGGGGCCGACGGACCTGAAGACGGCGCGTATAGAGTTGAGTTATATCGAGGCGGACCGGTGTTTGGGGGTGCTTAAGAGTTTGGGGATTCAGACGATTGAATACACGAAGGCGGGGGACGGGGTCGGGCGGTCGTCTGTGATCGAGCCGACGGGTCAGGTGGATACGGCGAGGCTGCCTGCGGTGATGCTGGTGCCGGGACCCGATGGGGTGGGGCTGGTGGGTGGTGGGGCGAACGCGACGAATGCGGAGAGGCTGAGTGTGGCGACTGATTTGCCGAACATGACGAGTGCTTCGCCTTTGATGCACCTGTTGGTGTTCTATCACCCGCATCGGCCGGAGCAATATGCGAAGGTGCTGGACCTGATTAATCGTTCGATCGATCTACCTGCGGGCCAGATCGTGATCGAGGCGATGGTGCTGGAGATCTCGGAGACGGGGTTGAAACAACTGGGTGTGGAGTGGGAGCTGGAGTCGCCGTTTCTTAGTAGTTCAACGCTGGACGGGATTGAGGATGTGCAACTGGGGCGGTTCCCCGCCATCACGGGTGGGCCGACGCTGGACATCACGATCGCGGATATCAGTAACCATTGGCGTGCGCAGATCAAGGCGTTGGTGACGGCCCGTCAGGCGGAGATTCTTTCACGGCCCAGCGTGTTGACGTTGGACAACCGCCAGGCGTCGATCCGGGTTGGTGAAGAGATCCCTATTGCGACGAGCGTGACGGGGACGCTGGGTGGGGACAAGATCAGCTTCAACTTCAAGTACCTGCCGGTGGGGATTCTATTGAATGTGCGCCCTCGTATCAGCTCGGATGGTGAAGAGGTGAGCATGCAGATCGACGCGATTGTGTCGGCACAGGTGCCCGGGGAAGATTTGGTGATAGTTGATAATGCTGGGGACGAGTTGGCGCGGGCACCGCGGATCGCATCAAGGCGGGTTCAGACGCAGACACGGATTGCAAATAACACGCCGTTCATCATCGGGGGGCTGGTGAGTAAGGACAGTGTTGAGTTGGAAGAGAAGGTGCCGTTGCTGGGTGATATCCCGATTCTCGGCAACTTGTTTAAGAGCACGACGAAAAGCAGGCTGAAGCGTGAGGTGATTATCGTCATCACGCCGTATGTTTTGCCTAAGGATCAGGTGGTCGGGCGAAACACACCGGAGGACGAGGACGCGTTTGACAGCTTTGATAACAAGCTGTTCCGGGACGGGTATCGGATCCGTGCGGAGGATGTGTTTGACTTGCGTTTCCTGTTTGAGAACCTGCAGGTGCGTAAGATGTCCAGGCTTGCAGAGCAGGTGCTGCATCGTCGGCCGGACCTTTCGGAGACGTACCCGTTTGATCGGTATGCCGACGGGCGGATCCCTGGTGAGCGGATATTGGTTTACCGGCAGATGTATGAGGTTATCAAGAGGCGTGAGATCGACGACCACGCGAACCCGTCAAAGATGATCTTCTTCAAGGACGACCGGGACAGCCCGGCGGGGTTCTCGGTGGAATTCTTGGAGGCGTATCTTACGGATCGTCTGGGTGTTGAAGAGCCGGGGTTCCTCGAAGAAACACCGGGACTATTTGATAGGCTGGGTGACCAGGCGGTGGCGATTATCTTTACGGAGCGTGTGTTTGGTGGTGCGATTGATGCGCCGACGCAGCCCGTTCCGGAGGTGAGGTTGGTGGACTGCGCAGACCGGGAGGCGTGGGGCGCGAAGCTGTGGGAACTGAACCAGGCGGATGCGCAGGGTCGGCGGCGGTTTACGATTTTACTGAAGGACGAGATTGATATCCGTCGGCTGCGGCGTGCGGTGGTGGTTAAGAGCACGGTGCAGCTTAATGCCACGCACCAGTCGCTGCGTCTGCGAAACTTCACACAGGGGAGGCTGCTGCTGATGCCGACGATCAAGGACGACAAGGTGTTTTTGATTGATGAGGATGTGGCGCAGTATTTCTTCTACACGGAGCATTACTACCCGGCGTTGCAGAAGGAATTGCAGCGTGACATGGAGGCGTTGGGGGCGATCCTTCACGACCCGGGCTACGGGAGGTATCTGGATGAACCTGGGGAGTTGGATCGTCCTTTGCCGTGGGAACCGACCGGGCGGTGAGGTGGGTGGTGGGGGGGGTGAAGGGTTTCTGGGTGGGTTATTGAATGGTCTTTTGCGGGGTGCTTCTTGTGGTGAGGACCGATGAGTCGGTCTCCGCTGGTGGACTGTATGCGCTGGTATTGGGTGTTTAATCAGGTTCGAAGGTGATAAATGGTTAAAAAGATCAAAATATAAGGATATGGGTTGATAAAACCTGAAATGCTCCTATATTGACGGCCGGCTTTCACCGAGCGAGCCATGGGGCGGGGCGGACCTACTCCAAATGTGGCGGTGGAACTAAGGGACTGGACGCTTTCTTTTAGGAGTAGATCACGATGCAGGGAATCAAGGCAGCCTCACTAACCCGGTTTATTTCATACTTTGCGGCGGCGTCCCTGTCTGTGACGGCGCTGACGCAGGTGCCTGCGGTGGCTCAGCATGCGGACTTCGTGCTTTTTGGTGATCCGAATCCTCGTGCGGCGGAGGTTCCCAAGGAGCAGAAGCATGTGCATCCGCTGACCTCGCCTTACTACAACGAGGACTCGTTTGTTACGACGGACGTCCGTGCGTGGTTTCTGTTCCACGACTTCCCCAAGTCCAGCGCGTTGGGCGGGGGCAGTGCTCAGGTCTACGCGGCGCAGGTCCGGTTGGCGCTGACTCAGACGCTCCAACTGGTTGCTTATAAGGACGGGTATATCGACTGGGACACCGCGGCGGTGGCAGACTCGGGCGCCAACGACATCGCAGCGGGTCTTAAGTGGAACTTCATCCAGGACTGGGATAATCAGTTCCACGCGGCGGTGGGCGTGGGGTACGAGCTATCAACCGGCGACAGCGCATCGCTTAATGACGATAGCGAATGGCGGTTCTGGGCCTCGGCGAACAAAGGCCTGGACAAGCTGCACCTGGGTGCCAATGTGAATGTGCATATCGCGGACAACAAGAGCGACGCGAAGGGTTTTGGCAGCTCGGATACGCTGGATTGGCACCTGCACGCGGACTATTTTGTCTGCGATTTCTTCAGCCCGGTGGTTGAGATCAATGGTTTCCACACGCTGGACGAGGGTTCGACGGCCCCGCTGCTGTTCTCGGGGTTGGACGTGGTGAACCTGGGCGGCGGCAAGAGCGAGGACGTCATCACGCTGGGCCTGGGTGGTGAGATCCGCCCGACAGACAACGTGGCGGCCCGGGTGGCTTATGAGATGCCGTTGACCGACAACGTGGATATCTTCGGGTATCGCTGGACGTTCTCACTGGTCTGGTCGTTCTAAATCAATGTGTATCGGCGTGGTCGGCCTAGTGTAGGCTGCCTTCACCACGGCCGATCGTATACGGGTTTTTCCACACAACCACCCCGCGAATTTCGCGGGGTGGTTGTCCAGATGACAGGCGATCTATCAAAAGATAGACTTGGGCCGATACGCTAGCCGACAATACCCCGCATGGAGTGGATCGGTACCTCACAGGGATAGGCCCTCACGATCAGGAGACATGTGCCGGTGACAACAACCCAAACGATGGAACCTACTGACCCGTCCCTGTCTAAGTCCGGCATCCTCGAACGGTTCAGCTACGACGACCAGATCGTGCGGATGTTCTTGCTGGCGACGCTTGTGTGGGCGTTGGTGGCGTTTCTGGTCGGGATCATTATCGCGATCGAGTTGGCGTTCCCGGCAGCGAACCTGGGGATCCCGTACATCACGTTCGGTCGGCTGCGTCCGTTGCACACCAACGCGGCGATCTTCGCGTTTGCGGGGAACACGATCTTTGCGGGCGTGTACTACTCGACCCAGCGATTGTGCAAGGCGCGGATGTACAGCGATCTGTTGAGCAAGCTGCACTTTTGGGGTTGGCAATTAATTATCGTCAGCGCGGCGGTCACGCTGCCGTTGGGTATCAGCCAGAGCAAGGAGTATGCGGAGCTTGAGTGGCCGGTCGATATCGCGATCGCGGTGGTCTGGCTTGGGTTCTTTGGGGGCAACTTCCTGATGACGCTGATTAAGCGTCGAGAGCGGCATCTGTATGTCGCCCTGTGGTTCTACATCGCGACGATCATCACGGTGGCGATGCTGCATGTGTTTAATAACCTGGTGATCCCGATTTTCGGTGGATCGCTGATTAAGAGCTACCCGATTTATGCCGGGGTGCAGGATGCGTTTATGCAGTGGTGGTACGGGCATAACGCGGTGGCGTTTTTCCTGACCACGCCGTTTTTGGGGCTGATGTATTACTTCATGCCCAAGGCGGCGGATCGGCCGGTGTTTTCTTACAAGCTGAGTATCATCCACTTCTGGTCGCTGGTATTTATCTACATATGGGCCGGGCCTCACCACCTGCACTATACGGCTTTGCCTGAGTGGGCATCGACGCTGGGGATGATCTTCTCGGTGATGCTGTGGATGCCGAGTTGGGGGGGGATGATTAACGGGCTGCTGACGCTGCGGGGTGTCTGGCACAAGGTGACGACGGACCCGGTGCTGAAATTCTTCGTGGTGGCGGTGACGTTCTACGGGATGAGCACGTTCGAGGGGCCGTTGCTGTCGATCAAGAGCGTGAACATGCTGAGCCATTACACGGACTGGACGATCGCACACGTCCATGCCGGGACGCTTGGTTGGAACGGGTTTATGGCGTTTGGGATGATGTACTACCTGCTGCCTAGGTTGTTCCAGACCAAGCTGTACAGCAAGAAGCTGGCGGAGACGCACTTCTGGCTGGGGACGATCGGGATACTTTTGTACATCATCCCGATTTATGTGGCCGGTCTGACCCAGGGCCTGATGTGGCGTGGGATGACCGAGCAGGGCCAGCTTTCGTATCCCGACTTTGTCGAGACGGTGGTGCGTGTGATCCCGATGTACTGGGTCCGCGTGATTGGCGGCTCGTGTTACATGGCCGGTGCGTTGCTGTGTGCTTACAACTACTACATGACGTGGCGTAGCCGGCCTGCAACCTACGATGTGCCTGTGCATGAGGCCCCGGCGTTGTCTAAGGGTTATGTTGATCCGCCGGCGCCGGAGTCCAGGCTCAAGGGTGTTACCGAGCTTGGTCACAAGGCCGACGTCTGGATGCAGTTCAAGTGGCACCGCAAGTGGGAACGGCTGCCGGTGCGGTTCTCGGTATGGGTTCTGATCGCGGTGGGGGCAGCGTCGCTGTTTGAGATCATCCCGACGTTCTTGATCCGCTCGAATGTCCCGACGATCGCGACGGTTACGCCTTACACGCCGTTGGAGCTGGCGGGCCGGGATATTTATGTCTCGGAGGGTTGTTACAACTGCCACTCGCAGATGATCCGGCCGTTGCTTGCCGAGACGATCCGGTACGGGGAATACTCCAAGCCCGGCGAGTTTGTGTATGACCATCCGTTCCAGTGGGGTTCGCGCCGTATCGGCCCGGACCTGGCGCGTGAGGGTGGCAAGCAGTCGCACCTCTGGCATGTGTTGCATTTCCAGGACCCCGCGCAGGTCACCCCCGGGTCGATCATGCCGGAGTATTCCTGGTTTGAGAAGAAGAAGCTGGACTTTAAGTCGATCCCGTTGCGGGTTAACGCGATGGTGATACTGGGTGTGCCGTATACCCAGGATGAGCAGGACAACGCCGAAGCATTGGCTCGGGCTCAGGCGAAGTTGATCGCCGGGGAGATCGTGGAGCAGGACGGGCCGACTGGTCTTGAGGATAAAGAAGTGGTGGCGTTGATCGCGTACCTGCAACGGCTTGGGACGGATATTTTCAAGACGCCCGAGCCGGAGGATGAGGCGGGAGCCGATGCGTCTGGATCGCAAGATGAAGCTGCGGCGGGGGGAGGTCACTGATGATCCAACTGATTACGCAATACGCGGGATTTGGGATGTTTGCCGAGATCGCACTGGCGCTGTTTTTTCTGGCGTTCATGATGATCCTGGTATCGACCCTGATCCGTCCAAAGAGTGAGATGCAGCATTTTGCGAGGATGGCGTTGACCGAGGATGTCGGCCCCGTGAAAACACCCGCCGGACAAGCGAACGCCGAGCACGGAGCAGCGCAGCATGAGTGATTCCCCGATTCAAGATGAGTTGACCGGTCACGAGTACGACGGCATCACCGAATACGACAACCCGATCCCCGGGTGGTGGAGCTGGATGTTTTTCGGTGGGATCGTGTTTGCGGTGCTGTATTACATGGCGTACCAGTTGGGCACGGCCGGGACGAGTGTGGCGCAGGCCTACGATAACGCCGTCACAGCGAACCTGAAGCTGCAGTTTGAGGAGATCGGGATACTGACGCCGGATGAGCCGACGATCCTGACTTACATGCAGGAAGAAAATTGGGTGCTGTTCGGGCAGAAGACGTTCGAGGGCAACTGCGTCTCCTGTCACGGCAAAGAGGGCGTCGGCCTGGTCGGTCCGAATCTCACCGACGACCATTACAAGAACGTTAAGCGGCTTGGTGATGTCGCCACGGTGATTCAGAAGGGCGCCGCCAACGGAGCGATGCCTGCCTGGCAGAACCGGCTGCACCCCAACGAGATCGTGATGGTTTCGGCCTACGTCGCCAGCCTGCGCGGGCAGAACAAGCCTGGGCCTCGGGGCGAAGAGGGCTCGGTGATCGATCCCTGGCCTGCGGCTCCCACGGAGTAGTCCCTGGAGTATCTGCGGAGGCCGCCCACGAGGAAGTGCCTGTGGAAACCGCCGAACAGGCGGGCTAGCATGGCCTACGAATTCTTACCGATGAGCGTTTACTTTGCCTTCCTCACTGCTTGAGCCCGAAGATCGCGTCCTCTCGACGCTGGAGAAGGACGGATCGAGACGCTGGTTGAGTCCCCGGCTGTCCGGCGGTTCGTTTCTCACAGCCCGGCGGATGTTCGCCTACTTCCTGATCGTCGCCTTTACGCTGACGCCTTATATCCACCTGCTGTTTGGCTTGGAGAAGCCGTTGGTGCTCTTGGATATTTTGCACCGCAAGTTCATCTTGTTTGGGTTTACGTTTCTCCCGACCGACACGATTTTGTTGGCGCTGACTTTGGTGACGCTGCTGGTGGGTATTTTTCTGATGACGGCGTTGTTTGGGCGGGTCTGGTGCGGGTGGGCATGCCCGCAGACGGTGTATATGGAGTTTGTGTACCGGCCGATCGAGCGGCTGTTCGAGGGGACCAAGGGCAAGGGAGGCAAATCGCGTAAGCCGGTGGCGGGCTGGAAGCGGGTCGCGCGGTACGGGGTGTATCTGTTGGTCTCGATGTATTTGGCACACACGTTCCTGGCGTATTTTGTGGGGGTGGAGAGTCTGGCGAAGTGGATCACCAGTTCGCCGTTTGAGCATCCGGTCGCGTTTGTGATTATGGCGGCGGTCACCGGGGCGATGATGTTTGACTTTGGTTTCTTCCGTGAGCAGACCTGCATCATCGCGTGCCCCTATGGGCGGCTGCAATCGGCGCTGCTTGATCGACAGTCGCTGATCGTGAGTTACGACAAGACCCGTGGCGAGCCGAGAGGTAAGAAGCGTAAGCCAAGCGAGGGTGAAGCCGAGCAAGCGGGGGACTGCGTTGATTGTCATCTGTGTGTGGATACCTGCCCGACGGGGATCGATATCCGTGATGGTTTGCAGATGGAGTGCATCGGTTGTGCGCAGTGTGTTGATGCTTGTACGCCGGTGATGGCGAAGCTTGGGCGCGATGCGGGTCTGATCCGTTACAGCACGCAGGCGGCGATGGATGGTGAGTCCGCCGGGCTGCTGCGTCCGCGTGTCGTGATCTATCCGGTAATCATGCTGGTTTTGCTGACGGCTCTGACGGTTTTGTTGAGTGTGAAGAAGTCGGCGGATGTGGTGATGCTGCGCAACCTGGGCAACCCGTTTACCCTGATGGAAGATGGGCAGGTGTCTAACTCGATGCGGATCAAGATCACCAACCGCCGGGAGATGGCGGCGGCTTACCAAGTGGAGCCGGTGGGTGATGTGGTGACGCGGATCGAGTTGGCGGAGAACCCGTTGGCGATCGATCCGGGGGCGTCGCGGACGGAGGGGGTGTTGATCGTGCTGCCTCGTTCGGCGTTTACCAAGGGGGTTTGTGATATCGTCCTGCACATAAGCGACGGTGCGGGGTTTGAGCAGGCTATTACTTGTCGGCTGCTTGGGCCGTATGGGCCTGCGAAGGATAAGGCTTCTAATACACCTGCGGGATCAATACCTGAAACGACCGGGCAAGGGGATGCATCATGACACAACTCACCGCACAGACGCCGCCCCCCCCCGGAGATTCCCCCGGAGATTCGCCCGGTGACCTTAACGAGGAACACGGCGGGGCGTGGATCTGGCCGACTATTGTCCTAGGGTTGCTGGGTTTGCAGATCGTTATCTGTCTGGTCGCGTTTGTGGTGGCGACGTCCGATCCTTCGGGGGCGGTGGTGCGTGATTACCACAGCAAGGCGTTGGCGTGGGACGAGCATATGGCCAAGCAGCGTGCGGGGGAGGCGTTGGGCTGGGGTGTGGCGTTGGTGGTGGCCGAGCGTGCCGACATGCTTGGCGGTCGGATGGTTCGGTTGTCGATGAAGGATACGCAGGGAGAGCCCCTCACTGGCGTGGCAGTGGGAGTGAGTGCGTTTCATCTTGCACGGGCCAGCCAGGTATTCGATGCGGATATGAAAGAGGCTGCGCCGGGGGTGTATGTGACGCAGATGAAGATGCGTAAGGCTGGGCGGTGGGAGTTGGTGTTCGTGGCCCGACGGGGCGAGGATGTTTATTCTTTTACTCTGAGGCAGCAGGTCGGTGCGGATGGGTGGAAACCAAGATGACAGCACTGATCGTTACGGTCCTGATCGCCAGCCTGGCGGGCAGCCTGCACTGCGTGGGGATGTGTGGGGCGTTCGTTGCTTTTGCGGTGGGGACGGATGATCGGCCTGGGGTGGGTCGCAAGGCGATACTGGGTGCGGCTTATAACGGCGGGCGGTTGGTGACGTATATGTTGCTTGGCGCGGCGGGGGGCGCGCTGGGCGCGGCGATGGATTTGGGCGGTGAGTTTGTTGGTTTGCAACGGGCTGCGGCGATCACGGCGGGGGCGGTGATGGTGGTGTTTGGGGTGGTTACGTTGTTGCGGATCATGGGGGCTAGACTTCCGAAGGCACCGGTGCCGAAGGTTATTCATCGGGTGGTCGGCGCGGGGCAGCGGGTGGCGATGGAGATGCCGCCGGTGTCGCGTGCTTTGACTATTGGGTTGTTGACGACGCTGCTGCCATGCGGGTGGTTGTATGCGTTTGCGATCACGGCTGCGGGGACGGCGAGCCCGGTTGGGGGGGCGTTGACGATGGCGGCTTTCTGGGCCGGGACGTTGCCGGCACTGGTGGCGTTGGGTGCGGGTATCCAGGGCGTCACCGGCGCGCTGGGTCGGCGGATGCCCGCTGTCACGGCGATCGCCATCGTGGTTGTCGGGCTTTACACGGTGATGCACCGGGTGGAGCTTTCATCTGCGGTGTATGCCCAGCCACAGGATGTGCCACAAGCGGTGCGGTCCAACGAGCAGGCGGTGCAACAGGTTCAACAACTCGACGCTGGGACGCTACCCTGTTGTGTAGAAGATGGCGACTGAATCCCCAATCAGGCAGGTAAATGAAGCGTTGGATGCACAGCGGTCCAGCGTGGAGTTTGGGTGCGCGCATTGCGGATTGCCGGTGCCCAAAGGGTTGATCTCGCCCGGTGCAGACAAGCAGTTCTGCTGCCACGGTTGTGAGGCGGTGTATGCGGTGATCCATCAGATGGGTTTGGATTCGTATTATCGGTTGAAGCAGCGGCAGGGGGCACAGACGCAACCCGCCAGGACGACGGGTGCGGGGTATGTGGCGTTTGACCATGAGGCGTTTGTTACGCGGTGTTGCGAAGATCGGCCGGACGGGTTGCGGAGTACGGCGTTTTATCTGGAGGGGGTCCATTGTGCGGCGTGTTTGTGGCTGGTCGAGAAACTGCCGGGCGTTGTGCCGGGGGTGGTGGAGTCTCGGCTGAACATGCACAAGTCATTGGTGGGTCTGACGTGGGACCCAAAGCAGGTTGATTTGTCGAAGATTGCTTCGGCGTTGGATTCGCTGGGTTATCCGCCGCACCCTGCGCGGGATGTGGCGGCGGGGGCGATGGTGACCCGGGAGAATCGGCGTGAGCTGGTGCGCATCGGCGTGTCTGGGGCGGCGGTCGGCAACGCGATGATCCTGGCGATCTGTCTTTATGCTGGCTATTTCACGGGGATCGAAGATGAGTACAGGATGTTGTTTCGTTGGGTGGGGATGGGGATCGCGTTGGTTGCGCTTGTTTGGCCGGGTGCGGTGTTTTTCCGGGGAGCGTGGTCGGCAATCCGTACACGGACTCCACACATGGATTTGCCGATCGCGTTGGGGTTGGCGGCGGGGGGGCTTGCGGGGACGGTGAATACGCTGCGCGGTGACGGTGAGGTTTACTTTGATTCTTTGACGGTGCTGGTGTTCTTGTTGCTTGTGGGTAGGGCGATCCAACGCCGGCAGCAACGACGGGCAGCGGATGCGGTGGAGCAGTTGTTTCGGTTGACGCCGGTGTCGGCGAGGCGGGTGGACGGTGAGACGGTCGCCGAGGTGCCGATCGAGGCGCTGGAACAGGGGGACACGGTCGAGTTGATCGCGGGGGAGTCGGTCCCGGTGGATGGGGAGGTGTTGTACGGGGGCAGTGAGATCGATGAGTCGTTGTTGACCGGCGAATCAAGGCCGGTGGGTGTGACGGCGGGGGATCGTGTGCATGCTGGGAGTGTTAATCTGACGTCTACACTGCGGGTCCGGGTACACGCCACCGGGGAGCGGACCCGGGTCGGGGCGTTGATGAGTCTGGTTGAGGAAAGCACGCGGAACAAGGCCCCGGTGGCCCAGGCGGCGGACCGGCTTGCGGGGTGGTTTGTGGTGACGGTTATTTCGCTGGCGGCGGTGACGTTTGCGTTCTGGTTGTGGCGTGACCCGGTTCATGCGGCGGACCACACGGTGGCGTTGTTGATTGTTGCTTGCCCGTGTGCGTTGGGGTTGGCGACGCCTTTGACGTTGGCGGTGGCGATCGGGCGGGCTGCACGAAGGGGGGTATTGATTAAAGGTGGGGCGGCGCTGGAACGCATGGCCCGCTGTGGAACGATGCTTTTAGATAAGACCGGTACGGTAACACTGGGCAAGACCACGCTTGTCCACTGGTTCGGCGATGAAAAAGTAAAGCCGCTCGCCGCGGCAGTGGAATCGCACTCGTCACATCGGATCGCTGGGGCGATGATCGAAGCATTGGGTATACCTGACCACGGTGGTGAAGTGGCTGACGTTGTGCAGTCCGACACCGGCGGGATCAGCGCGCGGGTCAACGGGCAACGGATGGTGATCGGTTCGTCTGACTACGTCGGGCGGTGTGCCCCCGGAAATACCGACCGCGGATGGGTAAATGACCACGTTAAGCAGATCACCGAGGAGAGCCTTACACCGGTATTGATAGTGGTGGATGGGGAGGTCAAGGCGGTGGCTGGTTTTGGTGACGCGGTTCGGCCGGACGCGCGGGAGGCGATCGGAGCGTTGCGTCGGATGGGTTGGCGGATGGGCATGGTGTCGGGCGATCATCAGGCGGTGGTGAGCCAGGTCGCCAACGGGCTTGGGCTATCGCCCGAGGATACCCATGGCGGGGTGATGCCGGAACAGAAAGTCGAGTTGGTGCGTCGTTACAACAAACTGGGGCCGGTGGTCATGGTTGGCGATGGGGTGAACGATGCGGCGGCACTGGCGGCGGCGACACTGGGGATCGCGGTCCACGGCGGGGCGGAGGCGAGCCTGGCGGCGGCAGATATTTATCTGAGTCGGCCGGGGCTCACGCCGATCATCGGGCTGACTAAGGCTTCCCGGCAGGTGATCGGGGGTATCCGGCGTGGCATGGGGGTGTCGCTAGCCTACAATGCGGTGGGTGTGAGTTTGGCGGCGTTAGGGGTTATAAACCCGTTGATCGCGGCGGTGCTGATGCCGGTGAGTTCGTTGACTGTGTTGGGGTTGGCGTTGAGCAGCAGGGCGTTTATGAGTGATGGGGCCGGGGGTGAGTCCGGGGACATATCCGGGGGCAGGGGCGATGAAGGAGATAAACCATGAGCGTCATCTACCTGGTGTTACCGTTGGCGATACTACTTGCGGGTGTGTTTGTGGCTGCTTTTATCTGGGCGACGCGATCGGGGCAATACGATGACATGGATAGCCCGGCGGTGCGGATGTTGAATGATGAGGATGAGGCAGCGGGGCCGGGGAATCCTGGGGCGGATGCCTGATATTTACGATGGGCGGGCATGAGCTTGCCAGTGTCTTACCAAGCGGCTCCTTGGATTCAACGCTCGATTCGCATTCCGCATCTTTGGGGTTCCTGGCCCGCTGATTTTCGGCAGCGGGGCAACAAAACGATTAAAATACGCTTGAGTCAGGAAATCACTGTCATGAAATTCTTCTGGTGTCGTCTTACTAAGTAAGACGGCCCGTCGAAAGGGGTATTGGGTATGAAAGAGCGACCGACATCGGTGATGGTGCTGGCGATCATCAATCTGGTCTTTGCGGGGTTTGGGTGTCTGGGGCTGTTGTTTGGTTTGGTGTTTCGGCTGGGGCTGATCAAGTTGCCTGATACTGGTCAGCCCAACCCGGCGCTGGACCTGATGGAGAACAACGCGGGGTTCAGGGTGTACAACGATGTCAGTTTGGTGCTTTTGTTCCTGGCGACGGTGCTTATCGTGGCGGCTTCGATCGGGATGTTTCAGTTACGGCCGTGGGCGAGGGCGGCGACGATCGGGTGGGGCGTCTTTTCGATTTTCATGAAGGTGATCGGGAGCGTGATACAGTATTTCCTGATTACAGCTCCCATGCTTGAGCAGACATCGGGCAGGCCCGAGCATGTGGCGATGATGGTCGGGATGGTGGTTGGGTTTGTCTTTCTTGTGGCACTGATCGGGTATTATCTGGTGATGATAGTCATGTTGACACGGCCGAGCGTTGTCGATGCGTTTACACCAGAGGTGTTTGAAGATGACGGTGGTTTGATGCCGGCAGCGGTTGAGCCGGGGGATGTGAACTCGTGAAATTAATCATTGGTGTAACCGTTGGGTTTGTGGTGCTGATCGTGGGGGTGATTGGTTTGGTCGCGGTGCTGGGCCCGGGGGCGACCGCTGGCGGTGGCGGTGGGGGTGTCGGTACGGCGGTGAGGCTGGAGGCGGTGGCGGTCGGCGAATTGGTCGAGGTGGTTTCCGCGCCGGGGCAGGTTGAGCCGGTGACGAATGTAGCGATCAGTGCCCGTGTTTCAGCGAGGATTGCGGAGGTCCCGTTTGCCGCTGGCGAACATGTGACCAAGGGTGACCCTGATGCCGACCCACCGGTGCCGGCGAGCGTGTTACTGCGGCTTGATTCTACGGACCTGGAAGCACTCTTGCGATCGGCGCAGGCTCGGCGTGACGGGCAGGCGGCGCAGATCGAGGTCGAGGAATCAAGGATCGAAAGCCAGGCGGCGACACTGCAGGGCACGCAGGCTTCGTTGGATGAGGCGCGGCGAGACCTGAGCCGTAACCGGGAACTGGTTGCCTCGGGTGATGTGAGCCGGTCGGCCTACGAGCAGGCGCAGATGCGTCACGACGAGTTGGATTCACGGTACATCTCGGCGCAGGCGAACCTTGAGGCGTCCCGGCGGGCGTTGAAGGTGGCGGGGTTTAGTCTGCAGGCGGCCGATGCTGACATTGAGCGTGCTAGAGATAATCTCAGCTACACCACGATCACCTCGCCGATCGACGGGGTGGTTACGTTGGTCAATGTCGAGCCGGGCGAGGTGGCGGTGACGGGGACGATGAATAATCCGGGCACGGTGCTGTTGGAAGTGGCGGACCTGTCGATGATGCTGGTGGTTGCGCAGCTTGATGAGGCGGACATCGCACTGGTGCATGAGGGGCAGCCGGCGCGTGTGCGTATGCTGGCCTACACCGACCGGGTCTTCGACGGGACGGTGCGATCGGTGGCGTTGTCTGCGACACGGCTGGGCACTAAATTCTTTAAGACCGAGATACTTCTGAAGAGCGAGGGTGACGCGATCTATAGCGGGTTGACCGCTGATGCGGAGATCGAGGTTGCCCGGCACACCGGTGTATTGACCGTGCCCAGTCAGGCGGTCTTGGGTCGGCCGATCGACGACCTGCCGGTAGATATCCGGGACAGCAGTGAGAATGTGGACAAGAACAAGACGATCGTAACGGTGGTGTATCGTTTTATCGAGGGCAAGGCGGTGCTGACGCCGGTGCAGATCGGCCCGTCGGATGTGACACACACGGTCATCTTGAGGGGTTTGGATGTGGGGGAGCGGGTGATTGTTGGGCCTTACAAGGCACTGGAGGGTCTGAAGCATGACCAGTCGGTGAAGGACGAGCGGGAAGATAAAGACGATGGCGCGGACACCGGGGATGAGGTCGGGGGTGATGCCCAAGCAGATAACCCCAGCGGTGATGATGAAACTTCAACAGACGAGCGGGCCGACACCGAGTCCGCAACTAACTAACGGCCCCGGCCTCCCCCGGATGCTCCCGGATTTTCCCCGATGCTGATCGAACTACATAAACTGACCAAGGTGTATAAGGTCGGCGTCGATCGTGTCCACGCGCTGGCGGGTGTGGATATGGCGGTGGGTGAAAACGAATTTGTGGCGATCATGGGGACTTCGGGTTCTGGCAAGAGCACGCTGATGAATGTGCTGGGTTGTCTGGATCGCCCGACAAGTGGGTCCTACAAACTCGCTGGGCAACTGACTAGCCGGATGACCGGGGCGGCGCTGGCACGGACGCGCAACGAACGGATTGGATTTGTTTTCCAGTCGTTTGAGTTGATGCCTCGGCTTAGTGCTTTAGCCAACGTCGCGTTGCCGTTGACGTATTCCCAGACGGGTTGGCGTGAACGGCGGGCCCGGGCGATGGAGGTGTTGCGCCGGGTCAATCTCGAAGACCGCGCCAAGCATCACCCTAACCAGCTCTCCGGCGGCCAGAAGCAGCGGGTTGCTATCGCGCGGGCACTGATTAATAACCCCAGTATTCTTTTGGCTGATGAGCCGACGGGGAACCTTGATTCCAAGACCAGCCACGAGATCCTGGACTTGTTTGTTCGGCTGCATGAGGAGGGTCAGACGATCATCATGGTCACGCATGAGCGCGATGTTGCGGCGCGTGCCCGGCGGATCGTGAGGATGAGCGATGGGCTTATCGTGTCGGACCTGCCGGCGGATCAAGATGAGGATGTGCGGGAGTCGCATCTGGCGGTGTATGGTGCTGCGGGGGGGTCGGGGGCTTCGGTGGGTGGCGGCGATGTTGTGCGGGGGGGTGATGTGTGAGCCTGTTTAAGGCCCCGGTGATGTTGTTGTTGTTCCTGACCCAGAGCATCACGCTGGCGCTTGGCCAGATATGGTCGAACAAGGTCCGGTCGCTGCTGACGACGATGGGTATCATCATCGGGGTGGCGTCAGTGACGGCGGTGATCGCGGCGCTGACGGGTTTGCGTGCGAATATATTGGCCGACTTCGAGTTGATAGGGAACAACAAGATCGCGGTCTTTTCCCAGAACCCGCAGACGGGACGGCATAGGCGGGCTTCGTGGGACACGATCCGTTTTGCCCCCAGTGATTTTGACGGGATGCTGGATCACTGCCCTTCGGTTGCTGCGTTTACGCGCAGCACTGCGCAGACGATGGATGTGGTGTTTGGGGATGAGTCGATTGAAGGGGCGCGTGTCACGGGTGTAGAGCCGGCGTGGCACGATGTGGAGGGCCGTTCGGTCACGCAGGGGAGGCCCTTTAACCTGGTGGATATGACCGAGGCGCGCCCGGTATGTTTGATTGAGCCGGAGACTCGAGACAAGCTTCGGCTGGACCGTGATTGTGTGGGGCAGTCGATATATATAGATAGGACGCGGTTCTTGATCGTGGGGATGGTGGAGCCGCAGCAGGCGTTTTCGATGTTTGGTGCGGGCGGTCCTGAGTACCGTGTGTTCGTCCCGTTTAGCACTGCGTGGCGTCGGAATAGTAGCTGGATGTATGTCCTGGCCAACGCGGAGACGCCTGAGGTGTCTGAGGATGCGCGGGCGGAGATCCGATTTTATCTTCGGCGTCGGCTGAAGCTTCGGCCGGAGGACCCGGATACGTTCCGTATCAATGTTGTGGAGGAGTTTGTTCAGGCGTTCAACAAGATCGCGGTGGGGATAACGATGGTGGCGGGTGCAATCGTTGGGGTGTCGCTGCTGGTTGGGGGAGTGGGGATTATGAATATCATGCTGGTTTCGGTTTCTGAGCGGACCCGTGAGATCGGTTTGCGTAAGGCTGTGGGGGCTCCGCCGTCGGCGATACTTTTGCAGTTTCTAATTGAAGCGATCGCGCTCTGCTCGGTCGGCGGTCTTGCGGGTATCGCGGGGGGGCAGTTGCTGACGGTGGTCATGGGCATGATCCCCGGCGCACAGCTGGAGCGGGCGTACATCCCGCTGTGGGCGATCGTGGTTTCCATCGGGTTCTCCGCGCTGGTCGGTGTGTTCTTTGGCATGTTCCCCGCGGTCAAGGCAGCTCGGCTGGACCCCATAGAGGCGTTGCGTCATGAATGAAAAAGTTACAAACACGTTTTACGCATCCGCATTTGGGGTATCGGCGTGTGTGTTTTTCGTTTCGGGATGTGTTGGGCCTTTTGATAATGACCCGGGGTTGGAGATGAACGTGCCGCGTGAGAGGCTTCGTCGGATTGAGCCGATGAGTCTGGAACCCTCGGAGCGGACCGAACATGACAGCGAAGCCCAAGTCGAGGTCGAGCCGCCGCCTGCCGAGATGGAACTGACGCTTGATGCCTGCCGGGTGTTAGTCTTGGCGAACAATCTGGACCTTGCGGCCGAGTTGTTGGGGCCTACCATCGCCCGGCAGAGCATCACCGAGGAGCAGGCCCGGTTCGAGTCGATGTTTTTCGCCAGCCACACGCTAAGCAAGACCGACACACCGACCGACACGTCGCTGAGCGGTTCGCAGACCGAATTGCAGAGTAACGACATGGGGGTCAACGTCCCCTTGCGGACCGGGGGGAACCTGCGTGTGAGCCTGCCGACCCGTCGGTTCAAGACGGACAACGCTTTTTCGACACTGAACCCGTCGTACACCGCGGACCTGACCGTGTCGTTGAGTCACAACCTTTTAAGGAACGCTGGGACACGGACCAACAGCCACGGCATCCGTATCGCTCATTACCAGTCGCAGTCGGCCGAGGCGCGTGCGAAGCTGGAAGTGATCCGGGTTATCGCGCTGACCGACCGTGTGTACTGGCGGCTTTATGCGGCTCGCAAGGAGTTAGAGGTCCGTGAGCAGCAGCACGAGTTGGCGTTTGCACAGTTGGAACGGGCCAAGCGGCTGCTAGAAGTGGGCACCGATGCCGAGGTCGAGGTGATCCGTGCCGAGTCGGGTGTTGCCGATGGGCTCGAAGCGATCATCATCGCGGAGAACACGTTGCGGGATCGTGAACGGACGCTCAAGCGTGTCTTGAATAAACCTGGGCTGGTGATGTCCAGCGTGACTGTTTTGATCCCCTCGTCGCCGCCAGACCCGGTGCATTACAACCTTAATCCGGGTCGGCTTGTGGAGGCCGCGATGGATGGGCGTATGGAGTTGCTGGAGTTGGAGTTGCAATTGGCGCAGGACGCCAGCACGGTGGACTTTCAACGCAACCAGACACTGCCGTTGGCGGTGCTTGATTACACCTATGTGTCTAACGGGTTGGGTGCATCTTACGGGGGCGCGTTTGATGTTCTCGGGAATTACGATTTTGAAGATCAGCGTATCGGGGTGCGGATCGAGGTTCCGCTAGGCAACGAGGCGGCGCAGAGTCGCCTACGTCGGGCGATCCTGTCGCGGCTACGGAACAGCGCTACTAAGCAGCAACGCCGGGCCACGATCCAGCAGGAAGTTCTTAATGCGGTGGATCAGTTGGAGGCAAACTGGCAGCGTATTTTGGCCAACCGTCAGCGGGTCATTCTCACGGCACGGACGCTGGCTGCCGAGCAGCGGCAGTTTGATTTGGGGTTGCGCACGAGTACGGATGTCTTGGATGCACAGGCTCGGATGGCGGATGCACAGTCGGCGGAGATACGCAGTCTGGCGGACTACCAGGTCGCGCAGGTCGATATCGCCATTGCCACCGGCACGGTTTTGGGTGTTGCCAATATCCATTGGGAGCCGATCGACCCCGAACTTGATGACTGATAGGGCCCGTCGCCGACATAGTGCTCGTGTGGTGGTTGTGGATCGCCCATTCTTTGTAAGCACGGTATCCTCTTGTATCCATGGATTTTGATGACGCCGCCAAACTCGCCAAGACGCTCATCGCAGAGCACAAGCTGCGTGGGTGGGTGTTTGTTTACAACCGGGGCAAGCGGACGCTTGGGATGTGTGATTACACACGCAGGCGGATCGAGTTGTCGATGTATTTTGTGGCGCACAATGACGAAGAGGCTGTGCGAGATACGGTATTGCACGAGATCGCCCACGCGCTTGCTGGGGAGAAGGCGGGGCATGGGGCCAAGTGGAAGTCGGTGTGTAAGCGTATTGGTGCGAATCCCGAACGTCTGGATCGTGAAGCGGTGATGCCTAAAGGGCACTGGGAGGCGGTCTGCCCGGGTTGTGGGGAGAGCCACCGGCGGTTTCGTCGGCCGTTGCTTGGGCGTCATTATTTCTGTCGGCCGTGTGGGCCTGAGGATGGCAAACTGCGGTTTGGAATCCCCTCTTTATCTGATGTGAAGTGATGCCCCAGGCGTTTGTCGCCGTATCAAGCCTGGGCTTGCATGAGAATGAGTGATTTGCTTTGAGTTTTTCCGGTCCTATCGTTTAGTTAATTTGGGTAAGTAGATGGTTATCGATGACCTATCTGCGGACGTAATATATTTGGGGTTAAAGGCAGAAATTCGGGCTAAAATCACGGTTTGGGTTGCCCGTGTGGTGGGCGTGGTATACTTGTTGGTCTACGCTGGCGGGCCGGGTTTGCCTGTGCCAAGCCAGAGGACATAAAGCGGTGTTGGTCAATCACTTGACGGGTATGGCTCGGCCAGTAGGGCGTGCAACTCGTTTGGGTGTGGTTTTTCTTATGTGAAATCGATTAGTGCGGAATGGAGAGGGATTGATGCGTAATCATTTGGCAGATACGAGGCGTGCCGGTCAGCGGTTCGGCAGTCAACGTGCTTATCGGCGCTGGCTCAAGCGGCAGGCTGGGGCCGGCGTGAACGCTGCGACGGGGCAAGATATGCGCAGCGGTCTGGAAACGCTGGAGCAGAGGGTGTTGCTCTCGGCGACACCGGTGTTCGAGCTGTCGGACCTGCTTGCGGTCAACGGTGGGAACGGGTCGCAGGGTGTGCTTATCAACGGGGTATCGTTGGGTGACCGTTCGGGTGTATCGGTGAGCTCGGCGGGGGATATTAATGGCGACGGATTTGACGATGTGATTATTGGTGCGTTCCGTGACGGGCCAAACGGTGCGGATTCGGGGGCAAGTTTTGTGGTGTTTGGTCAGGCTGGTGGCTTTAGCGCAACGCTTCAGCAGTCTTCTCTAACCGGGGCTAACGGTTTCAAGATCAACGGCATCGCGGGCGGCGACTTCTCCGGCCGATCGGTTGCGGGGGCGGGTGATGTCAATGGCGATGGCTTTGACGACCTGTTGATTGGTGCATTTGTTGCTTCACCTAACGGCGTAGAATCTGGGCAGGCATATGTGGTCTACGGCAAGGCGGCGGGGTTTGCGGCTACATTGGAACTTTCGGCACTCAACGGCACCGATGGTTTTAGCATCGACGGGCTGAGCGCGGGCGATCGATTAGGCTTCTCGGTTCGGGGCGCGGGTGATGTCAACGGCGATGGGGTGGATGACTTTGTCCTTGGTGCATCGCTTGATACACCCAATGGTACGGCCTCGGGCACGGCTTACGTCGTATTTGGGCAAGTTGGGGGTTTCGGTTCCAGTTTCGATTTAAGCACGCTGGCTGGGGCTAACGGTTTTGCAATCAACGGAGTCTCGGCGGACGACCAGCTTGGTATTTCCGCCAATGCGGCGGGTGATGTCAATGGCGACGGGATCGACGACTTGGTTGTTGGAGCGTTTTTGGATGACCCCAACGCTGCGGCGGATTCTGGTGCGGCTTTTGTCGTCTTCGGTGCGACCAGTGGCTTCGCTGCGAGCCTGGACCCGGCAACGCTCAACGGTACTAACGGTTTTGCTATCAATGGCGAGGCCACGCTCGATAATGCGGGGCGTTCCGTTTCGTCGGCTGGTGACTTTAATGGCGATGGGTTTGCCGATGTCTTGATCGGGGCACCGGTTGCGGCGGGTGCGGTCGCGGGGTCGGGCAGTGCGTATGTGGTATTTGGCCATGCTGGTGTGTTTGCGTCCTCGCTGAATCTTTCTGTACTGACTGGGGCGAATGGGTTCAAGCTTAACGGGATCGATGCCGGGGACCGAGCCGGCCTGGCGGTGAGCGGCGCGGGTGATGTTAACGGTGACGGACTGGATGACGTGCTTGTGGCTGCCGATCGGGCGAATCCCAATGGCACACGCTCTGGGGAGACGTATCTGGTGTTGGGGCGATCTACGGCGGTGGCGGCTTCTATCAATCTATCGGCGCTTGTGGGGGGGGACGGCTTTGTTCTTAACGGGATCAACACACAGGACAGTTCGGGAACCTCGATCCGAGACGCGGGTGATGTTGACGGAGACGGGTTTGCCGATTTCATCATTGGCGCATTCCTGGCGGACCCCAATGGCGGGGAATCCGGTGAGAGTTATCTGGTATTTGGTGGCGACTTCTCTGACGCGGTGACGCATCTAGGGACATCACTTGCGGACGGTTTATTGGGGACGGTCGGGGCGGACGTGATGGTTACGGGGCGCGACGGAGACACGTTGACGGGTAACGGCGGGGCGGATGTGCTGCTGGCGGGTCAGGGGGATGACGAGATCGTCATCATCGACTCGACCTTCAAGCGTATAGACGGCGGCAGTGGGGCTGACATCCTGACGCTTAACGGCACCGGGCTGACGCTGGACCTGACGGCGATCGCTGACAGCCGGATTACCGGGGTCGAAACGATCGACATTAGCAGCGGGGCGAACACACTCACGCTTGAGTTGCGGGACGTTTTGAACCTGTCCGACACAAGCAATACCCTTCGGGTTGTGCGGGATATCACCGGCACGGTCAACATCGGCGCGGGTTGGACCCAGACGGGTTCGCAGGTCGTCAACGGCAATCAAGAGACTACGTTTACCCAAGGGAACGCGACCCTGGTGCTTGTTGTCCAGGCTGACCTCCTCGACCCGGTGGTGACGCTTAATCCGTTGCTTACGGAGACACGGTCGCCTGAACTTACCGGCACGGTTACTGACCTGGATCCAGCCACGACGGTGCAAGTTACAGTCAACGGGACCGGCTACGCGGCGACGGTGAATGGCGACGGCACATGGACGCTACCGGCGGGGACGATCACGCCGAATCTGGCGGACGGGGTGTATGAAGTCCTGGCGGTCGGGACCGACAGTGCGGGGAACAACGGCAACGACCAGACGTTTAATGAATTGACCATCGACAACACCGCGCCCGTGGTGGCGGCCGATCCATTGGCTACAAGCGATACCTCGCCGGAACTCACCGGCACGGTAAGCGATGTCGATCCCAACACGACGGTCAGTGTGAATGTTAACGGTACCGACTACGCGGCGACGAACAACGGCGACGGGACGTGGACACTCCCGGCTGTGACGATCGCGCCGGCCCTGACTGACGGGGTCTACGAGGTTGTGGTAACCGGGACGGACACGCTTGGCCACATCGGAACCGATGGGGCTGTCAATGAACTGACGATCGATACCATTGCACCCACGGTTGGGATTGATGCGCCCGGGACGGCGAACAATTCTTCTCCTGAGTTGACCGGCACGGTGGGTGATGCGGATACGTCGGCGGAGGTTGAGGTGACGGTGAACGGCAATACGTTTGCCGCGACGAATAACGGAGGTGGGACGTGGACGCTTGATGCGGGGACGATCACGCCGGGGCTTCCCGAGGGGATTTATGTGGTAGCGGTTAAGGTGACCGATGCAGCAGGGAATGTGGGGGACCTCGCACCCACGGTAAACCTGGTGATCGACACCCCGCCGGTTGTTGGGGTTGACACACTGACCACCAGTGACCAGAGCCCACAACTCACCGGGACCGTGGTTGATGCTGATCCGGCTATTGACGTGACGGTCACAGTGAATGTCAACGGCTTTGACTTCGCTGCGACGAACAACGGCGACGGGACCTGGACCCTGGCTGACAACACGATCACGCCGGCTCTCGCCGACGGCACCTACGATGTGTCTGTTTCTGCGACGGACTCGGGTGGAAACACCGGCAACGACGGCACGACCAACGAGCTGACCATCGACACCACCGCCCCGACCGTTACGGTGGATACATTGGTGACCACGGACGACAGACCCGAATTGACCGGCACGGTGTCGGACAGCGAATCGGCTATCGAAGTCACGGTCAACGAGATCCCACACGCCGCGGTAAATAATGGCGACGGTACATGGACGCTTGCCAATGACACGATCACGATTCCGCTGGCGGATGGTGTCTACGACGTTACGGTGACGGCGACGAACCTGGCCGATGTGCCTGGGATCGGGACCGACGGATCGTCCGGTGAGTTGACCATCGACAAGACCAACCCCATGGTGACGTTTGCCGCGCTGACGACCGGTGATTCGACACCGGAGCTGACAGGGACCGTGACCGATGCCGACAAGGCGACCTCGATCAGTGTCATTATTACAGGCGTCGGTGGTGGTGGGGCTTTCACGGCTGTAGACAATGGCGATGGAACCTGGACACTGCCTAATAACGTAATTGATCCGGCACTTGCGGTTGGCGATTATGACGTGCTTGTGACCGTGGTTGATGCGGCGGGCAACCTCGGCAACGTCTCGAATCCGGCTTCGCTTCATATTCTCGATGCCCCGTTCACGATCACCGTGGACTCACTTTCGACCAATGACACGACCCCGGAACTTACCGGCACGATCGACGGGATATTCACGGATGTCACCGTGCTGGTCACGGTTAACGGGACACCCTACCTGGCGACGAATAACAACAACGGCACGTGGACATTGCCAGACAACACGATCACGCCGGCACTCGCCGACGGGGTGTACGACGTCCTTGCGTCGGGTGTGGACCTCACACCGTTTATGATCGAAGACAGCACCTCCGGGGAATTGACGATCGACGCCACCGCGCCGAGCGTGACGGTTGCCCCGTTGTCCACCACGGACACCAGCCCGCCGCTCACCGGCACGGTGGATGACCCGACCGCCGCGATCAGCGTGACCATCAATGGTGCCGTCTACGCGGCGACCAACAACGGCGCGACGTGGACGCTTGCGAACAACGCGATCACCCCGGCCTTGCCTGTGGGGACGTATGAGGTGCAGGTCACCGCTACTGACACGGTGGGGAACGTTGGGGCGGACGCGACCGCCGACGAGCTAGTGATCCTCGATCCCACGGCTGCGGAGTTTGACCTTGCGGACCTGCAGGCTGTGAACGGCGGAGATGGCACTTCGGGTGTGGTCTTCAATGGCGTGGCCGCCGGTGATATCGCGGGCAATTCAGCGAGTTCGGCTGGTGATATCAATGGCGACGGCTTCGATGATCTGATCTTTGGAGCCCCGGGCGCAGACCCGGTTGGCACTAATGACGGATCGGTCTACATCGTATTTGGTATGGCTGGCGGTTTCCCTGCGGAGTTCGACCTATCAACTCTCAACGGGATCAACGGCTTCCGTGTCGATGCGCTTGTCAGTGGCGATGACATGGGTGTCTCGGTCGCCTCGGCGGGCGATGTGAACGGCGACGGGCTGGGCGATCTGGTGTTTGGTGCATCCAAGGCCGACCCCAACGGGAACCGGTCGGGGGCCGCCTATGTGGTCTATGGCAAGTCCACGCCGTTTGCCGCGACGTTGGACCTGACGACGCTCAACGGCACAAACGGCTACCGGTTTGATGGCGCGGTCTCGTTGGACAGGACCGGTTTTTCGGTCAGCGGTATGGGGGATGTGAACGGCGACGGGCTGGCCGACTTGGTGATCGGCTCGACCGCCGGGGATGACGGCGTCACCGCAGACACGGGTCGTTCCTACGTCATATTCGGATCAACCGCGGCGATGCCCGCTGTGCTGACCGCCGGTTCACTAACGGGAGCCAACGGATTCATCATCACCGGACCTGCTAGCGGTGATAGGGCCGGGTTCAGTGTCGGTTCGGCGGGTGATATGAACGGCGACGGTATCGCGGATATCAGGATCGGTGCCCCCGGATCGACGGTTGGTGTGAACTCCACTGCCGGGAAAACCTATGTCGTCTTCGGCCAAACGTCCGGCTTCCCCACCGACTTCAACCTCTCCGCAATCAACGGCACCAATGGCTTTGTCGTTGAGGGGGATACCGCCGATCTGGAGTTGGGGTTTACCGGGTCAGCGATTGGCGACTTCAACGGCGATGGCTTCGGTGACCTGCTCATAGGTGCGCCGGCGTCTGCCGACCCGACCAGTGCGGGCAATGCCTATGTCGTATTTGGGCAGGCGGCTGCTTTCCCGACGACGGTGACACTGGCTTCACTTAACGGGGCCAACGGTTTTGCCATCCAAGGCGTCGATCTTGGCGACGAGACAGGCTTCAATGTTTCAGGCGTCGGGGATGTCAACGGTGACGGGTTTGACGACCTGTTGATCGGCGCGCATATAGCTGACGGCGGCACATTTGAGAACGGTGAAACCTACCTGCTGTTTGGCCGAGGCGGTGTATTTGCTGCCACGCTGAGCCTGGCAACGGTGCCCGGTAACGGCGGGATGGTCATCAACGGCGCTGACGTCTTGGACCACGCGGGGCGGTACGTCAGCGGTGCGGGCGATGTCAACGGCGACGGGTTCGACGATCTGCTGGTCGCGGCCCGTGATGCCGATGTCGGTGTCAACAATGATGCGGGCCGAACCTACCTGGTCTTTGGCCGGGACTTCACCGGTGTGGTCACACAGGCCGGCGGGGTTACGGGTGAGGTGTTTAACGGGACCGTGGCACGGGATCTTGTGATTGCCGGTGCCGGCGACGACGAGTTGATCGGCAACGGCGGGCTGGATGTCTTGCGTGCGGGTGAGGGCGACGATGTCCTGGCCGTCCCTGATGCGGCGTTCGCCAGGCTTGCGGGCGGCAGTGGGTTCGACACGGTTCGCCTAGACGGGGCGGGTGTTGTGCTTGACCTGACTGCTTTGAGTGACCATGTCCTGACCGGCATCGAGCAGATCGACGTGCGTGGTACGGGGGCTAACAGCCTGACGCTTGATGTACGGGAGGTCTTGAACCTTTCGGATACGACTAACACCCTGCTTGTTTTGGCTGACCCGGATGACACGGTCGATATGGGTGCGGGCTGGACCGCCTCGGGCAGCGAATTGATTGATGGCAAGACGTTCGATGTATTCACTCAAGGTCAGGCGGTGCTCAAGGTGTTCGCCAGCTCCGACACGACCGACCCGGTGGTGACGGTTAACGCGCTGACCACCAGCGACACGACGCCGCAACTTACGGGTACGGTCGTCGATGACGATCCTGCCACGGCTGTCGTGGTCACAGTCAACGGGGTCGCTTACCCTGCGACGAACAACGGCGACGGGACGTGGACTTTAGCGGACGATACGATCAGCCCCGCGTTGGCTGATGGGACGTATGAGGTGGCTGTGACGGCGACGGACACCGCCAGCAACGTGGGTTCCGACGCCACGATGAATGAACTGGTTGTCGATGCGACTTTGCCTGTGGTGACCGTCGATGCGTTAACCACCACTGATACTACGCCGCAGCTCACCGGCACGGTCGTCGATGATGATCCTGCTACCACTGTCGTGGTCACTGTCAACGGTGTCGCTTACCCCGCGACGAATAACGGCGACGGGACTTGGACATTGGCGGACGACACGATCACCCCCGCGTTGGCTGTGGGGACATATGACGTGTCTGCGTTCGGGATCGACACCGCAGGGAACGCCGGTTCGGACGCGACGATCAATGAACTGGTTATCGAAGCAGTGGTGCCGGGTGATCTTAATGGCGACGGGTTTGTCGGTATCGCGGACCTGAACATCATCTTGGGTGACTGGAACCAGAATGTGCCTCCTGCCGACCCCCGGGCTGATGTCAATGATGATAATTTTATCGGGATCGAAGACATCAATGCGGTCCTGGGCAATTGGAACGCTGGGACGCCCCCGGTGGTGCAAGCGACCGCCACCAGCCCGGCGGTTGAGCCCCAGGCTGACACGGTTCAGGTGCAGCAGACTCAAGCAGTCGTTGAAGCTCCTGAGCCGGTTGCGTTGCAGGTAGCAGAGCCAGACACGGTTGAGGCTGATGAACAAGACACGGCTGACGAGTCGGTCGCGGGCAAGCTCTCGCTGCTGGATGAAGTTGCACCCGTGACTCAGAAGCCCGGGCGTGGCGAGTCTGTAGCTGACCGGGCCCAGGCGGCTGCGGCATGGAGTTGGCTGCACGACGGTAGCCGGGGGAGCCGGGGCCTGGGGACGGCTTTTGGGGTTGCTGGAGATGACCAGCGGGCGTCCGACAGTGCCTTGGATATGGCCCAGCTGCTGCCCGATCAGTCGGCGATCTCCCGACTTCTGTAGATCACCGCCCCGCGATATGGCGGCCCAATCAAGACGGTGCACCTCTGCTATGATGTGGCCTTTGCCGGGCACGGTTGCCCGGGTACAGCGAGGGTCGCGTGTCCTATACCGTATTGGCAAGACGATACCGATCGACCAGCTTCGCCGGCGTGATCGGTCAGGAGCCGATCGCCAAGACGCTGCGTAGCGCCATTGATCAGGGCCGAGTTGCGCACGCTTACCTGTTTACGGGGACCCGTGGCGTGGGCAAGACGTCGATGGCCCGGATCTTCGCCCGCGCGCTGAACGCACCCGCCACGGTGGACGACGCACCGATGCCGCCCGACGCGGAGGCTGACGGCGGCTTCCCCGATGAGGATGTCCAGCAGCGGATGGCCGAGTGCATCATGCGAGGCGACGACCTTAACGTCATCGAGATCGATGGAGCCAGCAACAACTCTGTCGAGCAGGCTCGCCAACTCATCGCCAACGCCGGGCTCTCACCCACCGGCAACGCGCGATACAAGATCTACATCATCGACGAGGTCCACATGCTCTCGACCAGCGCCTTTAACGCGTTGCTCAAGACCATGGAGGAGCCGCCGCCGCATGTGAAGTTCATCCTCTGCACCACCGAGCCGCACAAGGTGCCCGCGACGATCCAGTCCAGGTGCCAGGGGTTCGACTTTCGGAATATCCCAACACCTAAGATCGTCGAACACCTCGAATCGGTCCTGGCGTCTGAATCGTTCCAGGCCGAGCGGGAAGTCGTCTGGCAGATTGCACGGCTGGCCAACGGTTCGATGCGCGACGGCTTGTCGTTGCTGGATCGGCTGATCGCGACCGGGCAATCGCCGTTGACGTCGAAAGTCTTGGAGCAGATGTTTGGCCTGCCGGATACGCAACTCGTAGGTGGCCTGGTCGATTCACTGGCAAGCGGTGACGTGAAGGGTTCGATCGAATCGGTTGCCAACCTGATTGCTAATGGTGTTAGCCAGGACCAGGTATTCGAGGTGCTGATTGAGCGGTTCCGGCAGTTGATGCTGCTTGCGGTCTGTGGCCCCGACAGCGAATTGGTCGAGCTGCCCGAAGACATCAAGGCCGTAGCGGTGGAGCAGGCGAGGCGTTTTGACGCCGCGGGTCTGACCTACATGATCGCGTTGTGCGAATCGGTGCAGCGCAACGGCCGAGCCAGCGCGACTCCGCGGGCCCTGCTCGACGCGACGATTGTCAGGCTGGCGCTTGCCGAGAAGATGGCGGACGTCACGGCTGTACTTGCTGGTACAGCTATCTCACCTGGGCAAAAAAAAAAGCTGACCGGTAACGCACCTCTCCCCTCCCCATCCCGAGTCACGGAACCCAAGCCTCAAACTTCAAGCCCCGGGCCTGCTTACCAACCCCAGACCTCCAATCCCCAACCCCCTGTGACCACCGCACCTGTCATCGACACCACCAATCTCGGTGCCGTCATGTCCGCTTTGCGAGACCGCGTGGCTGACCGCCCAGCCTTTGCGTGGCTGCGCTATGTGACGATCGACAAACTCGACGAGCAGACGGCTGTACTCAGCCCCACACCCGGCCACCGTGAGGTGATGCACTTTGCCAAGGATCAACGCAGGCTCCAGGAGATCACCGAGGAGCTAGCCCCGATTCTAGGCCGACGTGTCCGGGTCAGTGTCCAGGCTCCTAAGATTGATTCGGGGCAGGCTGGCGGTGAAGCAAGCAGAGGCAGCACGCCGGTTCAAGGGAAAGCCCGCGACACCGACCGGCGCGCCGCGATGGACCTGCCCCTAGTCAAGCAGGTGATGGATGTCTTCCCCGACGCGGTTTTGTTTGATGTCCGAGAGGAAGCCGTCGGCCCGTCCTCAACTGACCCATCCGATGAATAATCGCCGGGGGATTTTTTATGCTTTAAGGCCTTCCGGCATCGCATGAATACGTCCTTGAGGTGTTTTATTTCCAGGATGGTCGGGTATAATGGCCATATTGTTAAAGGCAGCGGGATCGATTTAAGCCATATTGTTTGTTAAAAGGAGAGGGAGTATGAGAAACCAAGTGAGAATGTGTGCGCTGTACGTTGGCATCATCATGGCGTTCATCACGGTGACACCGGTCATGGCCCAGGGTACGGCGGCGGGTCCGACGACCCAGCACTTATTCGATTCCACCTTGAACGAGGGTTGGATCGGTGGGCCTAACGACTTGATCAACGGCCCCGCGCCGTTCCCGATAGACCTGGACATCAACGGGCAGCCCTGGACGAAAGATATCATCTCGTCAGGCGTTTTTGTTGGTGGGGGGATGACGTTGCACGAAACCATCCTCAATGCCGGGACCGAACCCTGGTGGGATTGGCACGAGCAAGTTACCGGCGCGGCCATCGGAGCGAGTTGGAATACGGTGACGAGTGTGAAGATCAACGGATCGCCGATCACGTTTAATACAACAGTTGGCGTGGGATCGTTGCTGACGCTGGACGGGTTCTCTCAGCCGGTACTCCCGGGTGATGTGTTTGAGATCACTAAGACCCTGATCACGACAGATAATGTGGTGGGGTCCGCCCAGTTGCTGGTGACGATCACGGAATACCCGACGCCTGAACCGGCGAGCCTGGCGGTGATGGGGCTGGGTCTGTTGGCGATTTCCCAACGCCGACGGTAGTCAGTTATCGATCACCGCCGACGAGCGTGCATCAACGATAGCCCAGCGAGGGCTAGGATTGTGAGGCTCCCCGGCTCGGGCACGACCGACAGATTATCTGCGTTAGGCGGTGTGCCGGCGTTCCAGTTGGCCAGCACGGTGTTGAGGTCTTCGATGCCGACGAAACCATCGCCGCTGGGATCGGCCCGCACGTCAACGGTTGGGATGAGCAGGTTCCAATTTCCCAGGACAGTGTTGAGGTCTGCGATCCCGACGAATCCGTCGCCGGTGATATCGCCGACTTGAGTATCACCCGGGAAGACGAACTGGTTCCAGTTGCCCAGGACGGTGTTGAGGTCTGCGATCCCGACAAAGAAGTCTCCGGAGATATCGCCGACGAGTGCTGGATCTCCTTCAAATATGGTGTTATTCCAATCGCCCAGCACGATGTTCAGGTCGGTGATGCCGACGAAACCGTCGCTGTCGAGGTCGCCGACGACTGGTGCGCCGCCTCCGGTGTTACGCAGGTCGAATTCGCCGTTGTTGATCAGCCCTTGGAAGGTACGGAATCCACTGGTGGAGGTGAGCATGATGGACCACGTTCCCACAGCGTCGTCGGTGAGGGTAAACCGGCCGATACCAAAAGTATCGAAGTCGGTCTGTGACGTATTGAACCAGGTGATATCGATGTGGTTCTCGGAGAACTCCTGCACATCCCCGCCGAGGTCCACCGCCTGGCCGGCGATGCTGGGTTGCTGGCCGTTGCCATCGAGGTAGGTGTCGAATTCGAGCTCGGGGAAGTTGGTGAACAGAAGGGGATTGGGGGCGAAGTCGCTGCCGTTGGAGTCCTGGTAGATCGAGCCAGCGGTGAGTGTGGTGAGTAGTTGGGCCGTGCCCCAGTCATCGCCTACGGTAGTCGTCACCATCAGGTCCTGGGTGACGAAGTCCACAAGCGGGGAGTTGTCAATGGCATTGACAAACTCGGCGGTAAGGGTGGCGCTCACGCTGGACGCAGACAGGCCGACCACCAGGGTGAGACAGATAAACCTAAGCATGTTGAACGTCCTTAAGGGCGTTGGGTACGTATCGCGGGGGGCTACTCATTATATCAGTCGATCCGTAGATTTAAACAGCCTCTGTGCCGGTGCTAAAGGCACTACGGGTCGCACTCAAAACGTATCGCTCATCTTCCGCCGGGCAATGCTTACTTTAGCATGCCATCCTCTTGCGGCCGCGCATCACCGCGATCGTGCCGATACCCAGTAAGGCCAGTGTGCCCGGTTCGGGGACGGTGGTACCGGGCGCTGGTGGCGTGCCGGCATTCCAGTTGCCCAGAACGACGTTGAGGTCTGCGATGCCGACAAACCCGTCCCCCGAAGGATCACCCGCCAGCAGATTGCCATTAGGGACATTGGTATTCCAAACGCCTAAAACAATGTTGAGGTCTGCGATGCCGACGAATCCGTCGCCGTCCAGATCGCCGGTGAGCAGGCCGACCACTTCGCCGAGCAGCTGGAGGGTCAAGGTCTGGCTGGTTGCGCCGGGTATGTCTTCGTCGGAGAGGTTTAGTGTATAGGTCGCGTTGAATGTGCCGGGGGTGCTAGTGTCGAAGCTGGCAAGGAAGCCGTTGGACGTATCGGCGAGCAGGCCAGCAAACGATGCGAGGTCGCTGCCGAGCACGCCGGTATCGCCCGAGCCGACGATCGAGTCGAGGTCCAGGTCGGCGGTGAACATATTGAATCCGTTGATTGGACTGAGATTGAAGATTTCGAAGGCGCTGTCGATCACACCGCTACCGGCCGGGAGTGTACCGAAGTCGATGGTGAGCAGATCTTGATCTGTTGGGGAAGAGAATGAGGGATCGGAATGATCAACGACAGTGGTGAAGACGTCGTCCTCGTGTGTAAATTCGCCGTCAGCGACCGACTGACTAGAGCTGATGACGTCTACCCGGCCTATGGCGACGCCCAATCCGGAGGTGTCCATGCTCATAATGTGGAGGTTGCCAGATGCTAGTGGATCGGCTGTCCCGATCGCGTTTCCCAGGACATTATCTATTCCGGTTACCACATAGTCCAATTCGTCGGCGCCGTTTGCTGTTGCTACAGGTGCGACATTTGTGACGGTGACCGGTACATCAACAGGTGTGCCGATGATCACTCGACTCGTTACAGCACCGACCTCAACGAGCATCTTGGCGGGTAACTGATAGTCGGCGACAACCGGGAGGTGATCGCTGACGTGGGCCAGGTCATCGAGGATGCTATTGGCGAGGGGATAGGTGTTGTTGCTGGAGTTGACGGCCCGGTTAAAGGTCGTGCCGTTGTTCCCGAAGGTGTGGTATGACCCGGGGATGTAGCTTAGGCCCTCGTTATCAAGGAGTTCACCTGTGACGAGTTGGAAGTCGAAGCGGTCGTCGATGCCGCCGGTGATCAGGCCGTCGCTGCCGTCGTGGGGGCTCTGGGTGTGGATCGAAGCGAAGGAGCTGTTGTTGTTCCATGTGCCCGGTGCATTGATCGGGTCGAACGCCTGGCCGTTGCCGGCACCCAGCAGTGTCTGGTAGGCGGTCTCGCTGCTGCTACGCATGTTGAAGTCGCCTGCGTAGATGGCGTTGATGCCTTGGCCCAGCGCATCGGAATCGTTTCGGATGGTGTTGGCCTCGAACGCACGTCGGGATTGGTCACTGCTGGTCGACCCGGCCTTGTAGTGGCTGTTGTAGACGTAGAAGTCTGCCGTGGCGTCGTACCCGACCGGGCGGAGTTGGAATCGGGCGGTCTGCCTGGCGGCTGCGGAACTCCCGGTCGTGCCGAAAGCTTTTTCGTGGATCAGGCTCAGCGTGTTGGTGTTATAGACCATCGTCTGGCGGATGTTGAGAGTAAAGTTGGGTAGGGTGATGATGGTGCTGTGTGCGTAGGTCCCCGCGCCGTAGATCCCGTTGAGCAGGTTGACGAATTCCTGGGTGGTGGTGGACGGGTCGTCGTGTTCCTGGAAGATCAGTGCGTCGATCGGGCGTGTGATCCCGTTGGTGACTTCATCGCCGATGGCTTGCAGAACGTTGTCCATGCCGGCACGGGGGCTGGCGTCGTTGCCGCTGGGGAAGGTGCCGTTAGCGGTGTTGTAGGTCACGATGCGTAGCTGTGCCGGTGCGGGCCCGGCGAACGCTAACATACACAACGAGGCCAACCAAAATGATAAACGCCGCTTCATACGATGTTTCCTTCTCCCGGAGCAACAGTGAATGATTGCTGTAATTATAGCCTAAGCCTAGGCGATATGAGGCCCGGACATGGATTTTTCCGGGTAAAACTAGGGTCCGGGTTGTGCGGATTAGACAATCCTGGCGGTTTTGGTGGCCTGGCGTGGTTCATTTGTGTCCAGGGTGGGGCGGCCCGATGGGCGGTGGGTGCTGTTACAACGGCCTCCGCCAAGAAGCTATGATCGGGGCTGTAGTACCCAATGTAAATGGAGCGCATATATGTTTGACCAGATGAAGAACCTAAAGAACCTGGCGGGGCTGTTGGGCAACGCCGGGGAGATGCGTGGGAAGATGCAGCGGATGCAGGAGGAGCTTGCTCACATCACCGCGGAGGCCGACGCTGGCGCGGGGGCGGTGCGGGTGGTTGTCAACGGGAAGATGCAGGTGATGAATGTCGAGCTGGACCGCGGGATGATCGTTGCGCTTGCCGGGGAAGGGTCGGATGCGGACAAGCAGATGATTGAAGAGCTGATCGTGTCGGCCACCAACGAGGCGCTTCGACGGGCCCAGGAATTGGTGCGTCAGGAGATGGCAAAGCTGACAGGCGGGATGGATCTGCCTGGGTTAGACGGATTGATGGGGGGCGGGGGATCCCAATAACAGGGGATAAACTCCTAATTGCCAGCCCACACTGCGCCAAAGGGGATGCCACGCCGAGAAGTCACCTGACATATGTACTTATCCCCTTTTCCCCTTCCCCCTTTTTCCCTTCTTTTTACCTTATCCTATTCCAGTGACTAATACTTCCTCATCCCGGCAATTCTTCTTGGACAAACCTAGACGGCCCAGCCGCCTGTTGGTTTGGGGCTGGACCCTCGCCACGACTCTCGCGTTCATAGTCCTTACCCTGGGGCTCAGCCTCCTGCCCTTCCACTTCTTCTACATAATCCTCACGCTTTCCCTAGCATGGATCGTCGTCATCTTTGCAAGCCATATTTTACTACCCGAACGCGTTACATATGCCTTGTTTCACTTCACATTACCCTCCATCCTTGCGATGGCCGGCGCGATGTTGACTTGGCTGACGGTCGCCACACTCATCGAGCCCAAGGAAACAGACACCACCGAAATCCTAGCGATGGCCGCGATTGCCCAGCTTTTGTTGCTTTTCGGATCCTATCACGTCACCGATCTAATCTTCGACGAAGCCGCTATCACTCGTGCTAATAACCGCACATCAACTACTCGCACCAAAGCCACCCGCCGCAACCTGTTCGAAGATTGCAACATCTCCGACCCGACCTCTCTCATCCGTTTCCAGCCCATTGATACAAAAGAAATTTACCTCGGCGCATTCTGGAGGTGGGTCGAACTCATGGCTGACGACCGCTACGACCTCGCGGCCAAGGCCTTCCTGTCGCGCAGCACATGGACGGCCGATGGCCTTAAAGAACGTGTTACCACCTTCTTCGGAGGCGACGCCCCTTGGCACGTCGTCATACCAAACGACAGACTCATCGGCGTGATTAACGACAACACAACATACAGCCCTATGGATGATGAGCGGGGGTGGTTCATGGCCCAGATCCCACTCACTACCGAGACCGATGACCCAAAGGCAGACGATATCCCACTGGTGGGAGTTGCGGTTTCATTCTTTGTACTGGACCGGGGCGACCACTACGAATTATTCTTTGAGATATTCCACATCTGATCCGGCGGCCGAGAAGAAACGGGTTCAGGTCTGCTCTGTAGAAAACCTCGATTGTCATGCCTGTAGCTGGTGTAATTTTGCCCCGAAATAGGCAAAACACCGAGTACTACAGTCATCTCAAATATACCCGAGCTTCGCAATCCGAGCTTTTCTACAGAGCAGTTCAGGTCTCGTTTTCCATTCACTCCAACTGGAACCCTGCTATCAGTTGATGGTTAGTTAACGTAAACCTATTGCAGTGCGTCGCAGTATTGGCACCAAGCCTAGAGCCAGCAAAGCTATGCTCCCCGGCTCGGGGATGTTGCTGGTTTCACCCGGCGGCGTACCGGCGTTCCAGTTGCTCAGGACGAAGTTGAGGTCAACCAAGCCGACGAAGCCATCGCCGCTTGGGTCCGCGAGCGGGTTGGCGGGCGGGACGTTCTGGTTCCAACTTCCAAGCACGATGTTCAGGTCGTCGATGCCGACGAAGCCGTCTGCGTTGAGGTCGCCGGGGATCGGCTGGTTCGCAGGGCGTATGTCCATGATCAGTGGCAGGTGATCGAACCGGCCCTGCGCGAGGTTGAGCGTCACGTCCCCGGCCTGGAGGCCCGTGGCGGCCAGATCCTGGGCAGTCATCTCGGCGGTGTTGAGCACGAACTGGTTGCCCACGTCCAACACGCTGTCGGTGTAGATTATGTAATCGAGACGACCTGGATCAAACGACGAGTTGTCATTTCGCCAGGTGTAGTCGTCGTTTGGGTCCGACGAGTCATTGTGCAACGGATGCGCGTCGGTTAGCGAGCTGCCGTCCCAGTCGGGTGGAGAATCAGAGCCATAGGTGCCTTCATTGATGATGTTGCCGGTGACGAGTGTGTTGAGCGGCTGAAGGCCGCCGACTAAGTTCAGATCCCCAACTACGACCATCGGTGTATCGACCGGCAAGTTGACATTTTCGCCGGGTGTACGGGCGTCTCGCATCCAGTTGACTAGGGCGTCGGCTTGCTCTTGACGCTTATCGTCTTCCGAGGTTCCCACGCCTCCACAACATTTGAAGTGGGTGTTCATGAAGTAGAAATCGGTATCGAATTGGGCGTCGGGCAAATCGACCAGCGCCATGGCCACGCTCGTAGAGCTTGGCTCAGGAATGGTGTCGGTGGCCAACATAGTTAAGGGGTACTTGCTGACGATGACGTTGTCCCACGATTGGTGGCCGTACCATGTTGCGCCACCTGGCAACGGCATAATCGTATTCATGAGATCGACCACGTCGTCGTCCGTCGGATTGTTCGGATCATTGTTCGGTCCAATTTCTTGCAGATTCCAAATGTCGCCGTCAATCGCCTGCACGACGCGCTCAAACTTTGCCGCCTGGGTGGGATCCACATCGGAAAAAATCGTATTCCACAAGACGTTGTACGAGACGACGCGTAGATCGGTTGCTTGATCTCGGTCGATGAATGTTCCCGTCTGAGCGGAGAGCTGACCCAGGCAACAAAAACCTAGCATCAGCGTCAGCAATCCGATCCTCAACGGACCAATTCGTATCTGGTGAAACCTCTCCATGATGAGTAACTATCTCCAGCAGTCGTCTTTAATTTAGGTCGTAACCGGTGGTGGGGGCTTGTATTATACCCGCTAGGACCAGCAATTAAAGGCTTAATGAGCGATTTTGCCGACTAACCAATGCAAACCCGTCCATGGCAATAAGCGCGAAGGTGGAGAGGAGAACAGGTGATAAGCCTCTAATTGGCGGGACCACCACCTGCTCTATCTGATGCAGCACATCGTATAGCCTGGACCGTGGCAGATATTGATAAACCACTCGCTGACAAACCTATCATCTGCCCGATTCCCGATCGCTAATTCAAAAAGCCGAGCCGCGGAGGTTGCCAGGCCACCAAACAGTGTTTGAGGGTTCTGACATCGCGTCAGAAGGGTCGGCTCGGTCCGCGGCTCGAAAGCGGGAGCGGTGTGTTGTGTCATGCGGGCTGGGGATGCTCCAGGGGTTCGACAAACACATCGGGGTCGGGTTTGCCCAAGCGGGTGCCGGCCAGGCCGAACGATCCGCCGTTGAAGTAGGTCGTGCCCTCGGCGATGAAGTAGGTCATCCGGTACCGCCCGGGTATTAATCGTGCCTCCACCGCCCAGTTGCCCAAGCCTTGAGATGTCATTAACTCCCAAGACTTGCCGCCGGGGTGTTCTTTGACGAGATACACCCGTTCTGCGTGGGGACAGTTGACTTTGAAACACCAAGTTTCACCGCGTGGGCCATCCATGCCGGGTCACCTTCCTTGAGATGTGTCCCCCACAGAACTGTATACCACGCGCCACATGTCCCCCCGGCGTGACATTAACTATACATCGGCCTTGCCCTGAAACATAGAGAATCTTGGGAGCTTGGGGGATATTTTTATGGTTGGCTAGAGAGGATCAACCCGACCCGATGCGACCTATGATTGGGTTGCTGTCTGGGTTGGTCGGAGGCGCTGTGATGGAACTCACGGGCTCGGCAGGATTAGCAGATGGCGGGGGGGTGGCGGTGACAGTAGCCGAGTTTACAGGCTGGGATTTACTGAGTTGCCGAATTGTGAGGCGTCGAGCCCGTCGGCTTTGCCACAACATACCGATGAGGCTGAGGTTGTAGAGCCCGATGATTATCGCCAGGCCCAATAGTGCGAATTCCTTGGGTTGGGCGTCCAGGGACCGGTGAAAGAAAAACAGGTTGCCGATGGAGTGCAGCCAGAGCTCGAAGTCCTTGGCCCCAAGCGTGGCGGCGAAGGGCAGGGATGTGAAGTCTTCCCGCCAGAGTCGCGGGGCGTCCGGGAGAAGAGCCCATACCCCCCCCAACGTCATGGCCAGGGGAATGTGACGCCAGCCGCGGCGCAAGATCAAACACGGCACCGCCATCACGGCTGCGCCGCCACACATCCCCACCGCGAAATGCATCGATGTCCAGGCCATATCGGTTCCCGTGTCAGGCTGCGCGTCGGTGAGTGTTTGTGTTGGCGGTTGAAAGTTTCAATGAGTCCATTTCGGTGGACTTGTGATCCGTTAACGCGGTCCCGGAAAGGCTTTCTATGAAGTGAGTCAACTCACTGGCGGCGTTGGGCCAGTTGTGTTGGTTAAGCACCCATGCTCGGGCATCGCGGCGCAGTGAGTTGGCCAACACACCGTCATACCAGACGCGCTCGATCTGATGCACCCAGTCGTCCGGGCCGTGGCAGAGGCGTACCGGCGAGGTGTTCTTTGCCCATGTCAATCCCTTGACCGCCTTGGGTGATGCCAAAATCGGCAGGCCCATCGCGGCGGCTTCCAGCAGCTTGTTCTTGATCCCCCCGCCGCAACGCATCGGCAGGATGGTGGCGGCTGCGGCGTGGGCGTGGGCTCGGATATCGTCCACCTCGCCGACGAATTCGATGCCCGGGATGTCACCGAGTTGGCGCACCTTATCACAGGCGTTCTTGCCGACGATTTTTAAGCGGGCCTGTGGTTGGCGATCGCGCAGGCGGGGCCAGACACGTTTGGCAAACCAGCGCACGGCATCCGCGTTGGGTTCAAAATCCAATCTGCCCCAGAAGACCAGCGAACAGGATTGCGGCCGGGCATCGCTTGGGTGGAAGTAGTCCGTGTCCACGCCGTTGGGGATGGTGGCGGTCTGGCGCACGCCGGCGATGTATTTAAGCAGGCGTGTATCGGTCGGGCTGACCCCGATCGCGCCGTCGAGGCCCCGGGCAAAGAACGTCTGCAACCCGCCGTACAAACCCGCGAGGTAGGCGCGGTTCTTCAGTGCGAAAACCCCTTCGCGGCGGAGGCACGAAAGCTGGAAAGACACCGGCTCATCGGCGGCGTACCAGAGGGTCGTCACGTCGGGGAAGGCGCTGCGCAGACCACGCAGCATAATTGGGCCGTGCTGGCCTAACGCGATCACGGCCTTGGGATTGAGTTGCCGTATCAAGGGGATCAGCCCGGCCAATTCTTTTGAATCGATTGCTTGATGGCTAGCCAGCTTGTGACGGAGTTTGACGCCCGGCCCGGACCATCCATCCAGGAACGACTGGTGGTCCGCGGCATCTGCGCTCGGCCAATCAACCAGCATGTCATTCAGCCAGGGAAGATCGCAGTTAGTCGTAGCCCGCAGGCTCGTCATCTTCACCGCAACGCCGCTGTCGTTAAGGGCCCGCGCCATCTGGCAGCCGTGGACGCGGTAGCCCTGGTCCATCGGCCAAAGCGGTTGCTCGCTGATGAAGAGGACATCGGTTTGTGGCCTGGGTGTGGGCATCGGTTGGGGTGTCAGGCGGCACGCACGGGGCGGCGGCTCTGTGGAGTGGTTTCGGCTGCGGATTCGATAGCCAGGGCGAACGCTTCGGCGGCGCGGTGCCAGGTGAAGTGTTTGAGTTGCGAGAGCCCACGCCGGACCAACTCACGCCGATACACCGGGTCGGTCAGCAGCTTGTTCATGGCTTTGGTGATGGTGTTGAAGTCTTCGGGGTCGATGATCTGCGCCGCATCCCCGGCCACTTCCGGCAGGCTGGTGCGGTCGCTGGTAATCACCGCCGTCCCGGCCGCGAACGCTTCAAGGATCGGCAGACCAAACCCTTCGGACAGGCTGGGGTATACCAACACGTCTGCCATCCGCATCAGCGCGGGGATGTCGGCCTCGTCGGCGAAGCCGTGCAACGCTACACTTGATTCGATCCCCAGCCGGGCGGTGCAGATGGACAACTCGGCCTGTGCTTTTGCATCGAGCCCGACGATAAGCAGGCGGGCACGGCTCTTGATCTGCTTACGCAGACCGGCCCAGGCTTCGATCACCCGTCGTGTGTTCTTGCGTGGTTCGGCTGCACCGAAGTGCAATACGAACGGCGGCTCCACACGGTACTTCTCAAATATCTTGATGCGCCCGGCAAGGTCCACCGATGCGGGCTTGCCGAAGTCCGCCCAAGGCGTGACGAACACGCGGGCCGGGTCGGCGTTCATATCGCCGATCAGTCGGCCCCGGGTGTAGTCGCTTGGGCAGGTGATGGCGGCGGCCTTGCGGCAGGCGGTGCGGACCGAGCGGTCGAAACGCTGGGTTGGCTTAACCGGCTGACCTTCGGGGATATCCAGGGGGATCAGGTCGTGGATCGTTACCACCGTGGGGATCGGCATCCAGTCCGGGCAGTGGTTGGCTGGGCAGTGCAGCACATCCACACGGTCACGCCGACATGCAAACGGCAGACGGAAGCGATCCCATGCATTGAACCGATCGCCGGGCATCTCGATCATCCGGGGCTGCACGTAAGGCTCGGGCAGCAACTCGCCGATCGGCTGGTTGCAGCGGTGGTAGGCGATCACCCGCCAATCCGGGCGCACGTCAGGCAGGTGCCGGTAGAGCTCCAGCAGGCTCTTGCCGATCCCCCGGCGTTGGGGGGCGTAGATCGTGCGTGCGTCCAAGGCGATGCGCATAGGGATAAACCAAGTGAATAACCGGCCGTCTTCGCAGGTTACATCGGGTAGTGGGGGGCCGGTGTTAAGGTCTATCACTGTGTAACCGGCATAATCGTTACAACCGGCCCCGGGAATATCCCCGACTTGCCCCGGATGCCTCTCACAGCCAGCCACACCGACGTAACATAGAATCAGGGTGATTATCGGTCGGCCGATGTGCTTAGTGGAGTTCGTGTTGAAGCTACTTAATATTGATATCCCACTGCCGTCACCCGATCCCCAGGCATGGGACGGTTTGGTGGCTGACTGTATCCGGTGTGTCCATCCGATCAGGCAGATGCTGGATGAGCGGGGGGTGTCCGATATCAAGATGCTCGACTTATCCGATACAGCCTGCGCGGCCGCTGTGTTGGCACGTCTTTGGCGCGACGTTCGTGTAGATGTATTCAATGACGGGCGGGTGTACTTGCCCAGAGACATCGCCGAACGCCACGGACTGGACCTGGCGCTGATGGTCAAGGCGGTGACGCTGGATACGGACCGGGGTTGCGAGGGCGATCAGAAAACCGGTTCATGTGACTGTGCTTCGTTGCCCCGGGCCGGGATGCTCGCAGTGCGCAAGCCGTACCGCGCAGCGATGGGTGAATTGGTGAAGCGCACCGATCGAATGTTTATAGATAACCGGAAACTCTTGCCGAGCCTCCCGTTGGAGTTACGCGGGGTGTACCGACGGATGACTTACGAAGGTCGGGCGACGCTGGGAGCGATTGCCTGGCAGGGGTACGACACGTTGGCCCGACGGGCAAGCCTTGGCAAGGTGTCAAAAACACTGATTACAACACGTCTCCGCTGGGCTGATCTTTTCAATCGTTGATCGTGTAAATACACAAAATCGAGATGATGCGGGGACGGCATCACTGGCCATCAGTGTCCGACCCTGTGTGGGGCAGTTCCCCAAGTCGGTCCTGTATGGCTGATAAAGCCTGTTGGATGGTGTCGAATCGTAGATAAACGCTCCGTACGTACCACGATCCCGTAAGAAACAGCGAGATCACAAGCAACGCTCGTGCAGCCATGGCAATGCTTGAGGTCAACGCACCGTGACCTGCAGTCGTCTCGATAAGGGAGCCAACGATCAGGATTACTACAAAAAGGCCCCAGGCGATTGCGACCACCCATCGCATCCGGCCCACTTGACGGCGTTTGTTCTGAATCATGGCAAAAGTCTTCCTTTCGATATTACGAACACACTCGGGGTCGATCATGAGTTCATCGTGCGCGATGATTCTAGGCTGATGTTTTTCATTCATTTGCCAGCACCTCCATCTGACGGCGAAGCTCCACCTTTGCGTAATGCAGGCGGGACTTGACGGTCCCTTCACTCACACGGGTGGTTTCAGAAATCTCGGCGTAGCTCATGTTTTCAAGAAACCGCAGTGTTAGCGCTTCGCGGTGCAGGATGGGTAGGCGGGCGAGCCCGGCACCGAGATATTCGCCGTGTCGTTGGAAGAATGAATCCTCGGGTTCCTTGGTGGGCAGGTCGATATCGCCCGTGAGTGTTTCGTGAGGGTTGATCGCCCCGATGTGCTGCAGCGCTTTGTTTCGAGTAATGCCATACAGCCAGGAACGGAATCGACGGACATCGCGGAGCCGGGCCATGGATGTCCAGCAGGCCAACCAGGTGTTCTGCACCACGTCCTCGGCAGCGGCTTCTGTCAGGCCCAGCCTACGCACATACCAGAGCAGCCGGGGTGTGAAACGATGAACGATCGCCTCAAATGCACTGTCATCGCCGAGATGTGCTCGGGCAATCAGAAGCCGCTCTTCCGGGTGTATTTCACTCATCGTGGTGCTGCCTCATTAGTATGTCAGAGCGGTGGGTGAAATGTTCAAATGGATGCAAGAGAATCGGGACAATTTATTCCCTGGAGGTTCAATACTACCGAACATACGCCGAATCGGCCGACAGCGGCGCATAAAAAAACCCGCGAGGGTGTCGCGGGTTGGAGTGGGGTAGTTATTCAAAGAGAAGACCGGCAATGACATCGCCGGCTATTTGGCCCAATGTCACTCGGCCTTGTGGACGCGCTTGATGCCGCAGCCCTTGCTGGCGGTCTTGGTGTAGGGCAGCTCTTCGCCGGCAAGCACTGCGGTGAGGACCGGCTCCAGGTAGTTCTCGTCCATCTCACCACAGACCTCCGGGCTGGTGGGGATCTGTTCGACGCCGCCCATGTACAGGAGTGTCTGCTCCATGTCTGCTGCGATCACATAGATGTGTGGGGTTGTTTGTGCGTTGTACGCATCGGCGATGATGTTGTCTGTGTCCTTGAGGATCGGGTAGGGCAGCGCGTGTTCCTGGTGGTACGATCCAACCTCTTGGACGGACTCGTTCTTGTTGGCGTTGATGGCGAGGAACACGACGTTCTGGTCGGCGTACTGCTGGCTCAGTGGGGAGAGGTAACGCTGGTACCCGCCGGACTCACGCATCTTGTCCCAGGGGCAGTTGATGCTCTGGAACGCGATGACCACGACCTTGCCCGTGTACTCCGCGAGGTTCATGGTCTGCCCGGTCACGACGTCGTCGAGGCTGAATTGTGGGGCCGGTTCGCCGATCACAGGGTCCACACGCTCGGCCGCACTTGTCACACCGGTCGCCAGAGAAAAGACCGCTGCGGCGGCCAGGATGCTCAGGTGATTTTTCATCTCACGTCTCCTTACGGGTTAGGAATCTCACTCAATAGTCCGCTTGCGGCGTAATGATAAGCGCACAGATACACAATGCCTAAACGACGTGGCACAGGGTTTATTTCAAGATTAATCTGTCCCTTGGACCACCCGCACGTCTAAAGGTTTGAGCGTATCCAGATGCACATCCCGTTGCGGGTACGCGATCGTGATCCCAGCCTCGCGGCAGAGTTCATCGATACGGAAACGCACATCACTCTGGATCTTGCGCAGGTCCATGGGGCGCCTGATGTTAGCCCAGAAATAAACCTCAAAGACCAGGGCGTTGTCCCCGAAGTCCTGGAACAGAACGATCGGTTCGGGCCGGTCGTGGATCAGTGTGTGTTCATCGACAGCCTGCCGCATGAGCTTGGCGACCTGGTCCGTTGCCGAGCCGTAGGCGATGCCCACCACGACCGACCCGCGGACGGTTTTGTTCGACAGCGTCCAGTTGATGACCGGCTGCTCCAGGAAAAGGCTGTTGGGCACCAGCACATCGACACCATCGCTTCTGCGGATGTGCGTGCAGCGGTTGTTGATCGCGTCGACCATCCCCTCGTGTTCCCCAGCCTGAACGATGTCGCCCAGGCGGATCGGCTGCTCCAACATAATGATCAGCCCGGAGATCAGGTTATTAAAAAGAGTCTGCGCCCCAAACCCAATCCCGATCGCCACCGCACCACCCAGCACGGTGAAGATCGTCGTAGGGATACCCGCGATCGGCATGGCCGCCAGGACTATGATGACGACCAACGCATTGAACACCACCGTCTGCACCACCGCCGCGGCGTGCGAATCGATCCGCTGGATCTTCGCTACACGGTAACGCACCACCCGGGCGACCCGCTTACTGATCCAGACCCCAAACAGGATGATCAACATCGCCAGGACGAGTTGGTTCAGTTTGATCGGGTTGCCGCCGGCACTGAAAAGCTCGGCGTTCCAGATCGTCAGGAATATCCAGGTGATGCTCCACTGCTCGGCGTCAATGTCATCCCGAACTATTGTTCCCGGCACAGCCTTGGGCGAGGCCGCCGGGATACCCGTCGCATCTTCAAAGACGGGCAGGTCCAGCACAGGCGGCGCTTCCAACGCGGGCCCGGCCTGCTCCACGGGTTGAACCGATTCTGTGGGTGTTTCTGACTCAACCGTCTGGCCCTGTGCCACCGAATAAGCGGTGAGCCCAAGCCATGTGAAAAAGAGTAGTGCCAGTACTTTTGCGAAAAATACGCTGGGAAGATGTGCCGGTCGTGTCCGCATCACTATGTTTATAGCCGACGTCGATCCCGCGGGAAAGGTCTGTGCCGATACTCTCCCCCTTTCGCTGTTAGAATCCCAGCCATGCCAACCGTTGAGGTAGACAGCCTGAGCAAGACCTTCGCCGTCGCAGACAAGCAGCCGGGGATGGTCGGCACGCTGCGACACTTCGTAAAACGCAAGTACCGGATGGTCCAGGCGGTGAGGGATGTCTCCTTTGCCATCGAGCCCGGGGAGGTGGTCGGTTTCCTGGGCCCCAACGGTGCCGGCAAGACCACGACCCTCAAGATGCTCACCGGATTGATCCACCCGACCACCGGAAGCGTCCGCGTGCTGGGCCAGATCCCCTTCAAACGCAAGGCCGACTTGCTTCGGCAGATGACCCTGGTCATGGGCCAGAAGCAGCAGATGATCTGGGACCTCCCGCCGATCGAGTCGCTGCGCGTCAACGCCGCGGTCTACGGCCTACCCGAAGCCGAAGCCAAACTCCGCATCGACGAGCTGGCGGACATGCTCTCTATCGGTGATGAGCTGACCCGCCCGGTGCGCAAACTCTCCTTAGGCGAACGCATGAAGTGTGAGCTGATGGCGGCCCTGTTGCACCACCCCAAGGTCTTGTTCCTCGATGAACCAACCCTTGGACTTGATGTCAATGCTCAGACAGCCGTGCGAAATTTTCTAAGGGACTACAACAGCAAACACGGCGCATCTATCCTGTTGACCAGCCACTACATGGCCGACATCACCGCGCTGTGCGACCGGGTCGTGATGATTCATAAGGGCGGGCTGATCTACGACGGCAGCCTGTCGGGGATCGTCGATCGCTTCGCCCCGTTCCGCGAGGTGAAGGTCGAGCTTTGTGGTGACGTCGATCACGACACCATGAAACACTACGGCGAGATTGAA
>JAJDCX010000083.1 GCA_029260615.1 Phycisphaeraceae bacterium | reverse complement strand
TCCGCTTTCATTTGTTCGCCGACGCCCGGGCGGTAGCCGACGTGGACTTGTTGGATTTTGCCGTTGGCGATGATGACGGTGTGGGGGATGCCGTTGACCTGGTAGGCCTGTGCGGCGGTGAAGTTTTCGTCCATGAGGACGGGGATGGTGAGGCTTTGGTCCTGCCAGAACCGCTTAACTTCTCCGGTGGTTTCGCCTTGGTTGACGGCGTAGAAGGCGACGGGTTTGTTGTTGTCTTTAGCCCAGTCGTAGACTTCTTGGAGCTCGGGGAGGGCGGCGACGCAGGGGGCGCACCAGGTGGCCCAGAAGTCCAGGACGATGACTTGAGCATCGGCGTCATCGGTGGCGATGTCGTGGTCGTTGCCATCGATATCCGGGAGGTTCAGGGGCGGGGTGGGTTGATTGGTCAGTGGGTGGGGCGAGTTGGAGCCGCTGGCCATCATGTGTTGCATGGAGGTGGAGGCAATAGAGTTGGTGGTGTCGAATGCGAAGCGGTCGGGTTGGATTGGCTGATCCGTGGTGTGGACTTGTATGTCGAAGGCGTAGGTCATGGTCGTGCCGAACGGTGCGCCCAGCGCGGCGGCATCGACGTCGATGACGGTCTTGTCGATCAGGTGGGTGGTTGTGTTGATGGTCAGGGTCATGGTGCCGACCTGGAGCGCACCTTGGATGCGGGGGCGTTGCAGGGGGTCATTGGGGTCCGGCGGGAGTGTGGCAGTTGAGCCGGCGGCGCCTTGGCTGAGGAATGTGAGCGGATCGCTGGAAAGGAGGAAGGCGAAGTCGGTGGGGACGGCGGGGTAGATCAAGGACGGCACGTGTTGGACGATCCACTCGCCGGTCAGGGGTGTGGTGGCATCGACCTGGAGGTGTTTGCCGGGGAGCTTGGGGGTTTTGTAGAAGAGTGATTGGCCATCGACGACGAGGAGTTGGTCGGGTGTGTCGATCAGCAGGCGGTTGCCGGGGCGGTCCATGGCGATATAGAAGTCACCCTCTTGGGACGAGGTCCATCGGCCGTGGCTCTGGCTCATCTTCATGTGCAGTGTGGCGTCGTATTGCTGGATATCCTGGTAGGCCTTGGTGACCTGGTCGATCAGTTGCTCGCCGGGGGGGGCGGCTAAGGCGGGCTGCCAAGACAACATCAGGGCCAAAAGCCCCAAAACCGAGATCCACGCTGCTGTTCGTTGAGATTTCATTGTTTGTACTCCTACAGGACAAAAGGCCTGTTTAGCTCAGAATATTCCACTGGTAACGATCACACAATCCCTGCCCCCCGGATTTCCCGCCGGGTTATGCCCCTTATAGTACGCCGGTAGTATTCACCCGGTTTCCCCCTGGGTTCCCTTGGAAATCGCCTGAATTTCCCCTTGGTTTGCGGCGGGAGCCCGGGGCCACTACTATCTCTTTTCCCCAATCAAAGCTGTATCCCCAGTAAACACTGTATCTATCATAACCCCCGTTTCGACAAGGATTCATCCAAGATGTCCAGCCACCTGATTCCGCCGCATGGCGGCACGCTTGTTAACCGTATTGTAGACGCCGACCAGGCCGGGAAACTCAAGGCCGCGGCGGCTGATCTGCCGAAGATCACGCTGAGCGCCAAGCAGGCTTGCGACTTGGAAATGATCGCGATTGGTGCGTTCAGCCCGCTGACCGGTTTTGTTAACAAGGCCGACTTCGAGGGCATCTGCAAGGACATGCACCTGGCTGACGGGACGGCTTGGCCTATCCCACTCACGCTGGCGGTCGATGACGCGGTCAAGGGCACGCTCAAGCAAGGCGGGCAGGCGGCGCTTCACCACAGCGACGGCACGCTGCTGGCGGTGATCGATTGTGATGACATCTACGCTCACGATAAGAAGCTGGAAATCCCCAACGTGTTTGGGACCGAAGACGAGGCGCACCCGGGCGTCAAGGCTGTACTCGATGAGGGTGACTGGTGCGTGGGTGGCGACATCCATGTGATTACCGTGACGCCTGAGAGGGAGCCCGGTGAACAGTTCACCGAACACCGTCTGGCCCCGGCGCAGACCCGCGAAGCATTCACCAAGCTCGGCTGGAAGACGGTCAGCGCTTTCCAGACGCGTAACCCGATCCACCGTGCCCACGAGTACCTGTGCAAGTGTGCCCAGGAGATCACCGACGGGCTGTTGATCCACCCGCTGGTTGGCGAGACCAAGCCCGGGGACATCCCCGCGGACGTCCGCATGGACTGCTACAAGACGATCATCGAGAACTACTTCGTTGAAGAGCGCACGATGCTGACCGTCATGCCCGGTGCGATGCGTTACGCAGGCCCACGCGAAGCGGTCCAGCACGCTCTGACCCGTCAGAACTACGGGATCAGCCACTTCATCGTTGGCCGTGACCATGCCGGGGTGGGTGACTACTACGGCACCTACGACGCACAGAACATCTTCGACAAGTTCGCGGATGGCGAGATCGAGATCGAATTGCTGAAGTTCGAACACGCCGCTTGGAGCCACAAGGCCCAGGGCATGGTCTCCGGCAAGACGTTCCCGAAGATCAAGGGCGACCAGGTCTTCCTAAGCGGCACCAAGGTCCGCGAGATGCTCGGCAACGGCGAACGCCCCCCCTCCGAGTTCTCCCGCCCCGAAGTCGCCGACGTCCTTATCAAGTGGGCGACGAGTGAAGCGACCGTCGGCGCCTGATAGTCAGTACAATCTAAATAACAACGAACCGACGATCCGAAAGGGTCGGCGGTTTTTAATTGGGTGCCTGGGATTACCTCGGTGTGTCCTCATGCCTGCGATTTGAGTTCACGTTCACGCTGACGACACCAGCGAGTTAATTCATCAAAACTATAAGGCTCCACAACGCCATCACAGATCGCTCGTCTTGCAGCGGAAAGCAATATTGGGGCTTCCCAGCCTTGTTCAGCGAGCCAATCGAGATACGCTAAAAGTACTCGGCGTTGGTGCTGCGTAAGCGAACCTGAGACGCGAGACACCTGTTGCTGTCGTTCTGGGGCCTCGCGTTGGTTGTCGGAGAAGGTAAAGAAACGGTAAATAAGATCTGAGGAGGAAAACTCGTCAGGATTCTGGACGGAAAGCACCAGTATGCCTGGCAAGTAATACTCGTATGCTTCGATACCCATCTGGTCACTCTGGCCATCGAAGTCTTCGAGCTTTAGCTGTTTCCATGACTTCCCACGGAGATTACGCACTGAGAATTCACATTCTTCACACCAGCATTCACTTAATATGTGGTCGCCTGGATACGGAGTGACAGGCCATGCAGCGCGAATCTCTGAAAGTAAGTCCAATTGAGGCAAGGTGCTTTACTCGACTTGCAGATGCGCGGGTTGTAATAATGACAGGATAGCTAAACCATAGATA
>JAJDCX010000082.1 GCA_029260615.1 Phycisphaeraceae bacterium | reverse complement strand
CTTCGCTTTACCCGCCGCTCGGCGGACCCGGCGGACCACATCCATCGAACTCATGCCCACCGGTTTGTCCACGACGATCAGCCCACAGAGGCTGGATTCCACTTTCTGACGACTCAACGCAACCACCTTCCTTTACAAGTCCCGCAGAACCCATACGATAGCGGACCAAACTCGATCCGCCCCGGAACGGCCCCAAGCCGCCGATGGGACGACAACCTTTGGAGAGGTGACCGAGTGGCTGAAGGTGCACGACTGGAAATCGTGTGTGCGGTTCGCCGTACCGAGGGTTCGAATCCCTCCCTCTCCGCTTAGATGTAAGTATATATATAACAACGACTTGTATTAGTTTTAAGTGGCCGAATTACCCGGGGATATTGCACTGTTTCGCGCGTCTCTGCCGCTTGCGGCTTCGCCCAATTTGCGCGGAGATACACCCCTAAATCGCAGATCGTCTCTAACACCTATTTCGCTGTTGTTTCCCTGGGGTCATCGAGACAATTTGCCCCCCTGCCGGGCTTAGCCACTTGAGGCTTTTAAACAATCGGCTCTACTTGAAACGGTAATCGTCTCTCCCGCCTTTTACGCGGAGAGGATCTTCTCGATCGCGTTGAGTTCATTGGTGGATAGCTGTAGGTTCTTCAAGGCCCCGATACAGTCGTCGATCTGACCAACCCGGCTGGCACCGATCAATGCGGAGGTGACGGTGGGCTGACGCAGCACCCAGACAAGCGCAAGCTGTGCAAGGGTCTGGCCACGCTGCTGGGCGAGGTCATTTAGCGCCGCGACTTTAGCGAGCTTGGCCTCGGTGAGTTGATCGCGGTTGAGAAAACCATGCGGGTTGGCGGCACGCGAATCCTCGGGGACGGTGTTGAGATACTTGTCGGTCAACAGGCCCTGCGCAAGCGGGCAGAACACGATGCCGCCGATGCCTTCTTGCTCAAGCACATCCAGCAGGCCGTCCTCTACCCAGCGGTCGAATAGGCTGTACGACGGCTGATGGATCAGGCATGGCGTTCCCAAGCCGCGCAGGATCTTCGCTGCGTTTTTGGTTTGTTCCGGGTTGTAAGATGACACCCCGGCATACAGCGCTTTGCCCGATCGTACCGCCTGGTCCAACGCGCCCATGGTTTCTTCAAGCGGTGTGTCGGGGTCCGGGCGGTGGTGGTAGTAGATATCGACATAGTCCAGGCCCATGCGCATCAGGCTCTGGTCGAGACTGGCGGTGAGGTATTTGCGTGAGCCCCAGTCGCCGTAGGGCCCTGGCCACATGCCCCAACCGGCCTTGGTGGAGATGATTAATTCATCGCGGTGCGAGCCGAGGCCGTCACGGAGGATTTGGCCGAAGGTTTGTTCCGCGGACCCCGGCGGCGGGCCGTAGTTGTTGGCCAGATCAAAATGGGTGATCCCAAGATCAAACGCCCGGTGGATCATGGCCCGTGCGTTATCCAGTTCATCCACACCTCCGAAGTTGTGCCAGAGCCCCAATGAAATGGCCGGCAGCTTCAGACCGCTTCGGCCGCATCGGTTGTAAGCCATCGTTTCGTAGCGGTCGTCAGCAGGTGTGTAGGTCAAGGCTCAAATTCCTGTGGGGTGGGGAGGCCATCATACCGGCCTGTGGTGAAAGCGGGCCGAGCCAGCTAACGAGGTGTCGGTGGTATACAAGGACATTGGGGGCCGGATCATCCGGTGGGGCATCCGGGGGCCCCAGACAGCACAACCGGCTATAACCCCTGAAAGTGCCGGCATAATCCTTGATCCCAAACCCGGCGCGTGTAGAATAAGTCATATAAGACTCAAGCACCTAACACGACCTCTAAGGCGGGTTATTTCATAGTCTAGCGCGGTGCATATTACATGCGTCGTCGGCCCGTCAGCAGGATTGCGGAGAGACCCAGCCCATGCCCGTCCGTCGGAAACGACCCACTAACCCGCCGGGACTATCTGGGGCCTTCACCCTGATCGAGTTGCTGGTCGTCATCAGCATCATCGCGGTGTTGGTCGGGCTGTTGTTGCCGGCACTATCCAGTGCAAGAGGCAGCGCGAAGATTGCTGTGTGTGCCTCCAATCAACGCCAGATCAGCATGCTCTGGCAGCTCTACCTAAACGACTCGGATGAGACCTTCCCGGTAAAGCTCAACGGCTTTAATATGACCTGGCGGTACGGTGGGAACCTGGAGTGGTGGATCAGCAATCCGCAGGAACGACCGCTGACCGGATACACAGACAGCCCTGAGATGTTTCGTTGCCCGGCCGACCGTCCGATACGAATCCTCGCCGGCGGCTATGTGACAACCGGGACGAGCGGGACGATCTACGACACCTATGATTTCACCGGCAATAGCTACCTGGGCAACCATGTCCTGTTCCAAACCGTTGTCAAGAACACAGACAAATTCTGGACCGGTATCCGGGTACCCGATGTCGAGGTCAGCCCCTCAACTTTGATCCTGGCTGGCGACCCCCAGTGGTACTACGCGACAAGCGAACCTAGGTACGAAGCCGACTTCCATGACCGGGGCAACAAGATCAACCTGACGTTCGTGGACGGCCACGTCAGCTTTGTAAGCGTGGATGGGGAGAATCTAGAAACCGATGAGTATCGCTGGATATTCTTCAAGACCATACCGGCCGGCTGGGAATCGTACTTCGAAGATGAGGATGCGGATAACCCGTAATACCCACAGCCTGCGGCTTCACACCGTATCAATTAACTACCTTAGATAATTCTTCGCAAGTGAAGCCGCCGTCATTCCGTAATCACACTGGAATCTTCTTGATCTACCCGGCCAGGCTCATCGGTGCCGGCACCTGTGGGAGACTCGTCGGCGACTTGTTGGATGATGATTTCAAGCCGAAGCGGCGCGGGGGTTTTGGATTCTAACAACGGGGCCGATGCGGCGGGGATGGGGGAGGTTTGTTTGGGTTCCAACAGCCGGCTCCAGTCGAACGCAAACGTCTGGCGTTTGGGCTTGGGTGGGGTTTGTTCTTGCTGCTTAGCTCGGCTGTCTGATTCCGTTCGGGCTTGCTGGGCTTGGCGGGATTTATTTTTGTCGGTATCTGGGGTCGGCGAGGTTAAACCTTTGGCCAGGCTGCCGTGGTCCCAACCTACGTGGGTATCGACCAGACGATTGGCGACGGCTTTGGGCGGGCTGTTAGTGTCGGCGATGGTTGTGTCAGCGCCCACGGATGTGTCCCCGTAGATGCCCTGGGAACCCTCAGCATTAGTTGCATCGCTGGCCCCGGTTGGTTGAGCGCCCTGGTTGTCTGGTCGGGCCAATCGCTGCGAAAATATCCCGGAGGCGGGGGTTTGCATGACCAGTTCGGCGTGTTGGCCTTGGCCCCGGTTGAGGTAAGCCAAGAGCTTGGGCACCTGTTGTTCTTCGACCACGATGAGCAAGCGCGTCGATGCCGCATCCCGGTCTTCATCCGCCGTGGCAGTGACCGGTGACATCCTGCGGGCGCGGAGGCCAACGACCGCCCCACCGATACCCTCCCGCACTAGCGTCTCTTGGACTACCCGGGCGCTGTTACCGATCGCCCAGTTTCGGATATCACGGTGTGCCTGGGTGGGGCTGGCGGCTTTAACCAGGAGTTGGGTCTGGTCGGTCAGGGGGGTGTCCGAGTACCCCGCGAATGCGTCAACGGCAGCGTCCTTCTTGGACTCGATGCGGTCGGTTTCCGTCGGGGTCTTGGCTTGAGTAAGCATACGCCCCGTAGTAGCGTCATCCAACGTTGATATTGCTTCACTTTCCGCACGGTCCAGGGTACCAACCAGACCAGCGAAACCCGTGCGGCTGGGGTCATCTACCGGGAGCGAGGCTGCGGCCGAGGTTTTCATTGCCAACACAGAGGACAACTCGGTGGTGGGCTCGCTCTTGGTGGTTTTGGATGTTGCCTCTTTTAAATCTTCCGACGAGACAAGCGGTTCTGAGGTGATTGCACGCAGTGGCTGCGGGATGGTCTTGGAGCCGGAGGCGGAACCCTCTGCGATGACATATCCGGGTGTGGGAACGGGGGCGTCTTGCCGTTCGATTTTTTCAACCGAGTTTTTGCGGGCCAGAGCGCGGGCGTCGACCTCATCGTAGGCGTTATCTTCATCGAGCAGCGCCAAGCCGGAGCCTACATCAAGTAACCCATCAGTCGATGGGCCCGTACCTGTTTCGTTCTGCGCCAGCTGCGGTTGGTGGTCAAGCAGGCCCGGCGGTAACAGCGTCTGGAAGACCAGCCCAAAACTCAGGAGCAAGACCGCGGCGATACCGGAGTATGCCAGCACACGCCGGAATTTCCAGCGGTTGCCCGGCATGGTCAGCGGCAGGGGTTCAGGCGCAGCGGGGTCACCTAGAAGCGCCGCGCGTTCGTGGCCCTGGATAACCTGGTCGATCAATCCAACCGGTGCCGATTGAATGCCGAGCCCACGCAGCGCCTGGCGGTCCAGCTTCATCTGCGAGACCAGTTGGCGCAGCTCGTGGTCCTCTTCAAGGACGGCCTCAAACGCGGCACGCTGGCCGTCGATCAGTTCTCCCTCGACGTAGCCGAGGATCATGTCTTGGTCATAACGTTGCGTCATCGTCCACCTCCGGCGGGCCCAACCGGCCTGTCGCCGATACCTGTGCCCCCGGATGCTCCCCCAGTTAAGCCCCCCGGTGAACACAGGCGGTCCATCTCTTTGCGTAGCGCCAGCCTGGCTCTAAATAGCCGGCTCTTGACCGTGCCGACCGGGACTTCCAGGGTCTTGGCGATCTTGGCGTAATCGTGTTGCTCGATATCCCGCAGGACCAGCACGGCCCTGAAATCGTCGTCCAGATTGGCCATCGCCTGATGGAGCCGAGCAAGCATCTCACTATCTTGGACGCACTGGTCGGGCCCGGGTTCGCGCGGGTCCTGGATCTGGTGGCGCAGAGCGGATGCCTGGTCGTCCGGGCCGTTATCAGACCCAAACGGCTGGTCCAAACTGACCGTCCGGCGGACCCGGCGGCGGCGGAGGTGCGAGATCGACTGGTTCATTGCGATACGGGTCATCCAGGTCCCCAGACCCGAATCACCACGGAACCGGCTAAGGCCCTGGATCACCTTCATCAGCACGTCCTGACAGACCTCCGCCGCATCATCCGGGTGGCTGACCATCCTCAGGCAGACGTTGTACAGGCGGTCCTGGTAGGCGACCAGCAACTCACCGAGGGCTTGCTGGTCGCCGCGTCGGGCCTTAGCGAGCAGTGCCTGTTCGGACGTCGGGGTCATGCGGGCGGTTCCGGTTTGGTGCGGCGTTTCGGGGCCACAACAGGCCTGCCGACGGGTAAGGTTGTTACGTCCCGCCTGGCAAACGGGTTCCTATGCGGGTGATACCGCGTCGCTGTAAGTCGGTGAAGCGTGTACTATGGCCCGTCGTCGTCACGCGGTCAAACAATCCCCCGAGAGTGAAGATGGACCCCGATCAAAGCTACGTCTCGCCGCTATCAACACGCAACGCCTCCCCACGGATGCAGGCCGTCTGGAGCCCCCGCAAACGCTTCGGGACCTGGCGCCGTCTGTGGCTGGCGCTGGCGGAATCCCAAAAAGAACTGGGGCTTGATATCTCCGATCAGCAGGTCGCCGAATTGCAGGCCCACCTCGATGACATCGACTACGCCGCCGCCGCCGGGTACGAGAAGAAGCTGCGTCACGACGTGATGGCCCACATCCACGCGCTGGGCGATGTCGCCCCCAACGCCAGGCCAATCATCCACCTGGGGGCGACCAGCCAGTTCGTCAACTGCAACACCGAGTTGATCCAGATACAAGACGCCTTGACGATCGTCACGGAAAAACTCGCCGCAGCGATCGACCGGCTCGCCCGGTTCGCTGACCAATATAAAAACCTCCCCACCCTCGGCTTCACCCACTTCCAGCCGGCCCAGCCCACCACCGTCGGCAAACGCGCCACGCTCTGGGCACAGGATCTGGCGATCGCGTTGCAAGAGGTCGAACACCGGCTGGATTCTTTACGCTTCCGCGGCGTCAAAGGCACCACCGGCACACAGGCTTCCTTCCTCGCCCTCTTCGGCGGCAACACCCCCAAGTCACACGACAAGGTCGAACAACTGGACCGACTCGTAACCGAGAAGATGGGCTGGGATGCCGACAATCGTTACACCGTCACCGGCCAAACCTACCCCCGATTGGTGGATGGGCTCGTGACGTCAAGCCTTGCCTCGGTCGCGGCGGCGGCGCAGAAGTTCGCCACCGATATACGCCTGCTCGCCAACCGCAAGGAGATCGAGGAACCGTTCGAGAAAAACCAGATCGGCTCATCCGCGATGGCATACAAGCGTAACCCGATGCGCTGCGAACGGATCTGTGGCCTATCGCGCTTCGTGATCGGCATGACCCAGACGCCTTTCGTCACCGCCAGCGAACAGTGGCTTGAACGCACACTCGACGACTCCAGCGCCCGCCGGCTGACCCTGCCCGAGCCGTTCTTAGCCTTGGATGGCGTGCTGGACCTGCTGGTCAACGTCACGTCCGGCCTGGTGGTCTACGAAAACACGGTCGCCGCCAACCTCGCCGCCGAGCTGCCTTTCATGGCAAGCGAAAACATCCTCATGGCCGCCGTACAGCAAGGCGGTGACCGCCAGGCACTACACGAAGTCATCCGCACACACAGCCAGGCCGCCGCACAGCGCGTCAAAACCGAAGGCGCGGCAAACGACCTGCTGGACCGTCTGCGATCCGAGTCGACGTTTAAGGGTGTTGATCTGGACGCGGCGTTAGAGCCGTCCCAATTTGTCGGCCGAGCCCCGCAGCAAGTCGATGCGTTTATCGAACAAGTCGTCGAACCCATCCGCAAACGCTACGTAGAAACGCTAACGTATGACCCATCCCTGAGTGTGTGAGTCTGATTCAACAGATCGTCAGCCACCTGTTTTACGGCCGATTATTGACGTCGCTAGCAACCACTAACTCTGCAGACCTAACTTGGCCGAGACATCGACAAATCCGGGCAGCCGAAAATCGCTGTCCAAGAAGGCTGGCGTGGCCCTGGTGTGGTTCGCGACGATAGCGTTAATGCTTGGGCTTAGCGTGCGTATAACTGTACGCGATCACATGCCAATACTATCGATCGTCTTCTACGCCACACCATTGACTTTACTTTTTGTGGCATCTGTCGTTGCGTGCATCGGATGGTGTGTATACCGAAAATGGAAATCCGGGATCAGCTTTCTAGTGCTTAGCATCGCGTTAGGCTGCTGGGCTTTTAATCATGATTATGTAAATCGGGCTGTGGATTCGGAAGCAGCGGATCTTCGTATATTATTTTGGAACCCCGCACATGGTGTCATGACGGGCCTGGAATCCACTGCAGACACAGCACACAATTACGATGCGGACATTATCGCTATCGTCGAGGGGAGCGCTAACGGCGAAAGTGATACACAAACATGGAAGCAGGCGTTCCCGGGATACTCAACCTCTGACTTAAGAAGCGGTATGATTCTATTGGCACGCGGCGAGGTTCATGACGTGGATGTGTATCCATTGCCTGGCCGGGGGCATGCCTTCATCACGAGCGTTACGCTCCACGATGAACTGATTCGCCTCGTCGTCGTCGACCTGGACCCCAATCTTTTCCAGTCACGCCACAAGTCGATCCGCAAGCTAATATCCCTTATCAATGACATGCCTACGCCCCCTGACTTTATTCTGGGTGACTTCAACACGCCCGCAGACTCCGTCGCAATGGACATGCTCCGTGGCCAATACACCAACGCATTTGAAGAACACGGCAGTGGATATGTCCCAACATGGCCGATGCCGATACCCGTACTACAACTTGACCATATCTGGATTGGCCCCAGAATCACGGGCTTGAAATGTGAAGCCGGTTGGACATTGCAGTCAGACCACCGCCCCCTGCTCTTGCACGCAACGATCAACCACAATCAGCGCACCGAATAATGGATGCCCCGGTATTTCAGATCTGAGCAGAAGCCCGGCTAACCATCTGGTGTGATCCCACTGTGAAATCCAACACCTATTGCCGTGCAACCATCGCCCACTTGCGATCACACATCCTCATTGAGCGGCAGTTTAAATCGGCCTACAAGCTGCTGGAGCTGTGTCGCGTTGCTGGCGAGTCGGCCCGCGGCGCTGGATGTTTCTGAAACACTGTCCGCGCTCTGACGGGTGACCGCGTCGATCGTCTCGACACTGCGTGCCATCAGTTCGGCTGCGGAGGACTGCTCCTCCGTCGCGGCGGCGATCGATCGGATCATCGTGGTGACAGAGCCGGAGCCTTCCAGAATCTTGTCCAAGGCCGACCCCGCACTCTCTGCCAGTTTCACGCCCTGACCCACACGGTCGGACCCGGTACTGACCCGGTCCACTGCTTCACGGGTCATCTCCTGGATCGCACTGATTGATTTGGCAACCTCTTCGGTGGCCTTGGTGCTGCGTTCGGCGAGCCTGCGGACCTCGTCGGCGACTACGGCGAATCCCCGGCCTTGCTCACCGGCGCGGGCGGCTTCAATCGCTGCGTTGAGTGCCAGAAGATTGGTCTGATCGGCGATCTCGTTGATAACCTCGATGACCTGACCGATCTGCTCGCCGCGCTCGCCGACCTCGCGGATCGCGTTCGCCGAATCAGAGACAACGTTGGCGATCTCCTGGATACTCTGAACCGTCTCAGAGACGACGCGGCCGCCATCCTGAGCCTGCTGACCCGCGGAGTCTGCTTCGTCGGAGGCCTCCGCCGCCATACGTGCGGTTTCGATCACGCTAGAACTCATCTGCTCGATCGCGCAGGAGACCTGGGCGGTGTTCTCGGCCTGGGACTGCATGCCTATGACCATCTCGTTGGACATGTTTGATATCTGATTGGATTCCTCGGCGACGTTATCTGCGCCGGCTTTGACCTGCTCAATCAACTCCGCGAGATTCTGGGTCATCCCGTCCAGGGCCGATGCGAGTTGGCCGATCTCATCTTTGCGTTTGATCGCCAGGCGTTGCGTCAGGTCGCCGCCCGCGATCGCGGTGACACCCTTGGTGACCACCACCAACGGCTTAACCAGGCGCGAAGCGAAGACCAACGAGAATCCTACCAGCACCAGCACCGCAACCAGGCAGATCACGGCCCCGGCCTGGATCGGACGGTTGTGGATCTTCTGCTCGTGTTCAACCGCTTGCTGAAGCAGGTCGCGGAGCGAGACGTTAAGTATGCTGAGGTTTTCGACCAGGGTGCTTGCTGCGTCGTCCAGGAACATCGCGTGTTCCAGCGCCGCTTCGGGGTCGCCGGCCGTGATCAGCGCGTTGTATTCCACCAACGCCTCCTGCTGAGCTTCCTGGGTCTGGCTCACAACCGCGTTGTCGATCCCCAGCGTCGTGGACAACTCAAACACCACCTCGACTGCCGGGCCGATCTCTTCCCAAGCGACCTTCACAGGGGCCACGCCCTGGGACGGGTCTTCCATCTCCATGACCTGAGCAAGCTGCTTCTTGATCGAGTCAAGCAACTCGACCGCGAAGTAGTTCTTGTCTCTGGCGGTCACCGCCTGGGTGACCACGGAGACCGCTGACTGGAACTGCCGGACAAACACGGTCTGTGCCCCGGCCTGAACCAGGAGCAAAAAGATCGCGAAGCCAAACGCACAAAGCAAACGGTATCGAATCGACATTCCCAGTTACTCCGCCCCGGGAGGGGTCATAAATATCTCGCACCCCCCCGGTCAATGCTTGAACGTAAACAAGACCTTGACACCATCTGCCTGGGCGGCATCCGCCTTGACGACCCCGAACCCGCCGGGGAACTTGGCGACGAACCGTGCCAGCATCTTGTCGGAAGCCACCTCACGCGGCGGGGTCTTGCCGGTCTTCTGCTTTAAAGCGATCCAGTGCTTGGCCAGTTCCGCATCGGTCATGCCCAGGACTTTGGCGAGGAATGCCTTGGTCTCGGGGCTGCCCGCCGCTCGGCCAAAAGGCTTCGCCTGGTCCTTGTTCTTGTTGGGCCAGTCCTCACGGTCTTTGAGGAACAATTGCTTGACCACATTCGAAGCGGATGCTTCATCCGCAAATGAATTCGAGGCGTTTACGATGACCGCGTACTCGACGGGGCCGCCGTCATCTCCCCCGCTGGCCATCTCGGCCATCAGTCCAAGGCAGATGACCGCCGCGATCACCAACCCCATCAGTTGTTTTGGCATATGGAATATCATTTCAAACCTCATTCCGATAAATTTCATTTAGATCATATTCACGAGTCAGAAGCTGAATGTCGTGGAGAGCTGGAGGATGTCTGCCTCGTCGTCGGTACCCTTGAATTCCTTGCGGATGTATACCGCGCGGATACGGACTGTCGAGACAGGCAGGAAGTTGAAGCCGACCATGTGTTCTGTGCTCTGCTCCAGGCCCTGACCCGGATCAAGATAGTCATAGCGGTAGAAGACGATCCACTTGTCGTTGACCCGATAGCCGGGCTGGGTGTAGAAGGCCGTGCGGTCTTCGTTGCCCTGCTCGCCTGAGTAGAAATACTCGGTCTTCCAGAGGATCGCACCCTTGTCGTACAGCAGGTCTGCACCGCCGACGTTGTAGTCGTTGGTTGTCAGGCTGCCGCCGGGAACGATACTCATGTTACCCAATGAGCCGGGCATGGCCGTGCGGTGGCCGTGGGTGAAGTTACCACCGACGGTGAACCCCGAATCGCCCAGGACAAGCTGGACTCGCCCGCCGCTGATGAAGTCGTCGGCATCTGATCCGGTAAACGCACCGGAGAAGACCACATAAGACAGCACATCTTCGCCGCCCTCACCCAAGAAGAACTTGCCGTGCACCTGGGCACCACTGAGGAAGTTGGGAAAAATGGTGTTGCCACTGAATGGGCGTAGGAACATCGGCTGATTAATATCAAGAAGCACAGGTGGGAAGTGCTCGATATTGATGATGCCCTGAGGGGTAACGAATCGGCCGACACGGACCTGCACCGCGTCGCTGTGTTTGTAGTTCGCCCATGAGATGATAAGCGGGTCTCGCACCGCGCTCTTCCTGAAGAACGGCATGCTGGGCGTTGTGAAATCCACGTCCGCCTCACGCAGGAAGCCCTGTGCCACGAAGAACGACACCTCTTCGGTGATCTGCGCCGCGATCAGCAACTCGAACTGGGTGTTGTTAAAGCTGGCGTCACTGGACCCGCCACCCTTAACGACCGTCAACGACTGGGTAAGGAACCCGCCGATGTCGATGCTGATCGCGTCAAACGCCTGGACCAGGCCACGGGTGCCGACCCGTTCGTCCATATCCAGGAACATGTCTTCCAGCGCAGCGATGCGGGCCTCGTCAGATGGGCTAAGCCCCCCACCGCTTGGTTGGCCGTTCTCAAGTGTCTGGACCCGCTGGTTAAGCGATCCGATCAGGGCGTTGCTGTCCGCGAGTTGCTGGCGTAGCTCGGTGACCTCGTCCGCCGAAATCGACTCCGACGCCGAGACCGGCTGCACACCTGCCAGCAACAGCAACGGCAGTGCAACGGCCCAACTCCCGGAATGGAAATAGGATCTCTGAAACATGTTTGCCTCCAATTCAGATACCCAAGGCATACGCCTGGGGTTGTAGATTCTTGACCCACCCAAGACTCGGGCGTTGGCCGAAGCCGCTGCCTAACGAACTAGTCCGTTGGGTCTGTGACGATTATGAGATCGGCGTGAGTTGGAGGCGTCTTAAGGGATAGGCGAAAGTTTTATATAAAACTCGTGTCGAGCTTCCGTACCCGCAACGACTTCTGACAAGTAATCTAAGAGCGGAGTCAGGCGAAGGACTCTAAATAGAGCTTCCCTCGACTGCCCCTCACCCATTATCGGCAGTGTCGTAAAACCCGGAAGCACCGTGAAGAGGATTCACAGTTAGAATCTGAATGGAACATTTCGACTAAAACCAAGCGGTTATCGGGCAACTCCGTCGGCAAAAACCGGACCAATTGCCGAGCCACTCACCCTTACACAACCATCGTGTCCGCCGCCCCCGCCCTGCCGGCCGTGACATCCAACATCCGCTGCAACGCGATCACCGCCCACTTGCGTGCATCCGGGTGGACGTGGATGCGGTTGACCACTTGCCCCTCGGCCAGGTTGTCCAAGACCCACAGCAGGTGTGGCATATCAATCCGGTACATCGTCGTACACAGGCACTGACACTCCGAGAGCATGCGGACATGAACGTCACGCTGCTTGGCTTGTTGTGCGATGCGGTTGACTAAATGGACCTCGGTGCCGATGGCCCAATAACTGCCCGGCTCGGCGGCTTCGATGGCCTGGATAATCAATTCGGTCGAGCCGGTCGAGTCGGCCTTCTGACAAACGTCGTAACGGCACTCGGGGTGGACCATCACATGCACATCCGGCCGCTGCGCCCTTGCCTGGTCAACGTGCTCGGGACGAAAAAGCATGTGGACCGAGCAGTGCCCTTTCCAAAGGATGTAACCCGCGTTCAAAAGTGTGTCTTCATCGTTGCCGCCCAGGAAGCCAGGATCCCGTGGGTCCCAGACGCATGTGCCGGTCGTTACATCACAGCCCATCTGCGCCGCGGTGTTCCGCCCCAGGTGCTGGTCGGGGAGGAATAGAATCTTGACCTGCTCGCCGTCCTCCAGCGGGGTGTCACCCCCCAGTAGTGCCCAACGAAAGATCTTGTCGCAATTAGAGCTGGTGCAGACCGCCCCCCCATGCTCACCGCAAAACGCCTTAACCGCCGCGGTGCAATTCATGTAACAGATCGGGATCACTCTGCACTTCACGTCGTTCTTAGCGAACAATTCCTCGAGCTGGTCCCACGCATCCACCGTCTGGTCGTAGTCAGCCATATCCGCCATCGAGCAGCCGGCCCCCAGATCAGGCAACACGACCTGCACGCTTTCATCCGTGAGGATGTCGGCCGTCTCTGCCATGAAATGCACGCCCGCAAACACAACATATTTCGCCTGGGCCTGCTTGACACGCTCGGCTGCGAGCTGGCTGAGCTTGAAGCTGTCCCCGGTAAAGTCGGCAAAGCGGATCACCCCGTCCTGCTGGTAGTGGTGACCAAGAATCACAAGGTCCTTGCCCAACTCGGCACGACGCGCGGAAATAGCCTCGGCGAGGTCACTATCAGACATCTCGCTGTAACGGTCGGGTAAGGTTGGCTGCCAGAGCTGCATGGTGGGTTCCGAGTCGTTGGGGACAACACATTATACCCCGCAACAAGGCTGCCTTCAGGCAGGCTATGTCCCAAGGCGTGGCCTGGTTATGAATGAATGTTCCGCCAACGACCGCCCCGCCTATGATTAAATGGTCTATGGGTGCGTCCTTTTTCGATCCGTTACGTCTGTATGGGCGTGGAACCGAGCGTATTCGGTCCTAAACCTTAAACGGAGCCATGCCATGAACGAGTCGAACGAATCCAGATCAGAACCCGACGACCCACAGGAAGACTGTTGTACACCCCCACCGGAGGGCAGCACCACGCAGTGCTGCTGCGACATGGATAAGTGTCCGTGCCTGCTGAGATTCTGCATGCGGTGTTGCTGCGGATGGATGTCCAAGGCATGATATGTGCGCCCGACGGGGAGGGCCATCCCTCTCCGTCGGACCACCGGCAAGCCACCGCGATAATCTACCCATGGAAACAAATCAAAACATCCCGCACGGCACAAGCCCGCAGACCGGCGAGGTCTGGTCCCTGTTCAGCGCAGACCTGCGTGCCTTCATCCGCAGGCGCGTAGACAACCCAGACGATGCGGAGGACGTGCTGCAGGACGTGTTCGTGCGCATCCACCGGGGCCTACCCGATCTTGAGGATACTCGCCGACTACTGCCTTGGATGTACCGCATCACCCGCAACGCCATCATCGACCGCGCCCGCCGACGAACGGAGCCCTCAGCGTTGAATCACGATCCGGCATCCGATGACTCTTCAGACGACGCCGACAATCAACGCGAGATCGGCAGGTGCCTGAATCAGATGTTGTTGCGGCTGCCCGAGGCGGATCGTGAGGCGCTTGAGCAGGTCGAGTTAGAAGACGTGTCTCAAATCGAGTTCGCCCAGCGGTTGGGGCTTTCAACCTCGGGTGCCAAGTCGAGGGTCCAGCGGGCACGCCATCGACTCAAGGACGAGTTGCTGGCCTGCTGTGAGTTCCAGTTCGACCGCTTTGGTCGGCCTGTAAGTGACACGTTTCCGCCATGCTCTAACGATTGCGGCTGTCGGGAAGACCCCCAGTAGACTTCAGGCTTCCTGAACCGATCCCAAGACCGAAGCGTACCTCTTTAACCCGTCCCGCTAAGCCTGCGGACGGTGTGGTCGAAGCCCTTGACCATGGACTGGAGCATCCCGTAGACAAAACCCGCGTAGGCCGCCGTGGCGATCAGCGCAGCGATGGCCAGCGAGACACGCCCGCCGACCGGGTTCTCGATAAACCCGTCGATGCTCTGCCAGGGGTTCACGATCATCAGCAGGTTCGTCGCCGGGCTCAACCCATTGACTACCGGCCCGACATAAGCGATCCGCTCCGCCGCGCTGACCCCGCACATCCCAAAAACCAACGCCATCCCCCCGATGATCGCGACCGACGGGATCACCGCACCCAGCACGCCCTTGGCCCTGACAGAAAAATACATCCCCAGCATCACACACAACGCCACAAACGGCACAAGCATAAACGCCAAGGACACCGACGCCTCGGGCAACATCAGCAGCGGATGGCGGATCACCTGGCTCCCCGCCGCGTTGACCGTGGCCGCACGGAACGTCGCCTGCTCCCAACCCAACGCATTGCCGACCAGTGAGTAGGCACTGACCATCGCAACCGTCACGATCGGGACCGCGAGCAGCAGCGAAAGAAAACTCACCAGCCCCCGCAGCTTGCCCCAGATGTATTGCTTGGGGGTCGTCGGTGTTGTCAGCAATAAATCCAGCGTGCCGTCCTCACGCTCCCGGCTGACACACCCCGCGCTCATATACAACGCCACCAGCGTAATCACCGCAACTTCAAGCAATAGCACCGCGAACAAGACCCTGTGGAACACCTCCGCCGAGGACGTGCGTGGCAGTTTTGGGAGCATGTCGATGTGGTACAAAAAAATCAACGCAACACCTAGCATCAGGCCCACCACCGTAAACCCCGTGCGTGCCAACACCCCCGCCGCGCCCCGGCCACGGGTCGCCGCCTCACGCCATGCGATCGGGTTCGCCCAGACCTCCCGCGCCGCCCTGTGCCGCTCCCCACCGGTCACCACCGGCAGCCGGAACTGCGCCTTCGCCCACCGAACGATACGCCATTCCCCCTGCCCAACGCTACGCAGCACCACCGCGCAGAAAAGCACCTGGGCAAAGCTAAGCAACCCGCTGATCGAAGCGAACGCCGCAAAGGGTTTCGTGAGATAAAACCGCACCAGCCCCGGCGCATCCGCCAACGTCTCGGGCGCAGGTGGGCCGTAGTTGGCGCTATTTAAAGAAGCCTCCAGGACCAGCAGCGGGTGCAGCCCGGTCAACCAGGTCGTCGTGTTCGCCGGCCCCAACCGCCGCAGCAGCGCGGTGTCCAACAGATACGCCCCGATCAGGTACGCCACCACCGCAATCACAAAACTAAAGACCGCCTTACGCCCCCCCGCCCGAAGCACCGACAGCGTGACCGCCACCGTCCCAACCATCAAAGCCGTACACGCGGCGACCGAAAAACTAACCACCACCGACCACGCGGGAACCCCCCCGAAGATCAAAAGCACCGCGTACAACGGCAGACCGCTGAGCAGCAACGCCATAATAAAAAACAACCGCCCCCCCAATGACCCCAACACGATCTGAAGATTCGACAACGGCGTGGTCAGCAGGATGTTATAAGTCTGCCCCGCACGCTCCTGCCCAATCGCCCCCGCCATGAACAACGGCGACAACAGGCAAACCAGCACCACCTGCCCATAACTGATAATCGCAAACACCCACGTCCCGCTCTTAGCCAACGCCGTAAGGCTCAGCTCCCCACCCACCCCGCTGCCCGGACGCAGCAGCCCTATCATCATCAGCAAGACCAATGCGCCTAAGTACCCCAGACGTATCCAGAGATGCCGAGTTTGGCGTGACCCACCCTGAACGATGCGGACCACCATCGGGTTCCCCGGCAACAAACGCCACAACCATGAATAGACCGCCCGCATCACAACATCATACCACTCCCCACCCCAACGCGTGCCCGGCCAAAATCCAACAGGACCATCGCACTCCCTCACCCAGAAGAGTACCTCTGCCTCCAAGTTCACTCCCCCCAAGTACACCTGTCCCCAAAACCGCACACCTCCCGACAAGTACACCTGATCCCAAGCTCTCCCCCCTGACATATTCACACACCCCCAAAACTACCGCCCCATATATGGTCGGCCTCTTATTGCACCCTCAACCGGCTATCTCCCCTCATCGAAGATAAATTTTAGCCTAAATATTATCTTCTATCGACCGGATTCCACTCAGCCAAGCGGGCCACAGGACTACAACACGCACTTCCGGTAGCGGGTACATCCACCCATCCCTATCAACCCCCCGGCGTGCCCAACAACCCGTATCGAGGTATCCTACCGGGCTGTGTTCATCCTCAAAGCCAACAACCTGATCAAGGCCTACTCCGGCCGAACCGTCGTCAACGACGTCTCCTACCACGTCTCCGAGGGCGAGATCGTTGGCCTGTTGGGGCGTAACGGGGCCGGCAAGACCACCAGCTTCCGCATGACCATGGGCATGGTCACCCCCGAGAAGGGCGAGATCATCTTCAACGGCCAAGACGTCACCCAACTCCCGATGTACCAGCGTGCCCAGCGCGGCCTTGGGTATCTTTCCCAAGAGCCCAGCATCTTCCAGCGGATGACCGTCGAGCAAAACCTGCTGGCGATCCTGGAGACACGCAGGCTGTCCAAGGCCGACCGCAAGACCCGGGCCGAAGAGTTGATGGCCCAATTTGATTTAACCAAGGTACGCGATCAACACGCCCGGCTATGCTCCGGCGGCGAGAAGCGCAAACTCGAGATCGCACGGGCCTTGGTCACCAGCCCGACCCTGATCCTCCTGGACGAGCCGTTCAGTGGCGTTGATCCGGTCGCCGTCGAAGAGCTTCAGCTCGAGATCCGCCATCTGCGTGAGTCCGGCATCTCCGTGCTGGTCACCGACCACAACGTCCAACGCACACTCGAGATCGTCGATCGGGCCTACGTTATTTTCGAGGGCCGGGTCTTCGCCGAAGGCACGCCTAAAGAGATCATCAACAACGAGCAGGTCCGCAAGTTGTACCTGGGCTCGACCTTCAAGGGCGATGAGTTTGATAATTAGGGTATGGGGCCCGGGGGATAGGTCTGGGGAGATAGGATGCCTGGCCGTGTCGTATACGGCTACGCGATAGTTTTAACCGTTATAGAGTCGAATTGATTTTTCTTATGGCCAGACGTCTACGCAAATCCATTATCTCCCACGAGACGCCATCAGAACTCCGTGATGCGTCGCGAGGTGTCCGCCTGCACAAAGCCATGGCCGACGCCGGGGTCGCATCACGCAGAGAGTCCGAAGCCCTCATCGCCGAAGGACGGGTCAAGGTCAACGGGCACGTCATCACCCAGATGCCCGCATGGATCGACCCGCAAGTCGACCGCATCACCGTGGACGGCGAACACATCAAACGCCGCCCGGAATCAAAATGGACCACCACAGGAGCAGCGGGTCGGGGCGGGGCCAAGACCTACATCATGGTCAACAAGCCCAAGCGGGTCATCTCCACCAACGACGACCCCGAAGGCCGTAAGCGTGTCATTGATCTTGTCGATATCCCTATCGCCGCAAGGCTCTTCCCCGTGGGTCGGCTCGATTTCGACAGCACCGGGCTGATCCTCCTGACCAACGACGGTGAATTGACCAACCGCCTGACCCACCCCAGCTACGAAGTCACCAAACGCTACCTCGTCAATGTGGACGGCCGACTCACCGAAGTGGACACCGAAAAGCTACGCAAAGGCCTCTACCTGGCACACAAGGGCAAACCCAGCGGCGCGGGGGCACACCTTCGGCTCGCCGCCGCCGCGGTCGTAAAAATCCTCGGCCACGAGACCGACCGCACCAGAGGCGACCGCACGTCACTGAGCATCACCCTCAAGGAAGGCCAAAACCGCGAGGTCCGACGCATCGTCGCACGCCTCGGCCACAAGGTCCGCAAACTCCAGCGCGTCGCCATCGGCCCGGTCAAACTCAAAGGCCTCGCCCTGGGTGAATGGCGCATGCTCACCTCCACCGAGGTCAACATGCTCTACAAAGCCGCCGGCATGAAACGTAAAACCACCAAACGCTGACCCGCCTCGCCTCGAAGTTAACCTCATGTCCATCGACGCGATCCGAGAACATTACGACTACCCCCCGTTCACCGAACAGGACGCACAAGCCGACCCTTTCGAGCAGTTCCGGCTGTGGTTTGAGCAAGCCCGCCAAGCAGGCGGACGCACACCCAACGCCATGACCCTTGCCACCTCTTCCAAGTCCGGCATCCCCTCCGCCCGAACCGTCCTGCTCAAAGGATACGACACCGACGGCTTCGTATTCTTCACCAACTACCAAAGCAACAAGGCCAACGACCTGGATGAAAACCCCCTGGCCGCCCTGGTCTTCTACTGGGACACACTCTCACGCACGGTCCGTATCAACGGGACGGTCACCAAAGTGTCTCAAGAAGAAACCGACGCCTACTTCAAGACCCGGCCCCGTGACAGCCAACTCGGTGCATGGGCGTCCAATCAAAGCACCATCATCGCCGACCGCCAGACCCTGCACCGCCGATTCGATCAGGTCAAAGAAAAATACGCCGACCAAGACATCCCCACCCCGCCTAGCTGGGGCGGCTACCGCGTCCACCCAACCACCATCGAGTTCTGGCAGGGCCAATCCAGTCGGCTGCACGACCGGTTGCGGTACACCAAAAACGCTGACGGCCGCAATTGGGCCCTCCAACGCCTCGCACCCTGAACCTCTTGCATCGATTCCATCCCAGCAGCCCCCCGTTAACCGTTAAGAGGGGCTCAAGTGGGTATCCATATATTTCCCTGAAACACCCCACCCGCGCCTCCGTCCTATCATATGTAGGGCCAGACAGGCTCATTTAGGCCGTGGGTTGCTCACAGGGACTTTGCGATGCTGACCGCCGAACCCGATCTTGACCTGATCAAACGCTACGCCAGCGCCGGCGATCCTGACGCCTTCGCAGAGATCGTCCGCCGGCACACCGCCATGGTCTACCACACCTGCGTGCGTGTCCTCCATGACCGGGCCCTCGCCGAGGATGTGTCACAGGACACGTTCTTCCGCCTGATGCAATCACCCGCCACCGTGAACCGGTCACTGGGTGCCTGGCTGCACACCACCGCGACCCGCCGCTGCCTGGACATCTTGCGCAGTGACAAGGCACGCCGACGCCGGGAACTCCGGTTCGCCAAAGACTACACGCACGGCCGAGCCAACCCCCCAAGTTGGAGCGTCCTCTCCCCACACATCGACCAAGCCCTGACTCAACTCCCAGAGCCCATGCGCTCGCTCCTGACCGAGCACTTCCTCGCGGGAAAAAGCCAACGCCAACTCGCAAAAGAAACCAAGACCTCCACCGCCACCGTCTGCCGACGGATCAAGGCAGGCCTCTTGGAACTGCGCAAACAACTGGATGACGCAGGGTTCGTCGTCTCCGCCGCGGCACTGACCAGCCTGTTCGCTTCGCAAACCACACTGGCCGTGCCGGGAGCCTTAACAGCCGAGTTGGGGAAGATGGCGATGGTCAGTGGCGACCCCGCGGCACTAAGCCCCGCCGGCACATACATCGGCCCGGTCACACTCAAGACCGCCGCATTATCCGCCGTGGGCGCGGCCGCCATCTGCCTGGCGATCTACGGCATCGTACACGTCGGCAACGGCCCAGCGACCGTGACACCACCGACCACACAAGACCAAACACTGCCCCTCAAATAGCACAACATTAACCGCCCTCCCCGACGTCATCGAAAACCTGCCCAAGCCCCGCACACTTCAACCCACGCGCCCGATTTGCCATCGCCGCGTCCAGCGATCACAATTACATAGCCCGGGGTTTAGATCACTTCATGGAAAGGTTGTGTGCGTCATGTCATTGCTCATTAAGAACGGCCGAATCATCACCGCGACCGATGATTACTCCGCCGACATCTACTGCGAAAACGAAACCATCACCCGGATAGAACCAAACATCACCTCCCCCGCCGACGCCGAGGTGATCGACGCGAAAGGCAAATACGTCTTCCCCGGTTTCATCGACCCGCACGTCCACATCTACCTCCCGTTCATGGGGACCTACTCCAAGGACGACCACGCCTCCGGCAGCCGCGCCGCCCTGGTCGGCGGCACCACTACCTACATCGAGATGTGTTGCCCAGCCCGATCCGAAGAGCCCGGCGAAGCGTTCGAACTCTGGAACTCCAAAGCCGCAGGAACCTCCGCCTGCGACTACAGCTTCCACATAGGCGTGACACGCTACGACGACTCCGCCGAGAAACAACTGCGCGAGCTCGTCGCCAAGGGCCTGACCTCGTTCAAGATCTTCCTGGCTTACAAGGGCGCGTTCGGCGTCACCGATGATGAGCTTTACAACACACTCAAGCTGGCCAAAGAATTAGGCGTGATCGTCACCGCCCACTGCGAAAACGCCGACCTCGTCGCAGCCAAGCAGGCCCAGTTCGTCGCCGACGGCAAGACCGGCCCAGAATGGCACGAACGCTCACGCCCTGTCGCGGTCGAAGCCGAGGGCGTGCATCACTTCTGCACGTTCCTGGAATCGACCGGCGCAAGCGGCTACATCGTCCACACCAGCAACCGCCCAGCCGTGGAGAACGCGATCCAGGCCCAGAAGCGCGGCGTGGATGTAAAAATCGAAACGGTGATCCCATACCTGACCATCGACGACACCTACGCACAGAAGCCCGACTTCGAGGGCGCAAAATATGTGATGAGCCCACCGGTGCGATCGAAAGATCACCAGGCGTTCCTCTGGGAAGCTCTTGCAGACGGCCGGGTCGATACCGTCGGCACCGACCACGCGCCATTCGACTTCACCGGCCAAAAAGACATGGGCCACCCCGCTCGAGGATCCGACTTCACCAAGATCCCCAACGGCATCCCCTCCATCGAAGACCGCGTCAACCTCCTGTACACCTACGGCGTGTGCGAAGGAAAAATCGACCTGAACACCTTCGTCGCTGTCGCCTCCACCAACTCCGCCAAGCTCTTCGGCCTACCCGGCAAAGGCGTGATCGAAGTCGGTGCCGACGCCGACCTGGTGGTATATGACCCCGACTACCGCGGCACGATCAGCGCTAAGACCCAGCAGATGAACGTGGATTACTCGGGCTTCGAGGGCTGGGAAATCAAGGGCCGACCCACCGCCGTCACCGTCCGAGGCAAAGTCCAGGCCCGTGACGGAAAATTCGTCGGCGACCAAACACGAGGCCAACTCCTGACCCGCCCCGCAACGCACTACTAAATAGCCTCGCCATAAAACGCAACAGAGCCGCGTCACTCTCGACGCGGCTCTGTTATTGTAAAAATACAAGACTATCCAAGCAGCAGGTCAGTTGCTCCCCAGCGCATCAGACTGCTTGACGAAGTCGTCACCGGACCACTCGGCATCCTTGGCGACCATCTTCTTCTTGGCAGACGCGGCCTTGGCGTCGGCCTTGGCCTTGGCCTGCAGCTCAACCAGGTGGGTGTGGGTCGTGAAGTATTGCAAACTCTGGCCCTTGAAGTCTTCAATGCTCTTGAAGTTGTGCTTGTCCATGAAGGCAGAGAGTTGGTCGCACATGGTTTTGACGTGGGCGTAACCGTACTTCATCACCCCCGTGCAGACCTGCACGGTGTCGCTGCCCAGCAAGATAAACTGCGCCGCGTCTTCGCCGGTCTCAATCCCACCGATGCCCGAGAGGGTTCGCCCGGGGTATTCGTCCTTGATAACCGTGGCGATCTCCATGCACATCCGCAGCGCGATCGGACGCACCGCCTTGCAGGAGTAGCCACCCGGCGTGGTGTAGCCTTCAACCGAAGGCTCGGGCCGCAGCGTATCCAGGTTTACACCGATCACGCTTCGGATCGTGTTGATCGCGGCGATACCGTCACACCCAGCTTTCAGTGATGAGCGGGTCGGGTCTTCAATGTGTGTGATGTTGGGGGTCATCTTCGCCCAAACCGGGATCTTAGTCGCAGCCATGACCCAGCCACAGACCTCTTCCAGCAACTCGGGGTCCTCGCCCATCGCCGCGCCCATCTTCCGCTCAGGCATGCCGTGCGGGCAAGAGAAGTTCAGCTCAAACGCATCGACGCCGCAGTCCTGGCACCGTTCAACAATCTCGATCCATGCGTCCTTGTTGTACTCTTCCATGATCGACGCGATCAGGATGCGGTCGGGGTACTTGTCCTTGATCTGCTTGAACTCGTCGATCCAGACATCGAAATCACGGTCAGAAATCAGCTCGATGTTTTCCCACCCAAAGATGTCCTTGCGGTCGTTGCCGCGCAGTCGGCCGTAGCGTGGCGCGACATTGATAACCTTGGAAGCATCGAGGCTGACCGTCTTGGCGATCACCGCACCCCAACCCTCATCAAACGCCTTGCCGATCACGTTCGCGTTGGTCCCCGGAGGGCCCGAGCCGATCACAAAAGGGTTGGGCATTTTCAAACCGTTGACGGTTACGCTCAGGTCAGCCATGGGTATCTCCAGATCAGTCTTGTTCGTTTATTGATTCTGTTCGTTTGGTTAGTTTTTCGCTGCGACGTCGCCCAACACCTCATCCAACACCGTCAGCATAAAATCGGCGTCGTCCTGGTTGATGCACATCGGGGGCTTGATGCGGAGCGTGTTGCCAAACAACCCGCCCTTGCCGATGATCAACCCACGGTCCCGGCAACCCTCCATTACATCAGCAGCCTGTGCCGTGGCCGGGGTCTTGGACTTGCGGTCGGTGACCAGTTCCGCCCCAAGCATCAGCCCCATCCCCCGGACATCGCCGATCAAATCGTGCTTGTCCTGCAAGGCTTCAAGGCCCTGCTTGATATACGACCCGATCTTGTCGGCGTTCTGCTGGATGCCTTCCTCTTCGATGACCTCCAGCGTCGCCAGGCCTTGGGTCATACTCACGGGGTTGCCGCCGTAGGTGTTGAAGTGGATCTTGTTGGCCATGTTCTGGGCGATCGCCTCGGTCGTGGTCATCGCACCCAACGGCGAACCGTTGCCGATGCCCTTGGCCATCGTAATCATGTCCGGCTTCACATCGAAGTACTCATGCGACCAGAAGTGCTTGCCGGTCCGCCCGAACCCGCCCTGCACCTCGTCTGCGATGCACAGCCCGCCGTGCTGACGGACGATGTCGTACACGATCTTGAAGAAATCCTTCGGCGGCACCACCGTCCCACCGACGCCCTGGATCGGCTCGCCAATAAAGCAGGCGATCTCGCCAGCGGTCTGGTACTGGATGACGTTCTTGATGTCGTGGGCGCACTTCAGATCACACGAAGGGTATTCAAGACCATAAGGGCATCGGTAGCAGTACCCCGGGTGGGTGTGATGGACATCCAGGCTGGAGTTGGACTTGAACTTCCAGTTCCCGTGCGCGGTCAGGCTCATAGGAACGCTAGTCCCGCCGTGGTAGCCGTTGCGTTGGGCTATGACAGGCATGTTCCCCGTGTGCTCTCGGCAGGACAGGATCGCGATCTCGTTCGCCTCGCTGCCGGAGTTCGTGAAGTAACTCTTATCAAGCGGGCTGCCATCGGGGTCATCGGGCATCTTCGATGCAAGTTTCTCGGCAAACTGCGCGATCGCCGGGTGCAGGTAGATCGTCGTGGTGTGCTGAAGCGTTTCGCTCTGCGTCTTGATCTTCTCGATGATTTTAGGGTGACAGTGCCCGACGCTGACGGTGACGATCCCCGCAAAAGCGTCGAGGTAGCGTGTTCCCTTCTCATCCCAGACATATTGCATCTTCCCCTCAACGATCATCATCGGGGACTTGTAATACGTCAGCACACCCGGAGAAACGTACTGGGTACGCAGCGCGATCACCTCATCGCGTGTCGGGCCGGTGTAGGGCGTGGGCTTGTGGTCGCACACGGGCAGAGAAACGGTCTTGGGTTGTGATTGGGTCGTGCTCATATCGATTTCCTTTGCGTACTGTCCGCCCGCTTGTACTTATGCCTATTGTATCCGGCCCGGCTATTGATCCTCGCCTTTTTCTAACGAAACTGATTTGGGGATCAGGACACTCGGTTTAAGACCCCGCTGCTCAAGGGTGCCGGGGATCAGATTGTCCAGGATCAGCCCCAAAATCGCCGCGACCGCCATCCCCGTGGACCCGATCGCCACCACCACCCCCGCCATCCCATCGGTCAACTTCACCAGCAAGGGCTCGACCGTCGGCTGATACATCGCCAACGTCTGCCCGACCTGGATATCGTCCACCGACGCCACCGATGCAAAATAGGCCGGGACACTCAACCCCATGAACAAACTGAACCCGGAGATAAACAAATTCCGGTCGCTGGTCAGATCGCACTTCGCCAACTGCTGCACACCCACCGCCGCGATCAGCCCAAACATCACACAGTACAACCCCCCCACCACCGGCGGAGGGATCGCCGCAGCGAACGCACCAAACTTCCCAAAGAAACCTAGCAGCACCAGGATCACCGCGCCGATCTGAACGACGTAACGCGACCCCACCTTGGTCAAACCAACCAGGCCCACATTTTCCGAGTAGCTCGTGGAACTGAACCCACCGAACACCCCGGTCAGGAAGCAGCCGATCCCCTCGCAACCGATGCCGCGTGAGACCTGCTTGGATGTCGGATCACCACCGCCCGCCATCTGCGAGCAGGCGTGGTAGTCCCCAAACGACTCGATCATCGACGCCAGATAACCAGCGAACACCGCGATGATGAAACCAAGATGAAACTTCGGCATCCCCCAAGGGAAAAAGACTTCCGATGGATCGGTCCGTACCCACGGGCTGGAATCAACCGCTTCAAGATTGACATACGACGGGTCGCCCTTTTCATAGATACCCATCGCGGTAAGAATCCAGCACAACGTCACCACAAATACGATCGCCGACAAAATCGGGAACAGGCGAAAGAACCTGTTCTTCCGTGACAGCACCAGCGAGAACACGATGACCAACAACATCGTCAGCCCCGAGATAGACCAGTCGGTCCCAGCCTTGGGCGCACCGTGTTGAAACAACGCTAGCCCGATCAACATAATCACCGGCCCAACCACCACCGGGGACAACAGCTTTCGCAGCCACCCCATCAGCCCGCTGAAACCGATCACCATCTCAAGAATCGCACCGACCATGACCGCACCGGCGATGTACTGCATCATCATCGCGCTGTCGCCGCCCATCCCCCCTTCCGCCACGGGCTTGCCCACGACAAGAATAATCCCAAAGAACGCCGCGATAAACGAGAACGACACCCCCTGGATGATCGGCAGCCTCGACCCGAACGTCGCCTGGATAAACGTCGCCACCCCGCTGCAGAGCATCACCGACGAGATCAATAACGCGATCTGCTCGATACCCATCCCCATCGCCGGCCCAAACAACAGCGGGATCGACACCGTCGAGCCAAACATCGTCAGGACGTGCTGTGCCGCCAGCACCGTCGCACGCACCGGCGGCGGCCTGTCGTCCAGTCCGTAAATGATCTGGTTGTTAGTCGTCTCGCTGCTCATTGAGTCTCTGTCAATACACGTTACATCACACCCGTAAGCGAACCGGGGGAGCAGCGCCAGCGGGTCCACGGTCGGTCTGGGCCGTGGTTACAACTGTACGATCGGGCCATAGGTCTCAGGCCGACGGTCGCGGTAGAACTGCCAGGTATTGCGGACCTCGCGGATCAGATCAAAATCCATGTCGGCCATCACGATATCATCGCCGTCACGACACCCTTCTGACACGATCTGGCCCCGTGGGTTACAGAAATAGCTCTGCCCGTAGAACTCGCCAATATTCCAAGGCGCTTCCATACCCGGACGGTTGATCGCGCCGACGAAGTACTGGTTCGCCACCGCGTGGGCCGGCTGCTCGAGCTTCCAGAGGTACTCGCTCAACCCTGCAACCGTAGCCGAGGGGTTGAAAATGATCTCAGCACCATTGAGCCCCAGACACCGGGCACCATCGGGGAAGTGCCGGTCGTAACATATATAGACACCGACCTTGCCGATCTTGGTGTCGAATACGGGGTAGCCCAGGTTGCCCGGACGGAAGTAGAACTTCTCCCAGAACCCCGGGTTGCAGTGCGGGATGTGGATCTTGCGGAACTTGCCCAGGTACGTCCCGTCGGCATCAATCACAGCCGTGGTGTTGTAATAAACCCCGGTCATGTCCTCTTCGTACATCGAAGCGACAATCACCATCTTGTGCTTCTTGGCGAGGTCCTGCATAAGTCTGGTGGTCGGGCCGTCGGGGATCGGCTCGGTCAGGTCGTACCACTTGATGTCCTGCTCGGCGCAGAAGTACGGGCCGTAGAACAATTCCTGCAGACACACCACCTGGGCACCCTTGTCGGCGGCCTGGGCGATCATGTCGACATGCTTGTCGATCATGGCCTGCTTTATCTTGGCGACCGGCGAAGTGGCCGGCTCACAGAGGGCGGCCTGGATCAACGCACCGCGGACGATTCTTGCCATTTGCCTGGCTCCTGAAATTAACCATATGAAACTGCGTAGTTTACCATATAATGGTGGATTCCAAATGCCTCGATCTGAAAGATTAAGTGAAAGAAGGATGCGACATGTCAGGATTGGACACAGCTAGCGACATCAAGACAGTTAAAAACCTTATCGGCGGGCAGTGGCAAAACAGTGCCTCCACCCGGTTTGGCGACATTTTCAACCCCTCCACCGGGCAGGTCATCGCCCGATCCCCCCTAAGCTCGGCCGATGAGACCAAGCAGGCGATCCAGGCCGCCACCGACGCCCTACCCGCCTGGCGGGACACCCCGGTCGTCGAACGGGCACGGGTCATGTTCCGCTTCCGTGACCTGATGGCCCAGAACTTCGAAGAACTCGCCGAACTGGTCACCCGGGAGCACGGCAAAACCCTCCCCGAGTCCAGGGCCGAGGTCCAACGCGGCGTCGAGATGGCCGAATTCGCCAGCGGTATCCCCAACATGATTAAGGGCGAGACGATGGCCAACATCGCCCGCGACGTCGATGCCGAAACCATCCGACACCCCGTCGGCGTCTGTGCCGGGATCACCCCCTACAACTTCCCATTCATGGTCCCGCTTTGGATGTTCCCAATCGCACTGACCTGCGGCAACACATTCATCCTCAAGCCATCAGAAAAAGTCCCCCTCTCCTCGATCCGGATGGGTGAACTGTTGGTCGAGGCCGGCATCCCCGAGGGTGTCTTCAACATCGTCCACGGCGACAAGGAATCCGTCGATGTCCTGCTGACACACCCCGACGTCGCCGCCGTCTCTTTCGTTGGCTCAACCAAGATCGCCAAGTACATCTACGAGGTCGGCACCCAGCACGGCAAGCGAGTCCAGTCCGCCGGCGGCGCTAAAAACCACCTGATCATCATGCCCGACGCCGACGTCGATCTCTCAGTCAAAGCCCTGGCCGCCTCGGCCTACGGCTGCGCGGGTCAGCGGTGCATGGCCGGTAGTGTCGCCGTCGCCGTCGGTGATATCGGCGACTCGCTGGTTGACCAACTCAACGACCACGCCAGCAGCCTCAAGACCGGCCCAACCGACGGGTGCAACCCCGACATGGGCCCACTGATCAACCCCGACGCAGTCAACCGCGTCGAGTCCTACCTGGACATCGCCAAGGGTGAGGGCGCCACCGTCCGGCTAGACGGCCGGAAAAACGTCTCCGGTGACGGCTTCCTGGTCGGCCCCAGCATCATCGACCACGTCAAGCCCCAGATGCGCGTCGCCAAGGAAGAAATCTTCGGCCCGGTCCTCTCGGTCATCCGTGCCGACGACCTGGACGCCGCACTCGATATCGGCAAGGGCTGCGAGTACGGCAACGGAGCATCCATCTTCACCAACTCCGGCTACGCCGCACGCGAATTCAAGCAACACTTCAACGCTGGCATGATCGGCATCAACGTCGGCGTCCCCGCACCCATGGCGTGGTTCCCCTTCACCGGATGGAACGCCTCCTTCTTCGGCGACCTGCACATCCAGGGCCACGAGGGCGTCCACTTCTACACCCGACAGAAGACCACCCTCACACGCTGGTTCGCACCCGAAGAGGATTGCCACCACGACCCGGTCTGGAAAACAGGCCTAGGCAAAAAAGACTGACAGCCCGACCAGTACGATGACCTGACTCCACCGGCGTGTTATTGATATGATGAGGGTGTAAGTCCCTCCTGCCTGTGGTAACCAGAAATGATGAAGAAGCTGTGGCACTGGGTGGTCTGCCTGATCCGAGCCGTGATCGCCTTTGTGATCCGACATTCGGTGACCATCACCCGTGTTGCCGTTGTGGCCACGATACTGATCGCCGCGGTGGTAATTTTTCAGATACTCATCGGCTCCAAGCCGATCGTGTCCTCGGCCGATCCCAACAAGCTGCCCCAACGGGTCAACGTCTTTACCGCCACCCCCGTACCTGTGCGTCGGCAGTGGACCGGGTACGGCACCGCAGAGGCCATCGACTCCGCCAACGTACCCGCACGGGTCACCGCCACCGTGACATGCATCCCCCCCGAGATACTCGAGGGGGCCACCGTCACACAGGGCCAAACCCTCGTCCAGTTGGATGCCAGCGACCACACCAACCAACTCCAGATCGCTCAACAAAACCTGGCCGGCGTCCAGGCCCGGCTCGCGGAGCTCGATACCCTTGAAAACTGGTTGACCCAACGGCTGGATGTCGAAACACGCGACCTGGAACTCGCCCGTGACGAGCTGGCTCGGATTCAGGACCTCTTCAGTAAGAACGCCGCTAACCAAAAGGACGTCGACGCCGCCGACCGCGTCTCCCTGGCGGCCGAACGGGGCAGGCTCCTGGTCGAAGAAACCCTCGCCGCGATCGGCCCACGGCGTAACCAGTTGCTCGCCGAAAAAGCAGGCCTCACCTCCTCCGTCAACATCGCCCAAATAAACCTCGACCGCTGCTCGATCAAGAGCCCGATCGACGGGGTCATCCAATACATCGACATCGAGGTCGGCGAAAACCTGGCTCTGGGTCAGCGCGTCGCACGGGTCGTCAACCTGGATCGCATCCAGACCCCGCTAAGCCTCTCCGCAAACGCACGGTCACATGTCCGCATCGACGATACGGTACGTCTGACTTCCACCGCCGACCCAGACTTGTTCTGGGAAGCTACCGTCACACGCATCGCACCCGAAGACGACCCCGCCACACGCACCTTCGTTGCCTACGTCGAACTGACAGACAAGCAAACAACCCCACACACACAGCAGAACAAACACACCTCCCTGGCACCGGGCGTCTTTGTCAACGGCGTCGTCATGGAGTCCAACACCCGCAACCGCATCGTCGTCCCCCGACGGTCGATACGCACCCAGCGCGTCATGCTCGTACACGACAACATGATCCAAAGCAGCAAGGTCAGCGAAGACTACGCTTTCGAGGGCCCCCTCCCCACGCTTGGCCTGCCCGACGAGCAATGGGCCGTCCTGGATAACGGGGTTCAGCAAGGCGACCTGGTCATCCTGAACCCAACCCGTTCACTCAGCGACGGCCAAACCGTCCAGCCCGTCCGGCTACATGAAGACGCCATGACTGACCGGGCACCTGCGCAACACCAGTCCATCCAGACCGTGGACTCAAACCCGGGAGACGTGAAGTGAGTCTGGCACGCTTCGGGGTCCGCAAACCCGTTCCGATCAACCTCCTGATGACCGCGATCATCCTGGCGGGCCTGGTCTCGGGGATGTCGATGCGGCGCGAGTTCTTCCCCGAATCTGACCCGGACAAGGCAACCATCCGCCTGCCGTATCCCGGTGTGACCCCCGACGAACTCGAAGAAACCCTGGCGATCAAGGTCGAAGACAAGCTGATCGACCTAGACGAGATCAAAGAAGTACACACCACCTTGACCGAAGGCGGCGGCGGGATCACCGTTGAATTCCGCGAGGATGTCGACCCCGATGAGGCATTGGACGAGGTCGAACGTGCGATCGACGCCCTGACCGACCTCCCCGAAGAATCAGAAAAGATACAGGTCCAGTTAATGGAGCCCAGGCTCCCCGTCATCCGCGTCGCCCTCTACGGCGACCTGGATGAGCAGGCCATGAAACACGCCATCCGAAGTGTCCGCGACGACCTCCGCGAGTTGCCCGGCATGGGCGAGATACTCGTCGAGGGCGTCCGCGATTACGAAATCCGAGTAGACGTCCGCGCGGGCGCACTGCTTGAACACGGCCTTAGCCTGCCAAACGTCGCCGACACCGTCCGACGATGGATGACCGACATCCCAGGCGGCACCGTCCGCACAGGCACCGGCAACGTCAAGGTCCGCACACTAGGCATCGAAGAACGCGCCTCACGGATACGCGACATCCTGCTGAGTTCCGACACGCAGGGCCGATCCGTCCGCCTGGGCGACATCGCCAACGTCACCGACTCCTTCGTGGACGAGCAGCTCTACTTCCGTTTCAACGGCCAACCCGGCGCGAACCTCACCGTCTTCAAGGTCGGCGAGCAGGACATCGTACATATCGCAGAGATGGTCCGGGCCTACGTCGATGGGCAAAACGCAGAGCCTTTCGTGCCCGGCTCAATAACCGAACGGCTGGTGTCGCGGTTCCCCTCCATGCAATCCGGGCTCGGCGGGTTGGACCGGCTACACGCATGGGAGCTCGGCGGAACCACACAGCACCCCCTCCCCATCGGTGCGTCGCTAGTCACCAACACCGACCTCGCCCGCTTCGTCGAAGGTCGGCTCGAACTGCTCCTGCGAAACGCAAAATACGGCGCGATCCTCGTCTTCGCGACCCTCCTGCTGTTCCTGAACTGGCGCGTCGCCATGTGGGTCGGTGTCGGGCTGGTCACCGCCATCATGGGCACGCTCGTCCTGATGTCCTGGCTGGACGTAACGCTCAACCTCCTGACCATGTTCGGGCTGATCGTCGTGCTGGGGCTCTTGGTCGATGACGCGATCGTCGTGGCCGAAAATATCCAGGCCCGACACGACCGCGGCGAACCGTCTCTGGAGGCCGCCGTCAGCGGGACAGACCAGGTCTCATGGCCCGTCGTCGCCACGGTCATGACCAGCGTCGTCGCTTTCCTCCCCCTGACATTCATCAAGGGACAGATCGGCGACCTGCTCGGTGCCCTGCCGATGGTCGTCGCCTGCGCCCTTATTATGAGCCTGATCGAATCACTCCTGATCCTCCCCGGCCACATGGGACACAGCCTCGCCAAGCGCGACAAATCCCATCCCGGCAAAGGCGTCGGCCTCGTCCGCCGCGCCGAGAAATGGCGCGACCACATCGTGCTGGACCGGATCATCCCGGCCTACGGAAAAATGATGAGCGTCCTGCTGCACTTCCGCTACATCGCCGTCGCAAGCGCCGTCTTCATGCTGATCGTCTCCCTGGGCATGGTCAAGGGCGGCCACGTCGGGTTCAACTTCCTGCCCACCAGCGATTCCGAAACACTCATCATCGACGTCAACATGCCCATCGGTTTCCCGATCAACGAAACCAACAAGATCGTCCAACGCATCGAGCGGGCAGCCATGAGCCAGGACGAGTTCAAAGGCATCGGCTCGGTCATCGGCCAACGCGCCAATGTCGATACCGGCGCAGCCGAAGCCTTCGCCCCCCACGTCGCACAGATATTCGTCGAGCTCAAACCCGTCGAACAACGCACCCGAGAGTCGTCCATGGTCATCGAGTCGATCCGCCAGGCTCTTAAAGGCAAGGTCGATGAGGCCGAACGCATCACCTACTCCGAAATCAACGGCGGACCGGGCGGCAAAGACATCACCCTCCGCGTCCGTGGCGAATCACCCCAACGCCTCGAAGCCGCCATCGACGACCTCCGCGCCTGCCTCGCCGGGTACGAAGCCGTGAACGACATCTCCGACAATAACGACGTCGGGCAGGTCGAGATACAACACCACGTCAAGCCCGAGGGGATCGCACTGGGGTTCACCTCCCAAGAAGTCGCCCGCCAGGTCAGGGGCTTTCTTTTTGGGATCGACGCACACGTCTACGCCGCCGACCAGGAAGACATCGATGTGCGCATCCGCGCTGATGAAGACACACGCCGAAGCCTCTACGCCCTGCAAAACGCCTGGCTTGTCAGCCCCGCCGACCTGCCCGTCCCCATGAACCAAGTCGCCGACTTCACCGAAACACTCACCTACGCCACCATCCACCGATTCAACCGCCAGCGGTCGATCACACTCGAAGCCAGCGTCGCACCACACGTCAGCCCCGAAACCATCGTCGAGAAGTTCACAAGCCCCGTAACCGAAACCACCGGCTGGCTCCGCTCGATCGGGCTTGGCACGACCCAAGTCATCGGCCCAAGCCCATTGGACCAGGTCCGCGCCAGGTACCCCGACGTCACCATCGAAATGGCCGGACGACAGCAGCAGATGGCCGACGCCATTTCCTCACTCCCGCTTGGCTTCGCCGCAGCCGCCGTCTTGATCTATGTCATCCTCGCCTGGCTCTTCTCAAGCTACTTCCAACCCCTGGTCGTCATGCTCGTCATCCCCTTCTCACTGGTCGGCGTCATCTGGGGGCACCTCCTGCTGGGCTACGAGCTCACCATCCTGAGCCTCATCGGTTTCGTCGCCCTCTCCGGGATCGTCGTCAACGACTCACTGATCCTCGTCGAGTTCTACAACAAGATGCGCCGTGACGGGAAGACCGTCCGCGACGCCATGATCGCCGCCGGCAAGGCACGACTCCGCGCCATCCTCCTCACCACCATCACCACCGTCCTGGGACTCACCCCCTTGATCCTCGAACGTTCTTTCCAGGCGAAATTCCTGATCCCTATGGCCATCTCCATCGCCATGGGACTCATCTCCGCCACCGTCTTGATCCTCATCGTGCTCCCCTGCGTGATGCTCATCTTTGATGATATCGCCGGTCTGCTGTATCACTTGTGGCACGGCACACCCCGACCCATCCAACAAACCACCGCTCAAACCCTGACCGCAGGAGCCGACCATTGACCCAACCCAAACAAACTAGCCTGATAAAAAAACAATTCCCCGCCGCCGCCCTGCTCGCCTCAGCAATCCTCGCCGTCACGGTCGCTCTCACACAAGCACAAAGCGCAGCCCCCGACACCCCGGACCTCTCACGTGTCGAAGGCATCGCCTACCCAAGCAAGCAGGTCGTCCTCAACGCACCGATCGATGGCAAGCTCACGTCGATCCTCTTCGAAGAAGGCGACACCGTCCGCCAAGGCGATCTGCTCGCACAGATGGACGACACCGAGCAACGCGTGATCGTCCAGTCCGCCAGGCTCCAAACCGAGAGCCAGGCCGAGGTCAACCGCGCCAAGTTCGCCCTGGACGAAGCGGTGATCCTCCTGGAACGAGCGACCGTAACATTCCAGAAAGACGCCGCCAGTGAATGGGAAGTCCGACGCGCCCAACTCCAGCGCGACCAGGCCGACGCCGACCTGCAGATCGCCAAAGACCGGAAGATACTCGCAGCGGCGAACCTGCAACTCGAAGAAGCCCGCCTCGACCGCCTGCGTGTGCTGGCCCCCTTTGATGGCGAAGTCATCGAACGCAACGCCGAACCCGGCGCCACACTCACCCGATCCGACCCCGTCCTCGCCGTCGCCTCACTGGACCCACTGGAAGCCCACATCAACCTCCCCGTCAGCGTCTTCGACCAACTGCAAGTCGGCAACGTCTACCAACTCGACGCCGGCGACCCCATCAACGCCACACTCCCCGGCAAGCTCAAACACGTCTACCGAATCATCGACACCGCCAGCGAAACCGTCCGCTGTGTCTTCACCATCGACAACCCCAACGCAACACTCATCGCCGGCTTCCCCGTCCGCATGCACAGCCTGGAAACAATCCCAGGCGGATAACACCACCACACCGCATACACATACACCCACAGCCCCCGGATCGGCCGACGGATCGGCCGTCACGTTGGATTAAACCCGAGGCTAAGGGACGATGCTATTACAACAGGTCTTAGATGAGTTGCCGGTTAAACAACCTCAATACTCACGCCCAGCAAACCCCAGGTTCTCCTCCATCCAGTCATCACTCTTTAGAACGCTCTTTCGCTGCCGCCGCGCCAGCCGTTGAGCCCGTGCCTGTGCCCGGCTAAACAGCCGGCTCATCCGTGAACCCGACACCTCACGATCCCCCGACCGCTTGGATGCACGCCGGCTCGCCCCCCCCACATACTTACGCACCAACTCGTCTTCAAGACTCACATAGGCAATCGCCGAACCCGGATCGCCCTGCCGACCCGCTCGCCCATACAACTGGCGGTCGATCCGCCCCGACTCGTTACGGTCGGTCGAAATCACATGCAGCCCCCCCGCCTTAGCGATCCCCGGCCCCAGCTTGATATCCGTGCCCCGCCCCGCCATGTTCGTCGCCACCGTGATCCGGCCCGGTTGCCCCGCCTGCTCGACAATCCCAGCCTCCTCCTCGTGACGCACCGCGTTAAGCACCTCGTGCTTGAGCGCCAACGCCGTAAGCATCGAGCTGAGCTTCTCACTCGCCTCCACACTCCGAGTCCCGACCAGCACGGGTCGCCCGCTCTTATGAACACCCCGGATATCCTCCACCACCGCCGTCCACCGCGCCTCGGACGAACCAAACACACGGTCACCGTGTTGGATCCGGATGCACGGCTTATGGGTCGGGATCCGCACCGACGGCAGCTTATAAACCTGCCACAACTCGTGACGCGCTTCCCACGCCGTCCCCGTCATCCCCGACAGCCGGCGGTACATCCTAAAAAACCGCTGAAAACTCACACGCGCCATCGTGTCCTTCGCCGGCGAAACTTCCAAACGCTCCTTCGCCTCAACCGCCTGGTGCAACCCGTGACGCCAACTCCGATCAGGTATAAGCCGACCGGTTGACTCATCAACGATCACCACCTTCCCTTCCTGCACCACATACTGCTGGCCGTTGAGGAACAACTCCTTGGCTGTGATCGCCTGCACAATCAACTCGTCGCGCATCCGTGGGCTCTGCCAGATGCCCGGCAATCCATCGCACAACTCCGCCACATACGCCTTACCCCCACGGGTCAGATCCGCATCCCGGTAACGCAGATTGACCTTGTAGTGTTCTTCCGCCTCTAAACGACTGACCAACTTGGCTGCCTGCTCAAACGCCTGGTCCTGCTCGGCATTGGGCACCTCCGTCGAGATAATCAACGGCGTCACCGCCTCATCAATCAATAGCGAGTCGGCCTCATCAATGATCGCCGTCTCCAACCCACGCATCACCAGCCGATCGACCCCACCCATCCCCCCATGATTGATCTTTTCGACCAGCGCTTCCGTCAGGCCACGCATCCGCCCCAACTGCAACCGATCACGCAGATAATCCGCCGCCGCCTCTTTGTTCGTGCAGTAGGTGATGTCGGCGTCATACGCCCGCTTACGATCCGGTGGAGGCATCTCACCATCAACCCAGCCCACGTTCAAACCACAAGCCGAATACAACTTGCCCAGCCCAGTCGCGTCGCGCTTGGCAAGGTAATCATTCACCGTCATCACATGGCAACCCCGCCCACGCCAACCAGCGATCACCGCCGGCATCGTCGCCACCAGTGTCTTGCCTTCACCCGTGGCAAGCTCAACCAGGCACCCATCTACCATCGCTACCGCCGCAGCAACTTGTTCGCGGTAAGGCTCCATCCCCAACTCGCGCCGAGATACCTCACGCACCAACGCCAGCGCACAGTCCACATCAGCCGTTTTTTCTCGCCCCAGCCGGAAAAGCCCTCGGAGTTGAACCGCCCGCTCCCGCAACGCAGACCCCGCCAACCCGTGGTACTCATCTTCCATCCCCAGCACGCGCTCGGCCCGACGAAGATACCGCCCCCGACGCGGAACCATCGGCACAAACAACCCAACACCCGCATCCCACGCCGCATCCAGCCCCTTGGGCAACTTAGGTGCATCACGCCGCTGCGCCAGCATACGCCACGCACCCACCGGCGCCGTCCACGCAGGTACCTGCGCCGTCTGCACCGGCCCGGCATCACTGGGCATCCGCTGTTGGTTAGTACTGATACTCATGACGTAGGTCAGAATCGCTGCTGGATTACCTGCCGGATCGTCAGCCACCACTGCTTCAACAGCGGCGTGTCCGGCAACGCAAACCGAGCCACCACACGCTGCCCCGCATACAACGGGGCCGACACATCGCTTTCGGTAACAGGCTCGATCTGAATCTCAAAAAATGGCTCCTGCGCCCGTGTACCCTCACGGTCTTCGGAATCGATCGCAATCGACCCGCCGCCCGCATACCCAAGCGCCGCAGAGGGAAGCTCACGCCGCGCCGCCTTCAACACCTTGACCACCCGCCCCTCCAACAACACCTCGGGCCGACCACGGACCCGCATCTGCACCGTCGAGCCCTCGCCCGAATGACGCATCACTTGCGGCCCAACGTACTGATCGGTCGTGACCCGGATCACTAACTGCTGAAAATCGACCAACACACCGATCGGCTCGCCCTGCTTCGCAAACATCCCCCCCATCCGGTCAGCCTTATCACTGACCCACACCCCGTCAAAGTTCGGCTGAATTCTCAAGGCCGCCAGCTTCTGATCCACCCGGCTCAGTTGCTCTTCAACCGCAAGGATCTGCCCCTGCACGATCTGCGCCTGCGCGGGCTCATCGGACCGCGCCTGGCGGTAATAAGCCGCATACAACCCGCGCTCCGCCAACAACCTGCGACGCTCGATCTGCAACTCGTGATTCCTCGCGGTGACAAGATCGACACCACCCGCCTTGACCTGTGTGGCCGAAGGCAGCACCCCATCAATAAAACCGTCGGCCCCAGCGAATACCGTCTCGATCCGACCAGGTTCGACCACGCCCTCCCCCCGGACGTGATACGGCGCGGGGATGATACCCAGCCCCCCAATCAAAACCGTGACAAAGATCACCGTCACCAACTGGGCCCGTACACGCACCCGGTGCAACTCCGGGTTCGCAAGCAGGTAGTGAACCCACTTAAAGACCGGCACGATCATCCAGCCAATCACACCCGACATCGCCAAAAGAATCCCCATGTACTTCAGCGTATCGACCACGAACAGGATGATCGACACAGAGATAAATACGCGGTAGATCGACGCCCCGATGGCGTAAACAACCAGCCAGAACCGCTCGCCCGGGGAGTGTGACGGGTCGCGTGGCCGTTGAACGCCGTAAGCGTATTTCTTGACCAGGTAATAAATGTAATCCTTGCCTCGCTGCGCCAGGTTCGGCGTTTCCAGCAGGTCCGAGAGGATGTAGTACCCGTCAAACTTAATCAACGGGTTAGCGTTGAACAGAATCGTCGTGACACCAGCGATGAAGATCAGGTTGTATGCCAATGCGTGCGGTAGTGTCCCCGTTGCCGAGTTAGCCCAAACAATGGCGGCGGCCGCACCGATAGCGACCTCGACGTACATCCCCGCCGCACCGATGAACGCCCGATGCCACTTGTTACGCAGCGACCAAGCACTGGTCGCATCGACATAAGGCAGCGGCATAAAAACGATGAACATGATGCCCATCGTGTGAACCTCACCGCCGCTATGACTCTGTTGACCGAAGTGCTTACAAGCAAACCCGTGCCCGAACTCATGGATCGCCTTAATCAGGATCATGCAGACGTAGAGCCAGGGAAGGTTAGATGGGTCCAGGATCCCCGACTTCTGATCCCACAAAGCTTCGACTCGCCCCGTAAGCGCCCAGAGCCCCGTCCCCAACAGCACCACCCACAGAAAAATCCCCACCGGCCCAAAGCACCAGCCAAACGCCTTCACCCAGCTATCCAAAAAATGATCGGGATCGATCAGCGGGATGCGGGAAAACAACAGGTTCATGAAGTACCCGCCGACCTCTTTTCGTCGGCGTTTGCTGAACCGCTCGAACATCCCCGCCGCGTCAGCAGGCAGGTCCGCATCCAATAGATTGGACTGGTAGAGCTGGCCCAATAACTGGATCGCCTCGCCCTGGGTCGGGGCACTGTCGCCAAGCTGTTCGCAGCAGACCTTCCACGCATCAGCAACCTGCCGGCGACCATCTAATAACCCGATGAAGTGGTAGCTGGCCTCATCCAAACGAAAAAACTTGTTGTTCGCCGAGTCACGCAAGACGTGCCACGTCCGCCCACGGTAACGCTGACGATAACTCTGCACCAGTGAACGCAGCCGGGGCTTAAGCTCCGCAACACGGTACCAGCTCTCAGAAAATGTCGGACGGTCTACGGGCAAGTTTGGGCCTGGGGTCTAGGGTCTAGTCCGAGTAAATGGCTAATGGCAATAACTCGCTGACACACTCATTGAACATCGCAGATTGAACATCGAACATCCCACTAAAACCACAGCTTCATCCTCAACCAGTCAACCGCCTGGCGGGTCCAGATCCACGCATAAGAACGCTTCCCCGCGTCGATCTTAGCGATGCCCGCCATACCGGGTTTGAGCTGATCGGTAGGTTCAAGCAACCGGACACGCACACCGAAGGTGTTCTTCTGGTCCTTGGCCTGCGCCATCGGCTCAATCCGCTCAACCTCGAAACGCAGGTACACCCCGGGCCGCGCCGCAGTCGCCAGGTCCCCGGTCATCCCCTCAGCAATGTCAGCGATCCGATCCTCGGAAACCTCCAGCCGGGCACGCAGGTCATCGAGTTGAGCGATCTCGAACATCGCGTCGCCTTTGCTCAGCGCCTGACCTTCACTGCGTTTTAGATCCCCCTCCACCACGACGCCCGAAACCTCCGGGACGATCGCCGCACGCCCCAGCCAGTATTCCAATTCGTCGATGTCAGCCGCCACCTTGTCCGCCTGATGCTGGGCGATCTGGACCTCGACCACCTTGTTCTCACGCCGTGCCAGGTCGGCCTCTTTGAAGAACCGCTGCTGCTCGGCAACCAGTGACGCCCGGCGAAGCCGAAGCTCCGCGGTCTCCATCTGTGCCAACACCGTCTGCCCCGCGACCACCCGGTCCCCGGGAAGCACATTCACTTGCTTGATATACCCATCGAACGGTGCGGCGATGACCCGCCCCTGCTTCGCCTCAACAATAAACGGGGCGTCTACTTTGTACGTCCCCTTGAAGAAGACCAGGAAAATAATCAAAGCCGACACAGCCACGGCCGTGAGCTTCGCCCAGGTGTGCCGGGGACCGACCAACGCCCCACCGGCGCGCCTGGCGCTGATAGCCAGCTTAGCGCCGATCCACCGGTCGCTATCGTGGAGGTTACCGACCAGAGCGGCGCAGAGGTTGCAAGTAAGCCGGAGCCCCTCGACGTCACTTAAGCTCAACGGACGGTCAACCGGGCGCTCGATAGTAAGTACACCAATGGATTCATCACCACGCCGCAACGGCAGGCTGCACAACGAGGTTGGGCCGTGCTTATCACTCAGGCGCCCAGCGGCCCGAGCGATGTAGGGCGCATCCGGTGCGGCCGGGTGCATCACCTCGACCTGCTGGTCCATGCACTCTTCCATCGCCGACTCGATGTCCTGAACGAGCTGCATCTTGCGGTTGAACTGCTCGGTCTGGCTCATCGCCTGGAGCTTGATGTAAGCGCCACGCTGGATACCCAAGCTGACTCGCTCGGCACTCCAGCGGTTGGCAGCCTCGTTACAAAAAGCAATCGCGGCGGCCTTGAATCGCTGGTGCTCATTGATCGCGGCGCAAACACCCATCGCACCGGCAAAAACATCCAGATCGCCCTGCCTCCGCTGCAGCGACAGCCGCATCTCATAAAGGCTTAGCAACGTAACCGTCAACTCAAGACGCTCTCGGCACTGATTCAACACCGCGACATCGTTATGAGAAAGCACAAAGGCACTGATCCCTCGGACCTGCCCCCCGCCACGCAAAGGCAGGACAACCAGATGCTGACTCGCGTTCTGCCCGTAAAGCTCTTCGGTTGAATGCACCGGCAAGACCGCGGTCTGCCCCGCCTCAACCACCGATGCCATGGCCTCCGCTGCCTGCGCCAGCCAGACCGGGGCGGTCGCCCCTTGTGCCGGTTGTGGATGCACCGCAAGAACCTCCGGCCGCCCACCCTCTCCGGTACGCAACACCGCACCGGATTCCGCTAAACCCAACTCGCACTGCGCCGACAGCAGCCGACGCAGGAACTCCTCGGGCGGGCCCTGGAACGCCACCAGCTCGTCAACGATCGCTGCCGGATTCACCGGCCCAGCATCCATGTGTGCGTGTTGAGTCATACAATTAGCATCTCAAAATCCAGGCATGACATCATGACAACCCAACCCATCGCCATAAAACCCCCGTGCAAGCCGGCCCGGATGAATCCAGCGGTAATCCAGGGCGGGGCCAGCCGTTTACTTCCCGTCCGTGGTGCGGTCCGCGACGTTGAGCTTGAGCTCGCCAAACTTCTCTTCGTAACCACGCACGATCTGACCCAGCGACAACGCCAGACGCTTAGCGGTGAAATAGTTCAGGATCAGGCGGTTGTTCACCTGAAATAGTATGTCGCCCGCAACCTCGCCGCCCTGAGCCTGCGGGTTAGGGACAACCATATTCAGCCCAAGGTCCACGATCACCTCTTCGCTGGTCGCGTTGGTCTTGAAAGCGTTGGCATAGGTCGTGCCCATACCCGTGTGGTCTACCTTCAGACGCACCTGCTTGCCGGTCTGCTGCTTCGCCTGGTCTTCAACCGAATCGCCCTGCACGGGCACCTGTCTGGGTTCGTCTGCCAAGGGTCTACTCCAAAAAAGGGGTTATATAATGTATCAGGCATCCGGCCCGACCAACGTAACAGCACGCGGTTATCGGGCACACCTGGGTCTATCACGACCGCCGGATGAACGGGCCGCCCGGGTGGTCCACCAGTGTACCAACTGGCTCATCACCGAGGGTGCCCAAGGCCTCAACCTGCTGCCACATCTCAATCCCCACTCGCAGCAATATCCCCAAGATCCCCGGGTGTGTTGACCTGAGCGATGCCCGTCACACCCTCCGGCAAAGAAACCTCAACCCGGTCAGCCTGCTCAATCAAACGCCACATCGCGCCCCCACCCGACTCAAGCTGTCGGCAAACCGCTGGATGGATCGAGCTGTGATACAACGCAAACAAAGGCTCCCACCGCGCGCCCTTAAACGCCACCACCCCCGCACCCGGCCGGATATGCCCAAGCAACGTCCGCGCCAAACCCACATCAGGCTCCGCCAGGTCACACCCAGCCAATAACAACCAACCCTCACCATGACGCGCCACCCGGTCCGCCAACGCCGTGTCCAACCCACCCAACGGCCCCCGCCCCGGACACAGATCACCGATCGTTAATAGCCCCAGATCCTTGTACACATCCGCCGTCGATGCCACCGCCGTAACCGACTGCGCAACAGGCTTAAGCGCATCAGCTACCCGGCAGATCATCGGCACACCTCCAAGCAACACACGCGCCTTATCACTCCCAAAACGCTTGCTCTGCCCGCCCGCAACAATATAAATCGGCAACTTGTCCATGAGCCCATATCTTAGTGGAACGCTCACTTGCCACACCCCGACACCCGAACCACAGACGTGCCATAGCACCCGCTCTACGTTAACCCGTCTTATTCACGATGATCCCGATAACTCAAACCCATCAGACCAAATCGCCCATACTCACCGACCACCCGGCGCTCAAAATCTTCCCAATCACGCCCTTCCTTCTGCGACCACACCACCTCCGACAACCCCAGCATCCGCGGCAATATCATGTACCGCACCTGTGCCGGCGTCGCGATCGGCTCCGTCCAGACATTGCCTTGAGCGCCCAGAATATGTGCCGCCTCTTCATCAGATAATTCTGCGGGCACCGGCTCATACGAATAAACCAATTCTAGCGGGATCGGGTACCCGCCCCACGTCGCACCCAATTCGTCTGCCTCGTCCGACTGCTGAAAGTCGAAATACAAGTGCGAGTAAGGCGCCATCACCACATCCCGACCCATCTGCGCCGCCGCAATCCCGCCCTTCTCACCCCGCCAGGACATCACCGCCGCACCCGGGGCAAGCCCCCCCTCCAGGATCTCGTCCCAGCCGATCAGCTTCTTCCCGTTCTGCGTGAGGAACGCATCGATCCGCCGGATAAAGTAGCTCTGCAACTCGTGCTCATCCTTTAAACCCTCAGCCTTGATACGCCCCTGACACTTCTCGCACGCCTCCCAACGATCCTTGGGCACTTCGTCCCCACCGATGTGCAAGTACGCCCCGGGGAACAACGGCATCACCTCCGCCAACACGTCTTGCAAAAACTCAAACGTCTGCTCATTGCCCGCACAATACACATCCTTGTGCACACCCCACGTCGTCGACACATCAAACGGCCCACCCGTGCAGGACAACCCCGGATACGCAGCCAACGCCGCCACCGAGTGCCCCGGCATCTCGATCTCAGGCACCACCGTCACAAACCGGCTCTTCGCATACACAACCACCTCCCGGATATCCTCCTGCGTGTAATACCCCCCATATCGTTCGCCATCCCCGTCCGTCCGCCACGCCCCGACCTCCGTGAGCAACGGGTACTTCTTGATCTCGACCCGCCAGCCCTGATCCTCGGTCAGGTGCCAATGAAACGTATTGAGCTTGTACCGGGCCATCAGATCGATGTAATGCTTCACGAATGCTTTGTCGAAGAAGTGTCGGCCAACATCCAGGTGCATCCCCCGCCAACCAAAACGCGGAACGTCTTCAATCATCACCCCCCGCACTTCCCACAGCACCCCCTCAACCACCTGATCTGAATCGATCTCGATTGGCAATAGTTGCCGCAGCGTCTGACAGGCGTAAAACAACCCCGCCGGCGTCTTGGCACGGATGTCGATCCCCCGATCCGTCACCTCCAATGAGTAGCCCTCATCACCAAGCCCCTCGTCCTGCGCATCCAACTCAAGCAAGATCAAACCACCAATAACCGGATCACCCGTATGGGCCCGCACCGGCAACTCGTAACCCGTCGCCGGCCCAAGCACCCCAGCCAGATACTCACCAACCTCACGCCCCGCCCCCTCCGCAATAATCAAGGTGTCCGCCGTCACCACAAACCCGTCCCCGTGAATTTCTACCTGCTGCGGTTGCGGAATCACATCAACCCCCTGCGCCCGTGCATCCAACAATGGACCGGCAGCGACGGCGATAAGCATCAACACAAATGTAGCGATCCTGTTCATAGCGGTAACCTTGTATTCGTTGACAAAGATCGTTCTGACCCGGTGCCCATTGACCCCATCTACCCTCACCCCCTATGACCGTGCACACACCTAGCATTCCCCGTAATATACCGTGTAAAGCGCTTAATATGTCGTCAGCCCAGCCATGAGCCCCCAACCCGATATTTGGATCTGCCTCGACAGCCCGTACCCGCCCGCTTAAATCCCTCGAAGGAGCAAACGCTTGACCGACTTAGACTCCACCATCGTCGTCGTCTCCGGCCTACCCCGCTCGGGCACCAGCCTCCTGATGCAGATGCTCGAAGCCGGAGGCATCCCCCCCTTCGCCGACTTCCAACGCACCGCAGACGACGACAACCCCAAGGGCTACTACGAACTGGAAGCCATCAAACAACTCAAAGCAAACCCCGACGTCCTCGACGAAGCCCCCGGCAAGGTCGTCAAAGCCATCCACATGCTCCTGGCCAACCTCCCCGACAAACACACCTACAAGATCATCTTCATACGGCGATCCATTGATGAGGTCCTCGCCAGCCAACGCAAAATGCTCGACCGCACCGGCAAAAAAGGCGCCGCCATCCCAGACGCCGCCCTCACCAAAGTCTTCGAAAGCCAACTCGCCAAAGTCGATACCTGGCTACAAGCCCAACCCAACATCCAGGTCCTCAACGTCCAACACCGCTCCCTCCTCACCGACCCCCCACCCGTCGTCCAACAGATCAACGACTTCCTCGGCGGCCACCTCGACACCAACAAAATGACCGCCGTCGTAGACCCCGACCTCTACCGCAACCGCGCGTAAGTTGCCCCATAGAAACCCCTCGTGGTTTGAAATCGCCCGTTGCTAAGTCAACGCCTTGCCAGAGGCTTGACGGCTGTCACTTCGACTGCTCCGCCACCTTCACCGCGATAAACACCAACAGACCCAACACCCCCAGCACGCCGATGCCAAGCACAGCCAATACCAAAAGCTCAAACACACCGAACCCACCAACCGACATCGCCAACGTAGACATGATTCGCCTCCCGTGATCCCGTGGAAATACCCCACGGCGGCTCCACTATCCCGCCACCACGGCATCGGGTCAATGGCCAATCCAAGCCCCCTCCACACCTACCCCAAAATCTAAACCCCCAGCCCCCCGGCATGCCGATTGCTAATTGATATTAAGAGTCAATAATCATAATATGGCCTATGTATCCCCCGTCCGGCCCGAAAGTGAGCCCCAACATGTTCTGGCCCAACTTCCTGATAAGCCCGTTAAAGACCTCTGGCACCGCCTCTTCCACGCCTAAGTTCCAAGCCGACGAGGAGACCTGCTTGATCCAATTAGACAACCTACAGCTTGGCCAATGCGGGCTGATCCAGCAACTGGACCTCAGCGACTCAGAAGATAAACGCTTACGTACAATGGGAATATGTCCGGGAAGAAGGGCCTGGCTGGTCCGGCGAGGCGACCCGATGATCCTCAAAATCATGGGCACCCGGATCGGCCTGGCAGCCGAATTAGCCCAGCGGGTCACGGTCGAGGTCTGCGCCCCGCCCTACGAGGGGTTCCAGGACCCCCTGCCCATCCGGCTGGAACGGGAACCGGGGGAACCGGGGGAACCCAAGGAGCCGCGTAAATCCAGGGAGTCCGGGACATGACCACGGTATCACTGGATGTGTTGGAAGACCCCCCGGACTCCGGGAACGGGCAGTCCAAACGGCCGGTCTCTCAAGATCTGACCGTCGCGCTGGTCGGCAATCCCAATTGTGGGAAAACCACCCTCTTCAACATCCTCACCGGCCTACGCGCCCACACCGCCAACATCTCCGGGACCACCATCGAACAACGCCTCGGCAAGGCCACCATCGACGGCCAAGCCATCCAACTCATCGACCTCCCGGGGATGTATAGCCTCTCGGACACCTCCCCTGAACAAAAAATAGCCCGCCAGGCATTGATGGGCGAGATCAAAAACCAGCCCAAACCCCAGGCCGTGCTGCTGCTGCTGGACGCGACGAACATCCAGCGCAACCTGCTCTTGGCAGGACAGGCCGTCGAGCTTGGGTTGCCCACCGTCGTAGCGCTGAACATGTGTGACCTGGCGCAGCGCAGCGGGATCCAGATCGACACCGAGGCGTTGGGCACCGAGCTAGGCTGCCCGGTGGTCGCCATCAGCGCACGCACCGGCGAAGGCATCCCCCAGTTGTGCAACGCACTGTCACAACGCCTGTCATCCGATGAATCTCACGTCATGCCCCAAGCCCTGTCCGCCTGCGCAAGTTGTGGCGGGTGTCCGTTTAGAGCGCGCTTCGACTGGGCGGAAGAGGTAGACAAACGTTGCGCCAGACGACCGATGGGCCAACACGACCCGATGACCGAGGCTGCCGACCGCGTGCTGACCCACCCACTGCTGGGGGTCGCGTCGTTCCTGGGGATCATGTTCGTGTTGTTCGCCCTTATTTTTTCCGTCGCGGATTACCCGTCCAACGCCATCGAATGGGCGTTCTCATCGCTCGGCTCGTTCCTGGTTAACACCCTCCCACCCGGCGACCTGACCAGCCTCTTTGTCGACGGCATCATCGGCGGGGTCGGCGGCGTGCTGGTCTTCCTCCCCCAGATCTGCCTCCTGTTTTTCTTCCTGTCACTCTTAGAAGACACCGGCTACCTCGCCCGTGCAGCCGTCGTCACCGACCGGCTGATGCGCCGCGTCGGCCTGCCGGGCGCGTCATTCGTGCCACTGTTATCCGCACACGCCTGCGCCATCCCCGCGATCATGGCCAGCCGGATCATCGAGAACCGCCGCGACCGACTGGTCACCATCCTCGTCGCACCGCTGCTGACCTGCTCCGCCAGGCTCCCGGTCTACACCATGCTCACCGCGCTACTGGTCCCAAGCCAGCCCATCAAAGCAGCCCTGATCTTCGTCGGCGCGTACACCCTGGGGATCGCCTCAGCCCTGCTCGTGGCCCTGGTACTGAACCGCTCGATCCTCAAAGGCAAAGCCAACCCGCTTCTGATCGAGTTGCCAAGCTACAAGCCCCCGAACCTGCGTAACGCGCTGCTGACCATGATCGACCGCGGCCGGGTGTTCCTCGTAAAAGCAGGCACCGTGATACTGATGGTGTCGATCGGCTTGTGGGCAGCCTCAACCTATCCCAAGAGCGCCCCGCCCCCGCAAGCCGTTGCGGTGCAACAACAGGCCGTGCAACTGGAATCAGCCGGGCAGACCGATGACGCGGCGCAGCTACGCCTGCAGGCCCAGAACCTCACCACCGCACACAGCCTCTCCAACAGCCTCGCCGGCCGGTTGGGGCACGCAATCGAACCGGCGATCAAACCTTTAGGCTACGACTGGCGTATCGGCATCGGGATCGTCAGTTCCTTCGCCGCACGCGAAGTCATCGTCTCCACTCTCTCGATCATCCACGGCATTGGCGCAGGTGACGGCGGAGACGAGATGCTCTACCAATCCATGCGCCACTCAGTCAGCGACAACGGCACACCGATCTACACACCCGCGACCTGCCTGAGCCTGCTTGTCTTCTTTGTCCTGGCGATGCAGTGCCTCCCCACGAGCATCGTCGCCCGCCGGGAGACCGGCACATGGAAATGGCCCGCCCTGCAATTCACCTACATGACCGTGCTGGCCTACTCCGCCGCCTGGATCACCTTCCAGGCCGCAACCCAGGTATTCGCAACCGGCGCGGTGGGCTAAACCCTTAAAGAGCCGGCTAAATCTCTAGCTCAATAGCTCGCGACGGCCGTGTTCGTGTAACGGTAGAGCCTGACCTCTTCGCTATCTTCTTTCAACTCGATCGTTTCGACCGTAGGCTCACCCAGCCGCCGTGTCACCGCGTCCAGGTACCGCCTTGCCTGCTCCTTGGGGAAGGGGTTGGTCCCCTGATCGTTGTCGTGATACATCAGCAACAACGTCACCGAACCCGGCCCCGGGGCGGGAACATCCTCGGGCAACGGGGCCCACAGAATCGATTTGCTTTCGTGACCATGCTGAAGCAGGTCGTACCGGAACCGCGCCAGACTCCCCCCCCAGGGAACCATGTTCGGCGCGTGCGGCTGATCCTCAAGCGAACCAAACACCACCCACCGATCCCCCGCGTTGGACCGCTCGGTCATCTCACGCACCGTCTGTAGCGCCACCCGATCGGATACTTTTTTGTAAGGCTGGAAAACATCACGGATCACCCCGTAGGTAATGATCGACAGCATCACCACCGAGGCGATCTGCATCCCCGTGACCACACCCCGGCGTTTCCAGCCGTGGTTCAAAAACGCCACCAGCCCAGCACCCGCGATGATGCACGCCGCCGGAGCGATATGTTGCTCCACCCGGGCGCTGTCGCCATAGGGATACTTCTTCATTGCCGCCGCCAAAAACATCAACGGCAGCGGGCTAAGCAACAGGCACAACGCCCTGCGATGCCCCGTCCGCCACATCGCCACGATCCCAAAGAGAATCAGGATAAACGTCACCGTACTTCCCCCGTGGTTCCCCCCCACCGGGTACGCCAGCATATTCCCCGTGTGCGAACGGAAGAACCAAGTGACAAGCCCCGTAATCGAATCCATCGGCGGAAACGCGCTGGCCCAGCCCCGCAGCTCGTGAATCCCCGCGTGGTTCACTTCCTGCCCGACCGCGATCAACTGCCACATCGCAAAAAAACTACCCGCCATCAGCAGCCCGCTCGCCGTCCAACCCACCAGCCAGGGGGCCGGCTTGCGATCCTGAATCAACCGATACCCCACCACGAACATCGACCCGCCGATGACGAAGACCGCCGGGTAAGACGCCCACACCGCCACCGCGCCACTGAGTGTGAAGACCACCCACCGCCAAGCAGTTCGTGGTGCCTGCAACAACGACCACGCCTGCCAGATCAAACACAACGCGATCAGCAGGTCCAGGCTGTACGACTTGACCTCCACGCTGTGCCGGACGGGGTAGTACGACGCGGCAAAGAAAATCACCGCCGCCATCGACTGACGCCGGCTCACCATCCTGGGCGCAAGACGCCAGAACACCAGCACGCACGCGATCCCCGCAACAACGGGCAGAACCCGTAGCGCCAATTCCGACGTCCCAAGCAACCGCGACACCAGCCACTGCGCCCACAAAAAACCCACCGGGATAATCTGCGGGTGGTCCAACGGCCCACTTAATTCCCCAAACGTCCTCGTAATAAAATTCACCGCGATGAACGCTTCATCACCCCACATCGGAAAAACCATCCCGTAACGCACCACCCGCCACAGCAACGACGCCGACACCAACACCAGCACCCAACGGTGCGGCGGCCAACGCAGCAGGGGCCGTTTAACCCCAAGCTCGCAAGCCTCTGCACTTTGCCGGGTTGGTTTATTCATAAGGTGGATAGCCCCTGATCCGCATCGATCCGCCGACTCCCCCCGTCCCCACAACTCCCCCGGTTCCCCAACGGGCTCCAGAGGGCTGCAGTGTAGTGCCCCCCGCCTCACGCAACCACCGACTTACATCCAAGCCCTCAAACGGATACCATAAATGCTTAACACATCCGAAGTTTTGACCACGGGAGTACGCCATGAGCGACGGGCATTTCTCGATCATCAAGCTGCTGGAACAGATGAAGCCCCTGGAGGCATCTGACCTGCATATCAAAGTCGGTATCCCCCCCACCTACCGGATCAACGGCAGCCTCCGCGCCGTCGCAGGCCAACCCGTCACCGAGGAGGAGGCCGACCACATGCTCGACTCCATCCTCAACGACCAGCAGAAAGAAAGATTCGAGGAGGCCGGGAGCCTGGACTTCGCCTGGCACCTGGAAGGCGGCGACCGCTTCCGAATCAACCAGTTCCGTGCAGGCGGCCACCACAGCGTCGCCGTCCGCCGCGTCCAGGCTGAGATCCCCTCCTACGAAGAGCTACACCTCCCACAGGTCTACACCGACCTGGTCACCAAATCCACCGTCGGGCTCATCCTCGTCGTCGGGGTCACCGGCAGTGGCAAGAGCTCCACCCTCGCCGCCATGATCGACCAGATCAACCAGACACGCTCGGTCAACATCATCACAGTCGAAGACCCCGTCGAATACCAATTCATCCCCAAGACCGCGATCATCTCCCAACGCGAGTTGGGCATCGACGTCGAAGACTTCGGCGCCGCACTGCGGTCCGTTGTCCGTCAGGACCCCGACGTGATCTTCATCGGCGAGATGCGCGACCACGACACGATCATCGCCGCCATCCAGGCCGCCGAGACCGGGCACCTGGTCTTCGCCACACTCCACAGCGCCGACACCATGCAGGCCTTCGGCCGGATACTCGAGTTCTTCCCCGAATCCGAACGCGGCTTCATACGAAGTTCATTAAGCAACAGCCTCCTGGCGATCTGCGCCCAACGCCTGATCCCCGCGCTCGACGACTTCGCTGCAGGCGTCGTCCCCGCCACCGAGGTGTTATTAAATACCCCACTGGTCCGCGACAAGATCCGTGACGGCGAAGAGAAAGACCTACCCGCTGTCATCAGCGCCAACCCCGACTCCGGCATGCACAACTTCAACCAGTCTCTAGCCAAGATGGTCACCGAAAACTGGATCGACCGCCGCATCGCCCTGAGCTACGCCCCCAACCGCGAAGCCTTGGATTCCCTGCTCAAGGGCATCGGCATCAGCTCCGGCGGACTGGTGGGCCGGTAAGCGTGCAGCTGCCTTCTGCGGGCCGGGTGGACGACTTACAATCGTAGCCGTGCTTATTGCGCCTACCAGATTACTGGCAGTACACATGAATTCTAACAGTAAAAAACTGAGCTTAGCAGCAAAGATAGTCTTGTGCGGTGCCATGATCTACGCATCACTGTGGTATAGATCATATATCAACGCACAGCATTATCAGTTTGCCGGGTACGCGAACTTCAGCCAACTCATGCTGACGGGCCACATACCCATGCTTGCACTTGTACCCGAAACCTTGCGCGACGCATATGAGGTTTACAATGAGTGTTCGTGGGCCGACTTCAGCGACATGCCTCAAGTCGTAATAGATCTTTTCATGGCTTCTCTAAACATATCCGTTTGGGCACTGGGCACTTTTGGCATCTTTGCTATACACAAGAAGTGGATGTTCTGGATTTTGGTCTTCTATATCGCCACGGTTGCCGTGAATATTTGCAATATTTTCGTCTACGGCGTCGGGACGATATAGAAAACCATACGAGCTTGATGCCTCAGCATAAACCACCCCCCCCCTGGCTTTCGCCGAGGGGTGTGGTTTATGCTGTCTGACCGATTGGCTTACGCCGATCAGTTGTCGCCGCTTGGTCCGAAGGTGGTCTTGTCGGTGCCCAGTGCGCCACCTCCGCCAAAGCCGCCCAAGCAGACGCCGGCCGCGTGGCCGTCCGGTGCACCGCCATCAACTTGATCGCTGTCGGCTTAATGGGTGATTTTGGCTTGACAACCCGCGGCCCGCCGATATATTAAGATTAATAAGTTTTAATAGTAGTTCCCGTTTTTGTTCGTCGCCTGTCGGCGTTGATGGGCGATGACGTGGAAACTGCGATCACTTCTAAGGTAGGGAGAAAAACCAATGCAACGGATTAAACACATTCTGTCGATGGGCGTAGCGGTCGTTGTCGCCCTGCATCTGATGAGTGCCCCGGCCTGGGCACAAGGATTGGATACGCCCAGCTCCGATCTGCCGCCTGATGGCGCTTACATCTCACCGAACGAATTCCACGAATACGCTGCCATGGGGATTATCCTGGACGATCCCATCCACAGGCCTTTTGCAGGCACGGCCCTGCGGGTGCCGGTAGGAAATGATGAGCATGAGACATTCGATTCGGTGTTCGAAGCTACGGAAATCGGTCAGGGCCTGGGGCCGATCTCACTGACGGGTCCGGTAGAGGTCGTCACCACAAACAGGTTGTTGAGTACGACCGGGACATTCGACACAGAGATCGTTTCCATGAGCCTGTCGGGCAACTCCCTTGCGGGATTCCTGATGATCCGAGAGGACCCAGCACGTCCTTCGACCGGCTCCACAGATATTACCGATATCGGTGGCGGGCTGTTTCACATCGATAGCTTCTTCGATGTGTTCACGGAGTTGTCGGTGGATGGTGGCAATACCTGGATCCAAAGTGACACGAGTACGCGTCTGCACCTGATCCCGGAACCGGGCGCTTTGATCTTGCTGGGCACGGGTGCTCTGGGGCTGCTGACCAGACGACGCTAGTAAGCAGCCGCTCGATCTGCACTAATGAAAACACCCCTCGACAAAATGTCGAGGGGTGTGGTTTGAGTTTAGTTGATGGCTGACTGGCTTAGGCCGATCACTCGCTGGTAGGGCCGAATGTGATCTTGTCGGTGCCCAGTGCGCCACCGTCGCCCAGGCCGCCCAGGCCGCCGCCGGCCGCGGGTCCGCCCGGTGCAGCGCCTTCCTTTTTCTCCTGCCGCTCGGCTGCCGCGTCCTGGTCGCTTGTCCAGGCGGCACGCTTCAGCGATAGGCCGATCTTGCGATCTTCCAGATCGACGCGGAGGATCTTGACTTCGACTTCCTGGTCCTGCTGGACAACGTCCTGTGGCTTGTCGACCTTGTGGTCAGCCAGCTCGGAGATATGCAGCAGGCCTTCCAGATCGTCTTCCAGTTCGACGAACACGCCGAAGTTGGTGATCTTGGTGACCTTGCCCTGAACGATCATCCCAGGCTGGTAGTGCGCGGGGATCGCTTCGTTCCAAGGGTCTTCGCTCATCTGCTTGAGGCCAAGCGCGACACGCTGCTTGGTGCGGTCCACTTCCAGGACAACGCACTTGATGTCTTCGCTCTTCTTGAGAAGCTCGTTGGGGTGCGTGAGCTTCTTGGTCCAGGAGAGGTCCGAGACGTGCAGCAGGCCATCGATGCCGGGCTCGATCTCGACGAACGCGCCGTAGCTGGTGAGGTTGCGAACCTTGCCCTCGACAACCGTGCCGGGGGGGTACTTCTCGGCGACCAGCTCCCAAGGATTGACCTCGGTCTGCTTCATGCCGAGGCTGATTTCCTGCTTGTCCTTGTTGATATCCAGGACGACGACGTCGATCTCTTCGCCGATGGAGACCAACTCCGAAGGGTGGTTGATCCTGCGTGTCCATGACATCTCGGAGATGTGGACCAGGCCCTCGACACCGTCCTCGAGCTTGACGAATGCGCCGTAGGACATGATGTTCGTGACCGCACCCATGACGCGGGTGTTGGCGGGGTATTTCGCTTCGATGTCTTCCCACGGGCTGGAGTCACGCTGCTTGAGTCCCAGCGCGATCTTCTCTTTTTCGTGGTCGATGTTGAGGATCTTGACTTCGATCTTCTCGTCGATCTTGACGATGTCCGAGGGGTGGTTGACCCGGCCCCAGGACATATCGGTGATGTGCAGCAGGCCGTCGATCCCGCCGAGATCGACGAATGCGCCGAAGTCCGCGATGTTCTTGACCGTGCCCTCGACGGAGTCGCCGACCTTGATCTTGTCCATCAGGGTCTTGCGCTTCTCGGATCGCTCGTCCTCGATGAGCTTACGTCGGCTGATGACGATGTTGCGTCGTTCCTCGTCGATCTTGAGGATCTGCGCGTCGATGGTCTTGCCGATGAACGCGCCGATGTCGCTTGGGCGACGGATGTCGACCTGTGACGCGGGGAGGAAGACAGGCACGCCGATGTCCACCAGCAGGCCGCCCTTGATCTTCCGCATGACACGGCCCTGGATGACGTCGCCCTCATCGTTCTCGCTGACGATACGCTCCCAACCACGGATGCGGTCGGCCTTACGCTTGGAGATCTTGACGGTCCCGGTTGAGCCCTCGACCTCTTCGAGAAGGACTTCAACCGTGTCACCGATCTCGACATTGCCCGGTTCATCGAACTCGGTCTTGTCGAGGATGCCTTCGCTCTTGAGCCCGACCTCAACGAGGAAGTCGTCGCCGGCCATCCCGACGACCTTGCCGGCCAGGATCGAGCCTGATTTAAAATCGCCGACCGCGCTCAGCAACCCCTCCATATCACCGTCGGCAACTGTTTGTCCGAAGGCTTCGACGAGCATCTGCTCGGCTTCGATGTCCTCAACACTGAGGGTTGCGATTAAGTTGTGATTTACCATGTCCTGCCAATTCTGGTGTCTTACCCCGCGTAGGCGTTGCACCTGCGCGTTACGGGTCGCGGGACTAAAAAGGCCTGATCGGCCCAATGCCCGCCTGGTGTCCGTTAGCCGCCACCCCACACGGGGCAGACCGAGCCAAAACGGAGAATCGACCATTGTAGCGATCCCGCATAACTACGCCAGTCCGGCGGGGATTGCCGCTGGATGTCAGCACCTGCGTCGGTGGGCTGAAATGGGGTCGTTTGTAAGTCGTTTACCTGGGATAAAGTGGGCAACTAGACAGGCTGGGGCTGGTGTTGCTGGACGTGTTCGACGGCGTTTTGGAAGAAGCGTAGGCCGGGGGTGGTTTGGGTGAGCCAGGTGTCGGGTTGGCGGGTCCAGGTGGGGTGGTGGGTTGGGTCGATGAAGCGTTCGGGGTGGGGCATCAGGCCGAGGATCGTGCCGGTGGGGTCGCAGATGCCCGCGATGTCGTCGGTGGAGCCGTTGGGGCTCTGGCCTGGTGCGTAACGCAGGGCGATCTGGTTGTTGGATTTTAGTTGGTTGAGGACATCGTCGCTGGCGGGGACGAATCGGCCTTCGCCGTGGGCGATGGGGAGGTCGAAACTGTCCATTCCCTTGGTCCAGATGCAGGGGGAATCGGGGTCGGCGGTGACGGGGGTCCACTTGTCGATGAATCGGCCGGCGGTGTTGTCGGCGAGGGTGACGGTTTGCTTGCCGAGTTTGGGGTCCGGGAGCAGGCCCAGCTTGACCATGACCTGGAAGCCGTTGCAGATGCCGATCATGGGGACGCCGCGTTGGGCAGCGTTTTGGAGGGGTTGCCAGAGTTGGTGGCGGATGCGGTTGGCGAGGATGCGGCCGGCTGCGATGTCGTCGCCGTAGCTGAACCCGCCGGGGAAGCCTATGAGATCGAAGTCAGCGATCTGATCGGGGTTGTCGATTAATTGGCTTAGGTGCAGGGTCTGCGTGGCGCTGCCAGCCAACTCGAAGGCGTGAGCCAGTTCACGGTCGCAGTTGGTGCCAGCGGTGCGGATGATCAGGGCGGTGGGTGTCATGGGAGGGATTATATCGGGTATCGGGGGTCGGGTATCGGGGGTCGGGGATGTTTGATGTGTGAAGTTTGATTTGCGATTTGGGGAGGGGGATTTCACCGCAGAGGACGCCGAGGGCGCGGAGGAAGGCGCGGAGCGGATGTGTCCGCAGATTGCGCAGATGACGCAGATTAATACGGGGACGCGACAAGTCGCGGCGCTTCGTGGGGCGGATTTTTCCTTTGTCTTGATCTTCTCGGTGTCTCTGTGCCTCAGTGGTTATGTTTTCTTCTTCTTCAAATCATCAATCATAAATCTCAAATCATCGATGTAAAGCCTCACGGGGTTCCGGCGGTAGCGGCAGCCAGGGGATCGTCGGGACCGGGTCTAGCCCGTGTGCTGTGATCCGCTATCTGGCCGGGACGATCCGCTACAACGTCCCATCACCGGCCATGCCTTTTGAGCATGACGTTCCGTGAGGGCAGCCCTCGAGTCCCGGTCCTTTTAATCTTTGGATGCTCGGGGTAGCTGTCGATCGTCGCCGTGAGGTTGTCGGCAGGCACGCCCCCCGGATGTTTAACCGGGGATAAGTTGCGCCTCCACTCTTGGACGTCGCGACGGGTTTGTGCGCACAAAGGTGGTTTTAAGGGGGTGGTGTGTGCGTGTAAGTTCAGGTGTGGACTGGGGGTGAGAAAATCTGGATTAGTTGGAATTTTAGTTGTGAAATGGGGCGCTTTTGTGCGCACCGGCGTGACCGGAGGGGGATGAACCGCGAAGAGGCGAAGATCGCGAAGGAAGATAAGAAAGGCGGGGGGATATCACGGAGGGTAACATCGGGTCATGCGTGGATGCGTGCTTCTGTCGCATGACGCAGTAGGTCGGAGAGAATCCCGGCTATGACCGTATCGACGATTGGCGAGTAATACCCGATCAACTCAGCTAGGGGGGCGATCGCATCTTCAGGTCGATGGGATTCCGAAAGGCCTAAGTCGAACCCAAGCACCTTGTTCCCGCTGATATCGGTTAATTGACGCACATAATCTGTGTCAAACGCATCACAACCTCGTGGGTCCTCTGCAAAAGCTTCTCTTAGCCGTTTTGTTATCCGAGATTTGAGATTCCGCAGCGTCACGATGGTGTCAGGATCGTGTTCCTTTTTCTTCCCGATTCGGTCATATGGCTCGCAGTGAAGAACTAGATAGCCTAGTTTTTCCATCTCCCAGTGGACCGTGATCCCCTTGTACCCGATCTCAGGTACCGGCTCTGATACCTTCCACCTCGCAGGGAGAATCTGCATGAGCCCACGGAAGTCTGCCCCGCGTCGATATGCCTTGAAAGCATCGGGGGCAACGCGAATACATTCAGGCAGACCGGACTCGCTAAGCAGCTTGCATGTCTTGGATATGTGGTCGTCGTGTTCCATGAATAATCACCTACCGTTCTTATGGTTCGGTTTTTTGTGAGCCGACATGTTCCGATGGACCAACACGCGGATCTGCGATCCGTCGCAAAGGTTGGTGTGGGTATTGGGGGAATGGTTGCTCAATCGCGTTCACCTGTCTTGCGGTAGGAGGCGCGTTTCTTGGCGTAGTCTTGGGGGCTGACGGGGAGGTCGGGGGATTCGATGCCGTCCTGGCATTGTTGGTGGAGTTTTTTGATGAAGGGGACGCACCACTGGCAGCCTGTGCCTGCGGAGAGGCATTCGCTGATGAGGCTGGCGACGGGGGGTTTTTCGCGCTTGCAGAAGTTTACGATCTTGCGCTTGGAGACGTGGAAGCAGAGGCATACTTGGTCGTCGTCTTGCATGGTTAGATTATAGGGTGACACAGGGAGAAGCGTGAAACTCGGATGGGTGCGGATGCAAACGGATGGGGATGGAACAGTGATGAACGCTGATGAACGCGGATAAAAATTGAGCGGGACGGTAGAGGTTGGGTATGGGCCTGATCTGCGTTGATCCCTGTTACCTGTCTGGGTATCCGGCCATCAGGTTCTTTGTCCGTTTGCATCCGAGTTGCCTCTGTCCCATGCTCGGAGGCCATGGGCTTTGGAGACGTGAGCTTGGGGTTGGAAAGCGGCGTACAATGGTTGCATGGCTAAGGTTCGGAGTAATTCGGCGTTTGAGCGGTTGACGGATCGGTTTGCGCGGCTGCCTGGGATCGGTAGGCGGTCGGCGGAGCGGATTGCGTTTTACTTGTTGAAGGCTTCGACGCAGGAAGCGGAGCAGTTGGCGGAGGCGATCACTGCGTTTAAGCGTGACCAGAAGGTGTGCGGCGAGTGCGGGAATGTGACGGAGTCGGACCCGTGTGCGATCTGCGCGGACGGTGAGCGTGATGCGGGGCAGGTGTTGGTGGTGGAGCAGCCAAGCGATGTGGCGAGCTTGGAGCAGACGGGGGTGTATGGGGGTGTTTATCATGTATTGATGGGGAGGCTTGCGCCGTTGGAGGGCGTTGGGCCGGGGGAACTGAATATTGATCGGTTGGTGGCGCGGGTGCGTGGGGGGAAGGTCCGAGAAGTGATCCTGGGGACGAACCCGACGCTGGAGGGGGATGGGACGTCGTTGTACCTGGCGGAGCGGTTGGAGTCGATGGGTGTGGAGGTGACACGGCTGGCTCGGGGGATCCCGACGGGGTCGCTGCTCGCGGTGGCGTCAAAGGCGGTACTATCGGATGCGATTCAGAGCCGACACGCGATGGAGGATGGATGATTGGCTTGGAAAGGCCGATCAAGAGGGTAGTTGTTAGCCATTAGCGGTTAGCGTTGAGTAAGAGCGGGAAGTTAATTAGAGACGTGCAGACGACTACCAAAAGTCCCCGCTTCAGGCGGCGTTCATAGCCGACGTTGAGCGGGATAGCCCTCGGACCCTAGACCCCGGACCCTAGACCTCACCATGCGTATTGATACCGGCCAACACATGCGGATCGACCAGCGGATGAAGCTGGCACCGCGGATGATCCAGTCGATGGAGATCCTGCAGATGGCGCAGGCTGCGCTGGAGGCGCGGATCGATCAGGAGTTGGCGAGCAACCCGACGCTGGAGGTACGTGAGCCTGGGACGGATGCGGAGGACCTTGAGTCGGAGCGGACGCAGGTGGACCGGGACAACCGCGAGGGTGAGCGGGAGCTGGTTGTTAAGGATGGGGACACGACGAACAAGGACGACTTTGAGAGGTTGAGTAATTTTTCCGAGGAGTTGGGTTCGACGTGGGACACCAACAGCAGCGAGGCGGGGAGCTACCGGAACAAGCCTTCGAGCGATGGCGAGCGTGACAAGAAGATGGACGCGATGGCGAACACGGCTGCGCGGACGGCGTCGCTGTTTGACCAGTTGATGGATCAATGGCACCTGGCGGAGACGACGGCCGAACTCTTCAAGGTCGGCGAGTACCTCATCGGGTTTATCGATTCCGATGGGTATCTGCGTACGGAGATGGAGGCGATGCTGGACCAGGCGCCGGGGGGCGTGACCGCAGAGGAAATTGATGCGGCGATTGGGTTGTTGCAGCAGACCCTTGAGCCGACGGGGTTGGCGGCGCGGGATATCCGGGAGTGTTTGCTGTTGCAGATCGACGCCCGGCTGCGTAATGATCCCGAAGCGGAGCTGACCCACGAACGTGCGTTGGTGGATCATCATTTAAAAGATATTGAGGCGAACCGGCTGCCGAAGATCGCCAAGGCGACGGGGCTTTCGATCGATCAGATCAAGCAGACGATCCACAACCTTCGGCAGTTTCACCCGCACCCTGGGAAGCTGCTGGCGGATGATGCGCCGAGGCTGATATTTCCTGATGCGGTGATTGACTACGACGAGGAGACGGACACCTACTCGGCCACGCTGACCCACGGGCGGCTGCCGACGCTGCAGATCCGTTCGGAATACGAGCGGGATGCGAGGGACAAGAACGTCGACAAGAAGACCCGCGACTTTTTGAACAATCACATACGGTCGGCGAGCTGGATCATCGATGCGCTGCAGCAGCGTAAGGCGACGCTGCTGCGGGTGATTGGTGTGGTGGTGCAGGCGCAGCGGGAGTTTTTCGAGCAGGGGCCACAGGCGCTTCGGCCGTTGCCGATGACTTTGGTTGCGGACCAGTTGGGGATTCATGTGGCGACGGTGAGCCGGGCTGTGAATGAGAAGTATCTGCAGACGCCGCGGGGGATCTTGCCGTTGCGTATGTTTTTCTCTGGGGGGACGGAGACGGATGCGGGGGACGCTATGAGTTGGACCGCGATCCAGGCGAAGCTCGAACAGATCATCGAGGAAGAGGACAAGGCGAAGCCGTTCTCGGATGATGCGCTGGTCGAGAAGCTCAAGGAGCACGGGATCGAGATCGCCCGGCGGACGGTTGCCAAGTATCGCAAGCAGTTGAGTATCCCCCCCGCGAGGCAACGCAAAGAGTTTTGAGTCGGGGGTTAGGGGCGGGGCTTGAGGATCGGTGGCAGATCCGCGACGATAACGCTTATGTCACCCGCCGAACCAAAGTCTCAAGAATTAAATCTCAAGCCTGCGACCATCACCCTCACCACGGACTTCGGTACGGGGGACAGCTATGTTGCGCAGATGAAGGGTGTGATCGCTGGGATCGCGCCGCATGCACGGGTGATCGATGGGACACACGACCTGCCGGCACAGAATGTACTTGCGGCGGCGGTGGTGTTGGATTCGATGGTGGATGCATTCACTGATGGGACGATCCATCTGGTGGTGGTTGATCCGGGGGTTGGGACGGGGCGTGCGGCGGTGGCGGTGAAGACGTCGCGGTTCACGCTTGTTGGGCCAGACAACGGTGTGTTTACGCTGGTGCTTGAGCGATACCCCCCCACCGCGATCGTTCGGCTGACCGATGAGGCGTACCATCGAGATTCGGTGAGCGTGACGTTTCATGGGCGAGATATTTTTGCGCCGGTAGCGGGATACTTGGCTAACGGTGTTGCGATCGAGAGGCTGGGTGAACCGGTCACGACCCTGGTTAACTTGAATATCCCCGAGCCCCGTGAGGCGGGAAGCCGGCTGACTGGCGTGGTTCTGGTGGCAGATCATTTTGGGAACCTGGTGACTAACCTGAGCCGTGATCGGTGTGACGTATGGCTGGGGCAGCGTGACATGGCGGGCGTGGTGATCAGCGTCAAGGGGTATGAGATCGGCGCAGTTCGGCGGACTTATGCGGATGTTGAGCCGGGGGAAGCGGTGGCTTACTTCGGGAGCTCGGGGCGGCTGGAGTTGGCGGTGCGTAACGGCTCGGCCCGGGAGAAGTTTGGGGAGCAGGTCTCGGTTACACTCTGCGTGACAAAACCTTAACGAGCGTTGCGACATGTCAGTGAAAGATCAACTGATCGGCTGGGGCATCCGGGTGTACCGCCGAACGCCGTTGTGCCCGGGGTGCGGGGCGTTTTTTGCGAGGTGCTTGTCGCGAGTGCAGGGTGCGGGGGCGCGGGTCGTGACGCACGAGGTGGATGGTTTGCGCATCAAACTCGATTTGGCGTACACGGTCGACAGTCATCTTTATTACAGCGGTGTGTTTGAGCCGACGACGGTGGCGATGCTTCGTCGGCTAGTCAGGCCGGGGGACACGGTGTTGGATGTGGGGGCGAATATTGGTTACTTGAGTCTGATCCTTCGCAAGTGCGTGGGGGATGCTGGGCGGGTTGTGAGTTTTGAGCCGATCCCTCAGATGGTTGAAAGGCTGGGGGCGAATATCGATCTGAATGGTTTTACCAATATCCAAGTGGTCCACGCGGGGCTCAGTGACACGGCGGGGTCGGCGATGTTGTCGCTGGACCCGGCGCTTCGGTTGGATGGTCGGGCTGGGGAGCCGCAACGGGTCGAGCTGATTACGCTTGATGGTTATGTTGGCGGAAACTCGATTGATCGGATCGATTTGATAAAGATCGACACGGACGGCGCAGAGCCGGGGGTGTTGCGTGGGGCGTGGCGGACACTTGAGCGGTTTCGGCCTGTTGTTGTGATTGAGTTGGGTGTGGGTGAGCTTGAGGCGGCGGCGGAGTCGATCGAGTTGCTGCGGAGGCATGGGTACGGTTTCTTTGATGAGTCGGGGTCGCGGGTTATTGACGATCCGCTGGGTACGGTTCGGTCACTTGCGGCGGGGACGACGACGAACCTGGTTGCGCGTTGGGATGAGGGTGCCGATGATTGAAGACAGCGCACCAGAAGTCAGCATTGTGATCCCATCGTTTAATCAGGCGGCATTTTTGCCGACGACGTTGGAGAGCATCTTGAGTCAGGCGGGAGCCCCGGCGTTGGAGGTCATTGTCGTAGATGGGGGCAGTGGCGACGGGACGTTGGAGATTCTTAAAGCACTGGACGACCCGCGTGTGACTTGGATCAGCGAGCCGGACGAGGGGCAGACCCATGCGATTAATAAGGGGATGGCTTTGGCGAGGGGGGAGATAGTCGGCTGGCTTAACAGTGATGACACTTATTGCCCCGGTGCGTTGCGTGGTGTGGTGGATGCGTTTGCGGCGAACGCTGGGGCACGGTGGCTTGCGGGGCGGGTGGTGATTGTCGATGAGGGCGGGGCAGAGATTCGTCGGGGTATTACGCGGTATAAGGATCGTCGATTGGGGCGGTATTCGTTTGGGGGCTTGTTGCGTGAGAATTTCATCAGCCAGATGGGTGTGTTTTGGCGGCGTTCGTTTGCCCAAGAGCTTGGGCCTTTGGACGAGTCGCTGGTGTACACGATGGATTATGACTACTGGTTGCGTATGGGAGAGCGGTGTGATCCGTTGATTCTGGATCAGGTGTTGGCCCGGTTTCGTTGGCACGGCAAGAGCAAGAGCGGAGCGGTGGATCGGTCGCAGTTTGATGAGCAGTACGCGGTTGCTTGCAAGCACTTTGGGGGAGACCGGATCAGTCGGGCTCTTCATCGGTTTAACGTGGAGAAGATTGTCTGGTCGTATCGGCTACTTAAGGTGTTTGGGTGGTAGGCCTACGCATGACCTGCATGAGGTAGGCGGCGTTGACGATGCCGATCAGTGCGATGCCGGCGGCCTGGAGGAGCATGACGCCGATGGCGTTAAGGGAGTCGGCGCAGAGCCAGGTCGCCAGGCAGTACACACCCAGCATGCCTAGGGAGACGATGGTCTGGACCTTGATGTAACCCATGCCGGCGAGAGCGGCGACGGAGATGTGGTAGATGCCGTTGGCCAGCGCGAAGGCGAGGGCGGCGAGGATCAGGGGGGTTCCCGGGCGTGCTTCTTCGCCGAGCCACCAGACGATGAAGGGTTCGCCAACGGTCAGGCAGGCGGCGGCACCGAGTAGCCAGAGGCCAACAACGAACATCATGGAGTGACGCATCGCCTTACCGATCCATTGGTGGTCCTGGGCGCGTGCGGCGTCGCCGAAGGCGGGCCAGTAGGAGTGTGCGATGACGACGTAGCAGACGAAGATCGGGCCGACGAGTCGGTAGACCGCGCCGTAAGGGACGACGGCCGCGGCGCCATTGACCTGCGCCACGACGAGCGCGCCGCTGTTGACTAAGAGGATCATCGCGATGTCCGCAAGCCACAGGCCCATGCCGGTGGCGAGCATGGGTCGGACGACGCGCTGCGCCCCGCCCCCGGAGCCCCCGGTTTCCCCGGAGTCTGTGGTGTCTTTGGTGTCATTGGTTTCACTGGCTATTTCGGTTTTTGGGGTCGAGCGTGGTGGCATCAGCCGCCAGGCCACGATCCACTGCAACGCGCCGCCGATCACCAGCGGCGACACGATCATCACACCCAGCCAGGGCAGGGGCCAATCGAGCCAGACGCCGAGCAATACCAGTCCCAGGCCGGTGAGTTGGGAGATGATCCCCAGGAGGTGACGTGTCGCGCCGCGTTGGTAGGCCTGCAAGACGAAGCCGCTGAGCATCAGGGGTATCGCCAATGCGGTGACGAGCATGGCGGTGACGGCGGTGGGTACGGCGTCGCGGATGGCGAGTTCGCCGGTGACGTTGAGTATTGACTCGGCCCATGGCAGGCTCCAGCCGAACACACCGATCAGGATCGCGGCGATGGAACTACTAAGTACCACGACCCCGACGGCTGCGATGATGATCCGCCGAGCCATCGCGGGTTGGTGGAAGGCTACTTGTCCCAAACGTGTCAGGAGGGTTCGGTCCATGCCCAGGGGGAGGATGCTCAGCCACATGGTCATGCTAAAGATGGTGACCCACATCCCGAATCGTTCTTCGCCGACCTCGCGGATCAGGACGGCGAGGATGATGAATTGCGCCAAGACATAAGAAGCCTGGAAGACGACGCCGACCACGATCGAGCCGATGGCGCGGTTGTGGCGGTCGTTGGCGCGTTGGTAGGTCGGGTCTGTCATTCGTCCCCGCCGTCACGGTCTTGCAAAGATCGCACGCCCAGGCGTTGGGCCAGCTCGTTGATCTTTTTTTCCTGCACACTTAAGAGGCTTAACAATTTGAGGTTCATGATGACCATGAAGGTGGTGACCATGAGGATGGTGAGTGTGCGGTAGTCGACGTTGAGCCATTGGGCGAGGATGCCCATAGCGTCGCGCCAGACGGCGAGGACAAGAAACGGCAGGCCCAGGAACATGAAGAGCAGCGCGTAGCGTTCTTTGAGTCGGCCTGCGCGGAGGCTGCGGACGGTGAGTGTGAGGATCAGGCCGCCGATGAAGAGGACGATCAGGTTGCGGGTCAGTTCCATCGGTCCGCCTTTCATTGCGGGGCAGGGTCTGGGTCAACGGCTGCGCGGGGCCCAGGGGTCGCGTATCAGATCCAGAAGCATCGCGGTCGTCACCTTGATGATATAGAAGACGCCAAGGATAAACGGGATGCTGGTTCGGCCGGCGGCGCGCGGTCGCATCGTAACGGGGGTTTCTCGTACTTTAAAGCCGGCACGGTGGAGCAAGGGGATGACCTGCGGCTCGGGGTAGTCGTCGGGGTACCAGGTGACGAAGGCGTCGATCACCGGGCGGTTGGCGGCGCGGAAGCCGGAGGTGCAGTCGGTCAAGGAGAGCCCGGTGAGGAGGCGGACCACGGTGCGGATGGCACGGATCCCCGCGGCACGGGAGATCGGCGGAGTGTAGTTGGGGTCGTGAGTGTCGTTTGGCAGGAAACGCGAGCCGATGATGAAGTCGGCATGGGTGTCGACAAGTGCGGTGATTAGTTTGTGTGCTTGGTCCGCGGGGTGCTGGCCGTCGCCGTCGACTTGAATGGCCAGGTCGTAGTGGTGGGTTTGTGCGTAGAGGTAACCGGCCTGCATCGCGCCACCGATCCCAAGGTTAAAGGGCAAACGCAGTACCGGCGTGCCTACGGGAACAGCCTTGTGTGTGTCGTCGGTTGATCCGTCATCAACGACTAACACGTCGGCTTGGGGGAGGTGGAGGCGTAGATCGTTTACGACGTCCGCTACGCTGGCGGCCTCGTTGTATGCGGGGACGATCACCAAGCATTTACCGGAGGAGGTCGGGTTGGCGATGATCGGGTTGATGGGGGGTTCTTGCATGATCGTGGTCTAAGTCTACCGCAAAAAACAACCCCGGCCTTGTGGCCGAGGTTATGGGTAGTGGTTGATCTGTTATGCGGGTGATTCGCTTAGTGGGGCATGGGAAAGCGAAGACACATGGCCTGGACATCTTCGCGGACCTTGGCGATGAGGGCCTCGTCGCCGGCGCTTGCGATGGCGCGGTGCATGAGGTCGGCGACCGGGGGCATGTCGGCTTCCTTGAGGCCACGGGTGGTCAGGGCTGGGGTGCCCAGGCGGATACCGCTGGTCTGGAAGGGTGAACGCTCGTCCTTGGGGACGGTGTTCTTGTTGACGATGATGCCGGCCTGTTCGAGCCAGAGGGCGGCGGCCTTGCCGGTGAGGTCGGCGGAGGTCTTGCGGAGGTCGATGACCATGAGGTGGTTTTCGGTGCCGTTGGAGGTCAGTGAGTAGCCGTGGCCCATGAGGGCTTTGGCGAGAGCTGCGGCGTTCTTAATGATCTGTTTGCCGTAGTCGGCGAACTCGGGTTTGAGTGCTTCGCCGAAGGAGACGGCTTTGCCGGCGATGGCGTGCATGAGCGGTCCGCCCTGCGTGCCGGGGAAGACGGCCTTGTCGATTTTCTTGGCGAGGTCTTCGTCGTTGGTCAGGATCAATCCGCCACGGGGGCCGCGGAGGGTTTTGTGCGTGGTGGTGGTGACGACGTGGCAGTGCGGGAACGGGGAGGGGTGTGCGCCGGCGGCTATGAGGCCGGCGATGTGGGCGATGTCTGCCATGAGGATCGCGCCACATTCGTCGGCGATTTCACGGAACTTTGGGAAGTCGATGATGCGAGGGTAGGCGGAGTAGCCGCAGATGAGCATCTTGGGCTTGTGCTCCATGCAGACGGCGCGGACGGCGTCGTAGTCGATGTGGCCGAAGTTTTCGGCGGACTCGTCGTAGACCAGTGGGTAGTGGACGGGGTTGAACCACTTGCCGGTGAGGTTGACCGGTGAGCCGTGGGTGAGGTGCCCGCCCTCGGAGAGGACGATGCTGGCGAAGGTGTCGCCGGGCTCGAGGAGCGCGAAGAAGACCGCGTTGTTGGCGTTGGCGCCGGAGTGGGGCTGGACGTTGGCGAACTTGCAGCCGAAAAGTTTTGTGACGCGCTCGATGGCGAGGCGTTCGACGTCGTCGTAGTACTCGCAGCCGGAGTAGTAGCGTTTGCCGGGGTAGCCCTCGCAGTACTTGTTGGTGAGGCATGAGCCGGTGGCGGCCATGACGGCGGGGCTGGTGTGGTTTTCGCTGGCGATCAGCTCGAGTGTCTGGTCCTGGCGCTGCTGCTCCAGGGCGATCAACTCGGCGACCTGGGGGTCACTGGATTCGATCACGTCTTGTTGGGCGGAAAAAACAGCGTCGGCGGGGGCGGTCATCGTTAGGCTCCGTAAGGTTGGGGAGCATACTAGCCGGTGTGTGGGGGTGATTCAATCGGCGGCGTTTTGGGACTGGATTAGCAGTGTTTGATCGCCGACGCCCAGGAGAAGAGCGTCGTCGAGGAAGACGCTGGCGGCGGGGTCGATGGGGGCGGGGAGGCTTGCCAGGGGTGTGTCGGTGGTGATGACGCCGGTCTGACGGTCCAGGAGGTAGAGGCGGTAGCCCCCCGCTTGGATGCTAAGACGCCCGGCTGCGGCTCGCAGCGCTTCCTGGAGTTCGAGCCGACCGCCTGCGTTGGGGCCGGGGAGGACGGGGACTTCCTGCGTGCCGGTCCGGCCGACGATGCAGACGTAGCGGTCGCCGATGAGTTGCATGAGCATGTGACCGATCGGTGCGCAGAGGGCATCGGACCAGCGTGTTCGGCCTGAGACATTTAAGGCGACGGCCTGCATGGGGGTGAGTACCTGCCAACGGCCGTCGGCCTGGACGGCCTGGAATGTATGGGTCTGACCTAAGACCGCGCGGATCGGTACCTGATTGACGAGTTCGCCGGTTTGCGAATCCATAACCAGGGCTGAACCGACCTGGCCTTGCTGGGTTGAGACGATCAAGACCTGCCCGCCGATCCATGAACGGCGGGCGCCGACCAGCCGTGGGAGGTCACGTCGCCAGGCGGTTCGGCCGGTGGCGGGGTCGAAGCCTGTGAGTTTGCCGTTGCTGACGATGACCAGCAGGCCGCTGTCGGCAAAGCCAAGCCAGACGGGTAGGTCTTGGGACTGTATTTGTGTCTCTAAAGGTTCGCCGGTGAGGACATCAAGGAGCGTGACGACGCCGTGCTGGACCTGCGTGCCTCCCCAACTGGTCCCGCCGATCACGACAAGGCCGTCGCCGATCGTTAACGAGGTGAGGTTGTCTGATGTGCTTAGCCTGCGCCACCTGATCTGCCCGGTGTGGCGGTCGATACAGACGATCCGACCGAGTTGATCGGCCAGGATGATCGTGGTCAGGTCGAAGGCGGTCCGGGTTGTGGCGGTAACAGTGGTCTGCCTGGCTCTTGGGTTGCGTATGCCGGCCCCGCCGAGCAGTTGGATAAACTGGAGTTGCTCGCGGGTTCGTTGCTGTTGATTCGGGGTGGAGTCGCCGGCCTTGTCCAGCGCGTGGGAAAAATCAATTTGCGGCCACAGTGGTTCGCCGGTCATGCGATCCATCGCGCCGAGTTGGCCGGTCTGTTGGGACCACCAGAGTATCTGCCGATCGTCCATGGCCAGGACACGCATGTCCGGCGCGGGCAGAGGCTTTTTCCAGACTTCATCGAACCGCGGGGAAGAGAGCATCCAGAGGGCCTGCCCATCGCGCATCAACACCCTGTCTCGTGGCGGCGGGCCCCCAGCCCGGGGGGGGATCACCGGTCGGCCTGCTATCAGCCTCGGTGGCGATAGAGGCGTGTTGATGCGCGGCAAGGCGCGCGATGTGGCTAACAGTGTTTCTAATTCTGAAAGCCATGAGGGGATACTCACCGGCTGGTCATCCCTGAGCAGGACCAGCCCTGAGTGTTCGCGGTTTACTCTGCGCAGCCAGCGACGGGTCAGTGCGGGGTGGTCCTGCTGCAGGTACATCTGCGCGATCCGGCCGGCGACCTGGGATAATCCGTCGATCGAAGCGGTGTTGAGATATACAACCTGTAGTTGCCGGAGCGCCGCCATCCCCTGGCCCGCTTGCTCGTAGAGGTCGGCCGCGAAAGTCCGTGCCTGGTTTGCACAAAGCGCAAGGGGGTACCGGTCTGCCAGGTCGGTGTAGCGCTGCGCCTCGCGGACACCATGTGCCTGTAGCTCGATGAGTTCGTGTTCGGCCAGGAGGTCGTAAGGCGTGTAGACTTCTCGGCCGTGTGTTTGGATCAATGCTTTGAGCAGGCGATGCGCTTCGACCCCGGCACGGATCGAACCTCGGCCGACGGTGTAGAGTTCGACGGCCAAGGAACGGTCGGCCAGGACGGCCTGGTAGTGTTCGGCTGCGCGTTCGGGGTCGCCACGTTCCTGGAGGTAGAGCCCTTTTGTCAGTTGGTAGGCGACCTCCTGGCCGGGGGTGGTGGCCGTGGTGGCCATACGATTTAATAATTCACCGCGTAGTTGGACACTCGCGCCGCTGGACGGGTCGTTGATCTCTCTAAGAAGCCCAAACACCCGGTGCTGTCGAGCGTCACCTTCGTTAGGATCGTCCAAGGATTCGCTTAGTGAAGACAACGCCAGATCGACACCTTCCAACACCGCCGGCTCGTGCCCGGTGCGCAGCGCCAGCCGGGCGAGGGACAACCCGGGCTGGGGGTTGGACGGGTCTTGCGTAGCCCGGGATGTGAGTTGGTCGTGCGCAAAGAGCCAGTCTGTAAAGCCGTAAAGGCTGTCGGCACTGGCGATCACCACCTGGCTTGGGGTGAGCATCACGTTGCCCGGGGAAGTAAGCGGCTGGTCCGCCACGATCTGGCCATCATTCAATGTCATGGCAACCAAGCGGTGCTGCGTGTTCAGCACGATCAAGCCCCGGGCGGATGGGTCGGCGTCGTGAACGATCTGCAAGGCTTGGCCTTTGGACGTCGGGTCTGCGAGGGATGCCGCCGTCATGTTCAGATCAATCCCCGGCCTGCCAAGCAACGTGCCGAATTTGCCCGGCTCAAGGGGTGTGTGCCAACGCGGCTGAAGTGTGCGGCCATCAAAACACGTCACCCCTTGGCCGACACCCAGCACGTTTCCACCGGCGGAGTAGCAGACCTGCACGTTCTGCCAGTCGCCCCCGATTAGCTCTCGCAGCACACGGCCGGTATTCACATCAAGCAAGATGTGCTTGTTGCTGCCGATGACCGGGGGGACAAGCAACCCCGCCTGGACAAGCACGGGAGCGGGCAGGTCTTTGAAAGGCAACATCGCACGCCTCGCGACCGAATTAATAATCCCGGCGTCCGGCAGGAGCGTCAGCCAGCGCATCGTCCCGGTCCGGCCATCCAAGGCGCAGACGGCACCACGGTTGTCGCTGACATAGACCAGGCCGGCGTGTAACACCATCCGTGCCGATGAGCCGGTGATGTAGTTGCCCTGTGTGGAGCTGCTTGAGATATGCCTGCGCCATATCAGGCTGCCGTCGGTTTCGTTCACGGCGGTGAGGTACAGGTCATGCAAGCCCGAGACCTGCACACGCTTGACCAGCGTGTAGATTCTTCCGTCGCCGCCGATGGGTGTGCCGTCAAACGAAGCCCGCTGAAGGGATTGATCCAGCTCTTCGGGACGGATGCGCCAGATGTCCCGGCCGTCTGTGGCGTTGATCCCCACAAGTGACACACCTGCGGTGGCCTGGGCGGGCCGGTTCTGTCTGGGGTTTGACCAACCTAGTACCGCAAACGCTCGGCCCCCCACTGCTAACACGCCGCGCGGCCCGGTGAGACGGGCCCAGGATGTCGCCAGTGCCACCCGATCGGTGCGCGAAGCGGGGACGTCGGTCACCTCCCAGAGACGCCAGCCCGAGGCGCGGTCGTAGGCGGTCACCTTATCACCGAGATTCAAATAGACACGGGTCGCATCTCCGCTTGGGACGAACCGAAGCGGAGACTGCCCCTGAGGCACGCCGCGCAGGTTGGGGCGATTCGTTGCCACGCCCGCCAGGCTTTGATCAAACTTAACCTCCCAGAGCGGGGAGTCCAGAGATGCCGGAAGGCGTGATCCGATCGGCAGACGCCCGGCTGGGTCGTGTTGGAAACGCAGCGGCGGGAGTGTGCGGTTTGCCAGGGCATCCAACTCGCTGAGGCTGGATTCGTCGTCGAGTTCATGAAGAGATTGTCGGTGCGCTTCGTATTCAGCGGTGTCGGATAGCAATAGCGCAGCCAATGCACGCTGAAAGTGGTATCGGCCCCCGTGGGCTGGGAGGTCCGGGTGGCCTTGTAAACCGTCCAACACCGCCGACGCATCCCCGCCCTCCGCGCGTTCCAGGTGGTACGCACCCAGCGCAAGGGCGGCGTCCAATCCCGCCTCGGTCAAGGCGTAGCGCATCAAGACACGGTGAAGAGCCTGCGTGTCGATCGGTTTGGTGGTGGTGGGCATCGCCAATGCCACCTCGCGCTCCGCGGTTGGGCCGTACAACGATCGGTATGCATTGAGCAAACGGTCATCGGCTTGCAACTCGGCGCGGACCCACAGGACGGCGTCGGTATAGCTTCCCTCGTCCGTGGGCATCAGCTTAAATGGGTATTCATCCACCACACGCCGAAGCTTCTGGGCGGCGTCGGCGAATCGGTTTTGATCTCGCAGCTCCAACGCTTCGTCCGCCAGGTCTTGGGCGACAAGGGAATCCTCGATGTAGACCGGTTGCCTGACTGAAGCCTTCGCCTGCCCCCCCACCGCTACCGGGACCACCGGCTGCGCCCACAGCCACGAACCGCCGAAGCACAGCATCCCCAAAGCCAACCAGATTCGACCACGGGCTAAGATCATTTGTTGGATTCTAGGCCCCCCCGCTGGCTCACGCACGCCCAACGGCTCAGCTTGCATCTGTTTATGCGGCAGATCACCCCCGGTCTCCCCCCGGATTCCCCCCGGTTATCTGCTATAATCAGGGGCTCGGCGGGTAACCACGCCGAGACTTTTTCATAGATTCGATTTTTTGGAGCAAGACCGATGTCATCCCCCGCAAAACCGTCCAGCCAGGCAGGCCAAGGCTCTGCCGCACGTCTTAGCGCCCCGAACGTTGCAATCGCAGGTGTCACCGGGGCGGTCGGCCAGGAGTTCCTCAAGCTGCTGGCGGAGCGTGACTTCCCGATCGGCGAACTGAAGATGCTCGCCTCGTCACGCAGCGCGGGCAAGAGCATCGACTTCAAGGGCAAGACCTACACCGTTGAAGAGCTGACCGAAGACAGCTTCAAGGGCGTGGACCTGGCGTTGTTCAGTGCGGGCGGGGCGCAGAGCAAGAAGTTCGCGCACGCCGCGAGTGATGCGGGGGCAACCGTCGTTGATAACTCCTCTGCCTTCCGCATGACCGATGGTGTGCCGTTGGTCGTGCCCGAAGTTAATCCCGATGCGGTCAAAGGCATCGAGCTGGGCAAGGGCGGGATCATCGCCAACCCCAACTGCTCGACGATCATCATGCTCATGGCTGTCACGCCGTTGCATCGCGCTGCGAACGTAAAGCGGATGGTTGTCAGCACATACCAAGCGGCGAGTGGTGCGGGCGCGGCGGCGATGGCGGAACTTGAACAGCAGACCCGCGAGGTCTTGGCGGGCGACCCGGTGACGATGGAGGTCTTCCCGTTCCAGTACGCCTTCAACCTGTTTAGCCATAACTCCCCGATGGGGGACAACGGGTATAACCAGGAGGAGATGAAGATGGTCCACGAGACGCACAAGATCTGGGAGCAACCCAGCGATGCAACCGGGGGGCGATCTGCTATCACCGCGACTTGTGTGCGTGTGCCGATCATGCGTGCGCATGCGGAGAGCATTAACCTGACATTCGAGAAGCCGTTGTCGGAAAGCGAAGCCAAGGCTTTGTTAAAGGATGCGCCGGGCGTGAGCCTGATCGACGACCGTGGCGACAACCGTTTCCCGACGCCGTTGGATGCTTCGGGGAAGGATGATGTTTTTGTGGGACGTATCCGCCGAGACATCAGCCAGCCGGAGGACGTGGGGCTGGACCTGTTCTGCTGCGGCGACCAGATCCGCAAGGGCGCAGCGTTGAACGCGATCCAGATCGCGGAATTGTTGCTGTAATATCCAGGCTCGGACTGAATACCACCTATTTATTGAGGCCCACGTTCGTCGAACGTGGGCCTCTTTTTTGGGTTAGCATATTCGTCATATCCACTGCGAACGCCGAACCCAGAAAGGATAACGCAACCAAGATCACTTATCGGTGCAGTTTCTACACGCGGTAATTTACAATGCATCCTGTATTAGTCACGTTCATCGTATTGTTTGGATTACTCGGTGCCACCATCCTCCTGTTGGCAGCAGGCTACTGCATATGGAAGTGGGAGCGATCTCATCGCTTAAGCGAGATGTCGAGTTTGGCAAAAGAACTAGGAATGCTGCTTGACCCCGACAATCGCACGCCTGATGAACTAGGATTGCCGATTCTCGATCTGTACCGTGATGCAGGTCCGTGCAACGTCTCCAATATCCTCAAACATGAATCCGAATCTCGATCTATTTGGATATTCGATGTCTTCTGCTCGGGATATTATGGCCGAGACAACATACAGACCGTCACAATAATTGCCATACAAACATCGACGGTTCGCATCCCGGACTTCTCACTTATATACAAGGATGGTTATCTTGATAGGGTTGATGGGGGAGAGAATATCAAGGGGCTTGAGTTTGAGCACTGTTGGAATCTAACCAGCCTGTATCTACTTCGCAGTGATGATCCGGCTGCCGTATCCGCTCTCCTGACCGATCGTTTCATTAAAGCATTTGGCGCTTTGCAGAAATGTAACATAGAGCATCATTCAGGATGGCTCTTCGTGTACCGCCCCCAATCAAGAGGCTCAACCGCACGTCGAGAAATAGTGCAACGGGTCGAGCGAGGGTTTACTTTCGCTAATGAGCTGGAAAAGATAGATATCTTCTAGGCTGCCGTTTCAAGCCGGGATATCAGCCAGCGGGAAGGCATGGGACTGGACCTGTTCAGCTGTGGGGATAAGATCAGGAAGGGCGCGGCGTTGAACGCGATCCAGATCGCGGAGTTGCTGCTCTGAGCTGGCATTGAATTTGGTACAACCTAGTATCCCTGAGGCCCACGTTCATCGAACGTGGGCTTCTTTTTTGGGTTAGCATATTAACCATGCCCGCGACGATCTCACGACTGCTGACGTGCTTTGGGGTGCTGATGGGCGCGGTGGTGGTGTACTTCCCGGTCTGGTTGTACGTCGAGGATCATTACAACGATCTGCCCGCCTTTTTCTGGGCCGGAATCATCTGCTGCGCCTATATCGCTGCGAGTTGGGTGGTGATCTGGCATCGTACCGTGCGTTGGTCCGTCCGTCGGATGACGCTGACGATCGGCCTGTTACCCGTTGGTCTTTTTCTGGCCGGCATGATCTTCTGGTTGATCACTGATCTCGCCCGTTACGCTGCAAGAGATCAAGGCATCTTCGTCGGCACACTCGCCTGGGTCGTCAACTGGCTGATCGGCACAGCCATCATCTGGCGTGAAAATGCCGAGGAGCGCGGCGAACGCCTCCGCCAACTGGGGACCCACGCGGTCGCCTGCCCGGACTGTGGCTACAACCTCACGGGGCTGCGTGAAGCAAAGTGCCCGGAGTGCGGCGCGGCGTATACGCTGGACCAGCTTTATGCGACGATCACCGAGCAGCGGGCCGAGCTCGGTGGGGAGTGAGACGTAGTAGAATGTAAGTTGTGTAGATTTGTAACACCCTCAACCGGGAGCCAAACCATGAAGCCGTGCCTGTCTCTGACGATCGCAACTGTGTTGTTTGTCACGTCACATGTGACGTTCGCAGAACCCACGATCCTGGACGTCGAGCCTGTCCGGGTTTCGATGTTCAAGAACGGGCTGGCGATGGTGACCAGCCGTACCCAGGTGCCTGGCCCCGGGCAGTATCAACTCCCGGCCCCAGATGCGCGATACGGGAGCCTGTGGCTGTCCTGGGATGGCGGGCTGAAGCTCGATCAGATTATCAGCACCGAGATCGATCGTGTTGAACCCATCCTCGTGACGACTGTGAGGGAGTTGCTGCTAGCGAATGTAGGCCAGCCGGTCACAATCCGTATGAGTAGAGGGGAGGGCTGGATCAGTGGGAAACTGATCGAGCCACCGGACTCCGATGAAGTCTCGGCGGAAAATCGTGAATGGTACCTGGAAGACACCGGCATCTTCTTCTTTCAGACCGACGAAGGCACCATGGTGCTTGATCTGGACTTGGTCGACGCCGCCCGGTTTGAGAGCGGTGGTTGGAATACGACCCTGCCAGAGAAGGAGTCACAGCAGGTTCTGAAGTTTGATGCCGCCAAAGCCGATGGCGATGGCACGGGGCTGAAAATGGGCTACCTCGCGCAGGGGATTGCGTGGTCGCCCAGCTATGTATTGGAGCTGCTGGAAGAAGGCCAGGCCCGGCTGACCTGTAAGGCGGTCATCGTCAACGACCTGATGGACCTGGATAATGTGGACGTAGAGTTGATCGCGGGGTTCCCGAACCTGCGGTTCGCCGGAGCGCCGTCCGCGATGAGCTGGCGGTCTTTGGATGACCTGCTCGAGCTGCTGCAGTCGGGCGAGGTTGACTACGAGACACCACCCAGCAATTCCAGGCGCTACGGCGGTGGCGGTGGCGGAATATTCGGGGATTCCGAAGGATCCGATTACGACACCTACAAGCCGATCGCGGGCGAAGATACGGAAGACCTCTACTTCTACCAGCTCGGTGATGTCACACTTGCCAAGGACGAACGCGGCTACTTCCCGATGTTTTCCGCAGACGTGCCCTGTCGGGACGTCTACACGTGGGACATCGGTGACTACATCGATGAGCGGGACCGATATCAGGGTTCTGATGAATCGCCTCAAGATGTGTGGCACTCGCTGGAACTGACCAATACGACCGATCAGCCCTGGACCACCGCGCCGGGGATGACGGTCAAGGACGGGCGGGTGCTTGGGCAGGACATGCTCAACTTCACGCCGCCCAGCGGGACAAGCGTTCTGAAAATCACCCAAGCGATCTCGATCGATGCGCAACAGAACGAGGTCGAGGTCGATCGCATACGCAACGCGGAGAAGTTCCACGGGAGCACCTACGACCGGGTCACGGTCGAGGGGACGCTCTCGATCACGAACTACAAAGACGAGACGGTCACGATAAAGATCAACAAAGCGGTCAGCGGCGAGGTCGAGTCCGCGGACGGCGGGCCGGAGGTAGTGAAACTCGCCAGCGGCCTTCGGCGGGTGAATCCTCGCAGCAAGCTAACGTGGGAGGCCGAGGTTCCCCCGGGACGTGAGCAGGCGGTGAAGATTGTGTATCGGTACAGCTTCTACGCAAGGTAACCGGCCGAGGGCGGCGGCCTGAGAGCTGGAAACTCCGCTTGCAGGTGATTTCGGTGTGGTTAAAGTAAGTCTCATGCAGAGCCTGTTCGGCACGCCGATCCCTTACTTCATCATCACGGTCGTGGTGTTGGTTGTGTTTGCGATCGTGTACTCGGTCCGTCAGGAGAAGAAGCGACGTGAAGCGATGCGTGTGCTTGCGGAGGCTAATGGGTTTACATTTACACAGAAGGTGGACGCCCCCGGCGAAGTCGGGTTGCCCCAGATCGAGTTGTTTGAACGGGGGCACAGCAAGCGAATAACGAATGTGATGGTCGGCGAGGTCGAGGGTTCGGGGGTGCGGGTGCTGGACTACCGGTATACGACGGGGTCGGGGAAGAACTCGTCGACCGCGCTACAAACGGTGGTTGCGATTGCGGCTGGGGGGGCGGATTTGCCGGACTTCACGCTGGCGCGGGAGCACTTCTTTCACAAGATCGGGCAGGCGTTTGGGTATCAGGACATCGACTTCGATATGTTTCCCCAGTTCTCGAAGAAGTATCTGCTGCGTGGTGCGGACGAGGCGGCGATCCGGGGGCTGTTCAACGCCCGTGTTATCGATGCGTATATGAGTAGTGATGCGGGGAATGTCGAGGTGTGTGGGGGGTGGTTGTTTGTGTTTCAGACCGGCAAACGGATCAAGCCGGAGCTTATCCAGGGACGGATCGAGAGCGCGTTTACAATGCTATTTGAGTTGACGGGGGCCTGAGGGGATTGCACATAAAAAAAGCCCACGTTTTGAAAACGTGGGCTTCGGGGGTGAGTCATTATTGCAAGTCTACCGTCAGGTGCTTTCCGCACCGGCCTGGGCGACGGGTTCGTCCTCGGTTTTCTTGGCGGGCTTGTCGGTGGCATCAAAGGTCAGGTGGTCCTCTTCCTCCTTGCGGGTGATCTTGATGACCTGGCCGGGCTTGAACTCGTCTCGGAGGATCGCGTCACTCATGGGGTCTTCGACGTACTGCTCGATGGCACGGCGGAGTGGGCGGGCACCGAAGTCGGGGTTGTAGCCCTTGTCGATGAGGAATTCCTTGGCGGTCGCGTCCAGGTCCAACGACATGTCGCGGTCTTCCAGGCGTTTGAATACCTTGTTCAGCTCGAACTCAACGATGCCGACGAGGTCGTCGCGGTTGAGTGTGCGGAAGACGATGATGTCGTCCAGGCGGTTGACGAACTCGGGGCGGAAGTGCCGTTCGATCTCCTGCTGGAGCGTCTTCTTCATCTTCTGGTAGTCGGACTCTTCGTCTTTTTGTTGTGCGAAGCCGAAGCCGGCCTTGTTCTTGATGAGTTCGGCACCGATGTTGGAGGTCATGATGAGGATGACGTTGCGGAAGCTGACGTGTCGACCGAACGAGTCGGTGAGCTGGCCCTCTTCCATGATCTGCAGGAGCATGTTGAAGACGTCGGGGTGGGCCTTCTCGATTTCATCGAGAAGTACGACTGCGTAGGGGCGACGGCGGATCTGCTCGGTTAGCTGACCGCCCTCTTCGTAGCCGACATATCCGGGAGGGGCGCCGATGAGTCGGCTGATGTTGTGCTTCTCCATGTACTCGGACATGTCGATGCGGATCAGCGAGTCGGCGTCGCCGAACATGAACTCGGCGAGTGCTTTGCTTAAGAGGGTCTTGCCTACGCCGGACGGCCCGACGAAGATGAACGAGCCCATCGGCCGGCGCGGGTCCTTGAGTCCCGAGCGTGCGCGGCGGATGGCCTTGCTGACGGTGGTGATCGCCTCCTGCTGGCTGACGACGGTCTTGTGCAGGTCGTCTTCGAGCCTGAGGAGGCGTTCGGACTCGGCTTTTTCCAGCCGGGTCAGGGGGATGCCGGTCATCTTGGAGACGACCTCGGCGACGACTTCCTCGTCAACCGTGCCATCCACTTCCTTGGCCTTTTCACGCCAGTCCTTTTGGATGGTCTCTTTCTTGCGTCGTAGGCCTTCGGCCTGGTCGCGTAGCTCGGCGGCGCGTTCGTAGTCTGCGGCCTTAACCGACTCGTCCTTCTCGATACTCAGACGTTCGATCTGCTCTTCGATGTCGGCGAGGTTGGGGGGCTTACTCATGCTCTTGAGGCGGATGCGTGCGCCTGCCTCGTCGATCACGTCGATCGACTTGTCGGGCTGAACCCGGGCGGTGATGTAGCGGTTGCTCAGCTCGACGGCGGCCTCGACCGCGGCGTCGGTGATCTGCACGCGGTGGTGGGCCTCGTAGCGGTCGCGCAGGCCGATGAGGATCTTGACGGTATCTTTGGAATTCGGTGGCTCGACGAGGATCGTCTGGAAGCGGCGTTCCAGCGCGCCATCTTTCTCGATGTACTTGCGGTATTCGTCCAGGGTCGTCGCGCCGATGCACTGGAT
>JAJDCX010000081.1 GCA_029260615.1 Phycisphaeraceae bacterium | reverse complement strand
GGGGTCGGTGTTTTTGACGGGGTTGCACCATGCGATGGTTCCGCCGGCGGCGAGGGTTTGGCCGGTGGTGGTTTCGATGATGACACAGCAGACGGTGTCGGGCTTGATGGGCCCGCCGTGGATGATGCGGGCACCGCCATCGGAGATGTCACTGGAGCGGACGATGTAGATGCCGGGCGCTGATTGGCCGCGGTCGATGCGTAGAAGGCAACGGCGGACGGCCTGATGGCGGGGTTGGTCTGTGGTGCGCTGATCCTGGGCGCAAGCGGCTTGGGCTTGCTGTTCCTTGGCAGATTGTAGGGCGTTGTGCCATTTCTCTGCGCTAAGGCTGTGGCGCAGGGTGTTCAGTGCGCCGGTGGCGTTGGGTTTTTTTTGTTGAGTCATCGGGTGGCCCGGTTAGATGGGGATGTCATCCAGTGTGTTTGGTGCGACCCAATCGGCGTTGATCGGCTGGTCGAACTGGATGCCGACGTCGTGGAGTTGTTCGCCGGTGGATTTGCACCAGACGATGCTTGCGGCGGCGACGAGGCCGTGGCCCTGACCGTCCTGGAGGGCGACGGTACAACGAGACTTTGGGGTAAACGGTTGGGCGCTATAGAAGCCCAGGCCGCTGGCGGATACGTCACGGAGTTTGACCAGGAAGGTTCCGGCGTGGTCGGCGTGAAGGCCCATGCGTACCAGGCATCGCATGTCCTGGTTGGCGGGGTGCCTTGGGTTTTGACGTTGGTTGTCGGGTGTTGGGGGATCGGTCTGACGTGCCTGGCGTTCGATGCTTTCCAGGACCGACATCCACTGCTGCTGGCTTAGCCAGAGGCGCACGGTGTCGTCGTGCGGATCGTTTTGTGGGGCGGGATTGAATGCTGGCTGTGCCATGTATGGCTCACTTGTGGGCTCTTCGGTGGGAAGCGGCCTGCCCCCCTGTTTCCCCCCCGATGTTTTCCCCGAGCGCCCCGGTTATTTCTTGTATGTCCTCGATGCCAGAGGGACGCATCTATATAAGGCTGTAGATCGGGCATTGCCGGGGTCGGCTTAAGGGGTGTGTGCTGGGATTCAATAGTCCGCGTTCTCCCTGATCCAAGCCTAATTGACCCCTCGGAGCGTGCTGTCATGGAGATGACTATCTGGTCATCACAGCCATAAAAAGATTGATTAATCATTATGGCCTTTCTAGAAAGGCCATAATAGATTTGCACGGGATAAAGTTACGGTGGAGAGGGCCGTGGGGGGGGCGGGTGAGACGCTAGTGTGTGTTTTTTGGGGCAAAGGCCGCTTGGCCGTGTGGGTACTGGGGTTGCCCGGTTAGCCGATATTTTCGGGTTTGAGTTGGCGGCTCATGAGTTGGCTGATGCCTTCCAGGGGGTCCAAACCTTCAAAGAGGACTTTGTGGACGGTCTGGGTGATGGGCATTTCGACGCGGTACTTTTTAAGTAGTAGGACGACGGCTTTGGTGGTGGGAACGCCTTCGACGACGCCGGGCATGTCGTCGAGAACGTCCTGGAGTTTTTTACCTCGGCCGAGTTGTTCGCCACAGGTGCGGTTTCTGCCGGTGGGGCTGAAGCAGGTGGTGGCGAGGTCGCCGACGCCTGCTACGCCGAAGAAGGTTTCGGGTGATGCGCCCATGGCGGTGCCTAGCCTTGTGATTTCGGCGAGTCCTCGGGAGAGCAGGGCGCTTTTGGCGTTGTTTCCTGCTTGTAGGCCGTCGAGGATGCCAGCGGCGAGTGCGATGACGTTTTTGGTAGCGCCGGCGAGTTCGGTGCCCAGGAGGTCGTTGTTGGTGTAGACGCGGAACCAGTGTGTGGTGAAGGTTTGTTGGAGCAGTTGTGCGAATGTTTCGTCGTCGCTGGCGGCGCAGACGGTGGCGGGGAGGCAGCGTGCGAGTTCGTCGGCGACGCTTGGGCCGGAGATGGAAGCGAGGGGCCGAGCGGGCTTGTCGGGGTCGTCGGGTGAGCCTGGGCCGGCGGATTGGAGGACATCGGCAATGATCTGAGTGGGTCGTAGGGCGGTCTCGGTCTCGATGCCTTTGGCGACGGAGGCGATGGGGACGCCTTGGGGGACGTTGGGAGCGAGGCGTTTCCAGACAGGGCGGATGTACTGCGTGGGGACGGCGTTGACGATGATGTCGGCGTTTTGGAGGGCACGTTGGTCGTCGGGTGTGACCTTGATGCCGTCGGGTAGGCGGTAGCCTGGTAGGTATCGACGGTTTTCGCGGGTCTGGATGAGCTCGGCGAGGTGTTCGGGGAAGGCACCCCAGAGGGTGACCTTGAGGCCTTTGCTTTCCAGGAGCAGTGCGAGGACGGTGGCCATGGACCCGTCGCCGACGATACAGATGTTGGGTTGATCGGGCATGGTGAGGTTCGTGGGGTGTAACCAGGGGGTGTTACCGGACAGGGGCATTGTGTGGGAAGGTGAATCTTAGGGCAAGTGCGTGGGCTAAGCGGGTTGTAATGACTGAATTTAGGGTTCCGTGGCTGGGGGGTGTCAGGTCCGGCTTGCGATAGGCCGATGCTTGGGGAAGACTTGCGGTCTGGTTGGGCGTTGTTGAGCTTGACGGGCTGCTGGTCGCAGGTCGGTCCTGGGTGCCGGTAGGCGGTGCTGGGGACTGTGCCATAGGATGCGTCGTGGTATGATTTGCTTTAAGATAGGGGGCTTGTAAGCCCCGTCGGCGAGCCTATGAACCCATGGGGGTGGGCTTGCTAGTGAAGAACATTTGGACCTCCTATTGACCTAAGAGGCAGGAGCGCGCGGTGACGCAGAACAAGAACCAGAGGTGGCAAGGCAGGATCGGAGTACTAGGGCTGATGGGAGCGGCGTTATTTGCCGGGCCGATCGGTTGCGAGTCGGACTCTTGGATGGACCCATCGGTGGTAGGGCGTTGGGAACACACGCCGATCACGATGCCGATCCTTGATCGTATCGATGTGATCGAGAGCCGTGACATCTTGCCTGTTTCGTTCAGCGAGGTGACGCCGGACGATCTTCGGCCTGACTTCAACGAATACACGATCTCCCCGAGCGATACGATCGCGGTGATCATCTTCGAGTTGGTAAACCCAGGCCAGGAAGAGGCGTATCAACGTCAGGTCGATGCGACCGGGCTGATTCGATTGCCGTTTGTTGGGCCTGTGAAGGCGGCTGGCAAGACCGCGTCGCAGTTGGAAGAGCACATTGCTTCACTGCTTGAACGTCGTGAGATTATCCGCAATGCGACGGTGAGTGTGATCCTTCAGAACTCAACGCAGAATACATTTACCATCATGGCTTCGCCTTTGACCGGCGGTACGCGTGCGGGGTTGTTTACGATTCCCCGTCCGAATTTCCGGTTGATCGACGCTTTGGCGATGGGCAACGGCATCCCTGACCGAACCCAGCGTTTGCTGGTGATCCGCCAGACACCGTTGTCGTCGGACGCGGCGGGAGTCGTGCCGGAAGGCGTGGGTGACGAGGGTGATGAGCCTGTGGAGGTGATGCCTCCAGCCCCCGAGGACCCGTCGCAATTGATCGAAGAGTTGTTGGAAGGTGTTGATTCGGGTGCGGGTACGGGGCCTGTGCCGACCACCGGTGGCCAAGCCCAGGCGGCCCCGGCCGGTCTGGAATCCAGCCTTGATAGCGGCTCCGGTCAGGCCCAGTGGGTCAACGTCGGTGGCGAATGGGTCCAGGTGGGCAGCGAGTACTCAGGCGGCAAGGTATCAGGCGTCAGTGACAACGAGGCGCGCCTGGGAGAAGTGGTCACCCAGCGTGTCATCGAAGTGCCTTACGACCGCTTGAACTCGGGTGATATGCGATTCAACGTGGTGATCCGTCCGGGCGACATCATCAAGGTTCCCGGCCAGCAAGGCGGGTTTGTCTACCTCGGTGGTGCGATCAACCGGCCCGGTGCATACAACATCCCCGGCGAGAAGGACCTGACGCTCAAGCAGTTGATTGTCTCTGGCGGCGGTATCTCGGCGATCGGTATCCCCGAGCGTGTTGACTTGGTCCGCCGGATTGGCAACGACCAGGAAGCAACCGTCCGTATCAACCTCCGTGCGATCTTCAACGGCACGGAGCCGGACCTGTTCCTTAAGGCCAATGATGTGATCAATATCGGGACCAACGCGGTGGCGACGCCGCTGGCGATCTTCCGCAACGGCCTGCGTGCGACGTATGGATTCGGGTTTGTGTTGGACCGCAACTTCAACCTGGACGTCTTTGGCGCTGGGCAATAAGGGACACAGGCCGGGGCCGATAATGCCCGGCATCAATATGGCTTGGCAGATCGGTGGGACGATCAGGGGCCTCACTTGTCATAAGTGGGGCAAGGTTTAGCCGGGCCAATGAAACCACATGGATGTGTCGGCCGATATGGTCGTTTGAGCCCCGCCTACAGTTATAAGGTGGGTGCTTGAGCCAGGATAGGGCTGTCGGTGCCGCCGGGCCGTGTGAACGGATCCCGGAGAACCCGGGCTCTTCGGCAGGCGTATAACCACCACGGCAGTTGGCCAGGCCTAAAGGGGATCAGACCCTTGGCTGGCCGGGCGTACCGGTGTGGTGGGCGAGAATCGAGTCGTTAATAGGTGAATTTAGGGCATGACCAGTACTGCGGTGACGAACCTGACGACCGCCGGAGAGGTGAGGCCGTTGATCACCCCGCGTGGTTGGGGCTGGATCGGTCTGCTGACGCTGCTGTTCGTGGCGCTGCACCGGAACTTTTTATACCGGGCGTTACTGATATCTCTGGATGACAACGATTGGTCTCACGCGTTGCTGGTGCCTGTGATCGGTGCGTACTACCTGTTCCAGAATCGTGCCCGGCTGATGCAGCTATCAAGCAGTGTCTGCTGGTGGGGGCTGCCGATCATGCTGGGGGGCATGGTTTCGTATGCGTTTTGGATCTACCCCGGTCGGAACGACATGTTCCAGGGGTACAGCATGATTATCGCTTTGTTCGGCTTGGTGCTGTTTATCCTTGGTCCGAGGATGATGACGGTGCTGTGGTTCCCGATTTTATACCTGGGCTTCGGGGTCAAGGTTTCGCAGAAACTGTGGGAGATGATCGCGCTGAAACTGCAGACCATCGCGTCGGTCAGCTCGACTTTTCTGCTGAACGTGATCGGCCTGGCGTTGGATGTCGAGGCGAATGTCCGTGGCAACACGATAGAGATATTTCACCACGGCATGAGGATGGACCCGCCGATGAATGTGGCGGAGGCGTGCTCGGGTCTGCGGATGCTGATGGCATTCCTGGCGCTGGGCGTGGCGATGGCTTTTCTGGCGCCGCGTGCGTGGTGGCAGCGTGTGGTGATGGTGCTGATGACGCTGCCGATCGCGGTGTCTGTGAATGTCGGCCGTGTGACGACACTGGGTTTTCTGCACGTGTACGCGCCGGAGTACGCTAAGGGTGATTTTCATATTTTCGTGGGGATGCTGATGCTGATCCCGGCTGCGGGTTTGTTCCTGCTGCTGGGTTGGGTGTTGGATAAGTTGGTCATACAGGAGGAGCAGGATGTGCGGGGTGAGGGGCCGGTTGAAGAGGCTGGGCCTTTGGCGGCCTTCGAGCCGACGGAGGGGGACCGCTCGACGATCGTGAAGAGTTTGTTGTTCGGGGGGGGGCTGACGGCGTTGGCCTGCCTCGCTTATGTGTTGGTTTTTGCGTTGGTCCGCCCTGACCTGGTAGTTGATCTGGTCGGACTGACCAAGACGGCGGCACGTGGCTTGGCGGGGACGGGGTTGGTGGTGGTGTGTGTGTTGATGTGGTTGGGTGCCAGGCTTATCTGGCCGCGTTTGATCCCCCGGGGTCAGGGCGTAAGGCCTGGCCGTAAGCGTGCGGCGGCACTGGCGATGGGTGCGGGTTTTCTCGTCACTGCGACGGCCGGGCAGGTGGCGATCCTTGAAGCTAACGACGTGGTGATGTTCAAGGCGGATGTGCCTTTGCGTCAGGAGCTTGACTTATTGGAACACCCCACTGGGCACTGGCGATTCATTCGGCAGGACCCGCCGTTGGGCAAAGACATTTTGGAAGAGCTTGGCACGACGTTGTACATCAACCGGACTTATGAAGACACGACTTGGGGTGGTGGTGGGCGGGGGCGGATCGCAGATTTGCATGTTGCTTACTACACGGGGACACCGGACACCGTGCCCCACGTCCCCCAGCAGTGCTTCAAGGCGGGCGGGTTGATTCAAGTTGCCGGTGGGGGCACGACACTGAATCTTCGGGGCGAGGGTTTTCGTGAAGACCCGACGGTCCCCGGTGGGTTTGTCCACCCGGCTCAGGGGGCCGGCAAGGGTGTGGAGGTCCGTATCCCGGGGCTGGATATCCCCGCGACGTATTTCACCTTTTCGAACCCAAACCGAAACGACGAACAGGTGAACGTGGCGTACTTCTTTGTGGCGAACGGCAAGTTCCTGCCTTCGCCGCACGCGGTCCGGGCGCAGGGCTTCGACCTGCGTGACAAGTACAGCTACTACTGCAAGGTGCAGGTCACGGTAGGGGTTCAGGATAAAGATCAGGCGATCGAGCGGATCTCGTCGCTGTTGTCAGAGATGATGCCGCAGATCATGTTGTGTTTGCCCGACTGGGTAGACGTCACCGAGGGCCGTTGGCCCGCAGAGGCACCCGCCGCGTCTAGCGCCGCGGGCGTCGGAGAGTAAGAGCCATGGCCGGTCGAGTAAATACCAAGTTTGTTTTCATCCTGATCGCGGTGTTGGTTGTCCTGGTTGGGGGTATCGCGTCGGTGGCGTACCTGACCAAACGTGACGCCTCTGAGCTGGTTGAGCGCGGCGAGAAGTACCTGACCGAAGGCGAGTACCAGTTGGCAGTGGAGACGATGGAACGGGCGGTGGCCCGAAGCAAGAGCGACCCGCTGGTCATCAAGAAGTTCATTGCGGTGGCGAAACAAGTCCCTGCGGCGGACCAGATTGAGGCGGGTAACACCCTGCAGATTGTCCGTGCGTATTCTTTGAACCTGGTGCAGATCGACCCGGATTCTGAGGAATATCTGGGTGAGTACGCGGAGATGGTTGAGGACACGATTAAGCGGATTGGTGTCACCGGCAGTTCACACCCGCTGCATATCTACCAGGCCAGCATCGCGAGGCTGGAGAGCAACCCGGGGGACCAGCTCGCCAGGCGGTACCGGGGGATTCATGGCCTGATTCAACTGAGCGCCGAGATGGCGGAAGAAGACATCATGCTGGTGCGGGACGATATCCAATGGGCTCAGGAGGCCTACCCGGATGACCCGGAGGTGATAGGCGCCCTTGTGCAGTGGAAGTTGTTTGAGGCGGTTCGGTTGGACCGGCCCGGCGGGGATGTGGAGCGGGCCCAGCAACTTAAGGACGAGGCGGTTGCGCTCTCCAAGGGGGTGTCTGACGCGGACCCCACCGACGCTCTGCGCAAGCTTGAATATATGCAGGTGCTGTACCGTGCGACTCTGGACCCCCAGGCCGAGGATCGTTACGCGACGATCAGGCCGATTCTTGATGAGTTGGAATCGCAATTGCTGGTAGACCCGACACCCCAGGATGCGGTCCGCTCTGTGATCCAGAACCTCAAGCAGGTCTATGCCGAGGATCTCGTGCCGGAGGAGGATTCCGACGGGCAGGCCTCCGCACTGGGCAGGAATCTGGGTGTCCAGCGTGCTATCGCGTTGTTGCGCAAGGCGGCGGATCAATACCCCGACATGCCTATATATCAGTTGCTGTTGGGAACCGAGCTGAAACAAATCGGTCAGTTCGACGAGGCAAAAGCGTACATCGAAAGGGTTAAGAACCTAAGCACGCAGGGGGAGTACTTGGATGTATTGTTGAATTACAGCCTTAGCCGGGCGGCTTTAATTGAGTACGCGGACCTATTGATGAGTCTGGCTGAGAAGAGCGAGACGGATGAGCAGAAGCAGTCACTGTTTACGCAGGCGGGGAAGATCATCGAAGATGCGGTTGCGTCTGGTCGGGGCGACGAGGCCCGGATATTGTTGTTGAAAGGGCGGCTTGCGTTGGCGCAGGGGAAGACCCGGGAGGGTCTTATCAGCATCGACCAGGCGGCGGACAAGTACGATGCATTTAGCCGTCAGAAGGCGGAGGCGTTGTTGCTGTCGGCCCGTGCCCGCGGTCAGCAGGGTGACTGGGGTGCCGCGACGGAGCGGTATGAACAGATCCTTGAGAGTAACCCGAATATCCCGGCGGTCCAATTGACGTTGGCGGGGATCTACATCCGTCAGCAGGATTATGACACCGCGCAGGACCACATCGACGCGGTACTGGCAGAGGACCCAACGTACGAGCGGGCTCACCGTCAGCAGGCCGCGTTGTACGCGGCACAGGGCGACTTGGAGCAGGCCGTTACGACCTACAGGCAACTGGATATGGCCAACCGCCCGGACCTGGCTGCGGAGTTAGCGCGGCTGATGATCCAGGGTAACCGCAAACCACAGGCGGCGAAGATACTCGAGTTGTATTTCGACGCGGACCCAGTGGATATGCAGATCCTGACACTGCTTTTGTATTCATTAGAAGACGTGGAAAAGAAACAACAGTTGATCGATCGGTCTCGTGCCAGCGGAGGCGAGGAGAAATTGCTGGCGGCGATGGAGCGGCAGTTGAACCCCGAGGTGGCGGCTGACCCAGCGCAGGCGATCGAGAGCTTCGTGGCGAACGAATCCGATCCGTTCCAGCGTGCCTTGAGCAGCGCCCGGCTTTACGCCCGTGTGGGTAAGCAGCAGGAGGCCCGTGAGGCGTTGGCTCGGGCTGAGGCGATCAAGCCGGATGACCGGCGGGTGGTCGATATGAGCTTTAGTTTCGCGCTGTCGGACGGTGATTTGGAAGCGGCACAGAGCCTGGCGGACCGGGCAGCACAGATGAACTTTGATGAAGCATCGGGGCGTTTCTACCTGGCCCAGGTCCAGTCCGCGCGGAAGGATTACGCCGGTGCAATTGAGACGCTGCGTAACGGCTTGGAAGAGGTTCCGATCAATTCCGAGGGTTGGCGTCTGTTGGGCGATATGTACGTTGCGACAAGCAACGACAGCGACGCAATCGGGGCTTTTGAGAAGTCTCTGAAGCAGCGGCCGGACAATCTGGGTGCGATCCGTGGGCTGGCGGGGCTTCGGGATCGACAGGGCCGGCATGATGAGGCGCTTGGGATGCTCAAGTTTGCTCAAAAACAGTATCCCACCAACCCAAAGCTCCACGAGCTTTACTTGGCTTATGAAGGGAAGCACGGGGACAAGCAGCTGAGTTTGCGTCTGCGCCGTGATCTTGCTGAGGAGCAGCCGGAGAATCTGCCTAACAAGCGTGCGTTGGCGTTGCTCCTGGCGGAGACCGGTCAGCATGAGCAGGGGCTGGCGATGGTCAACGATTTGATTGAGGCCCAGGGGAAGACGATATTGAACCTGATCATCTTGGCGAATGTGCACCGGTTTGCTGGGAACCCCGAATTGGGCGAGCAGGCCATCCGTGGTTACATCCAGGGGCAGGGCGGCGAAGCCAAGGCCAGAGATCACATGCTGCTGGGCCGGTATCTGTTGGAGTCGAAAAAAGGCGAAGAGGCGGCCGCTTCTTACCAGAGCGCAATTAAGATCGAGTCGGATCGGCGTGAAGCTACGCGTGAATTGGCGTCCCTCTACTTTAGCCGCAAGGGCTATCCCCAGGCGTTGCCGTTGTACCAGGATCTGCATTCTCAATTCCCAGAGGAGACCTTGCTAGGCTTGAGGCTGGCGGACGCCCTTATCAGCACCCAGAAATTTGATGAAGCGGCGGAGGTGCTAGACGGTGTTGACGGGGGGCCGGAGGAGGATGTCCAGCGTGCCTTGATCGTGGCGTCGCAGGGCAATCAAGCGGAGGCGATCCGTCTGGTCACGCAAGCGATCGAGGCTGACCCCAGTAAGTTGGTGTTTTATTACAAGCGTGCCGCGTTGCTGTCCACGGAGGCCGATCGGACAGGCGAGGCGATCCAGGACCTGAACACGGCCTTGAGCCTGAACCCCAACCACCTGCTGTCACGTCGGCTGCTGGTTGGGATGTACATGCGTCAGGGCGAGAAGCGTGAGGCGATTCGTGAGATGGTCACGCTGGTGTCACGTCACCCCCTGTACGCCCAAGGCCGGTTGTCGTTGATCCAATTTTACGCACAGGAACGAGAGTTTACGCGTGCCAAGACCTTGGCCCGCGCGGGTGTGGAGTTGTCCCCCGATGTCGGGACTTGGCACAGCGTGCTGGGGAGTCTGGCAATTCAAGAGGGCGATATCCCAAGAGCAATTGATTCGTATACCAAGGTCTTGGAGATATCTGCGACCCCGTCGAATCTGATGAACCTGACGACGATCCAGATTGAGAACGACCGGTCAACCGACGCCCTGTCGTTGCTGCGTGAACACGCAGATATTGTCAATAAACAGCCGCTGCTTCAGGCGGTGATGGGCCGTGCTTTGTACGCGGACGGTAAGCAAGACGAAGCCCGGCAGGTGTTTACTCGGTCCTTGGAGCGTTGCGAAGGGTCCGAGCAGTTGTTTGGTGTAGCGGTGCAGGTCCACAAGGACTACAGCCTCGCGGAGACGATCTCGCTGGTTGATGGCCTGACCCTGCCGATGTCGCGTGCGTGGATTGACTTGGTGCTTGCGAGGTTGGAGGTTTCCGATGGTGAGTTCCAGGCGGTCATCAATCGTTTGAGTGAACTGGAATCGACCTTATCAGCGGAAGACACAGACGTGCGTCAGGTGCTGGATCAGCTTCTGGCTCCGGCGTTGCACAATGACGGGCAGTTGGAAAAGGCGTTGGTGTACTACCGCCGGGTCCAAGATTTTGCGCCCGATAACACATCGGTCTTGAATAACATGGCGTACCTGCTGGCGGAGGACCTGGGCCGGTTGGACGAGGCCCTGCCTTTGGCGGAGCGTGCGGCAGAGCTTGAGCCAGGGAACGCCCAGATATTGGACACGTTGGGCTGGGTGCAGTTCAAGCTCGGTAAGATCGATGAAGCCAAATTGGCACTGCAAAGCAGTATCGATGTGACGGGCCTGCCGGCGAACCATCTGCACATGGCTGAGCTGCTGATTGAGCAAGGATATGAAGTCGAGGCGGGTCGTCACCTGAAGACGGCTATCGATCTCGCCGAGCAGAATAACGAGTCGGAAGTTCTTGAACGAGCCCAAGAGTTGTTGAAACGTACCGACGAATTGACGGAGGCGTCTGTAACCCCATGAGTAATAATCCATTAACGCCAAATCCGGTGCCTGGCGGCCAGCCATCCACGGACAGTCGGTTTAAGCCGATCGATCCCGTACGGGTGCTGCGTGAGCACATCAAGTTATTATCGGTCGTTGCCTTTGTGGGCGTGGTGGCAGGTGTGGGCGTGTGGTATGGGCTTACCAAAACGATGCCCCGGTACGCCTCGTACGCGCAGTTGCGTGTATCTGAGGGTGCTGTAGATGTGGACAGTGTGGGCCAGGGCAACATCTCCTCTGTCCCAGTCGCGGCGATGGAGTCGTACATCAAGAGTGAGGTCTACAAGATCCAGTCGGAGGACATCCTCACCAAGGCCTTGAACAACCCGACCGTTCGTAACAGCCAGTGGTTTGCAGAATACAAGACACCCCAGGGTTCCGATTTTAATAAGGCCCGTGAGGATCTGCTGGATGACCATCTGGGCGTGAGCATGATCCGTGGGACGCAGTTGATCCGCCTGATGGTATCGACGCCCCAGAAAGAGGATTGCCAGAAGATTGCGCAGTCGATTGTGGGCGTCTACCTCAACCGGATCGAATCCGACACGGATAACCAGGTCGGTGGTCGGCGTCGTTCCTTAGTGACCGAGCGGGCCCGGGTCGAGCGGGACATCTCCAATCTGACCAAGGAGATCGAGGAGTTCGCCCGGGAACACGATTTGACGAGCCTGGACGCCCGTCTGGATGAGGCTGCGCAGGTCAGGCAGCAGCTCATTGAGGACCGCGGCGAGAAGACCCGGGAACTCACCGAATTCCAGAAGGCGTACGACTCCGCCCTGGAGAAGCATGATGCCGGCGGCGGGCCGACTGCCAGTGATATCCTTAATGCGTCTCAGGACGAGTCGATCATGCTGCGCGATGAGCGGCTGAGTTCGTTGCGTGAGCAGCGAGAGGTCTCGCTGCATGGTTTTGGTGAAGGGCATCGTCTTCTTAAATCAATCGACCACCAGATCGCGGCGACCGAGGCCGAACGGGACCGCGAGATCGAACGGCTGATCCGTGAGCAGAACGAGTCGCAGCTCAGCGGGCTTAAGCAGGCGATTGAGGGGTTGACCGAAACGATCGCTGATTACAACGACCAGAACATTGAGCTCGAACAGAAGTTGGTCGATCTGAACGTCCATCAGACCAAGTACGCCAACCTCCAATCGCAAGTCGAAGCAGCCAAGGAAGCTCGTAAACGGATCGAGCAGACCCTGTCGGAGGTCCGCCTGATCGAGGACATGGCCGAGGCCCGCCCGGTACAGATTCAGGCCAACCCATCGATACCCGAATTGGTGTTCCCCAAGATCGAGGTCATTGTGCCTGTGGTGACTTTCGTGATGGTTGCGTTCGTGGGTGGGATCATCTTTATCCGGGAATTGGTGGACCAGAGTATTAAGAGCCCCTCGGACGTGAAGCTGCTCAAGGAGGCGGAGCTTCTGGGGATTCTGCCTCATGCCGACGAGGACCCATCCGGTCCCAGCGCGGTGGAGCGTGTGGTGGAGAAGTACCCCACGGGGCTGTTGGCGGAGGCGTATCGGCAGGTGCGGACGGCGTTGCTTGGGAAGATGGACCGGCGTGGGTATAAGACACTGTTGATCGCATCGGCGCAGCCTGGCGCGGGGACGTCTTCGGTGGCGCACAACCTGGCGACGAGCCTGGCGTTCAACGGGCGCAAGGTCGTGATCCTCGACACCAACTTCCGCAGGCCAGCCCAGCACCAGTTCTTGGATGCGGACAACGACCGGGGGCTGGTCGATATCCTGCTCTACGGCGCGTCGCTGGATGATATGTTGTTAACGGTTCATGACCCGGACATCTCGGTGTTGCCGACAGGGCGAGCTGGGGACGCGGCCCCTGAGCTGCTGGATGGTGCCCGGTTCCACGCCCTGCTTGCGGAGCTTGAGACACGTTTCGACATCGTGTTGATCGACGCGCCGCCGGCTCTGCTTAGTTCGGAGTGCCAGGTGCTCGCCAAACAGGTTGATTCGGTGGTTGCGGTCGTGCGTGCCAACAGCGACAAGCGTGGTATGATCGACCGGATGGCCCGGCAATTCGCTGGGCAGCGGGCCGACCTGTTGGGGATCATTCTCAACGGTGTACAGTCGAGCGTCGGTGGTTACTTCCGTGCCAGCTTCCGCGACTTCTACCGCTACCGTGAGAACGGTGAATCCAACGGCAAGACCAACGGCCGAGGACGTCGAGGCGTGTCCGAGTTGGCCGAGCCGGTTGACAGCGAATGATACCCAGCCCACGATGCTCCGTTAGCCGACTTTCGGCACGCTAAGGCCACTCATACCAGGGACACACCCGTGACGGGTAAGGCGATTATCACCGGCGGGGCGGGTTTCATCGGTTCACACCTCGCTGCGCGGCTCAAGGCTCAAGGTCTTGAATTGACACTCATTGACAACCTCTCCACCGGCAGCCGGAACAACGTTGCGGACCTGCTGGACGACCGCTGCGAACTGATTCACGCCGATGCCAGCGAAGCCGTAGCAGATCCTGATCTATGGGACGGTGTCGGGCAGGTTTACCACCTCGCCGCCGCCGTGGGTGTCCAGCGGGTTATCGACGACCCCGCTGCGATGGTCCACAACAATGTCGAGCAGACATCGTCTGTCCTCGAAGCCGCGCGGCTTGCCGGGGCGTCCGTCCTGATCGCCTCGTCCAGCGAGGTTTACGGCAAATGTCCCGTGCTGCCGTTGCGTGAAGACATGGATCTGGTCTACGGCCCGACCACCGCGTCGCGATGGGCGTATGGCTTGACCAAAGCGATCGACGAACACCTCGCCATCGACATGCACCGGCGTCACGGCCTGCGCGTCGTGATCGCCCGGCTGTTCAACACCATCGGCCCCAGGCAGGTCGGACACTACGGCATGGTCGTGCCTCGCTTCGTCGAGCGTGCGGTCGCTGGGAAAACCATCGACGTCTACGGCGACGGCACACAGACGCGTGCCTTCTGTGATGTCCGCGACATCACCCGGGCGATGACCGAGCTGATGGCCAAGGACGACTGCTTCGGCAGGGTTTTTAACCTCGGTTCCGAGCAGCGGGTCACGATCAATGAACTCGCCGACCGGATCATCGAACTGGCAGGGGGCACGGCAGGCAAGCGGCTGGTCTCGTATGAAAAAGCGTTTGGGCCAGACTTTGAAGACCCCGCGCACCGGCTGCCAGACACCACGCGCCTCACCGAAGCGATTGGTTTTCAGCCAGAGATTAGTTTGGACCAGACATTGACCGAGTTGATCGGGTTGCGTCGTGAGTACGTGGCCGGTGCCGAGGCTTCGGTAGGGGGGAGCGGCTGATGTTGATGCTGCTCGCTCAAGCTGTCGGGGACGTGCCCACGGTTAATCCGGTTGATGCCGCGGCCACTACGGTGGACGCCGTCGGCGGCGTAGCGGAGATGTTCGAGCCGACGATGTTGACCCAGGTAATCGCGCCGTATATGGGTGTGTTTTTTGTCGCCTTCTTTGTCGCGATTGTCGCCACCCCGTTGATGCGGATGCTCGCGATCCGTAACGGCATCGTAGACCTCCCGGACCTCAAGCGCAAGAACCACCTCGAGCCGGTCGCGTACCTCGGCGGGGTTGCGATATTTCTAGGTTGGCTGATAGCCATTGGGTTGGCCTACTTCCTTGTGCCCGAGGCAGACATCCTCAAGCAGACGGATTTCAACCCGCTTCGGCTGATACGCAGCAACCCGCTGGTGAGCATCATGGTCGGCGCGGGTGCGATCACCCTTACCGGGTTATTCGACGACATCTATGGGATCAACCCCCGGGTTAAGATCGGTGGCCAGCTCTTCGCGGCCGCGGCGTTGGCGAATTACAACGTGGGCACGCAACTGATCGGGTCGGTTTTCGGGATCGTCGGTATCGAAGCGATCCCTCTTCCGTGGGATTTGCCGATGGTTGGTACAGACCTGCTGCCGATGGTGAATTACATCCTGGCCACCTGCCTGATCGCGGCGATGGTCTTAGGCGGTTGCAACTCCATGAACCTGATTGACGGCCTGGACGGGCTGTCATCGGGGGTCGCTGTGATCGCGGGGATCGGGTTTCTGTGTATCGCGGCGTTTGTCGCTCTGCACAACCCCGATGCAATGAAAGACCCGATCCGCATCGTGGTTTGTCTTGCGATGATCGGGGCGGTGCTTGGGTTCCTCCCGTACAACTTCAACCCGGCGAGCATCTTCATGGGTGATACCGGGTCGCTGCTGATTGGTTACCTGTGTGTCGCATCGATCCTGCTTTACGCCGATGCCGGTGGGCAGAGCCTGCTGCTGGTCACGGCGGGGCTGATCGTGTTTGCCGTCCCGATCACGGATACGTCTTTGGCGATCTTCCGCCGCAAGATGGCGGGCAAGCCGATCCTCAGCCCGGACAGCCAGCACATCCACCACCTGCTTCGTCGCAGCGGCCTGAGTGTGAAAAAGTCGGTCGGGGTGATCTACCTGGCGGCGGGCATGTTCGCGATCCTGGGGTATTCGATGGTCGCGATGGAACTTCGTTGGCGGTACGTCCTGGCGGTGTTCTTTGTGGTGTACGGGTTCATCGTGGTCACCGCTTATAAGTACGGCCGACAGTACGCGCTGTTGCATCCCACCGACGGTCCTATTACTGATGAGGTGGTTTTGCCCGAAGCGATCAACGGTGAAGACGCCCAGCCCGGGGATGATCCTGCGCCGGCCAGCACACCTGACGATCCTGCCCCTGAAACAGAATCGCCCAGCCACCCCGGCAAGGCCTGACTGCTGCGGTCAAATGTGAACCTTTGGTCCGGCCATCACGAACTCACCCCAAACCCACCCCCATAATCGGTACCATACCGGGCGTTGCCACTAAACAGGGCCGAGCCCTCGTTTTGGGTACTTTTCGCCGACCCACAGGGACGACAGCAGATGGCCAATCACCCAACCGAGTCCTCCCGTTCATTCCCCCCGCCGTTCTACCGTTGGCGGCCGCACCCCTGGCACGGGCTGGACCCGGGGCACGAACCGCCGGTACGCCTGCAGGCCTACATCGAAATCACCCCCTTCGATCTGGTGAAGTATGAGATATGTAAAGCCACCGGCTACCTCCGCGTCGACCGCCCGCAACGCAGCAGCTCACAGCCCCCGGCCCTCTACGGCTTCGTGCCCAAAACCTACTGCGGCGACCGTGTCACCTCCCTCTCACCCAATGCCTCCCTCGGCGATGGCGACCCCTTGGATATCTGTGTCATCAGCGAACGCCCCATCAACCGGGCTGACATCCTGATCCACACCCGCGTCGTCGGCGGACTGCAATGCGTCGATGGCGGTGAGGCGGACGACAAGATCATTGCTGTCTTAGAAAACGACAACATGCACGGCGACGTCGAAGACATCAAAGACCTCCCCCCGGTCCTGATCGAACGGTTGCGCCACTACTTCGCCACCTACAAAATGGTCCCCGGCCAGGAATCCCAGATGTCCGTCGAATTAACCTACGGCGTCGAACACGCAATCAAAGTTATCGAAGCATCGTTGGCGGATTACGAGGAAGCGTTTGGGCATTGATGGGGAGTGGCTCAATTAACGGGGGCAGACCCCGTTTCGTTCTATATTGTTGCGCCAATCCCAGTTGCCTCAAAATTTAGAGACACAGAAAAATGGTGCCAAAAGAACAGATGGGTAGATATCGAAAAGCACTGATTTTCTTATTTATCGCCATAGTTATTGTGATTGCTATACCTATAGCCTCTCTGTCTTACCAGGTCGCCCGAGCCATCTATGTCCAAGCGACGAAACTCCACGACATTGAAACAAGATACGGAGGATACATCAGTGGGCAGTATGTCAAGATAAATGGTAACCACCCAGAGGTCCTCACATTTGGACCTCTAGTGCAAGGTGGAGCACTTGAGCGGGCGGGGGTACTGAATGGGGATGTCGTAGTTGCGCCTGTAGCAGATACCACCGATCTACTTATTTATCTTGATGTATACCAGGGGAAAGTATTACATATTGATGTAGTTGACGGTGGAGATGGTTTACCCTTGAGACAGCGGCCAATTCGGCAGATTACGCTCGTGGCCCCTTAGTTGGTGCGGGGAATGAAACGGGGTCAGACACCGTCTTGGCGGAGTAGCTCGCCGTCGATAGCCTCTTGTTATGGCAAGAGCACAGCGTGTTGATGTCGGGGGTTATGCGTATCACGTCCTGAACAGGACGGCGAGACATTGGCGGATGTTCCGTAAGGACGGGGACTTTGCGGCGTTCTAGCAGGGTCGGGGTAGACCGAGGAACTGGTTGCGGACGGTAAATGGGCCTCTGAGCGAAGCCGAATTGAAGGCGTTGCGGACGAGTGCGAATCGTTGTTTACCGTATGGGAGTGATCGGTGGCGTGCGCAGGTGATCTGTGAGTTCGGGTTGGAATCGACGGTGAGGAGGCCGGGGCAGCCTGAGGATGGGTCGTGAGTCGCCAGGATGATCGGTATATGTTAGGGTGATTGTCGAGTTGTGCAGTGGGGCGGGTTTGGAGTGGGTCCGGGGTATGCAGATATTGACATAGCGGGGGGTTTATCTACACTTATGGGTTCACCGTCGGCGTGGTGTCGATGGGAAGTGTGTATGTGTAGCCTGAGGCAGTAACGGATGCAGCAGATACAGGCAATGGCTGGCACGGGAGCGACGGGCAAGTGATGGGTTTAGCCCATCAGCTCCGTGGCGACGGTATGCCAAGGCTCGACAAGGGCCTCCTGAAGCGGATGATCCGCGGCAAGGGGGTGGCTTTGCGGGCTTAGCCTGTGATCCGTTCATCTTGCCGGCTTCGGTTGGGCTTAATGGAGCCTGAGCCGACCGCCGACTGTCTTGGCCACGAGCGGGATTCGCTGCGTGGTTTTTTGTTTGGGCTCACGCGTTGGGATTGAATTATTTAGGGCTTGTGTCCGCCGCCCTTTTGTGAAGCGTGGACGACAATTTGGCAAACACCGGGCTCAAGCGTGGCGGGTAGGCCGTTGCGGGCGGGCCTGGGATCAAAACAACGCAGGAAAGCAGGATACGACCATGGCCATTAATAACACGGAAATGCTCCGGCTGATCGATTCGATCTCCCGTGACCGTAACGTTGACAAGGAATCGCTGTTCTCGGATATCGAGCAGGCGATGGTGTCGGCCGCGCGCAAGCACTACAACGCGCTGGATACCGATGAGTTTGTTTCCGAGGTAGATCGCCTGACCGGGCAGATCCGGGTGTGGCGTGGCGATGAAGAGATCGACCTGGCAGACCTGGGGCGGATCCCCGCGCAGACGGCCAAGCAGGTGATGATCCAGCGGTTCCGCGAGGACGAGCGGGCCAGCATCTATAACGAATTTATCGACCGTGTCGGCGAACTGACCACGGGGATGGCCCAGCGGTATGAAGGCGGTTCGCTGGTGGTGTCGATCGGTCGGGCTGAGGGATTCATGCCGCGCAGCGAGCAGATCCCCGGCGAGCAGCACCAGCCCGGTGAGCGGGTGCGGTGCCTGATTCTGGATGTCCGTGACGCGGGCAACCAGGTCAAGATCGTGTTGAGCCGGGGTGACGAGATGTTTATCCGTCGGCTGTTTGAGATCGAGGTCCCCGAGGTCGCTGAGCGTATTATTGAAGTCAAGGCGATGGCGCGTGAACCCGGGCACCGCACGAAGATCGCGGTCAGCTCGATCGACTCGAAGGTCGATGCGGTCGGCGCGTGCGTCGGTGTGCGTGGCAGCCGGATCAAGAACATCGTCGATGAGCTGGGTGGCGAGAAGATTGACATCGTCCGTTGGAACGAGTCCAGCCAGATATTGATTCAGAACTCTTTGAAGCCTGCTGAAGTCGTGGAGATTTCTCTGTGCTTCGAGCTTGGGCGTGCGACGGTGGTGGTTAACGAAGACCAGTTGTCGTTGGCGATCGGCAAGCGCGGGCAGAACGTGCGTTTGGCGGCGAGGCTGACCAAGTGGGATGTCGACATCCTGACGCCTGCGGAGTTCACTAAGAGCCTGGACATTCTTGAGACTTGTCTTAAGACGATCGAGGGCTTGGAGGCGGAGCAGATCGACAAGCTCGCGGCGTTGGGCGTTATCAGTGTGTTCGATGTTGAAGAAGTCGGTGCCGCGTACTTGGAAGAGACGCTGGCCCTGGACGAAGAGATGGCCGAGAAGATCCTCGAGACCTCATCGGCGCGTGCCAAGACGGTTGCCGAGGAGCAGGCCAAGGAGAAGGAAGACGCCGAGCGTACGCGTCAGCAGCAGGAGAAGGAGTTGGCATCGATGCCTGGCGAGGCGCAGGCCGCGTCGGTATTGGGCGAGATTTTGCCGGGTGGCGGGTCGGGTTCGATTGTGGACATGCTTGAAAGCCGTCAGGCGGAATCGGCTGGGCAAGAGCCTGGGCAAGAGACTACAGATGAGAACGCTGGTGCCGATGAGTCGGTAGCCGAAGATAACCAAGGCGACGACTCACAAGCCCAAGCGGACGGCGAAGCTGAGCAGGCAACCGAGGTGGAAGCCGAAGTTGAAGCAGGCGTCGATACCGAAGCAGATAAGCAGACAAGCACCGAAACCACCTGACGACAGGTGGTGTGTTGATCCCCGGCGGGCCAGATTGGGCACCGTCGACTACTAGGCCGGCCACGAATAAGGTCGGAAGGAGCAGGACTTGGCCAAAGCCAAGCGCGTATTCGAGTTAGCCAAAGAGCTGGGCGTCAAGAGCAAGGCGATCGTAGAGAAGTGCGAAGCCGAAGGCGTCCCGGGTATCACTAACCACATGTCGACGGTGAAGATCGGCCTGGCCGTGACCGTCCGTCAGTGGTTCAGTGAAGAGGCTGCTGATGCAGGGACGGCCATCGAGACCGCGGAAAAGGTGGACCTGAAGAAGGTCCGCAAGCCGCGTAAGAAAGCCGCTGCCAAGTCCGACACACCGGACGCTGGTGACGCATCGACGGCGACTGCAACCCTCGAACCACCCCCAGCCAAGCCTGCCGAAGCCACCAAGGCTACTAAAGCCACCAAGGCAACCAAGGCGAAGAAGGCTGAGCCTTCCACCGTTGAGAAGGCCGAGCCCCAAGTGGCTGCGCCCTCTCCTGAAGCTGCGCCAGCCTTGGCGGCTGAGTCGGCTGTTACGGAAACACCCGCTCCGCAGGCAGATCAGCCACAGCCACCGGCTGACCAGGCCCCCCCGATCGCTGCGGAAGCCCCCTCGCCAGTCAAGATGATCGGCCCGATGGGTCAGCCCAACGTCCCGACCCGGCCGGACATCGTCAAACCCGTCGGCCAGCAACTCGCCAAGCCCCAGCAGGTCCAACTCAAGGGCCCCAAAGTGCTGCGTATCGAAAAGCCCGAGCCCGAACGTGCGCCCCGTCCCCGCCGACCGGTTGGCGGCCAAGGCGGCGGCGGTGGTGGTGGCGGTGGTGGCTATCAGCAGGACGACGGCGTTCCGGGCATCACACGCGCCCGTGGCCCCGCCCGGGGCAAGGGTGCCGGCGGCGGTGGTGGTGCTGGTGCTGGTGGACCTGCACGACCGAACAAGCGGCGTGGTATGAATACACGCAGGGGACGCTCCGGCGACGCCCTGCCCACGGGCCCCGCCAAGTTCAGCCAGGCCGACATGGAAGAGTTGGACGCCAGGTTGTCAGGTGCGACCGGTTACCTCAAGCAACGCCGGCACAATCTCCGTAAAAACGAACACACCGGCCAGGCCGCGCTCAGCGCGGTGGTCACCGGCGGCAAGGTCGAGATCGAAGAGCCGATCACCATCAAGGCGCTCAGCTCCGCCACCGGGATCAAGGCCAACGAGGCCATGAAGTACCTCTTCAAGAAGGGGATCATGGCGACCATCAACTCGGCGATCGAGACCGAGGCCGCGATGGAAATCGCGTTGGAGTACGACATCGAGTTGGAGGTCAAGGAACAGCAGACCGCCGAGGAGATCGTCGAGCAGGAGTTCGCAGAACGCGATTTGGTCGATGAACGCCCCAGGCCCCCGGTTGTCACCGTGTTGGGCCACGTCGATCACGGCAAGACCTCGCTGTTAGATAAGATCCGTCAGGCCGACGTCGCCACACACGAGGCCGGCGGCATCACCCAGCACGTTGGCGCTTACCGCGTCACCGTCAAGGGCGGAGACGACAAGGACAAGACCGTCGTGTTCCTGGATACGCCCGGCCACGAGGCGTTTACCTCGATGCGTGCCCGCGGTGCGGGGATGACCGATCTGGTAGTGCTGGTCATTGCGGCGGACGACGGCGTGATGCCCCAGACCATTGAATCGATCAACCACGCCAAGGCCGCAGATGTCCCGGTCATTGTCGCGCTCAATAAAAGCGACCTCCCCCAAGCGACCGAAGAAAACGTCCAGAAGATCTATGGCCAACTCGCCGAGCACGGGCTGAACCCCGTGGCGTGGGGCGGCGAGACCGAGATCATCAAGACCTCTGCCGAGACTGGCGAAGGTATCAAGGATCTCTTGGAAGTGCTGGATTACCAGGCCGAGTTGCTGGAACTCAAAGCCGACTACGGCGGGCCTGCACGTGGCGCGGTGATTGAAGCGGAGATGCAAACCGGCCGCGGTTCGGTCGCCCGTGTGTTGGTGCAGGACGGTCAGATCAAGGTCGGGGACTTCATCGTGATCGGCCGTGCCTTTGGGCGTGTTCGTGACATGACCAACGACCGAAAAAAATCAGTCAAGGACGCCGGGCCCGCGACACCGCTGGAGCTTTCAGGCATCGATGAGATCCCCGACGCAGGTGACAAATTCTTCGTCACTCAAACTTTGCAGAAGGCCGAGAGCGTCGCCCAGCAGTACCGCGATGCCGAGCGCCAGAAGCTGCTCGCCGCACGGACGAAAGTCACGTTGGACAACTTCGCCGCCACCATCAAGGCGGGGCAAGCCAACCAGATGCGTGTCGTACTCAAGGCCGACGTTCAGGGCTCGATGGAAGTTCTGCGCAAGAGCCTCGAAAAGTTGGGCAACGAAGAGGTCAACGTCAAGGTAATCCACTCCGCAGTCGGCGGGGTGACCGAGAACGACGTGCTGCTCGCTGACGCTTCCGACGCGATCGTGCTTGGGTTCCATGTGGTGGCAACCAGCACGGTGAAGGAAATCGCCGAGGCCCGGGGCGTGGACATCCGCCTGTACCGGATTATCTACGACGTCACCGATCATGTGACCCAGGCACTGGAAGGCATGCTGGCACCCGAGACGCAGGAAGAAACCCTGGGTCAGGCCGAGGTCAAGCAGGTCTTCAAGATCGGCAAGCTGGGGATGATCGCCGGCTGCGTCGTGACCGAAGGCACGTTCCAGAAGTCGGGCAAAGCCAGGCTTCAGCGGGACGGGATCGTCGTGACCGATGACCGGGGCATCGAGAGCCTCCGCCGTGTGAAGGACGACGCCAAGGAGGTTCGGGCCGGCACCGAGTGTGGCATCCGCCTCAAGGGCTTCGACGACCTCAAGCCAGGCGACACGATCGTTTGTTACAACGTCAAACAGGTCAAGAGGAAGCTGGAGTAGGAGCCGTGGTTTGTGATTAGTGGTTGGAAGGAACCCTCGCCAAGAGATCTGGACGGCACATTGATCGAAACACCGCACACCCGACATCAACGACGAACCACCAACCCCTAACCACCAACCACCTATCCGACATGGTCATCGGGATCCTCCAAGTCGAGTTGCGGATCGAAGGCGCGGATTCGTTGAAGGACAAACGCCGAGTGGTAGCCAGCCTCAAGGACCGCCTGCACCGTGAGCATCAAGTATCCGTCGCCGAGGTCGATACGCAGGACATCCACCGGACCGCGACGCTGGGGATGGCGGTGGTGAGTACCGCCGTGCCTCACTGCCAGAGTGTCCTGGACGGGATACTCAATAAGCTCCGCAGTGGTCGCGGCTATGTGTTAGCCAACCACCGGATTGAGATACTTTCGGGGGCAGGCAAGGATTGATCGGACACTAGTAAGCCATGAGCCACCGTATAGCACAAGTCGAGGCGACCCTGAAGAAGGCGATCGCAGAAGTAATCCAGAGAGATCTGGCGGACCCGCGCGTCGATGCTTTTATCAGTATCACCCGGGTGAAGATCTCGCCGGACATGCGAGACGCGACCATCTTCGTCTCGATCATGCCCGAGGAAAAAGAGAGCAAGAACTTCCACGGCCTACGGCACGCGACCGGTCATATCCGTTCGCTGGTCCTCAAAAAGATGGCGACCCGCACCGTGCCCCGATTCAGATTCTCGCTGGACGAGACGCTCAAGAAGCAGGCGGCCGTGATGGAAGCGATCGGCCGCGGCATTGAGAAGACCCCTCCCCAACAGCCCGACCCAAACGACCCCGCCGATAGTGACACACCCGGCAGCGACGCCGGTGAACCCACAGAAACCGATACCCAGACCCCCGGCCAAGCAGCCGCAGAGGACGGACCTAAGTGAAGCACGAACCCGCACAGATTAAGAAGCTCAACGCCCTGATCCGCCGGCTCAAAGCCAAGCACAAGAACCTTGAGGCCCCGGGCTACGAGCCGACCACGCAGTTGGTCATTGCCTTCCTCCAAGCCGACGCTTCACGGCGTAAGGCCGAGCAGGCCTACGACGCTCTGATGGAGAACATGGTCGACAACAACGAGGTACGAGTCAGCCTCACCCAAGAGATCGTGGATGTGATCGGGGAAAACTACCCCCGCGTGCATTGGCGAATCGAGCGGATGCGCGAGTCGCTGGATGAGGTTTACCTGCGTGAGCATGACCACAAGATGAAAAAGGCCGTCGCGTTGACCAAGAAAGAGCAGCGGCATTACCTGGACACACTCACGGGCATCACGCCCTACGCCGCCGCCTCGGTGATGCTCTTGTGTTTCGGCGGGCACGCGATCCCCGTCGATGACAAGCTCGTCGCACTGTTGGCACGCGAAGGCGCGATCGACGAGGGGCTCGACCCCTCGCATGTTGAGACGCTATTGCTGCGGCAGTTCAAGACCGGGGACCCCTCGGTCGAGGCGCACCTGTTGCTGCAGGCATGGTCCGACAGCTGCAAGACGCCTGCCAGTGTGTTGGAAGCCCCCGAGGCGCAACTGATCGCCGTTGATACGTCCCGTGAAGATCAGAAACGGGAGCCGGTGAAGAAAAAATCGTCCAAGAAAACCAAGGTCGCCAAGAAAGATGCTCCCAAGCCGGAGCCAAAACCCGCCAAGAAGCCGGCCGCTAAAACCGTAAAGAAGACGGCAGCCAAAACCACGAAGAAGACCACTAAGAAGACTACTAAGAAAACCACCAAAAAGCCCGCAGCCAAAACGAAGAAGAAGTGACCTACCGATGAATACGAATCTAAAAGATGCGCTTTTACGTATCGGGATCCCCAAGGGTAGCCTACAGGACGCGACCGTCGATCTGTTTGATCGGGCCGGGTACAACATCACGATCCCCAGCCGGTCCTACTTCCCACGCATCGACGACCCCGAGCTCGCCGCCGTCATGTTCCGTGCCCAGGAGATCAGTCGCTACGTCGAGGACGGCGTGATCGACCTTGGGATCACCGGCCACGACTGGGTTGTCGAAAACGATTCAGACGTCCACGAGGTCTGCGAGCTGCCGTACTCCCGCGCTACCAGCAACCCGGCCACATGGGTGTTAGCTGTCCCCGAGGAATCCGATTACCACAAGCCCGAAGACCTGGCCGGCGGCATCATCGCCACCGAATTGCTCGGCACCACACAGCGATACTTCAAAGACCGTGGGATCGACGTCAAGAAGGTCGAGTTCAGTTGGGGCGCCACCGAAGTCAAGGCCCGCTTGGTCGATGCCATCGTCGATATTACCGAGACCGGCTCGTCGCTGCGTGCCAACAAGCTGCGGATCATTGATACGCTTTTGACCTCTACCACCCGCCTGATCGCCAACAGGCAGGCCTGGGCAGACCCCAAGAAGCGGGCGAAGATCGAGGACCTGGCGTTGCTGCTTCAAGCCGCGATCGCTGCGAAGTCGAAGGTCGGGTTGAAGATGAACGTGCCACGAGCTTCGCTGGACGCGGTCATCAAGCTCCTCCCGGCCGAGCAATCCCCGACCGTCAACGCCCTGGCTGATGAGAAATGGGTCGCCATCGAGGTCGTGTTGGAAGAACGGGTCGAACGCGACCTGTCCCCGGCGCTCAAGCGGGCCGGCGCGACCGCGATCTTCAGCTACCCACTGAACAAGGTCATCCCCTGACTCACGACCTCGCTTGGACAGGACCGCACCGCATGACGGCACGACGGATCATCTTCTTCTCGGCTCTCTGTCTGATGCTGGCTACCGGTTGCCAGCCCGGCAAGGGCTCAGGGGATCGCGGCCAGACCCGGCGCTTTGGCCGAGTTGTTTTACGCTACGACGTCGAATTGCCCCCGGGGCTTTCCGCGGAGCAACTCTCGCCGTTAAGCGATGAAGACCTCGACAAGGCCCGGCTCCCGATAGCCAAGGTGCTCGCCACGTTGCAAAGGCCTGCGTTCCTGGATGCTGCCGAGAAACCCGATGACTTTCAAGACACTCAGAACGAGCCTCCGCTGGCAGCCCAGAAGGCCTACATCGATGGCCGACAGGCCTGGCGCGAGGGTGACAGCACCCGTGCCAAAAAATACCTGGAAAAAGCACTGAGGCTTGCGCCCAACGAGCCGACACTGCTCCGGCTGCTCGGGGAGATCTACACGCGGTCCGGCAACCGCATCAAGGGGGCGCAGTATTTTCGCCGTGCCGTTGATCTCGCGCCAGGCGACGCTCGCAGCATCTTTATCCTCGGCCGGTTTGCGATCGAGAAAGGTGACCACGCAGAGGCGGCGGTGCTTTTTTATGAGGTGCTGCAAAGCGACGACGCCGGCCCGGCCCTGACCGAAGTGTCCTACCACTTCCTGGGTAACACCCTCCGCAGCATGGGGCACGCCTCCGCTGCCATCGAGCAGTTCGACCGCTACATCGAACTCACAGCCAACCCCATCCACGCCTCCACTTTCGCCCGTGACCAGGCGTTGCTTCGCCGACAGGTCGGGGTCACCCGGCAACTGCTCGGCGATCTGCACATGAGGCTCGACAAGCCCGCCCTCGCGCTTGATGTCTACCGCTTGGCACGGGATGCCCGTGTCCCCGACCCGGTCAAACTCAATAAGCGCAGGGTCTACGCCGCGCTTCGGCTTAGTGACCATGACCTCGCCAAGCGTCTGGTGATCGAACAGGTGCAACGACAGCACGGCGACGCACAATCTCTGGCGATGGTCCGCTACATCGTCAACCAGGGCGTCCCTTCTGCCAGGATCGCTAAGGGGCTTGAGTCGGTTTACCTAAGCGAGGGCAAGCCTCAGTCGCTGGCGATCGCCACCGCCGACGTCCTCCCGGATTCACAGGCCAACACACTGCTGACCGAGCATCTCCGGCAAGCGCCCGAAGGCCGGCGGGTCTTCCATGTTTTGCTACGCAACTACCTGCTGCCCGGTGACCGGGCCCCGCACGACAGCAAGTCGTTGGCAAAGGCAGTCGACCTGACCACGGGCCTGATGGCACAATCGCCAACTATGGCGGACGAGTACGGCACCGCGTTGGTGACCCACACGAAAGACCCCCAGGGGCTATTGGATATCATCGGGGACACCGACAAGGACGGGTTGGACGCGACGATGCACATCGTGTTGCGCGGGCTCTGCCTTGCGGTACTTCGTCAATTTGAAGAGGCGCAGACCCAGTTCGAGTTGGCGGTTTCTCGCTCGCCCCAGCTTGCGGTTGCCCGTGTTGAGTTGGCCAAGGCTCTGATCGTGCAGGACCGATATGACGGGGCTGCCGACGTGTTGGAACCCCTGGCGGAATCCAACGAGACCGGCGTGATCCTGCTGCGGTCGCGCGTGCTTGCCAAGACAGGCAACGTCCAGGAAGCCGTCGAACTGATCGACCGGGTGATACGTGACACCGGCGGAGACGCCCGGCTGACAATCAGTAAGGCCAATCTGGAGTTGTCCCTTGGCCACGCCATCGACGCCGAGCAGACACTCCTGGATGCGCTCAACGCTAAGCCGACTTCAGAGCCTTTGTATGCGGCGCTGCTTGATCTTTATGACCCCGCACCGGGCAAAGCATCACCGGTCGAAGAGCAGACCGCCAAGTGGCGGATCCTGGTCAAGCGATTGCTGGGTACGATCCCCAATAGCCGCACCGGCCGTCTGGTCCAGGCCCAGCTCCACGACGCCAGTCGGAACTACGACCGGGCCGCCACCCTCCTTGAGGGCCTGCTCGCAGAGAACCCGCAGGACGCCCGGGCTTTGAACCAGTTGTTGGATACCTACCACGCCGCTGGCCGGACCGGCGAGGCGATCACACTGTTGGAAGCCCGCCTGCAAGCCGAGCCCAACGACGTGGTTCTGCTCAGGATGGCGCTGCGTTTTTATGGCGATGCCGGCGACCAGGAGAGGCTGTTTGAAGTCCAGGAACGCGTGCTCCTGCTGGAATCCGACGGCCCGAATCGCGCCAGCCGGTTGGGGTTTCTTTATCAGCAGTGGGGTAAATATCAAAAAGCGATCGATGTCCTGGAAGCGGCGATCGTCAAGCAGGACGTGGAGAATCCCAACCTGCTGGTCAGCCTGATCGCGTCGTCGCTGGTGAAGATGGGTGAACACGAACGGGCCGAGCAACGGATCATTAAAGCTGTCGACCGCTTCCCCGAACACGAGGTTGAGTTGACCTACCTGCTGGCCATGACCATCACCGGCTTGGGCGAGCAAGATCGAGGCGAGCAGGTCATGCGCGACCTCCTCGTGAAATTCCCGGACCACGGCCCGACGAACAACGGCCTGGGTTACGCCATGCTGATGCGCAACGAAAACCCCGCGAAGGCGTTGGACATGATCCGCCGTGCGGTGGATGGTGAGCCGACCAACGAGGCCTACATGGATTCTCTTGGCTGGGCCTATTACAAGCTCCAGCAATACGAGGACGCCGAGGTCTGGCTTCGTAAAGCTATGCAGGCGGCGGTTGTTCGCCTGCGAGCCAGCGGGAAGGGCGGCTCGCAGACCGCCACCTTGGCGATTATCAGCGACCACCTGGGGGACACCCTCTACCGTCTTGGCCGTGAAGCCGAATCGTTGCGCGCATGGTCTCAAGCCGGGGCCCGGCTCCGAGGTGCTACGCCCGAAGACCTCAAGCAGGACCCGGAACTGGCGAGTCTTGCGACCCGCCTTGGTGAGAAGATCAAGGCCATGCGAGCCAAGACCCCGGTGCCGGTCGCAGATATCTCCCAAGACAATCCGTCGGCAGAAGCACCCACTGTCGAGCCGGATCCTCAGCCCGCCGATGAGGCCGAGCCCGCCGCGAACCAGATCGACGAGCCCACGCCTGTGGATGACGCTGACGGCCCTGACCAACCCTGATCGGCCTCATTTTTAGCTGGATTTCAACCCCTAATCCACGCCCTTTAACCGCTGTTTACCACTGGTGTCAGGGCCCGGATTCTGCTATCATTTGTGTGGCTGAAAACACCTTATTTTCAAGGGGAAAGCCGCGTTTGTGGCTTCTCCTTGGGCGGATAATAAAGGCACTCGATCATGGACGAACAATCGACCGTTAACGCCTCTTCCTCGCCGGCGACTGCCCCCGCAGCGCCTAAGCCCAAGAGCGAATATTCCGAGCAGAACATCAAGGTTCTCGAGGGCCTGGAAGCCGTCCGCAAACGCCCGGGGATGTATATCGGCGACACCACCGCCCGGGGCCTGCACCACCTGGTCTACGAAATCGTCGATAACGCCATCGACGAACACATGGCCGGCCGCTGCGACCACCTCGAAGTCAAGATCAACGCCGACGGCTCGGTGAGCATCATCGACGACGGCTCGGGCATCCCCGTCGGGCCCTACCAGCACAGCAACCCCAAACTCAACGGCCGACCGACCGTCGAGATCGTCATGACCGTCCTGCACGCAGGCGGCAAGTTCGACCACGACTCCTACAAGGTCTCAGGCGGGCTGCACGGCGTGGGTGCCAGCGTTGTCAACGCGCTCAGTGAATACCTCGAGGTCGAGGTCGCCCGCGACGGCAAGCTCCACGCCATGAGTTTTGAGCGGGGTGTTGTCTCCGAAGAAATTCACGTCATTGGTGAACGCAGCAAGACCGGCACGAAGGTCACGTTCAAGCCCGACCCGCAGATGTTCCCCGAGTGTGACTTCCGCTTCGAGACTCTCGCCGGACGGCTAAAGGAGATGGCGTACCTCAACCCGGGGTTCAAGATATCCATCGCCGACGAACGTACCGAGAAGCGGAAAGACTACTGCTTCCCCGACGGGCTCATATCCTTCGTGACCTCGTTAAACGAGGGCAAAAATGTCCTGCTCGATCCGCCGATTTATTTCAAAACCGAAGACCCCGAGCAGAGCCTGGTCTGCGAGATCGCGATTCAGTACAACGACACCTACAACGAAACACTGCTCTCGTTCGCCAACAACATCAACACCATTGAGGGCGGCACGCACCTCTCGGCGTTCAAAACCGCGCTGACACGCAGCCTTAACACCTACGCCCGCAACAGCAATATCCTCAAGAACGACACGCCGCCTAACGGCGCCGACCTCCGCGAAGGGCTCGCCGCCATTATCTCCGTCAAGGTCGCGGAACCCCAGTTCGAGGGCCAGACCAAGACCAAACTGGGCAACGCCGAGGTCGAGTCTTTCGTTAACTCCTCCGTCGGCCAACAACTAGGTGCCTGGCTTGAGGAACACCCCCAGGACGCCAAGCGGATCTGCATGAAGGGACTCATGGCAGCCCAGGCGCGCGAGGCCGCCCGCAAGGCCCGTGAGTTGACCCGCCGAAAGGGCGCGTTCGACTCCGGTGGGCTTCCCGGCAAACTCTACGACTGCACCAGTAAAGACGTTGAAGAGTCAGAAATCTACCTCGTGGAAGGTGACTCCGCCGGCGGCTCCGCCAAGGGCGGTCGTGACCACAACACCCAGGCCATCCTTCCCTTGAAGGGTAAGATCCTAAACGTCGAGAAAGCTCGCCTCGATAAGATCCTCGGCTTCGAAGAAATCCGCATCATCATCCAGGCCCTTAGCTGCGGCATCGGGACAGACGATTTCAACATTGAAAAACTGCGATACGGTAAAGTCATCATCATGACCGACGCCGACGTCGATGGCAGCCACATCCGCACACTCCTGCTGACCTTCTTCTTCAGGCAGATGCCCGAACTGATCCGCCAGGGGCGCATCTACATCGCCCAACCCCCGCTGTACCAAGTGACATGTGGCAAGAAGAGCGAGTTCGTCCTCAACGAAAAACGGATGCGCACATTGCTTAGCGAACTGGGCACCACCGACACCGCGCTGATCGCCTTCAACGATGACCGGACAGAGCAGGTCAGGCTTGTCGGCAAACAACTCGCCGAGACGATGAAGTCTCTCGAAAACCTCCAGGACTTGATCTCCGTGGTGGAACGCAGAGGCCTGACTTTCAAGGAATTACTGGATCAACGCGGCGGCGACCCCGAAGGCCAAAACCGGCTCCCACGCATCCACCTGAATGTCCCACCGACCGAAAATAGCAACGGTATTACCGGTGACCACTTCTTCTGGGCTGAGCAGGATGAAGACGCCTTCCGCGAAAAGCACGGCCTATCCGAGACCGACCCCGACATGGACAAGGTCATCGGCGAAACAGGACAGTCACAGGTCAAGGGTCAGGAACAGCCCAGCACCCGACGCGCCACACGCAAAGAGTTGCACGAAGTTAAGGAACTGGAACGTCTGCTGAATAAACTCAACGACCTGGGCCTGTCGGTTGATGACTACTTCCTCAAGCAGACCGAATCGGTCACCGGCGTGCAAGGCCCGACGCGGTTTGAACTGCACGCCAATGACAACAAGGGCGAGCCCATCGTCGTCCCGGTGGTCAACCTCGGTGCCGTCGTCGCAGCGGTACTCGGTCACGGCAAGCACGGCATGGAAATCAAGCGTTTCAAGGGCCTGGGCGAGATGGATGCCGAGCAACTCTGGGAAACCACGATGAACCCCGCCGACCGTGTACTCCTGCGTGTCACCTGGGACGCCGCCAGCGAGGCCGAAAAACTCTTCAGCATCCTGATGGGTGAAGAGGTAGAGCCCCGCCGTAAATACATCGAAGACCACGCCCTGGATGTGAAGAATCTGGACGTCTGACCCACCTCATTTCTCTGATCGGGGCAAGGACCTGTGGAACCCGAGGTCGGCGACGATAAACCCACTTCGTTTGTCAGATTGGTCTATCGTATCTTCGCGAAAGTCGCGGCCGTGTTATCGATTGCGATCTTGCGCGAGATTATCGGTTTAATTATTATTGTAGCGATCGTCGTTCTTGCCTTGGGTATAAAGGATTACCTCAAGCCGAGGGCGGGGATCTTTCGCGGGGCAGAGGTGACTCAAGAACATGTCAAAACCGCCAACGGTGCAGGTGCGCTGAATCCAGGCGAAACCATCGATTGCTTCTATCAGGCCGATGGTAAGGAAACAGACGAATGGTTTTGCATGGTGACGGATCAGCGTGTCGTCTTATACGACAAGTCTAATCTGCAATCTCCGATCACGGCTATTGGTCTGAATCAGATTCTTCTGAAGGACATCAACCAACATAACGTCGGCATGATTTACATCATGGGGCGTGACGGCACGATGATTCACCTAGTCGTGTCCTCTGAGGACCGGTGTGACGAAAAGCTTTTTGAGGCTATTACAGATGGCATGAAAAGTGTGGGGAATGACCCGTGGCAGAAAATCTTTGAGTTTGAGTGGTCCTTTTAATGTCAGTTACTCGCCTCATGCCGCAGGGGTGGGGCATGTGCGGGGTTGTCGGCGTCTGCATGTAATATGTAATATTTCTATCGCATGATCCCGCCCTCTTATGTATCATGCGGCCTATCTAGTTTCAAGATAAGGAACCTTCGGATGGATCAGATGTCACACCCGTCCTTCGAAAACGCGCCTCCCCGTCGCGGCATGCCCTGGTGGGGCTGGTTGATTATTGTTCTGATGGCGGTGGTCGTCCTGCCCTGCGTGGGTTGTATCGGCTGGGTTGCTTACATCGGAACCGTCGGGCCGGAGACCAGCGTCTACACAGGCAACGAAGTCCCCGCTAAATTCATAGACACCGCGCGGGATGTTGGCGCACTGGAGCCCGACGAGACCATCCTTTACTTCTATTCCGACGCGATGTCTGACATACGCAACGGCTTCTACTTCGTTAGCGATCAACGCGTCGTGATCTACAGCGAATACGCCAACGGCGACCCGCTGACCGTGATCGAGTTCGACCAGATCGAGGGCCTGAATCTGGCGAGAGACACCTCGTTCCTCATCGACAGCCAGATATACCTGGACCTCAAAGACGGCACGCCGGTCTCCTTCCCCGTTTCCAGTGAGCATGATGGGGACGAGCAATTCTTTGAGATGATCCGTGAAAAAATCGGGCGGTCCGGGGAGTAGTCACACCGACCCGGGAACACTGAAAGGCCGAGCCTATGCGTATGGAGACCGCCGACCGCGATTACGATTCCATCGACGACTTCACGATCAACGAGGCCGTCCAGGCTGTCGCCGATCTCAAGACGGATTTTGCGATCCTGACGCTGGAGGATAACTCTTTTATGCAGGTCGCCGGGGGCACCTCCGGGCTGGTGTTGGATTACCGAGACAGTCAGACCGATGCGCATTTCATCGCCTCGGACAAAGAACTTTCGGCCGAAGATGTGTGTGCCGCCTTCGAGTCGTTCGCCAGCGGCGATCAGGCCTACCGGGAAGCCGCCGACTGGCAGCCGCAAGAACCCAAGGCCGCTTCGGGCTGCGGGTCGGCCGTGTTACTTCTCGCCGCGCTCCCCGCTCTGACTTACCTGATGCTGTAGACAGACCCTCGGCCCGACCAGAAGCGCGGGGTTCCCCAATCCCCAATCCCCAATCCCTAACGCCCCATGCGCATCCTAAACTTCGGCTCCCTGAACATCGACCACGTCTACCGCGTCGATCACATCGCCCGCCCCGGCGAAACGATTGCCAGCCGATCGCTTGATGTTTATGCCGGCGGCAAAGGCGCGAACCAGTCCGTCGCGCTCGCCCGTGCCGGGGCCGATGTCTCACACGCCGGCCGAGTCGGCGAAGACGGCCAATGGCTGCTGGATAAACTCACCCAAGCCGGTGTGGATGTCTCCTTGATCGAAGTGGGTTCCGTTGCACGCACCGGCCACGCCGTGATCCAGGTTGATAACACAGGTGAAAACGCCATCCTCCTGCACGGCGGGGCGAACCAGACCATCGCCCCTGACCAGATCGACCGCACACTAGGCGGCTTCAACAAAGGCGACGTGCTGCTACTACAAAACGAAATCAACCACATCCCCGCCCTCATCAACGCCGCCGCCGACCATGGCCTGTCCGTCTGCCTCAACCCCGCCCCGATGACCGATGAAGTCCGCAACTGGCCTCTGAACAAAGTCTCCCTGTTGATCGTCAACGAGACCGAAGCCGAAGCGCTATGTGGTGAAGCCGACCCTTGGGAGATGCTGCCTAAACTCACCGAGATGACCGGCGGCGAAGTCATCGTCACCCTCGGCGACAAGGGCGCACTCTACGCTGGCCAAAGCGAAGCCGTCCACCAACCCGCGATCAAGGCAGACGTCATCGACACCACCGCCGCCGGCGACACCTTCATCGGTTACTTCCTCGCCCGCCGCGCTGCCGGCGACCCCGTCGAACAGTGCCTAAAGATCGCCACCACCGCCGCCGCGATGTGCGTGGCGAAGGGCGGGGCGATGGATTCGATCCCGGATGGTAATGAAGTATCACACCACGAATAGCCGTATTGCATCACTGAAATTGAGCCGCGGTTTATCGTTTAGCGGCGGATCGCAGATCCGCATGTTGGCCCAACAGGCAAAACTCGGCGATCTGCGATCGCCCGCTAAACGGGACTGTTGTCGCCGCGCACCGCCGCCAGTGTGAACCGATGGATGTGGTTGGCGAGGTCGTCTAACGCCTTGGGTGTGTAGCGTTGTTTGGGTTCGAGGCGTTGGATCATCGGCAGGGCGAGGTGGTGGAAGTGGCACTGGGCGCTGACGCTCATGGCGTAGCGGTGGGCGGCGGTCTCGCGGTCTTTGCTGGTAGTTGTACTTCCGCTGGCGGAACTTCCGGGGGTGGGGGGGCTTCCGGGGGGCATCAGGTCGAGGATGATCTTGACCAGGTTGGTGTAGACCCGGCGGACGGAGACTTCGATCAGGCGGTCCAGTGCCGCAGTGGGTTGCATCATCTCGTGGGTCATCAGACGGGTCAGGTCGGTGGGTTTGCCGTTTCGGAACTGGTGCTCGAGCATCGTGCGGATGAAGAGGTACAGCCTATGGTCAGCCGGCTTGTCAGCGTGGAAATTTCTCGCCTCGTCCATCTGAACGAACGGGTTGTCTTCGTTTGAGCGCAGCCGGGCATGATCGAATGCCGCGTCGTATAGCGCCGCCTTATTTCCGAAGTGATAGTTCACCGCCGCAATGTTGGCGTCGGCTTCTTCACATATAGCACGCACAGTCGTTCGTCGGAACCCCCGCTCGGCGAAGATGGCTACCGCCGCGTCAAGCAGACGCCGCTGCGTGCCGTTTGTTTCTTCCGTTAGATTGGGCATGGCTCGCGTCATGTGGTTGGCTGACCGGTGAAAGAAAACTGAAGTGCATCTCGGCGTGGCGGCAGTGTAACTGAACCCACTGGTCGTGCGTGAGCGCACCGAAGATCGGGCTGACCGCGTTCATACGGCGATGTTTGGCCTTCTCGACGATTGCAGTCATTTGTGCGACAGCATCGTCAAACTTCACGTCGGGTGGCGGGAGAAATGCGGCCTGTGCCTGACGCGGGATTTTAATGACCCCCGCAGGGATTCCTTTTTTCAGCGATCGGTTGCGGATCAGGCGCCCCAGGATCCGCATCGGCAGCGGAACGGTGAAGGTAAAACCCTCGACCGAGCTTTCGATCACGGCCGCGACATGCCAGATCACCTGCCCGGTCGTCCAGCCGCCGCTGGCTTGGGCTCCGCTAGCCGCCAGTGCCTTGGCGTCGGTGAGAAGGTCATCCATGGAGTGAAAACTCAGGGTCCGTCGGCTTGGCTTGGTCTTGCTGGGGCTCATGGGCTGGTGCTCCTGTTCTCGGGGTGGCTGATTGAAAACAACTGTATCAAACAAGTGTTTGAATTGCAAGTCGTGCCATGAAAAAACCCACAGGGCATGGCCTGTGGGTTCCGTGATCTGTGTAATGGGTTGCTGGTTTAGCGTTTGGAGAACTGGAATCGCTTGCGGGCACCGGGCTGACCTGGCTTCTGCCGCTCGACTTGGCGGGGGTCGCGGGTCAGCAGGTTGTTGCCGCGGAGGGTCGCTTCCAGGGTCGGGTCGTAGCCTTTGAGGGCCCG
>JAJDCX010000080.1 GCA_029260615.1 Phycisphaeraceae bacterium | reverse complement strand
TTGAAAGTCTTGCGTTAGATTTTTACTGGTATTAACCCATTACCCTTGATTTATGGAGGTGAGAGATGGATCGGAAGAGTTCCTTACGTTTCGCAACGGGTGCGTTGTTAACCGCACTGCTTGCAACACCCGCTATGGCGGCGCTGCCTACCACGGCCGAAGGCGGTTTCGTGGCGCTGATCGACAAGCAGAACAACTTCGGTGACTCCCGCAAGAGCATCGTGTTCTACTCGACCCAGGACATGAGCACGCCGATGTTTGCCGTGTTTGCCGGTGAAATAATCTCCGGTGACCACCGCAGCCCCAACAGCCTCACGGTTGATCCGTCCACCGGCGACGTCTATGTCCTGGCAGACAACCGCGACCAGCCTGTCGGCACGATCTTCACCCCCACCGCTCAGGATATTCTCGACGGCGTCCTCGCGAACACCGAGGGCGACCACGACCTCCTGAAGATCCCCTTCGCGACGATCTTCGACGACTGGGTCAACAACCAGGGCCAGGCCTACACGACCTACAACCCCGGTGCCTTCGGCCACGAATCCGGCGGCAACTCCAACCAAGTCACGCTGGCAGGTGCCGTCGAGAAAATCGGCGAGATCGCCCGGCCTCTTAACGGCGACTTCTTCGACACGCACATCGAGTTTGTTGATCAGAACACCCTGGTGATGATTGACAGCCCCATCATCTCGCAGGTCAACCCACTAAATGACACCGCGGCCAACGACTCGCAGGTCCGTGCCTTGGTGCGGGTTTCGACGTCACCCGGTGCGGCGACCGTCAACGCAGGTCTGACCGAAGGCGGCTTCAACCAAGGCACCACCGAGTCATGGGAATCCGTGGTCCTGGGCAAGGTCAACATGGACTTCGATGCCTTGGGCGTCCCCAACGGCGTCAGTGATGTCGAAGATATCGCTTATTACTCGGACCCCGTGACCGGCGTCAAGGGCCTGTGGATCGGTGAATCCGATGGCGGCGTTAACGATCTGGTGACCCCAGCGAATAACCGCGGTGACGATGTCTCGTTCTTCGAGATCACCAACTTCGCCGGTACCGCCGGCAACGGCCTCAGGGACTTCACCTCACAGGGCACCGCCGCCCGGTTTATCCTTGATGACGACCCGACCCTCGATCCAAGTGCCAACAACGGTTCACATGACCGCATCTTTGTGAACAGCAACGACGGCAGCCTGGTCATCGTCGAGTCCGGGTTCTTTGACTCGACGCAGGATGAGCCTTCGGTCATCACCCGCGCGATCACGAGCTACGACAACGCGGGCCAGATCGAGGCCGGTGCCTGGGGCATCCAGCAGCTGGTCGTTACCGGTGTGGATGACGATGACACCCAGATCACCGATAGCCGGTGGACGGTCTACGATGACGTTAATAACGATCTTTACATCTATGACGCTGACAGCGCCACTGATGGCAGCCCGCCACCGATCTTCAACCACGACTGGTACAAGCTGGACCTGGACACCGGGATTACGACCCTGATGGCCTTGAACTCTGATCTCAGCACCGGTTTGTTCAGTAACGGCGACCAACTGGCGTTCTTCAACCTCAGTTCAGCCATCATCGGTGACCTCAATGGTGACGGGTTCGTCGGTATCGCCGACCTGAATATCGTCCTGGGCAACTGGAACCTGACGGTCACCCCCGGCGACCTGCTGGCGGGCGATGCACAGGATGACGGCACCGGCTTCGTCGGTATCGCGGACCTGAACGTGGTCCTGGGCAACTGGAACGCGGGCACGCCGCCCGGCCCGGCCGTAGTCCCCGAGCCTGCCTCTCTTGCCCTGCTTACCATGGCAGGCGGAGCGATCATCAGTCGCAGGCGCTCCAAAGCCTAATGAAGACAGTTATTTACCTAATCCCCGGCCGTGGCGCTTGCCACGGCCGGGATTTGAGGCTTAATTTTCACGGAATTACACCAGAAAGTACTTCACAAATGACCTTTTCCGTGTTATAGTCTATTACCGTTACTCCCGGGGCCTTGTTCGGCCTCGTGCGTTTTCAGTGTTTGAGTTACTTCTATTTGTGGGATCTTATTAGGAGATTGAAGATGAAGATTGTTAAGTATGTTCTACCTGTGATTGCTGCTGGCTTTGTGGCCAGCTCCGCCTCGGCGGCGGTGACCGCCTCGTTCGCCAACATCGCGGTGCCTGCTGGCGTCAACATTGTTGACGGCTTCACGCTGCCCTTCGGCCCTCCCGGTGCCGTGATCGGTAACCTCGATGGCTTTGTCGCCAACGATCTGACCGTCACCACGACCACCGACTGGACCGCCGCCGCGATGGTGATCGACCTGTCCAGCGGTTCGATCTGGAACGAGCCAGACGACGCCGGTGCGATCGTTTACAACGGCACGACCCTTGGGCCCAACAACGCGGCCTTCTACCCTGCACTGCCCTCGTCCGAGTTTGACACCCACACGGACAGTAATGGCGATGGTGACACCACCACCGCTATCGCGGGTGCCGGTGGCGACGCCGGTGGTGTCCTCCAGCAGTTTGACACCGCTCGGATCGACTTCTCGTGGAACAGCCTCGGCGGCGACACCAACGACATCGGTGCCAACGCTCTGGGTCGTTACACCCTGTCGGGCGACGCCAACGGTACGCTGACCCTGGCTGTCACCGAAGCCGGTTCGGCCAACGCGTTCCTGTTCAACTTCCCAATTGTTGCTGGCGTGGTTGCCCCTGAGCCCGCCTCGCTGGCTCTGATGGGTCTGGGTGGCCTCGCTGCCCTGCGTCGTCGTCGCTAAGCCGACACGCAACCCCATAGGTTAATCCCTATCGCGACTGCTCACCTCCGGGTGAGCAGTCGTTTTTTTATGCCCACAGCTTGCCCGCAGAATGCCTGTGGTTGAGACACCCGTGGTTGAAACCGCGGTGCAAGAGCAGGGCGTCCGCGGAGATTCATCCGCTGCTAGGAAAGAGGGGGCGGGATCGTAAGGTAAACGTCGTTTGCTGCCAGGAAAGAGTGGTGGAGGTCGCGGGGTATAGGTTGTCTGTGGCTAGGAAAGAACCGTGAGGGTCGTGTGGTCAATGTTATCTGTGGCTAGGAAATAACAGTGAGGGCCGTGTGGAAGCGTTGTCTGTGGGTATAAAAGAGCGGTGAAGGGCCATCGGGCCTGGGGAAGCGGTCGTCGCTGCGGGGGCAAGAAAATCCAACGCGGGCCTGTTTTCTCCGACCGGGTCGTGGTAGTATGGATCTAACCTTCCAGGGGTCTGTAAGAGCCCCCGGGTAATTTCCGTGCCCAGGCTGATACGCCGGGGGGCCTTAAGGAGAATTAAAGATGAAGATCGCAAAGTATGTCCTGCCTGTTGTGGTGGCTGCGGTCGGTTTCGTGGCCAATCCCGCCTCGGCGGCGGTGACCGCCTGGTTCACCAACATCGCGGTGCCTAACGGCGTCAACATCGTTGACGGCTTCACGCTGCCCTTCGGCCCTCCCGGTGCCGTGCTCGGTAACCTCGATGGCTTTGTCGCCAACGATCTGACCGTCACCTCGACCACGGACTGGACCGCCGCCGCGATCGTGATCGACCTGTCCAGCGGTTCGATCTGGAATGAGCCAGACGACGCCGGTGCGGTCGTGTACAACGGCACGACCCTGGGGCCTAATAACCCGGCCTTCTACCCAGCCCTGCCCTCGTCTGAGTTTGACAGCTATCTGGACAGCAACGGCGACGGTTCCAGCATCGCGATCGCCGGTGCCGGTGGCGACGCCGGTGGTATCCTCCAGCAGTTTGACACGGCTCGCATCGACATCTCCTGGAACAGCCTCGGCGGCGACACCAACGATATCGGTGCCAACGCTCTGGGTCGTTTCACCCTGTCGGGCGATGCCAACGGCACGCTGACCCTGGCGGTTACCGAGGCCGGTTCGCCGGAGGCATTCTTGTTTACCATCAGTATTGTAAGCGGCATAATTTTCCCCGAGCCCGCCTCGCTGGCTCTGATGGGTCTGGGCGGCCTTGCTGCCCTGCGTCGTCGTCGCTAAGCCGACACGCAACCCCATAGGTTAATCCCTATCGCGGCTGCTCACCTCCGGGTGGGCAGTCGTTTTTTTATGCCCGCAGGTTTGCCCACTGCTTGCCTGTGGTTGAGACACTTGCGGTTGAGATAAGGGTGAAAGGGCGGGGCGTCCGCGGATGGCAGTGTGGGTTTACGCATCAGCCCATGTATTGCTGCTGGTACCACTTCCAGAGGTTCGCCAGGCCGTCGTTGATGGAGGTCTTGGGGGCGTAGCCCAGGAGGTTGCGGGCTTTGTCGATGTTGGCGAAGGTGATCTTGGGTTCGCTGGCGGGCGCTGGTGGTGTGTCGAGGAGGGCTTTTTTGTCGACCAGTTCTTCGACGAGGGTGACGAAGTCTTTCATGAGGACGGGTTCGCCTCGGCCCAGGTTGATGATCTCGTAGCCCAGGGGTTTGTCCATGGCTAAAGAGACGCCCTGGACGATGTCATCGACATAGGTCCAGTCGCGCTTCATGTCGCCGGCATCAAAGAGGGTGATGGTGTCGCCGCGGGCGATTTTGTCGGTGACCATGAAGGGCATCATGTCGGGCCTGGCGCGTGGGCCGTAGACGCTGAAGAAGCGGAGGGCGGTGAAGTTCATGCCGTGGAGGTTGTGGTAGGTGTAGCCCAGGAGCTCGACGGCCTTTTTGCTTGCGGGGTAGGCGGAGAGGGGCTTGTTGCAGGGGTCGGTTTCGATGAAGGGGAGCCGGTCTGTTTTGCCGTAGATGCTGGAGGTGCTGGCGAAGGTGAAGACTTTGGTGCCTGATTTGTGTGCGGCTTCCAGGAGGTTGACCGAGCCGTTGATATTGACGTCGGTGTAGAGGGGTGTGCGTCCGATGGAGTAGCGGACGTTGGCCATGGCGGCGAGGTGGGCGACGGCGGTGGGCTTGTGGGTTTGAAATATCTCGTTGACGGCGTTGGTGTCGCGGATGTCTATTTCGCAGAGGGTGAAGCGTTCGTGGTCCAGGAAGTCAGCGATGTTGGATCGCTTTTGTTTCGGGCTGTAGTAGTCGTTGAAGTTGTCGATGCCCACGACGTGATGGCCCTGGGCGAGCCTGGCCTGGCAGAGGTGTGAGCCGATGAGTCCGGCGGCGCCGGTGATGAGGTCGGTGTTGGGCATGGGGGTGTTAGGTGTTAGGGGTTAGGTTTTGGGGCGGAAAGTTTGGATGTTTTGTGGCATTGTCGCAGCCATACTATGTGTCTTCGGTCTATGCGGGCTAGAGGTCAGAGGCTCAATCTCTAGTCCCCAACCCCCTACTCCGCCTGGTCATCATCGACGAGCATGAACTTGACTTCGGCTTCGGCGGCGAGGTCTTCTGCGACGTAGGCCCGGCAGCGCATGTGGACGATGCGGCTACGCATCTTGACGGTGGTGGCTTCCATGACGAGTTGGTCGCCGGGCGTGACGGGCTTTCGGAGCTTGACGCGGTCCAGTGAGAGCAGGACGGCGAGCTTGCCGGTGTGCTCGAGTTTCTGGCCGATCAGGACGCCGGAGAGCTGGGCCATGGCTTCGACGACCAGGACGCCGGGCATGATGGGCGTGCCGGGGTAGTGCCCCTGGAAGAACGGCTCGTTGATGGAGACGTTTTTGATGCCGACGGCCCGTCGGTCGCCGTCGATTTCGATGACGCGGTCGACCAGGAGCATGGGGTAACGGTGCGGGAGCAGGCGGTGGATCTTGCGGATATCGAAGACGCTGTTGTGGGCGCCCATGTCGATGCGGCTTTTGCCTTGATGGGTCTTGATGAGTTGGCGGACGAGTTGGTGGTTCATCGCGTGGCCGGACTTGTGCGCGATGATCCGGCCCTTGATAGGACAGCCCAGCAGGTAGAGGTCGCCGATGAGGTCCAGGAGTTTGTGTCGAGCGGGTTCGTTGTCGAAGCGCATCTGGTTGCTGCCCATCGGGCCGTTGTCGCCGATGACCAGGACGTCGTCTTCGTTGAGGTGAGTGCCCATGCCCGCTTCGCGGAGGTCGCGTGCCTCGTGTTCGAGGATGTAGGTTCTAGCGGGTGCGATCTCGTTTGCGTAGTTACCGTTTTGGAAGCTGAACTGGTGAGTCTGTCGGCCCAGGGGGTTTTTCGGGCCGTAGTCCAATTCGTAGAGGAATTGAGAGTCGTCGTCGCTGTCGCAGGGCATGGCGGCGACCATGGCGTCTTCCTGCTGGACGACGACGGGGTGCTTGATGACCAGGCAGTGGCGGGGCTGGTCGGATTGTTCGATCCCGGCTTCGATCAGCGCATCGAAGAAGGGTTTGGCGGACCCATCCATCGAGGGGACTTCCGGGGCGTCCAACTCGATCAGGAGGTTGTCGAGATTCATCCCGGCGACGGCGGAGAGGCAGTGCTCGCAGGTTTCGATGAGTGCTTCGCCGGTACTCAGGGAGGTGCGTCTTGGTCGGCGGACAACGTGGGTGACCAGCGCGGGGACTTCGATGCCGCCTAGGTCGGTGCGTACGAACCGGATGCCGTGGTTGGCGGGTGCGGGCTTGAAGGTGAGCGTGGCGGGCTTGCCATGGAACAGCCCTTGGCCTGAGAGTGCGACGGGTTTGCAGATGGTCTGCTGGGGTTGCATGGTCGGGTTCGTGTAACGGATAAGGCCGGGGCGGGGATCAACATAGCCAGCGTCTTGGCCGGGGTCTATCGGTGATTATACGTTTGTTTTAGCGGGTCCACCTCGGAGCTATTCTACTGGTCCCGCGTCTTTTTCAAAAGGGCGGGCAAACGTTTTAGGGCGGACATCTCGCGGATGGCCTCGCGGATGGGCCTGGCGGGTAAGCCTGCGTAGATGGCTCCGCCTGGGAGGTCACCTGCGACCTGTGCCCCACCTGCGAGTTGGACGCCGGGTCCGATAACGGCGTGGTCGGTGATGGCGGCGCACCCGCCGATCATCGTGCCGTCGCCGATGGTGGTGGAGCCCCCGACGCCGGTGCAGCCGGAGATGACGACCATCTTGCCGAGTTGGCAGTTGTGTCCGATCTGGACGAGGTTGTCGATTTTGCATCCGTCGCCCAGGACGGTGGCGTTGCACTTGGCGCGGTCGATGCAGGCGTTGGCGCCGATCTCGACGTCGTTGCCTATGAGTACGGTCCCGATCTGCGGGGTCTTGACCAGGCGTGGGCCCTGCTGGGTCATCTCGGGGCGGTAGCCGAAGCCGTCGGCCCCGATGACGGCGTTGGGGTGGATGATGCAGCGGTCGCCGAGGGTGCAGCGTTCACGGATCACCACGCCGGTCCAGAGTGTGCAGTCGTCGCCGAGTTGTGTGTGGTCCAGGACGGTGACACGGTTGTGCAGGGTGCAGTTGTCGCCGAGGGTGACGCCGGGGCCGACCAGGCAGTTGGGACCGATGCGGACGTTTTGTCCGAGCGTGGCGGACTCGTGGACGATGGCGGTTGGGTGGATGCCTGGGTCGGTGTGTGCCTGGGGCGGCGCGAAGAGTGTGAGTGCTTTAGAGAAGGCGAGGTCGGCATCATCGACCAGGATCAAAACCTTGCCATCCACGGCGGGGCAATCCAATCCTCGCTTGACCAGGGCGGCAGATGCTTTGCAGTTGGGCCAGCGTTTGGCGAAGCGTGGGTTGCCGATGAGCGTGAGTTGGTCGGGTTGCGCTTCGTCGAAGTCGCTTAGTCCGGTGACCAGGGCTTGCGCCGGGCCGGTCAATTCGCCGCCGACGTGCTGGGCGATTTCGGTGGCGGTGTGTGTGATCGGTGCGGTGGTCAAGGCGGAGTCCTAAGAGCCGGGGTACTTGGGATACCCAGAGCGTGGGGCCTAGGTTTACACGAAGCCCCGGGCTTTCGCCCGGGGCTTGAGGGTCAAGTATTACACGACAACGGAAGACTTAGGCCCGGCGGGCCGTTACGTCATTATTGGTTGTCGAAGTCGTTGTTCATCTGCAGGGCGACCAGGTCGGTGATATCGACGGTGGCGCTGGCCCAGGCGACGATGTTGATGTTGGCGGACTGGGGTCGGCCCTGTGCGTTGGCGCCCAGGCGAAGCGACTGCTGCTGATAGAGTACGACGCCCACATTTTGAGCCGTGGCGACGGTTTCGATCGCGGCCTCGAGGTTTTTCTGCAGTTTCTTGATCCTGATGCTGGCCTCCCGGCTCAGCTTGTTCTGCTCGTACTGGACCCAGACCTGGTAATCCAGGGCGGTCCGCTCGTAGGATTCCTGGGCGTCGGCGTAGGGCGGTGTGCCGGGGACGAGCATGTCCAGGTCCTGCTGCTTCTGGGCGATGTCCTTCTGGCGGTCTTCGCTTTCCTGGGTCACGCGGGTGCGGACGATGCCCAGTTCGGCGTCGATCTGCTGCTTTTCTTTCAGTGAGTCGTAGATGCTGGCCAGGTCAACGACGGCGACGACGGTGGGCTCGCCGCTTAGGACGCCCTGGGCGTTGACGCCTACCAGTCCGACAACCATAACGGCAAAGGCGGCGACGGCGATGAGGGTGTTGCGTTTGATGTGCATGAGATTCTCCATGTGTTTGTTGGCAGGGCGGACCCGGTAAGAGTCGGCTGTGGGGTGTTCTATCACGGGGTAAGCGTGAGGATAAAAATCGGTCGGATCGGGGGGTTTTCTGTATCTATTTCATACGATTGAAGCGGCCGGGGGGTTCGGTTGCTTGGGCCTGCCGTGGTCTTGTGGCGGTGGATCAACGGAATGGGAGGTCGAGGCTGAAGCTGAGGACCTGGGTCTGATCGCCATCCTGCTTGACTATCGGGGCGGCGACATCCAGAGCGAACGGTGCCGAGCCGAAGAACGGGACCTTGATCCGCAGGCCGGTCCCGACCGAGACGCGCCAGTCGTCGACGCCGGGGTCGTCGGTGAGCGTGCCCATGTCGGTGAAGAAGACGGCCCGGAGGACCTCGGTGTAGATCGGGAAGTTGTATTCGACGCCTGTGGTCAGGAGCCATTCGCCGCCGACGGCCTCGTCGCCAGGGGTGCCGGTGTTGGCCTGGATGCCCCTTGGACCGACGCCGCGGAACTCGAAGCCGCGGAAGGAGCTCTGCCCTCCGAGGTATAGCCGTTCAAAGAACGGGGCCTCGTTGTCTTCGGGGATGATCGAGGCTTTGACCCGCCAACTCAGGACGGTGCGTCGGCCGAAGAAGTCTTCTTCGACGGTCCAGAACTGCCGGAACTCGGTGGAGACCTTGGTGAAGTCGTAGTCGCCGCCCAGGCCCCCGACCTGCTCGACATTGAATTCCCAGCGGTTGCCGTGCGTAGGGAAGATCCTGCTGTCGGTGGTGCTTCTGACGACGCTGAACCCGATGCCTGTCAGGTCGCTTTCACCCATGACGGCGAAGACATCCAGGGGGGCCTCGGGGTCGATCGTGGAGATGTCCACGGTGGTGGTTCGCAGTGAGGTCGAAGCGGACCAGACATCCCCGAAGCGTCGGCCAAACGAGACACTGCCGCCGGTGCGTTCTTCATCGTAGTCGTCGAACTCGCGTTGGAAGAACGAGAGGGACGTGCCGAAGGTGTAGTCGGTTTCCAGCAGGGAGGGCTCGCTGAATGAGATCGAGTACCGGCTGACCTCGTCACCGGGTTGCAGGGACAGTGCGAAGGACTGGCCTGCGCCGCGGAAGGCCCGGCCGGTGAAAAACTCTTTGGGTGTCTGGGGCGTGTCGGTGATGTCGAAGTTACGTTGGTTCAGGTCGATGGCGCCCAGGACACCGGCGTCGGAGCTGAGCCCTGCCCCGAAGCTGATCGAGCCGGTGGTCGCTTCGGTGACGTCGATGAGGACATCGCGTGTGCCGTCCTGGGGTTCGCCGAGGATGGTGACGGTGCCCTCGCTGAACAGCCGGCCGTTGGCGAGCCGCCTGCGTGTGCGGTCGACGCCTGTCTTATCGAAGGGCCTGCCCGGGTCCATGCCCCGGACCTGGCGTAGCACGACTTTCTGGCGGGTCAGTTCGTTGCCGGTGATGCTGACTTTCCCGACGACCGAGGGGATGCCTTGCTGAATGCTGACGACCAGATCGACCAGGGCCTCATCTTCGTGCGGCAGCGCGGAGATGTTGACGCGAACATCCAGGAACCCCAGTTGGCCGTAAAGGTCTTGGAGCGTCCGGGAGGAGCGTGTGGCCAAGTCTGCGAGGTAGATGTCGCCGGGCACCATGTGCATGTATTGGCGGATCTGTGCGTCGGGCAGCAGCGGTTGATCGCCCTGCTCCGTTGGAAGGATACGGACCTGGTACACCAGGTACTGTCGGCCCTCCTCGACCAGGAAGACCACGACCGCGCTCTTCTCATCAGGCGATAGATCGATCCGTCGGCCGACCTGCGCATCCAGGAAACCCCGCCCGTGGTAGAAGTCGCGCACGCCCGAAGAGTCCAGCTCCAACTCCTCGCGGTTTAGGTTGCCCTTCCGCAGCAGCGGGAAGTACGCCTTGCTCCGCAGCTTGCTCTTGAGTTGTTTTTGCGTGAAGCGGCTGTTGCCCTCGAAGCGGATGCCTTTGATCTTAACCCGTGGGCCCTCACGGACACGGTAGACCAAGATGTCCGATTCTTTTAGCAACTCCCGGTCGATCGAGATGTCGGCAACGAAGTGGCCCTTGTTCTGGTACTCGCGGATGATTCGGCCAAGACCCTGCTCGATCAGGTACGGGTCGGCCGGGTCGCCTGGGCGTATCAACACCATCCCCAGGATCGTCTGGTCGGGGATCGCCTTGTTCCCGACGACCTGCACGTCGGTGAGGATCGCCTGCTCGGAGACAACGAAGATCAGCGCAACCGATCCATCGGCTATGGGTTCAACACGGACGGTGACTTTATCGAATCGGCCCAGGTGGGTGAGGCGGATGATGTCCTGCTCGACGGTGTGTGCGTCGTAAGGCTCGCCGATGAGTGAACGGATCTGGTTGAGGACCAGTTGTTCGGAGACGTTTTCAAGCCCATCGACGCGGACCTGTGAGATCGGGCGGTCCTGCGGATCGATCCCCTGGGCGTTGGCCGGGGCCGCTTCCAGGAGCAGGCCGGACAGGCCGACAATCAGCCCGAGGAGTACAGTGATATGCCGCTTGGGAGTCCAAATCATAGAGGCTGGCCTGATCTTGAGCGTCAACAGGGCACGGGCCGAGAGTGTAATCGAAAGCGGCCTGTATTGGCGAGTACCGGCGGTCTGAGGGGAGGCCAAGCCGCCAGCAGGGAGTTGTCCATCAGTGACGATACCGGCGAGTACGGTGGTCTGGCGGGGTCAGGCCGGGCGGGGTGTCAGGGTGCAAGGGAGGAGGTGCCAAGGGGCGATCATGTATTTTCAATTCCCAATATCCTACCCCGATATAAGCCTAAAATTCAGGCTAAATAGTATCGTGAGTCGGGTCAAGATAGGGTGTGGCGGCAAGTGGTTGGCGGGCCCGCAAGCACGCTCATGCCGGTCGGTGAGCGATGCTCTGGTCAGCACTTGCCGCTGCTGTGGGTGGCCCCTAAACTAGACTGTCCCCCCACGGGTGCCTAGCACTCCTAAGAAGCCCGGGAGAGAGCCCCGGCTCGGACAGGTCTATGCACCGCAAAACGCCACGGCGACCTCTTGGAGGCCCCAGGCAGGCTGTGCAGGCCTCACAGGCTTAACCGAGCCATCCGGCACGCCCGCACCGATACGCCACGTCGGATGTAATTGCAGTATATAGATGATTTTATGTGATATATCCGTCACCACGGATGGCCGATGAGGCCTCGGACACGACCCCCCGGATGGATACCCGGATAAGCCCCGGACAGGCCACTGGATATGACGCCCGAACCCGGCCAAGGAACCTCGATGACCTCCGCTACTACTGAGGACAAGGTGAAGACCACAGCCTCGCACAGCCTGCCTAAAGAGAAACTGGTAGACATGCTCTACCAGATGATGCTCATCCGCCGATTCGAAGAGCGGACCATGCAGGCCTACCAGCAGGCCCACATCGGGGGGTTCTGCCACATTTATATTGGTCAGGAAGCCACCGCCGTCGGGGCCGTGGCCGCCCTGCTGGACGACGACCCGATCATCACCGCCTACCGGGACCACGGCCACGCGCTGGCGCGAGGCATGCACCCCAACTACTGCATGGCTGAGATGTACGGCAAGATCACCGGGTGTGCCAAGGGCAAGGGCGGGTCCATGCACATGTTCGACAAGGCCCACCACATGTACGGCGGGCACGCGATCGTCGGCGGGCAGTGCCCTCTGGGTGTCGGGCTCGCCTTCGCAACCCAGTACGAAAAGAAAAACAACGTCACCGTCTGCTTCTTCGGCGACGGCGCGATCAACCAAGGCGCGTTCCACGAGGCATTTAACCTCGCTGCGATCTGGAACCTCCCCATCCTCTTCGTCGTTGAGAACAACGGCTACTCCATGGGCACCGCGATCAGCCGGGGCACCGCTGGGGCGAACGACCTGGGCGCTAAGGCCAAGGCCTACGGCATGCGGTACGCCGAGTGCGACGGCATGGATGTGCTGGATACCTACAGAGTCTTCAAGCGTGAGGGCGATCTTTCTCGCGGCAGCACCAGCAGCGCATTGGGCTTGGAACAGGCTGGCGGCGGGCCCTGCTTTATTAATTGCAAGACCTACCGCTACCAGGGCCACTCCATGAGTGATCCGCAGAAGTACCGCAGCAAGGACGAGGTCAGCGAGAAAAAAGAAAAAGACTGCATCAGCACGATGGTCAGTCACCTCATCGACAACAAGCTCGCCACACAGGATCAGATCGACGAGTTGGACCAGAAGGCCAAGCAGGTCTCCCGCGACTCGGTCAAGTATGCCGAGCAGTCCCCGGACCTGCCGAAGTCCGAGATGTTCACCGACGTTTATAGCCAGCCCTACGGCCCGCCGTTTGTGAAAGGCGCGCTGCCGAAGATGTTGACCGACAATAATTCGGGCGAGTAAGTTTTTCCGATACCCGACCCGCGATACCCGAATACAGAACCCCCAAAGCCCATGCGAACACTCCAATACAGAGAAGCCATCCGCGAAGCCATGGAAGAGGAGATGCGGCTTGATGACCGCGTCTTCCTGATGGGCGAAGAGGTTGCGCAATACAACGGTGCTTACAAGATCAGCCAGGGGATGCTCGATGAGTTTGGGCCTCGGCGGATCGTCGATTCCCCGATCAGCGAGACCGGGTTCTCCGGGCTGGGCGTCGGTGCTGCGATGTACGGGCTGCGTCCTATCATCGAGTTTATGAGTTGGTCGTTCTGTTTGGTTGCCGCTGACCAGATCATCAACAACGCGCCCAAGATGCTCTACATGTCCGGCGGACAGTTCGGCTGCCCAGCGGTCTTCCGTGGCAACAACGGCGCAGGCGGGCAACTGGGGTCCACGCACTCATGGTGTGTCGAATCGATGTTCGCTTCGGTCCCGGGCTTGAAGCTCGCCATTCCAAGCACACCCCGCGACGCCAAGGGGCTACTCAAGACCGCCATCCGCGACGAAGACCCGGTCTTCAACCTCGAATCCGAACGCATGCTCGGCCTGGGCGCACGTGGCGACAAAGACTTTTCCCGCTACATCAAAGACACCTGGGCCCCCCCCACCCATAAGCAGGATGAAGACTTCACGATCCCCTTTGGTGTCGCTGACATCAAGAAGCCCGGCAAAGACGTCACGATCGTCGCCGCCGGCCGCCCGGTTCACTTCGCGCTGGACGCTGCGGAAGAACTGGAAAAAGAAGGCATCGACTGCGAGGTCATCGACCCAAGGACCTATCGCCCACTCGACATCGACACGATTGTTAAGAGTGTGCGTAAGACGAATTATTGCGTGGTGGTTGACCAGAGTTGGCCGTTCGCTTCGGTCGGCTCGGAGATCGCCGCACAGGTCTACGAACACGCGATGGACGATCTGGATAACAAGGTCATCCGCGTGAACAACGACGACATCCCCGCCCCTTACAACCGCACACTCGAACAAGAGATGCTCCCGAACACCAAGAAGATCATCGATGCGGTGCGAGCGGTGACGTACAACGCTTGACGCTTGCAGCATGTCCGTGTTTAATACGCCTCATCCTGCTCCGACCAGTTTCCGTTGATCGGCCGTGGAACGAGTTCGGGGAAGCCATCTGTTGCCAATTTCTCAATGTAGGTGTTGTAGTGTTCGTCGGCATCGGGATCCTCAAAATAGAGTCCGCCGTAGCCCAGCCATTGCTCCTCTTCGGGAGAAGGAGACTCTTCTTCCTGTATGAGGAATAGTTCCTTTGCGGGCGCGCCCAAGACGACGGAGATATCCATGGCTGTATCTGAGTTGGTATTGCCGTACTCGTCGTACGGTCGACCATCTTGGTCGGTGCCGTCCTGTCCGACGCTGTAGATCACGGCGGCGTCTCCTTTTAAGCTGTAACCAAGCGGTTTGTCGGCGAATATATCGATCGGCACAGCGTCGATGTATTGAGGGACCAGGTTTTGTAGCGAAGCCGGCCAAGTCCCCTCAGCCTGACGGTAACGCTCGACTGTGATAGCGGTCATCATGGTCACGCGCTGCATCTCTGCCCGGAAGGTCGCGCGGTTTACCTTCCCAAGTGCGGGGAGCATCAAGTGGGAAATCAGGTAAAACCGTGGTGGATCATTGGGGTCTGGCGGCAGCGGCCAAACGGGTATATCCGCCTGGCTCGAATAGTGACTCATGATGTCTATAAAGTACACCCTATCCAGGCTCATCAGCCCGCTGAACCACCACAGCCCAACCACGGCCCTGGCGCCTTTCTTTTGCTTGACATCCAAGGTCTCGGCCGGATCAAGAAAAATACTCATGCCCATACACCGTTCGCCCGCCATCCCTCGGCTCATCGGGTTGCGGCATGACGCTTGCGAAACAGCATCAAAGAGAGTTTGGAGTTGTTCGCTGGTCGCGCCGCCGCTTTGAAGGACACGATGAATCTGCTTGTATGCTTGGGCTCGTAGCGAGACTCCGACCAGTGTTGAGATTAGCACTGGTTCCTGATCGAGAGATTTGGCTATCGACAAAGTTGTCAAACAGTGATCTACGGCACTGTCGTATTTCTGTTTTTCTAGATCGGTGATGATCTGGAACGTCATCAGGCGCCCACTGTGGCGCAGCGGTCCGAGGTGTGGAAGGAGAGGAAAAAGCCCACTTTCGAAATCTACTGGGAATCGACAGCCTTCGATCGCCGCAGCTTCTTCCAATAGCGAGATGGCTGTTGTGTTCTGCCTAACATAGTGGGCGATGCGATCGGCTACATCCTCGGGCATGGGCTCGCCTGGCCCGGGCATGTTCACGCGATCACCAAGCAAGGGCAGCGTTTTCTCGAATAGTTCGTCACCAAGGTGCGCTTCAAACGCCTTCTGATACACATCCGCCGCATTCGGTCCGGAGGCTACCATGTACCAGGCGTTTAACTCCTTTGGCGTGACCGGGTACCCCGCATCACGGATGGCATTGATGCGGCTGGTCACGCGCAGGTATGCGGTGGTGCGGAAGATGGCGAAGGCCAGCACGAGCAGTAATACGCCGCCCAGGGGGATCTTCCACCACAGACCACGGCGTTTTTTAGAGGGCGTGTTTGAAGGGGCGGCTTCTGGCATGACGTGGGTTCCCGGTGACACAGAGTAGATGACTGGCCATTGTATGGGGTGAAGTCGTGGATCACAGGGTTAGATTGGGGGAGATGACGCACGGTGCGGGTGTGCTTAGAATAGGCGTGTCCCCCCCGATACCCCCGGTACCCCCCCTGCCTCGGACCTGAACAGGAGTTTCCAGACGATGCCGATTGAAATCACCATGCCACGGCTTTCTGACACGATGGAAGAGGGGACGCTGGTCAAGTGGCGGGTCAAACAAGGTGACGAGGTTGCGTCGGGTGACCACCTGGCGGATGTGGAAACCGACAAGGCGACGATGGAGTTGCAGGCCTTTGATGATGGGCGTGTGGCGGTGCTGGCGGTTGCGGAGGGGGACACGGTGCCTGTGGGGAGTGTGATCCTGATGCTGGCAGAGGAGGGTGAATCGCTGGAGGACGCGGCGGGTGCGGTTACTGGGGCGTCTGGGGACGCTACAGAGTCGGCGGCGGCCTCAGGGTCTGGCGGTGAATCCGGGGGCGGGGCTGTGGCGGTGGCTGCTCCGCCAACAACCGGTACAGGTTCCACGGCTGCGGCTGGCGCTTCTAGTGGTGGGCGACAGCGGGTTAGTCCGGTGGCGCGGAAGATTGCGGAGGAACACGGGGTCGATCTGTCGGGGATTGTGGGCAGTGGCCCGGACGGGCGGGTGATTAAACGGGATGTGTTGGCGGTGGTGGAGGGCGGCGCTTCGGCCGCTGCTTCTGCAACTCCCACGGCGGTGAGCGCTAAGCCGCAAGCGGCTGCTGTGCCCAGTGCGCCGGTTGCTGGGGTGGGTCTCGAAGCGAAAACCATCAGCCTGTCTGGGATGCGCAAGACGATCGCGCGTCGGCTGGTTGAATCTAAAACAACTGTGCCCCACTTCCAGGTCACGGTGTCGATCAACATGGACCCGCTGTTGGAATTGCGCAAGACGCTGAACACGCAGCTGGAAGCGCAGGGCGTGAAGCTGTCGGTGAACGACTTCATCACCCGGGCGACGGCGTTGTCGTGTGTGAGCCACCCGGTTGCCAATAGTTCGTGGGCAGGGGACACGATTATTCAGCACGGGACGGTGAACGTGGGGATCGCGGTGTCGCTGCCCCAGGAGCGCGGCGGCGGGCTGGTTGTGCCGGTGATCCGTGATGCGCAGAGCAAGGGGCTGCGCCAGATCAGCGAAGAGACCAAACGGCTGGCGAGCAAGGCACGCGAGACGGGGCTGACCCCCGAGGAGATGGGCGATGGGACGATCACGCTGAGCAACCTGGGGATGTTCGGTGTGGATCAGTTCACAGCGATCATTAACCCGCCCCAGGCGGTGATTTTGGCGGTGGGCGGCGCGATTGAGAAACCGGTGGTGCGAGATGGCAAGATCGTGATCGGCCGTGAGATGTGTGTGACGCTGTCGGGTGACCATCGGACGATCGATGGGGCGCAGGGTGCTGAGTATCTCGGGACGTTCAAGCGGTTGCTGGAGAACCCCGCGGCGTTATTGATCTGATCGCGGCCGGTTGGCTGTGATGGGTTTGGGCTGCGGTGGTGTCTAGGGGTGTGATGGTGCCCGCGGTTGCGTGTTTAGCTGGGGTGATTCTGGACAATTTCAAAACGACCGGGGAGCCGAGCGTCTGGGTGAGTCCGACGGCTCGGCTAACGGATTCCATTGCGGCGGAGAGCTTGGGCATCTTTAGTGCGCGGTGGATGACCATGGGCCAGAAGAACTGCCGTTGGCGGTTGTCGGGTGCGTAGCCCAGAGGCAGGCAGGTGTTGCCGATGATTTTGGTGGTGAAGCACTGGTAGGCGCGGGTGTTGCCTTCGACCGCTTTCTTAAGGCCAAAGAGCAGGGACTCGACACGGTTGACGCTTACCTGGGAGGGGTAATCGACGATGACGGTGTGACGGGCGACGCGGGTGAGTTCGCTGAGGAAGCGTGGCCAGTCTTGCATGTGGGCCATGAGGCGCAGGGCGATAACGGTGTCGAACGAGCGGTCGGGGTAGGGAAGGTCTAGAAGATCGCCGACGTTAAAGGCGCATCGGCCCGGCTGGATGAAGGGTTTGATCCGGTGGGCGCATGAGGGGTCCGAGCCCATAACGGTGACGTCGTAGTCGTGGTCCAGCAGCGTGCCGGTGAGTTGTGCGTGGCCCCCGCCGACCTCGAGGATGTTGTGCCCGGGGCAGCCTTGAAGCATCTGATTCACGGCTTCCCACTGCTTATCCAATAGCCAGGTGCCGACCGGCCCGGTGAAACGCTGGGCGTATGCGTCGGTCGAGGTCTCTATGTCAGGTGTTTCCCGGCGTGTGTCCACCGTGACTTCTCCGTGTATCCTGCTGAATAACCGTTGGCAGGTGGTTTGATACCGAACTTACGGTACTAACAAAAAGTACAAATTGTAAGGCTGCAGGTGCGGTTTAGCTGGCTTTTTTCTGGCCGAGGAAATCGGTGAAGGTGATCCCACCGGCGTGTGTTTTTTTGCTGGTGTACATCGCTTCGTCGGCCGCGGTGAGCATGTCACAGACCAAGGTATTTGTAGTTGGTTTTTCACAGGTTACGGCCCCGACGCTGAACCCGACCCTGGCCTGCTTGCCGTCGCCGAGTTGGACCGCTTGGCCAACGCATGCCCTGACGACGCGTTCCACGATCTTCTGTGCGGTCTCGCGGTTGACGTTGATCTGCAGGATGGCGAACTCGTCGCCGCCGAGTCGGCCGATCAGGTCGCTGGAGTCGATGTTGCTGCGCAGGAGCCTGGCGACCTCGGTGAGGATCAGGTCGCCGGTGTCGTGGCCGAAGGTGTCGTTGATCTGCTTGAACCCGTCGAGGTCGATCACGACGGCACAGACCGGGAGGCCGCGCTCCACAGCCGTGAGTAGCCGGCGTTCGCCCAGCCGTTGAAAGCCCCGGCGGTTGAGGATCTGTGTCAGAGGATCGGTCATCGCCTCGAACTGCAGTGTGTTGACCTGCTCGTGTTTCTGGGTCAGCAGGCTCTCCATCTCGCATAGCTTGCGGACCATCCCGGCGGTGTCGGCTTCGATTTCGCTGAGCATTCTTGCTCGGGTGGCGGCGTCGATGCGGACCGATGGTGCGCCGCCGTGGACCTCCCTGGCGGCCCGGACCGCGGCGCGGATCAGGTCATCGACCGTGCCGTGTCCCGATGAAAGAAACTGGCCGTGGATCGCGGTCAACCATTCCATCCGGTCGGGGGTCATGGACTCGCCGTCGTGGGGGAGCATCCCCGCGATCAGGTTTCCAAGTTCGGCGGCGGCGGTATCGGTGTCGGATTGTGAGAGTACCAGCTGGTGGTGACCGAGCACCTGTTCGCAAAGCAGAGGCGAGGCGTTCCACGTTGTCAGCAGGTGGTTGCCGGCGACGGCATGGTCGATGCCGAAGTGCTCTTGCTCAAGTTGGTGTAGAGGCTTGTTGGTCAGGTGGCTGGTGTTGAGGTCTTGGTAGAACCGCGGGTCCACGGCAAATAAGGCGGACAGCCCGATATCCTGGATCAGGCCCAGGGTGTAGGCGGCGTGGGCTTGCTGTGAGTCGGTGGAAAGGATCACGAGCCTGGCGAGGTTCGCTTTTTCAAGGCTATTGATCCAAAGGCTGCGGGCGACTTCGGGGTCTATGTTCGTGTCGTCGGCCAACATGTGCAGCGCGAACGCCATCGCGATCGACCGTGCCCGTCCCGCGCCCATGTGCAGGACGGCGCGGTGGATGTCGTTGATCTCGCCGACCACACCGATGGCGGCGGAGTTGGTCACGCTCAGGACACGGGCGCAGAGCGCCGGTGATTGCTTGAGGGCATAGCTGACCCTGTCGGGGTCGTCGGGGGGCGCTTCCAGGATCGCCATCAGCGGGCCGGGTTGGATATCAAGCCGACCGATTTTTTTGAGGATCGCACTGCCGAGGCTGCGTGAGTGCCCCGTGTCAGGGTCGACGTTCGGTCGATCTGTTTGCCCTTCGATACCCATTTGGCTGGTTCCCCATCGTTATGCTCCAAGCCGAATGGCCGGGGCTTTAGCTCCACGCAACGCACTTCTATAACAGCGTGCCTCAAGCCATAGGATCGACACAATAGGTGCCTTAGTGAAGCCCACCATGGCAGAGAAGACTAGTCCTGTGGTGGCTGGATTATACACGGATTGCATGGGCTCTCGGGCTTTGGCAGGCACGGCTGACAGCGGATAATCGGTCATTCAACGCGGCGATCGTCGGCCTGTGAGGCGTGGGCGGGTCTGAACGATTGTGTGTGTTTTAACAGTCGCGCGGCGGACGACGCTAACTGTATAGGTGAGTGTCGTATTATCGGTATCCCTGATTAACCGGCAGAGGCTAACGGCCGAGGATAGAGGCATCAGACCTTTTCGAGAGTGTGTATGCGCCTGTTGATTGACAGCATGATCGTTGTGATGGTCGTTGCGATCATCGTCGGCGCGGTGGTGTACCGGCAGGAATCAACGCGCCAGGATCTGGACCTGCAAGCGGTGCGCGACGGGTTGGCACAGTTCCAAGAGAAGCTGGAGTTCCACGGGGCGCTGTGGCAGGTGCAGGATCAAGGGGCCGGGCAGTACCCGCCGCAGGTCATGCCGGGGTGGTTCCAGGGCAGGCCGCCCAAGAACACGCTGGTCACCGCGGATCGGCCGTGGCTGGATATCGCTCCGTTGGAGGACTACAACGACCAGCCGCCGGACCCGTTGACAACCCAGCCGGGGCAGGCGTCGTTCTGGTACAACCCGACATTGGGTGTGGTCCGTGCACGGGTGCCCAGGCAGAACACGGACCGGCTGACCCTGGAGTTGTACAACCGGGTGAACGGGACGTTTTTAACAGCCCTGCCGGGAGGCAACGACCCGGACCGCGCGCCGCTGGCGTGGAACGCAAATCCTCTCACGACCGGTCAGCACGCCAGCCCCGACGGGCGCTCGGTGGGCGAGGTGGAGGCGTTTGAATTGCTGCTTACCCCGACCGTTGAGCCGGAACCCCGGGAGCAAGAGCCCCAGGAGCCAACGCCTTGGTGGAACAAGCCGGGGACCAAGGCCGAGCCTGATGCCCGGGACGAGCTGGTGGAAGTCCTGGACGAAGCGCCCGCCCGGGAGTCGTTGCTGTCGCCCTGACACGCGATGAAGTGAGCGATCGGCCGGCGGGGTGAACTGCCGCTACAATCCGGGGATGAGTCTTATCCACCAAGAACAGTTGCCCAACGGGCTTTGGCTGATCGCCGAGCCCAACGACACAGCCCAGTCGCTGTCGATGTCGATGCTTATCCCCGCTGGCGCCGCCACCGAACCGCAAGGGATGCAGGGGGCTTGCACTTTGCTTGAAGAGATGATGGCCCGGGGTGCCGGGGGGCTTAGCACGCGGGCCCACTGCGATGCGCTGGACCAGTTGGGGGTGCAGCGCGGCACGGGTGTGCAGACACAACACATACGTTTAAGTGCGACGATGATCGCTGACAAGATCGACCGGGCGCTGCCGTTGCTTTTAAACATGGTCACCGACCCGGCGCTTGAGGACGAGGCGTTGGAGCCCAGCCGCGATCTGGCGCTGCAGACGATCCAGTCGTTGAAAGACGAACCTCAACAGAAGGTGATGCTGGACCTGCGTGACCGGTTCTACCCCCCACCGCTTGGGCGGTCGCCCTACGGCAGTGAGGCAGGCATCCGCGCCGTTACCCCGGAGGCGCTGCGCGATTTCTGGCGAGCGACTTGTGTGCCCAAGGGTTCGGTGCTGGGTTTCGCGGGGAAGTTTGACTGGCCCAAGCTGCGCGAGTTGGTGCTTGAGCATGTGTCGGGCTGGCAAGGCGAGCGTGATGAGGTTAAGCCGACCGGCGATGGGCCGTTGGGTTATCTACACACCCACGCGGACACGACTCAGGTGCATATCGCCTTGGCGTATGACGCGGTGCCTGAGCCCGACGAGTCGAGCATCCTTCAGCGTGTGGCGATCGCTGCGCTGTCAGGCGGCATGTCCGGGCGGTTGTTTACCGAGGTCCGCGAGAAGCGTGGGCTTTGCTACTCGGTCTACGCGACCTACGCCGCCAGCCGTGAACGCGGCGCGGTGTTTGGGTATGCCGGGACGACGACACCCCGGGCCCAGGAAACACTGGACGTGATGGTCGGCGAGCTGGTTCGGCTATCCAAGGGGATCGATGAAAGCGAGTTCCAACGTGCGATTGTCGGGATGAAGTCCAGCCTGGTGATGCAGGGCGAATCCACCGGTGCCCGTGCCGGGGCGATCACGGCCGATCAGTTTATTCTGGGTCGACCGCGTAGTTTGGACGAGTTGGCTGATCGCGTTGATGCCGTGACATACGACGGGCTCAACGCTTTCCTGAGTGAAAACGCCCCCGGCGAGATGACGATCACGACGATTGGGCCCGAGGCGTTGAAGATGGGGGAAGCGGTTGGTTGTTGAACGCTATTAGCCAGTAGCGGCTAGCACCGAAGTCCCATTCTTGCGCGGTTCATAGATACAATTTTCGATACCCGATACCCGATCATGCGTATTCTCATCACCGCCGGTCCAACCCGAGAGCCGATAGATGCGGTACGGTTTATCAGTAACCGTTCCAGTGGGAAGATGGGGATCGCGATCGCGGAGGCTGCGGCGTCGGCGGGGCACGAGGTGACGCTGTTGCTGGGGCCGGTGATGGTGCATGGGTCTTTGCATGAGACGATGCGGGTGTACCGGTTCGGGACTTCGGCCGAGCTCAAGCAGATGCTCGAAGCGCACTTCCCTGACTGCGATGTGCTGGTGATGGCGGCGGCGGTGGCGGACTACCGGGTGCAGCAGGCGGCTACGGGTAAGATCAAACGGGAAGCGGGCAGGGAGTTGACGCTGCGGCTGCAACCCACGCCGGACCTGGTGGCGGCGGTGGCGTCGACGAAGCGGCCGGGGCAGAAGGTGGTAGCGTTTGCGTTGGAGGAGCCGGCGGAGATGGAATCCCGTGCGGTGGCGAAGATGAAACGCAAGGGGGTGGACGCAGTAGTGGCGAACCCGCTTGGGACAATGGATGACGGGTACGTCACGGGGCTTTGGCTGCTCGCTAATGGGGGCCGTGCGGAGCCGGGGCGGATGAGCAAGCCCGATTTTGCCGCCTGGCTGGTGGGCCGACTTGGGGACCTGTAGCCGCTAGCGCTACAGGACAGGCACGGCGAGAAAACTTGATGGAAATAACCCTTGGCGCACGGGCAAACGTGGGATAGGCTTTAGGGTAGCGGGTGGCACGTATTTTTTTGGTGGTGGACCGACATCATGATGAATACCCACGTCGTACCTTGTCCCGCGTGTCAGACGCCTTTGAACGTCCCGCCCAGTGCCGGGGGTCGGCGGGCGCGGTGCCCTGCCTGCGGCGACCGGTTTATTATCCCGACCCGCACCGACCTGATGGACGACACGGTTTCGGGGTGGATCGAGCAGGATGTCGGGGATGTCATCGAAGACCGTGACCGGGTGTCAGACGAGAACCAGGCGTCCCAGGTCAGGCCGGCGATCACCGAGGCGAAGCCGACGGCGCAGGAGCAAGAGTCGGAGGAAACCATTGTGGGCGTGCCGTTTGACCAGCACACGATGGAACGCCCCAAACCCAAACCCCGCCCGGTTGTTACGCAGGCACGGAAGAGTTCCCGCGATGATGAGGATGAGTCAAGCGAGTACCCCAGGAACCTGCGGACCGATCCCAAGAGCCCGCACCTGGTTGTGTTGAAGTGCGGCAGCGCGGGTGTGCGTTTTGCGTTTGATTCCAAGTGGCTCGCGCACGAGGGGTTCCGCGCGTCGATGCCGACCCGTTGCGCCTACAGCGGCGTGGCGGACCGCATGAAACTGATCGCTCGGCCGATGGTTTTTGCCGACCGCGCCAGGGGCACGAAGACATCGGCGGGAGACATCAGCAGCGTCCATGATATTAAGAGCCTCGCGGACAGTTCGCCCAGACAGATCATGCAGATGATGGGCACGATCGAGGGGATGCCCAGCCCATTTCTTTACACGATGCCGTATTACATCAGCACGCGCTACGCCAACAAAGCCATCCACTGCATGACACGGGATCGGGCAAGCGGGTCGATCACCGCCGAGGTTATCATCCCCGATGCGGCCTGCGCATTGGAATGGCTCTCGCGGGTCAATGGGGTGTGTGGCCCGGAATACGAGCTGCTGGAACGGGACACCTCACTGCTGCACGGCGACCGGTTCCAGGAATTGTCCGAGGTCTGTCGGGGGCGGATCCAGTCCTGGTGCAAGCTGCGTCCGCACGAGATTTTTCAGGTCTATTTAAACGACGCGGACTTTGGTCGGCTCGACGAAGGGCTTTCCGGCCTGATCGTCACCGACCAGCGCGTGGTCTACTGCAAGTACCACCACCGGGGTCAGGTGCGGTTGGATGAAGAAGAATCCAGCATTGTCATCAAGCCCGGCGGGCGGTCCTTTAACCTCTCGCTGCACGTCGGCGAGGAACGGTCACGGATGTGTAAGCTCCTCAAGGGCGATATCCCCAAACTCGAATCAGCGATCAGCAAGGACGCGGCGCTGAAGGTTATTATGGGGTAGCACGTATCTGGAATCGCAGGGGCCCATGCTCGTCGGTCGTGGGTTTTACCCTTGGGTTAGATTCACACCCAAGGTTTGAGATGTGTAACAAGCGATGGGTATTCACGTTTGCGCTTCGGCGTCGTCAGGCATGCTCTGCCGGCCTCTGACTAGCACCTTGATCGGGACCTCCGAGTACGCCAGCTCTTCGCGCAGGCGGTTGACGAAGTACCGGATGTAGTTGCTATCGAAAAGGTCGGGGGTGTTGACGAACAGGGCGATTGTCGGGGGGTCGGCATTGACCTGGGTGGCGTAGTAGATCTTGGGCTGCTTGCCGAGCTTGGATCGCGGCGCTCCCTGAGACAAAATGGCTTGGATGACGTTGTTCAACTCGCTGGTGGGGACGCGGTGGCGGGCCTGCTCGTAGAGATTCATCGCCATCCCGATGGCTTCGCGCATCCCCTTGCCCTCACTGGCGGTGGTGAAAACGATCGGTGCGAAGCTCAGGCCCTGCAGCTGCTTGTCCAGGTACTCGACGTATTCTTCCTGGGTGCTGGTTTTCTCGGCCAGATCCCACTTGTTGACGACGATCACGGTCGGGCGGTGGTGTTCGAGGATCTCGTTGACCAGCTTCTTGTCGACCTGGCTGATGCGCAGGGACGAGTCGATCAATAGGAGGCAGACGTCGGCGCGCCGGACGCTGCGCAGGGAGCGGTGCATGGAGTAGTACTCGATGTCGCCGTCCAGGCTCTTGCGTTTGCGGACGCCTGCGGTGTCGATCGCGGTGAAGGTCTTGCCGTCGATCTCGAAGCGTACATCGACGGAGTCGCGCGTGGTGCCTGCGATCTCGCTGACGATCACGCGCTGTTCGCCGGCCAGCGCGTTGACCATCGTGCTCTTGCCGGCGTTGCGTTTGCCGACCAGTGCGATCAACGGCCCGGGGTCGGTGGGGTCTTCTGCGCCGGCGTCTTCTTTGAATAGATTGAAGTCGATCGAATCGAGGATGCGTTCGTAGAAGGCGTGTTTGTTGTGCCCGGTGATGGCGGAGACCATGGCCGGTTCGCCGAAGCCCAGCTGCATGAACTCGTAGGACTGTACTTCGTGGTTCTGTGCATCGACCTTGTTGACGACCAGCAGGACGGGGGTCTGTGTGCCGCTAGTGCGGATCAGTCGGGCGACGGTTTCGTCCAGTGAGGTGAGGCCGGACTGTGCATCGACGATGAAGAGGACCAGGTCTGCTTCGCCCAGGCCTTTGGCGATCTGTCTTTCGATCTGGGGGGTGAGGTCCATGTTGTCGGTCAGGCCGTAGCCCCCGGTGTCGATCAGATCGGCGTGGCGTGCTTTCTTGCCGCGGTAGACCTGGGGGAGTTCGATGACGGTGCTGATGCGGTCGCGCGTGACGCCGGCGGTGGGCTCGACGATGCTGACGCGCCGGTTGGCGAGCATGTTCATCAGGCTGGACTTGCCGACGTTGGGTCGGCCGATGATGACGATCTTGGGGAGCATGGCGGGGGTGGGGTTTAGGGGTTTTGGATCAGGGTTCAGGGCGGGTATAGGGCGGGACACCATACCTGTGGCGACTGCTAATAGCTAATAGCTAAGGGGTAATCGCTCATTGCTCCCCGTATCGGCGGTTCCAAAGTTCGACCGCCTCGGGCTCACGGATATAGAGCGGGGCGAGGGTCATCGGGTCGTCGGGCTTGCGGGTTTTGGCTGCCCGGCGGCCAAGTTGCCAGACCGCTTTGCTTTGGCCGACCGCGTAGCTGGGGTCCAGGACGGTGACACCCTGGGCGTGTTCATCAGGGATCGTTGGCAGTGGGTCGCCGATGATGTGCAGCGGGCGGGGGCACTCTTGTAATAGCTCGGGCATGGTGCGGAGTTGCGGTTTTATGATCGCGGACCCTGTGTCGCCATCGCGTTGGTAGACGGCGCTGTGAACGGTGTCGTGTTTGAGGTTCAGGCAGACCGCGACGTGTTGGGTGTCGGGCGGCGCATTTTCGGCAAGGACATCAAGCGTTGCGATGCCGAAGAGTTCGACATTGCCGGCGAGTGCGAGCATCTTGGCGGTGGTGATCCCGACGCGCAGGCCGGTGAATGAGCCGGGGCCCAGCGAGACGTAGACCTGGGCGATGTTGTTGGGTGTGACGTCGTGCTTTTTGCAGAGCGTGTCGATGGTGGGGAGCAGTTCGACGTTGTGGCGGCGCTTGTGCGGGAGATCGGCGGAGTCGATTAAGACATCAGATTTGCCAAGTGACACCGACCCGCTTCGGCCGGAGGTTTCGATGGCGAGGTTGTAAAAGGTGTCGGGCATGGGGGTGTTGTTGTGCGCTGAAAAAAAGGTGTTAGCCCGGACGCCGCTGTGCGATGAGGTAGGCGAAGTAGCCGCTGAATCCGAAGACGATGATCCCCTCGAGGCTGGCGATACGTCTAAGAGCCATGTCCATCATGAACGGTGTATAGATCTGTGTTTCCGCCCAGATGAACCCGGCGGCAGCGCCAAGCAAGGCGATGATGACGGCGGCGATCGCGAGATTTTGGGGTACGCCTTTGCAGACCAGCCGTAACGCCAGACCCACCAGCGGGCCTACCACAAGCACGGGGACGCTCTGACCGATCAGGAGTTTTCCGCTTAAAACATAGACTAATAGGGCCCCCACCGCCGAGGCGACGAGCGCTACGCCCAGAGCCATTGCGGGGTTGGCTTCGTTGCTTGGTGATTCGGATCCGAAGCCCGAGGAGTCTGGGTGTTCTGCCACGAGGTCCTCCGGGGTTAGTCGGTTTTGGTTGGATCGGCCTGAGTGATTTCGACGAGTTTGTTAAGCGCGTTTTGTGCGCCGCCGGAGTCGATGGCTTCGTTAGCGAGTTCAATGCCGGCGACGAGGTCTTTGGTGATGTCGGCGACGACCAGTGCGGCGGCGGCGTTGAGGCAGACGATGTCGCGTGCCGGGCCGTGTGCGCCGTTAAGCAGGTCGCGGATGATTTTGGCGCTGGACTCCGAACCGTCGGCGTGTAGGGCTTGCGGGTGCGACAGCGGAAGGCCCAGGGTGGTCGGATCGACTTCGTAGGTCTTGATCTGGTCGCCCTTGACGTGACTGATCTGGCTTGGTCCGCAGGTGCTCAGTTCATCCAGGACGCCGTGGGGCTGGCCGGTGGGTGCGGGGAGTTGGCCGTGGACGACCATCGCGTGTTGGCAGCCGAGTTTTAAGAGGACGTTGGCGAGGGTGATTGTGAGGTTGGGCTCGAAGACGCCGATGACCTGGCGTGTTGCGCCGGCGGGGTTGGTCAGGGGGCCGAGGATATTGAAGATTGTGCGGAAGCCCAGATCGGCGCGGATGGGTGCGGCGTGCTTCATCGCGGGGTGGTGCGCCGGTGCGAAGCAGAAGCAGATGCCGGCCAGTTCCATACACTTGGTGAGTGTGTCGGGTTGGACCTGTAGTTTGACGCCGAGGGTTTGGAGGACCTGGCTGGAACCGGAGTTGCTGGTGACGGCTTTGTTGCCGTGCTTGGCAACGACGACGTCGTGCTTGCGGGCGGCTGCGGCGGTGACGAGGCTTGCGGCGGTGGAGATGTTGAAGGTTTGTGCGTGGTCGCCGCCTGTGCCGACCAGGTCGATGGCGGTGAGGCCGTTGGGGACGGATACCCTGGTAGCTCTTTCGCGCATCACTTGGGCTGCGCCGACGATCTCATCGACGTTGGCTCGGCGTTGCTGCATCATCGACAGCAAAGACGCGGTCTGCGCGGGTGAGGATTGGCCGGTCATGATCAGGTCGAATGCGCGGTAGGCCTGTTCGGTGGTGAGTGTTTGGCCTGCGACGAGTTGTGCGAGTATCGGTTTCATAAAAGACAGGGTGTTTGAGTGGTTCGTTGATGATTGGCGTGGGTTTGTCCGTTAAGCCGCAAGCGGCTTGGGTTGATAGAGTGGGCAGACTTAAACCAACTCGGTCAAGATCCACAGTGCTGCTGCGGCGAGGGCCATGAAGGCGACGATTTGTGCGGCGAGGATGGAGGCCTCGCGGGGGATCTTGTGCAGGCGGTCGGTCTTGATGGTTTTGTAGACCACGGAGATGGCGATGACCATGGGGATCAGCAGGAGCATCCAGTAGCCGTCGATCGGCAGTGGATCGAGGAACGGGCGGAAGGCCAGGGTGGTGGGTAGTGCGAGCATTGAAGTCATGCGATCCCCTCGCTGCTGTTGTCTGCGTTGGGGGTTATTTCGGGGGATACCCCGGTGTCTGTGTTGTTGTCATCACGGGTGGGTTGGGGTTGTCGGGGCGTGCGTTTACGGTGTCGTGGGTCAGCGGGGTCGCGGTAGAGGACATCCATCATGGCCAAGAGGTTGAGCATGCCTGCCAGTGAGGTGTACAGGACGCCTTGCTCGTGGACGTGGCCGTAGCTGGGCTGGTAGGTGCCTGTGGGGTCGTCGGGTCTGGGGGGCTGACCTGCGGGGCTTTTGAGCGTTCGGTGGTAGACTTCGACCATGACGGAGGGAGCGATGAGCATCTGGCCCATGAACCAGATGGGGTGTCCTTTGCGGTCGAAGACGCCGACTCCGCCGACAAAAAACCCGCCCAGCCAGAGCATGCCGATGCTGGCGAAGAGGATGGCTGCGCGTCCTTTTTGGCCCAGCAGGAGGTGGCCTAAACCGGGGATGAGCCAACCGGCGATGGCCCCAGCGAAGTGCCACTTGGGTGAATCGGTTTTGGCAGTCAAGAGAGGCAACTCCTGTCGGTCCGGTCTGTGCCGGTCGTGAGGGTAAAAGTTTCTACGCCGGACAGGCCTGAGACCTATTGACAAAGCCTACGGTGAGGGTAGTTTAACCACCTGATGGGTACCGGGCCAGCACCGCCCTGCTCTGGGTTGCTGGCTGCTGAGGGTACGTCGAGATAAGGAGACCGTGATGCTTACCCGTTTGCTCGAACATGTGGAAGAACCTGTTGGGTCCGCATTGTGTTACACGCAGGCATCACAGCCGGACGGTGGGTGCCCGATCTGGGCGTTTGATGACGGGGATGTGGAGGACGACGACTTTCTGGACGATGAAGAGGATGACGACTTTGAGGACGACGACGACGACGATGACGACGACCTCTTTGACGACGACGACGATGACGACGACCTGCTGGACGACGACGAATAGCCCCGTGGCCGATGGGTAGCGACCGCTCCTGCCACCTGCACGGGAAGGAGCAATCGATGCCTGAACCTAAGAAACCAAAGTCCGACGGGCAGGAGCCCGACTTTAGCCAACGCACCCCCGGGCCGGACCGGCGTAAGTCGGTGGTAGACAAGCGTGCGCATGGCACGGGCTTGGAACGGCGGCGCGGGCCCGGTCGTCGTCGAAGCGACTTTATGAAGGCGGCTGAGGAAGGCGAGATGACTCATGAGCAGTTCCTGTTCATCAAGGCCATCGATGCGTACAAGCGGGTGAATGAGGTGCCGTTTCCTTCGTGGACGGAGGTGCTGGAAGTCATCCGCAAGCTGGGTTACCGCAAGACGGTTGATTCGAGTTTGAAACTGGACGCGGTGGAAGATTGGAAAGAGCCCGCCGATGCGCCGGCGTTCCCGCCGAGCGAGGAAGACTTCGAAGACGCGGCGTAGGGGCAGCGGCTAGGGGATAGACGTTAGCCGTTAGCCGATAGTCATTAGGATTTAGCGAAGAGCCCTTGGCGTTGCCGGGGGCTCTTTTGTTTTAGTGTATTCAAGGCGGTGGGTTTGCCTTAGTTCTTCAAATCATCAATCATCTATCACAGATCAGCGATCTATAAAACTCACGGTGTTCCGGCGGTAACGGCAGGCGCGGGGTCAGCGGGACCGGGTCGAGCCCGCGTCCTGTGATCCGTCATCTAGCCGGGACGGTCCGCTACCAGGGCCCCCGCCCCCGGAAGCATGGATGAAGTTTCATCCGTTGCTTTGGGGTGACGGTTTCCGCCGCGGTCCCACGGCCGGAGGCCATGGGCTTTTGGGGGAAGTTGGGGGCAGCCCTCGAGTCCCGGTCCTTTTAATCTTTGGATACTCAGGGTAGCTGTCGATCGTCGCCGTGAGGTTGTCGGCA
>JAJDCX010000079.1 GCA_029260615.1 Phycisphaeraceae bacterium | reverse complement strand
AAAGCACGGACCGGGAGAAAGACGGAGACGGAGAAAGACTGGAGAGGAGAGAGCGCAGGGAAGCACTTGGGGAGAACAGCAGGGATGCCCAACTCAGCTTCCATAAGCCCCGGCGCAAGCCGGGGTTTTTTTATGCGCGGGGTGCGCAGAGGATGGCTAAGGGTGGCCAGGAATGTAGACAGGATGACCGGATGGTCGGGATAAGAGGCGAGCTGGACGAGATGGCTACGGGCCTTGGGCTGGACCTGACGTTTTGTGTTGATACTGACCGGCGGCGGTGAGTTCATGTTGTTTTTCACATGGTCCATTATCGATCTCAAGTCAGTGAACTAAATAAGTCCTCACGGTGTCCCGGTGAGAGCGGCAGCCATCGGATCGTCAGGACCGGGTCTAGCCGGTGTGCTGTGATCCGTCATCTGGCCGGGGCTATCCGCTGCAACGTTTGTGCTCAAGTGAGGCTTGAGTGCAAAAGCCTGTGAGTCCCGGTCCTATTAATCAAGCGGATACTCGGTGCGGCTGGCGATCGTCGTCGTGAGGTTGTCGGCAGACGCCCCCCCCGGAAATAGTTTCAGGGGAATATGGCGACTCCACCTATGGGGGAAGCGTCAGGTTTGCGCGCACGGGGGTGGTTGGGTGTAAGTGCAGGTGAGACGGGTGGGTGAGAAAAGCTGTGTTGGGTGACGAATTGGTTTTGAAATGTGAGGTGTTTGTGCGCACAACGGGGGTTTGGGGGGGCGAAGGGGGAGAGGCGGGGCTGGGAACACGGCAATCTTTGATCGCCCGCTAAACGGGGGGAGGATGGGATCGTGAATGGTTGTGCTTTATTTGGGTCTAAGCGGGTATTTTGGGGGTTGATTGGGGGTAGCGTAAAAAATATCGGGGTGTCTTGGTGGGATCTTCTTGACAACGACCATTTTGTTGTATATACATCTATCGAGATGAAGAGTCGTGGCACACAATCCGAGGTTCTGCAGGCCGCTAACCGAGTTGCGGGCTGTTGCCTGGCGACCCGTGTCCGGCTGTTGAACCGGACGATCACGGGGATCTACGACGACGCGCTGCGGCCGCTTGGGATGACCTCGGGGCAGATGACCATGCTCGTGGTGATCGCGCAGAACGGCCCGATCGCTCCGGGGCACGTAGCGAAAGCGCTGAACATGGAGAAGTCGACGGTCAGCCGGAACATCGATCGGATGCACAGCAACGGCTGGGTGACGGTGTCGCCTGGCGAGACGGACCGGACTCAATGTGTCAGTCTTAGCGCCAAGGGCCGACGGCTGTTCGACAAGTCCTTACCTCTTTGGGAAACGGCGCAGGCACAGGCCGAAGCGCTATTAGGAAAATCCGGGGCGAGATCGATCAGTGGTGTCGCCAACAGCGTCTGGGAGCGTCTCGGGCGCGGCTGACTATTTTTGACCCAAGTGTTGTATATACAACACTTGTCCTAAGAAGGAGACTTACGATGTTTAAGGACGAGATTCTAGTGACGGGAGCGGCTGGGAAGACCGGCGGTTATGTGGTGGAGCATCTGATTGATCTGGGTTATCCGGTCCGGGCGATGGTCCGGCAACACGACGAGCGATCGGTGGCGTTGGCGTCGCAGGGCGCGTCGGTTGTGGTGGGTGATTTTCTGGATCATGAAACGATCCGTGCGGCGGTGAGTGGTGTGAAGCGGCTGTACTTTTGTTACCCGCCGCAGGGAGATCGGCTGGTGGAGGCGACGGCGATCATAGCCGGTGCGGCGCGGGAAGCGGGGGTTGAGGCGGTGGTGAACATGTCACAGTTGCCTGCGCGAGAGGGCGCGAGGAGCGAACTGACGCGGCATCACTGGTTATCCGAGAAGGTCTTTGACTGGGCTGGTGTCGGTGCGATTCACATCCGGCCGACATTTTTCGCTGAGATGCTGATGATTTTAGGTGCGCAGACGATCGGGTCGGAGGGCCGGCTGTATCTGCCTTATGGTGATGGGTGTCACGCGCCGGTTGCGGCGGAGGATATTGCGCGGGTGGTGGCGGGGCTGCTAACGGATCCGGCGGCGCATGTCGGTCGGCGGTATGTGCTGACTGGGCCGGTCAACATGACGGTTGCGGAGATGGCGGGGGTATTAAGCAAGGAGCTTGGTCGGCCGGTGGAGCACGTCGATCTGCCTATTGATGTGTGGGGACAGATGCTATCTGAGCGTGTGGGTTTGCCCGAGTTCCTGGTGAACCACCTGATGGCGGTGGCGCAGGACCACCGTGACGGGGTATTCAATGCGGTGACTGACACGGTGGAGTGGATCACGGGCCGGGCTCCGCAGTCGTTGGAAGCGTTCGTCCGTGTTCATGCGGCGGAGTTCGGGGGCGCATCGGCGCAGGAACCGGGTGCTACTGTTGGTGCGGCTTAGATCGGTTGGAGCACGAGGTATCAGGAGCCGGGGGGCGTGGGGGGTGTTGCCGTGGTTGTTGTACGGTTCCTGGCATCTTGCCCTCCTGCCGCTTGACGGATAGCCGATTGCCTGGGACTCGATGCTCGAACACGCGGTCCGCAAAGTTGGGTGGGTTTGCGTTGAATAACCCCGAAACAAAACTTCTGCTGAAAAGGAATAAGTCATGCCTTGGTCACTGATCCCGCTGTTGTTTGCATTGCAAGTTGCTTTCCTAGCACGCTACACGTTTTTCGCTCGGCGAGACAAGCTCATCACTGTGCCTGAAACTATCGGCCTGTTGGTGGGTGTGTTTTCTTTGATCGGGTGGTTCGGGGTGAGTTGGGCTCTGGGCCAGGCTGGGTTTTACTTGAGGGAGGGTTTTCTTAAGACGTATCCCGGCCTGTGGCTTCCGATGGCGCCGGTTGTGGTTGTGACGACGGCATGGCTTATTGTTCCGGGGCTTCGCAGCGGGCTGCCCAAGATGCTGGATGCTGTCCCGCGTGAATCATGGGCGTGGTTGCAGGTGTTGCGTATTGCTGCGATCGGGACGCTCTTGAAGACTTTCAGCGGGGAATTCCCGGTTTATTTTGAGTTATTTGTTGGGGTGCCGGACCTTATCTTCGGGGTGTCTGCGGTGTTCGTTGCGTTAAGTTGTCGTCGCGGGACGATGAGTGCTAAGCGATTTAGATTGTGGAACCTGATCGGTGCTGGAATCATCGTCCTGCCGGCGGGGATCATCATTCAGATGGGGCTCCCCGGTGCGATGCAGATCTTTACGGCGGCGCCGACAACGATCGAGACGCTTCGGTTCCCGATGGTGCTTGCGCCGAGTGTGGT
>JAJDCX010000078.1 GCA_029260615.1 Phycisphaeraceae bacterium | reverse complement strand
CGGTGGGATTCGAACCCACGTCAGCTTACGCTAGCGGATTTGCAATCCGCCCCCTTGGTCCACTCGGGCACGCGGCCGGCGGGGGCATTATAGGGGTTTATTCGGGGGGTGCATGGGGGTGATGTGTGATTGCTGATCTATGATTGATGATGTAAGGAGGGGGAAGCTGAACCGCAAGCGTGGGTTCGGGGCGTGGGGTGGATTTGGGTGTTGACGGTGTGGGGTGGGAGGGGCATGATGGGGGTGAGATTGGGGGTGGGCCCTGTGAGGTTGGCGGTGGTTGGGATTCGTGTGGGGGCGGCTGTACGTGAGTGAGTGGCATATCATGCGAATAGCTATGCGGGTCGTGGCGAGGTGGACCATCGCTGTCGTCTGCGGCACGATCGCGATTTTGCTTGCGGCCTATGTGGATACTTACGTTCTTAACTGGTCGCCGCACGTTGCTGTTCGAATCCAACTATATTGTTTTAACCACGGCATCAACATCCCCCATTGGGCAGGCGCGTTTCTCACATTCTTTTCCTTCTTAGTTCCATCTGCCTTGCTCGGCAGTGCAGTTGCCGTGTCTGTCTATCACTTTACACTTCAACCTGCACACGAGGGTATCTGCCGCTGCCGTAAATGCGGGTACATTCTCAAGGGGCTGAGCAAGCTCGAGTGCAGTGAGTGCGGGGAGGTGATATGAAAGCGGTAAGGAAAAGACAGTGGATGTTTCGGGGGATGCTGATAGCAACAACACTAGCTATCACGCTGATAATAGTTGGTGTGCTGTCATTCCCATATGAGATCTACGGGGTAATCCCTCTCCCATCGGGTAAGCAAATCACTCTGGTTATTGACGTTGGCAGAGCCGAGATCATATTCGAGAAACAATATCCCACATATATTACAACTGATTGGTTTGGCGCAAATCCAAATATCTTTGTGCCTTTGCCGGATTGGTGGTCTTCGTATTGGTGGCACTTCAAATACAGGCGTTATGGCGTTGGCGGTAGCATCACTGTATCTCTGGTTCCAATGATTCTTGGTCTGTTCATCTGGCCCTCAATTGCCACTCTCCGCAGATGTTTTGTGAAGCGACCTGAGGGCTTATGCCCCGCCTGCAACTACGACCTGCGGGGGAGCGTGGGGTCGGAAACTTGTCCGGAGTGTGGGGAGGGGGTTGTGGGGGCTGAGAAGGTATCAAGTCAGGGCCGCTAAGCCGCGAGCGGCATTTGCGTTAGCGTGAATAGGAATCATATGTGGGGGTTTCGTTGCTTGGGCCTTGACATATCATAATAGTATGATATATTGACTATATGAGTCGATTAAAAGCCCCCCCGCCCCCGGTTCCGTTGGAGATGGACAACCTGGAAGCCTGTGCGCAGGTGCTGCGTGTGTTGGCGCACCCGCACCGGTTGAAGATCGTGGAGCTTTTGATGGGGCGGCAACTGAGTGTGGGGGAACTGGCGGAAGAGCTTGAGTTGGCACCCAGTGCGGTGAGTCAGCACCTCAACCACATGCGGGCGCACGGGATCCTGGGGGTCGAGCGGGATGGGCGGACGGCTTATTACAGGGTCGAGAACCCTAGTGCAGAGAACGTGATCGACTGTATCCGCAAGCACGGTCAGGGAAGCTGAACATATTGGAGGTTTGACATGGGCGAGCAACCATTACGGATTGTTATCGTGGGCGGGGTTGCGGGTGGAGCATCGGCGGCGACGCGGGCCCGGCGTATGAATGAGGGTGCGCAGATTATTATGCTGGAGAAGGACCGGCATGTTTCGTTTGCGAACTGTGGGTTGCCTTATTATTTGGGGGGTGAGATTAAGGATCGTGAGAAGCTGTTGGTGGCGAAGCCGGAGCTTTTTGAGAGGCGGTTTAATATTGATGTGCGCACCCGGCAGGAGGTGACGGGGATCGACCGCCCCCGGAAAGTGGTCACGGTGTTGGATCATCGTGAAGGGGAGACTTATGAGTTGGGTTATGACAAGTTGATTCTTGCGCCGGGTGCATCGCCGATGGTTCCGCCGATTGGTGGGGTGGAAGCGGCGAATGTGTTTACGCTGCGGAATGTGGAGGATGTGGATCGTGTTAAGAGTTATCTGGATGTGACCAAGCCAGCGCGTGCGGTGGTGATTGGTGCGGGATATATTGGGTTGGAGATGATCGAGCAGTTGCACGGGCTTGGGATCGAGACGCGGCTGGTGGAGTTGGTGGATCAGGTGTTGCCGCCGTTGGATGTTGAGATGGCGCATCTGTTGGAGGCGGAGTTGGAGGCGAAGGGGGTCGATCTGCATCTGGGTGATGGGATCAAGGAGATCCGGACGGTGGACGGGCTGGCGGACTCGGTGGTATTGAATAGTGGGACGGTGCTGGGGACGGATTTGGTGATTATGGGTGTGGGGGTTCGGCCGAACGTGGAGCTGGCGGTGGATGCGGGGCTGTCGCTGGGGGATACGGGCGGGGTCAAGACCAATGAGTTTGGTCAGACGGATGACGGGGATATTTATGCGGTGGGTGATGTGGCGGAGTATGCGTATGGTCCGACGGGGGCGATGATGCGTGTGCCTTTGGCTGGGCCTGCGAATCGGTCGGGGCGGACGGCTGGAGAGCATGCGGCGACGGGGGAGGCGGACGCGGGGACGGCGGTGTATGGGACGGCGATCGCGCGGGTGTTTGGGTTGGCGGCGGGGATGACGGGGATGTCACGGAAGCAGGCGGAGCGTTTGGCGCGTGATGCGAAGAGTGTGACGATCCTGGCGAACCAGCACGTGGGGTATTACCCGGGTGCGGAGCAGATGGTCTTGAAACTCATCTATGAGCCGGGGACGGGGAAGGTGCTGGGGGCGCAGGCGGTGGGGGCGGATGGGATTGATAAGCGGATGGATGTGATCGCGACGGCGATGCGGTTTGGTGCGGGGGTGCGTGAATTGACCGGGCTGGATTTGGCTTACGCCCCACCGTATGGCGCGGCGAAGGATCCGGTGCATATGGCGGCGTTCGCTGCGTGCAACGAGATCGATGGGCATATCAAGGTGCTGGACTGCGGCGCTGATTTGTCTGGGATGCAGGTGTTGGATGTTCGTTCGGCTGGTGAGGTTGCGAAGATGCCGTTCCCGGAGGTTCAGGGAGCGGTGCATATCCCGGTGGATGATTTGCGGGGGCGTTTGGATGAGTTGGATGCGAGCAAGCCGACGGTGGTGACGTGTGCGAGCGGGCTGCGTTCGTATGTGGCGTGTCGTGTGTTGATGCAGAATGGGTTTAAGGATGTTTACAATCTAACGGGCGGTGTGTTCATGCGGATGCACGCCTTGGCCGGCCGAGAACTTTCACTGGGAGGGGTTTGAACGTGACACTGCAGACTATTACACCCGAGGAACTGAGCGAGTTGCTGGTTCTGGATACACAGATTGACTTGATCGATGTGCGGACACCTGCGGAGTATGAGAGTGTGCACGTTGAGGCGGCGATGAACGTCCCTTTAGATGGGCTGAATACTGGGGCTTTGGCCGAGCAGCGCAGGGGCTCGAGCGAGACGCCTGTTTATGTGGTGTGTCAGAGCGGTGCGCGTTCGAGGCAGGCCTGTGAGAAGCTTTGCGAGGCGGGCGTGGTTGCGGTGAGTGTGGAAGGCGGGACGCCGGCGTGTGAGCGTGCGGGGTTGGTGGTGAAACGTGGCAAGCAAACCTTGTCGCTTGAGCGTCAGGTGCGGATTGGTGCTGGGGCGTTGGTTGCGCTTGGGACGTTGTTGGCGGTGGTAGCGAGTCCGTGGTTTTTGGTGGTGCCGGGGTTTGTGGGGTGCGGGCTGATCTTCGCGGGTCTGACGGATTGGTGTGGGATGGGGATGGTGTTGGCAAAGATGCCTTGGAACCGGGTGGGGTGTACCACGGGGTGTCAGGTTAAGGCGGCTACGTCACACTGATGGTTGGCTGCTGTGCGCCGCCTGCGGAGGCAGTGATCTCTTACTTAACTATGCGCAGTGTATGAAAGCTCTGCTCCAGTGGTAGCTCGTCGAAGTTAGAATCTTCGTACTGCATTGAAATTTTAACGTGTCCACCCGGGACTTTTAAGACATATTCAATGCGAGTCCATGGCACGGGATCGCCATCGATAAAGGTCATCTTATGACCCGTGACGGGGCCGAATGATACTTTCGATTTGCTTTGTTTGCCCTTGTAGTCTTTGGGGGGTTTGCCACCGAACTGTAATCGTGTGGTACAAGAATCAAACCAGCTAGACTTCCAGATACAACCGCTGAAGATTTCTGAATCAGTGAGACACAACCAGCCCATTTCGTCAATCGTATAGCCCATAGGCGGCTCATAATGTACGTTTTCGAAAGGGGAATCGGTGCAGGGAGGGGCACGGATTATCTCGACCAGATCACTTCCCACCTCAGCGGCCCACTCACGAATATAAAACGCTTCGGGTGAATCATCTGCCCCTGATTCGCCTAACCATGCTTTTAGAGCCGCCATATCCTCATCGAGAAGGCGTTGGCCATCGGTCGCGGATAAACCATCGGCCCTTGCGAGAAAAGCCTGTTCAAGTAAAGTTGTATCCAGGACGCCCTCTTCAATTTCATCTTGTGACAACCCAGAGAAATACTCGATGGTGGGCTTGAGGTATTCCAGTTCTGAAGGAAGTGGCTTTGGCATCGTGATAGCCCCGTTGTTGTCACGTCACACTGATCGTTGGCTGCTGTGCGCCGCCTGCGGCGAGGAAGTCGTCTACGCGGGTGGTGAATGATTGGGTTAGAGCGTTGAATTCATCGGCGAGTTGGCCTTGGGTGGTGAAGTTTGCGGTGGGGTCGCCGGCGTCGCAGTTGTGGCGTAGGGCGGTGTTGATGGGGAGTGTTCCCAGGAAGGGGATGTCCATCTGGGAGGCCATGATTTGTGCGCCGCCCTTGCCGAAGATGTCGTATTCCTTGCCGTCGTCGCCGATGAAGTAGCTCATATTTTCGACGACGCCGAGGACTTCGATGCCGAGGGTCTGGAACATGCGGACAGCGCGGCGGGCGTCGTCTTGGGCTACTTTTTGTGGGGTACAGACGACCACTGCGCCGGTGAGGGGGAGCAGTTGGCTCATGGTCAGGGGGACGTCGCCTGTGCCTGGGGGTAGGTCGATGATGAGGTAATCCAATTCGCCCCACTCGGTTTGCATGGCGATCTGTCGGAATGCGCCGTGGGCCATGGGTCCGCGCCAGATGAGGGGTTTTTCCTCTTCAACGAGAGCGCCGAGTGTCATGGCTTTTAGGCCGTGTGTCTCGAATGGGAGCAGGACGTTGCCGCGTGCTTTGGGTGGTTGGCCGTGTAGTCCGAGCATGGTGGGGAATGATGGGCCGTAGATATCGCCGTCGAGGAGGCCGACTTTTGCGCCGGCGCGAGCGAGGCCTACGGCGAGGTTGACCGCGACTGTGGACTTGCCGACGCCTCCCTTGCCGGCCCCAACGGCGATGATGCGGTCGACGCCGGGCAGTGGTGCGGGCTGGGGTGGTTGTGCGTTTTGAGGGGGTTGATTCTGTGTCATGGTGATGCTCTGGGGATTGGCCGATAATGTGTTGATGCCCCGGTCTGGCGAATGATAGAGGGATTTTGGTCGATGGACCAACGGGGCGGTTTAAGTGGATCGCTGGGGGGTTGACGGGGGGTGGCATCGCATGCAATAGCCGGCGGTGTGGGGCGTTCTGCTTGTAAGCCCAACGGGGGCACATGACGATAGACATCAGACACAGAAAGGAACTAGATCATGTTTGGATATAAGAACACAACCGGTAGGACGCTGATTCTGGCTTCGGTACTGGCATTGACCGGCGGGATGGCGATGGCTCAAGGGGACGGCCAGGGGTCGGGGGACGGCGATCGGCCGAAGCATCGGCAGGGTGACGCGGAAGGTAAGCGGCATCACGGCGAGGGCGGGGACCGTGCAGAGCATGGTGAACGCGGTGAGCGTGGTGAACGAGGCGAGCGCGGTAAGCGGATGCGTGAGAATATCCACCGCAAGCTGTTTGCCGACATGGATCTGAGCGATGACCAGAAGGCACAGGTCCGCGAGACGATGAAGTCGTTTGGCGACGAGCGTAAGGCCTGGCACGAGGCGAATCGGGATGAGTTCCAGGCTCTGCGAGAGAAGATGCGCGAAGCGCGCCAGGGTGATGATAAGGATGCCGCCAAGGCGGTGCATGAGGAGATCAAGGCGTTGATGGAGTCGGCACCCAAGCCCGACGCGGCGCATGACAGTGTCCGGGCGATCTTGAACGAAGAGCAGCAGGCGACGTTTGATGAGCGTGTCACCAAGTTGCGTGAGCGTATGGATAAGTGGAAAGAAGGCCGAGGTGATGGTCCGCCCAAGGGTCGGCACGGGTTTGGCCCGGGTGAAGATGGCCCGGGTGCGGGTATGGACGGGCGGCCTAAGCGTGGGTCTCGCGGGGCAAGGGTGTTCGGGAACCTTGACCTGACCGACGAGCAGAAGGCATCGCTGCGTGAGACGATGCAGTCTGACCAGACCCGCGAAGAGAAGATGGCCGAGGTCCGTGAGATGCTCAACAACGACCAGAAGGTTCGGCTAGATGAGAACATCGAGAAGATGCGCAAGTACCGTGAAGAGCACAAGGGCGAACGTGGTGATCGCGACAAACGGCACGGTCGGCATGGCGATCAAGACGGTGAACTCCCCAAGCATAAGCGCAACCAAGACGGCGAACAGCTTGACCTGTAAGAACTGACAAAGCACCCCTCCCGCTTTGTCTTGAATAAAGCCCCGGTTAACGCCGGGGCTTTTTATATTGGCATGAGGACTATGGGTGGTTTACGAGATGACCGTCAGAGGTGAGGTTGATTGCCATTGGTCTCGGGTGAAGTCGGGGAATTGGGTGGGTTGGCCGCCGTGGGCGACGGACCAGGCGCTTAGAGGGCGGACGGCGGACCAGGTTGCGCCTTCGTAGACGTTTTGGTCCATGGGCAAACCTTTACGCAGGCATTCGATGATGCGGAAGGTCATGGCGTAGTCCATGCCGCCGTGACCGCCGGCGCGGGTGGCCTCTTCGCCGATGCGTTTCCACAGGGGGTGCTCGAACTCGTCGTAGACTTCCTGAATGGCGTCGCCCTGGGTCCACTGGTGGTAGCTGCCGCGGCCTTGTAAAGCGAGCCGGGTGGGGAAGCCGGCGAAGACGCCGTTGGTGCCCTGGATGAGGTTGTGCCGGGAGTAGGGACGCGGTGTGGCGGTGTCCCATTGGATCATGACAGTTCGGCCCAGGTGGGTCTTGATGATGCTGGTGCTCATGTCGCCGCTGATGTATTTAGCCTGGTTCCTTGGGTGGTCTGGGGGGAAGTTTTCTTTGGCGAATTTTTGTCGGCCCAGCGCGGGGCTACTCATGGAGACGATCGAATGGAAGCGGTCGTCGGTGCGGTCGATGTTCATGTATTGGGCGACGGGGCCCAGGCCGTGGGTCGGGTAGAGGTTGCCGTTTTCTTTTGTGTGGTAGTCGGTGCGCCAGGAGCCGGTGCCGTGGTCGAAGTCGTGCATCTGGTAGCGGAGGTCGTGGATGTAGCCGGCTTCGGCGTGGGTGAGGTCGCCTAGAACGCCGCGTCGGCAGAGGTTGAGCGCGAGTAATTCGTCTCGGCCGAAGTTGACGTTCTCCAGCATCATGCAGTGGCGTTGCGTTTTCTCGCAGGTATCGACGAGTTGCCAGAGCTCGTCGACGGTGAGGGCCATGGGGACTTCGATGAAGGCGTGCTTGCCGGCGAGCATGGTTTCGACACCCTGTGGACAGTGCCAGCGCCATGGGGTGGAGATGAAGACGGCGTCGATGTCGTCACGCTGGAGAAGTTTTTTGTAGTCGTGGTCGCCGTTGGTGTAGAGGGTCGGTGCGGCGCGGCCTGCGTCGGTGCAGAATTTTTTTGCCTTGTTGACGGCGGCTTCGTAAGGGTCGGCGATGGCGATGATCTGGACGTGTTTGAATTGGATGAGCTTGTCGAGGTGCTGTGAACCACGGTCGCCAACGCCGAGCATGGCGATGCGGACGGTGTCTAATGGTTCAACGGTCAGCGCGGCGGCGCTTGTGCCGGTTGGCTTGGGGGCTTTGCTAGGGGTCTTTGCATCCGTCGTGCACCCCCCCGCCGCACCCAGCATCAACCCGGCGGAGAGGGACCCGGCGAGTTTGAGGAAGTCGCGTCGTGATTCTTTGTCAGGCACGCTTGTACTCCGGTAGCTGAGGAGGCTTGGAGTATAGCCCAGCGGCCGTGTAATTACGGTGCGTGTGATTGATTATGTTGAGGATTGCGGTGAAAAGTTGTTAGATACAAGCCGTTGCGGGTACACCCCCTACAGCAACGACCTTCATGCCCCGCCCGAAGGTGCCCGTGTATGGCATAACGGCGTTTATGTCATACACGCTGGACCAGAAAACCGTCAGGGGGGCAGTTAGCATCTCATCATGAGAATTTACGCAACATAGTTTAAGACACGGGTTATGCAACACGATCCGGCCCCGGGGAGTGAGGCGGCGATGCTGTTTCGTAAACGGTCGTATATACATCTAGTAATGAGTTAGAAAGAATACGATGGTTTGAGGGCACAGGCCATATTAACCTGAATAAAATAGTTGTATTTCCTTCAATGAAAACAGCCTGCACGCCCCTTGGGGCGAACAGGCTGTTTTTTAAATACCAGTACGACTTGCAGGTGCTTGTGTCAGGCACTGGCGGTGCGGCGTCGCGATGCGATAAGCGGAAGACCGATAGCAAGTAACAGCACGCTGCCCGGCTCGGGGATGTTGAATGTTGTTGCATTCAGATCCGTCAGGGCCGGATCGAGCGGGTTGTTGGCGAAATCGATTGGGCCGAACCCGTTGGTCAGATTGCGAAACGGTTGTTCCCAGGTCGTCAGATTAACCAGGTTGCCGGCTGAATACGCAGCGCTGCTGCGATCCAGTTGCCACACGCCAGCGTCAAACGAATCAGGGTCCGCTCCAAGATTCGGCAGATTTAAAGCCCAGTTAAATACCAGGCGCTCACTGGCCCCCCAACCGTTCACAATCACTTCGAAACCCCGACGTGTGTTGGGCCCGGTATCGGGAAGAGCAGGATTAAAGGGATTTAAAAAAGGAGGCCCCACAAGATCGATGTTGGCGATTGAAGTGCCAGAACCTTGTGAGTATATCACTGTATCTCCGAGTGGGAGGACAGAATCCCAGTCATTTTCGGGTGTGAATCCGGCACCGGCCACCGTAATTCCCGCAGAGGTCTGACCCAAGTTACGCTGTGTGTCAAGTGTGAGGCCGTCGGCCACGTCATGGGTCCAGTTGACCATTTCGAAGACTATTCGTGTGTCGCCACTACCGATGTCTTCTACCAGCGTAGGCTGAATACAGAAGACGCCGACCGGGGGCAGAACCTTCGGAGTACCCGGTATGGGATCCGACATCGCGGGGGTTGTGGCCACCATGGCCAACGCGACACATGACAGAGCACACTTGCTAATCTGATTCATCTTTCTTCCCTCCCTCGTTGAAATGTTAAAAACTCTCTTCGCCGTCGAGCCTACGCAGGCCCGTGTCTGTTAGAATCTTGGTGAGGCTGGGCATCGCTCATCGAGTTGTCATTCCAGAAATGAAGTACTTGGCTGGGGGTGACTCTAGCACGTTTCCTATTGAAACGCCATAGAAACTTCTACCCGCACCGGGTTAAATGACACACATGCGTGGGTGAATCTGCCTTAGTCAACATTTCCCATATGACCTCCGCCCGACCAAACGCCGGGCCCATCGTCAGTTATACATAAGATACATTCCTCGCCTGCAAGGCCCAGACACCACAATACTTTATACTTCATCATCACCGCACCAGCCCCTTGGTGAGTCTCATGAATGCGGTTTCGAGGTTGACTTTTTCTTCTTCGAGGCGGGTGAGTGCGAAGCCTTGGGTGATGAGTGTGTGGGCGATGCGTGCGGTGTTGGTGTGGTCGGCACCCCCGGTATCCCCAATATCTCCGGATACGGTGTCGAGTGCTACGCGGATGTGGCTGTTGGTGATTTCGACGGTGGTGACGCCATCTAGTTGTCGTATGAGTTGTGCGGCTTGTTCGGTGCGTTGTGCGACGGCGACGTGGAGGACGGCACCGCCCCCGGAGCGTGCGCGGTCGAGGATGTCTTGCATGGTGCCGTTGTATTTGAGTTCGCCCTGCTCGATGATGCCGACGCGGTTACAGAGGTCGGCGAGTTCCAGGAGGATGTGCGAGCTGATGAGGATGGTCTTGCCCATGCTGTGGAGCTCTTTTAGGAGTTCGCGCATCTCGATGCGTGCGCGTGGGTCCAGGCCGGAGGCGGGCTCGTCCAGGAGTAGGACCTTGGGGTCGTGCAGGAGGACGCGGGCGACGGAGAGGCGTTGCTGCATGCCGCGTGAGAGCGAGTTGACCTCGGCGTCTATTTTGTAGGCCATGTCGGTGAGGTCCAGGACGTCGCCGATGACTTGTTTGCGGTTGTCGCCGTGGATGTTGTAGCTGGCGGCGAAGAATTCGAGGTATTCCTGGACGACCATGTCGTCGTATGAGCCGAAGTAGTCGGGGACGTAGCCGATGACGGAGCGTACCTGCCGTGCGTTGACGGGGCCGACGGATAGGCCGTCGATGCGCGCTTCGCCCCAGGTGGGCTTGAGTAGTGTGGCGAGGACTTTGATGGTGGTGGTTTTGCCTGCGCCGTTTGGGCCGATGAACCCGAAGCAATCGCCCTGCTCGATCTCGAGGTTGAGATTGGAGAGCGCCATGAGGTCGCCGTAGCGTTTGGTGAGGTTGATGGTCTGGATCATGGGCATGGGGGTATTGTAGGGGATGGGGGGAATTGAAAATTGGGAAAGCAGGAAATTTGGAAAGCCGGAAATAAGAGATGAGAGGGGCGGTTTGATTGCTGAGTGATGAGGTGAAGAGTGGAGGGACGCTAAGCCGCAAGCGGCGTGGGCGATTGGGTTGTGTGATGGGGTGTATCAGGAGGGTGTTTCGTCGTGAGGTTGTGTTTACTTGAAGTCATAAACCCAGCGGACGACGGTCCAGCCGGTGGAGGGGATTTCTTGTTTGCCGACGGTCATGGGGATGGGAAGTTGTGCGTCCTGGAGGTGGCCGATGATGATGAGTCTTTGGCCGGCGAGTAAGGGTGTGATGTCGAGTTGTCTGCCCAGGGCTCGTTGATAGGTGATGGCGTAGGGGAAGCTGGTGTCGCGGAAGTCGGGTGGTGGGAGCGTGTCGTAGAAGCAGAGGAGTTGGATGTACTTGATGGTTTCGCTGGAGGAGGCGGGGACGTCGGTGCCGGTGGCGTCGATGAGGTTTTGGCCGGGCTTTTTGCTCATGAGTTGGCCGAGGAAGCCTTCTGCGATCCAGTTGCGTGTGGTGTATGAGCCGTCCTTTGGGCGCAGGACCAGGGGCTGGTAGTTGGTGATTCGTGCGAGGTCCAGGATCTGGTTGGGCTCCCAGGGGTCTGCGAGTTGGGATATACGGGGCGTTTTATTTTCGCCGGGGCAGAAGATGAGGCGGACGTCGCGCAGGGGGCCGGGTAGGCCGTGGGAGAGCTTGCCGGTGGGTGCGAAGTTTTTAAGTTCGAGCGTGCCTTGGGGGAGGATCAAGGGTTTGGCGAGGCCTGTTTGTGTTTTGTCGATTCTGCCTAGGAAGTCGATTTCCAACTGCTTTGCGGTGGAACGGAACGGGATGTCTGCGGCGCGTGGTGCGCCGGCGTCGAGGGTGTAGGTCTGGGGGTCCACGAAGCCGGCGTCGTCGCTGCCTGAAACAAGTCCGGGGCTGGCGAGTATGTTGCGTGCGGCGGGGTGGTCGGGGTCGATCTCGACAAGTTGGTTGGTGAAGGAGGGGATGTAGATGGAGAGCCAACTGTGTGCGTGGACGGTGGGCGAATCGGCTTGGGCGTCGAGTATGGTGAAGTGTGAGATGGCGGCGTTGCTTGGGGCGGTGAGCCAGGCGCCTGCCCAACTGATGGCGGAGAAGAGCAAGACGACCGCGACGAAGGTGAGCCAGCTATGGCGGACAGCTTTTGTTTTTTTGAGTGCGATGAAACTGAGGGGGCCGGCGGTGAGCCAGTAGAGCCCGAACAGGAGTATGGCGGCTAGTAGCGCGAAGGCGGCGGTGCCGCGCATGGAGACCCGCGAGGGGATGAAGCGCCCGAGGGGGATGGGGGTTCGGTTGGTGGGCCTGGACATTTTTGAGGCGTCGATCTCGGCGTCGATGCGTGCCTGATCGTAGACGGGGGCCTGCCACATGAAGATGTCGTTCCAGAGTGGGTATCTGCCGTTGGGCAGTCCCATCTGCTTGAAGCGTCGGTCAGCGAGGTCGATGCCGATGAGCGTGACCCGTCCTGCGCCGAAGCGTTTGGCGATGATGATGGGTCGGCCGTCGTGTTTTTTGATGATGTCTACGCCGTCGCCTGGGGTGGTGGTGAAGGTGGTCATCTCGACGGTGACGGCTTCTGTGCTGCGTACTGCGCCCAGCCAGCTTGGGGGCCTGCCTTCGATGCGTAGCATCTGGTCGGCGTTGACGGGTAGGAGGTCGGCCATGCCGGAGCCGGTCCAGGTTTGGCCGAAGGCTGGGAGGACGATGACGAGGTGTCCGCCGCGTCGGACCCATTGGCGTAGTGCTTGTTGTGTGTTGCTAGAGACCAGTGGGTCATCGGGTTGTCCGCCGTCGCGTGACCAGATGAGTGTGTCGATAGGGGATAGGCCGTACCAGCGGTCGGGGAGTGTGGTGAGGGACAGGCCGGTGACGAGTGAGAGCGGCTCGTGGGTTGTGGCATGTGAGGTGTAAGCGTTGAGGCCCATGCCCTGCCCGCCTGCGATGCCGATCAAGCGTTGTGTGGGTGGGTGAATGTTTGTGGGACGTGATTCGGTGCGTACCAGTTCGGTGGTGGCGTCCTCGTTGAGGATCTGTATGACCCAGGGTTTGTTGTGGCGTGCTTTGACGGGGAGCGGGCCGTAGAGCCAGGCGTCGTGTGTGGCTAGTGCGTCGAGTGTGACGCGGCGTTGCGCCATGACGCGGTCGCCGTCGGCGTCGTTGAGCAGCCAGCGGCAGAGGACCTGTCGGGGCTCGGAGGAACGGTTTTCGAGTGTGATGCGTATGGGTGTCCATGCGCCGAGGCGTGACTGACCTGCGAGCCCCAGGTGTTCTCTTGGGAGTTCAAGGAGGACGTTATCGACCTGTGAGATCGCTGGGCTGGCGGCGAAGAGTAAGAGGCAGACGGTCAGTTTTTTAATGGCCCCGTTCATAGTGAAAGTGTAGCGGCTAGAGGGGATCAAGGCACGGTGGGGGTGTGTTGATATGGGGGGTTTGCGGGTTATGCGGACGCGATCAGCCCGATAACGGGAGGTGGGGCTGAAGGGGGTCAAGACGCCTAACCGGGTGGCCCGATACGCACGGAGTGAGCACGATACCGCCCATCTTGATCTTGATAGTTCTGGGGCTGCTGACGTACTGCCTGGTGACGTCTGTGGTGGCGGTTCTGGCGGCCCGATCCCACTTTGAGATCAAGCGTCACGATCTGATCGTGCGCTCCAGGCAGTTGCGGCTTGATTATCTCAACTCACTTGAAGAGAAAATGGACGGGATGGTTGACGACAGCGTGGTGATAGAGGATTAGCCACAGGCCGAGTCGGCAGACATTTCTCACGGGAACCTGCCCAGTCCCAGCGGTACCCTACCCCCCCTATCTTGTCACTTTGACTGGTCCAGAGGCTGCAAATCCAGATTTTGCTTTTTATTTGGCCTGTGATGGTCTATTCTAATAGGGACTGCCCGTAGCCTGTTGCAGGGTGGCGTTTGCCTAGAGCTACTGAAGAGGAGAATCCTGTGATGCATCATCCGGTTACGGTCTGCGCTACCTGCCCTCGTGAGGTTGAGATACGCCATCTGGTTCTGCGAGCCCTGTTGGTGGTGTGTCTCTTAGCGGTCCTGTCGGCAAGCCCAGCCTACGGGGGCACGGCGATCGACTTTACCCCCCTACCGAGTTCGGCCGCCGATGCGCCGTTTAACAGTGCGCAGGAGTTGAACAGCCCGTTCCTCTTGTCCGACGGAATTACCTCGCAGACCTCGCTGGTCTCGCGTAATGGCCCGGACTATTTAAGCCCGACCAAGCTGGGTAACTGGGACATGATTACGACCAACGAGACGGGGCCGGATGCGGGGCGGTATCTTTTTGTTGCGCATGAGACGGGCACCAACGCTGGTGTGTCGCGGTACGACCGCACGACCGGGCAGTCGGTGAACCTGGGTTTTAATGCCTCGTGGGGCGCGCTGGACGGATCTACATGGACGCCCTGGGGGACGGTAATCACCGGGGAAGAATGGGCGGCGCAGGGGCGGTTGTTTGAGGTCACCAACCCGCTTGCGGACCCGGCCACGACGACGATCAATTTCGTCGAACGGACCGCGATCCCCAATGTGTCGCAGGAGGGGCTGAAGTTTGATTCGGCGGGGAACTTCTACTTCATAGACGAGGTCAACGGGGGCGCTCTTTATAAGTACGTCCCGACCAATCCCAACAGCGTCTCGGCGTTGACCCAGGGGCAGAGCTTCGTACTTAAGGATGACGCGGCGGGAGACGGGGCGAACATCGGGGCGGCGACGTGGGTTCCGCTGACCGATGTGGTGGGCAATGTACTGCCGGGGATCACTGACCCGTTCACCGTTACCGGTGGGAACACGCGGCCGGGACGGACGGCGGCGAATGATGTCGGCGCGACGGACTATTTTCGGCCTGAGGACTTGGAGATTGGCAAGCTCGCCAACGGCAACGAGGCGCTGTACATGGCGACAACCACCACTGACCAGGTATTTTCGATCGAGTTGACTAGCACCAGCACGGTGACGGTCCGAGAGTTCGTCAGCAACTTAACCATCGACGCGGCTACGGGGCTGAGTGTGGATAGCCCAGGTGATGTCTTTGAGAATTCGGACAACCTGGCGATCGATGCTTTTGGGAATATCTACATCCTTGAAGACTCGGGTACGGGTGATATCTGGCGTGCTGAAGACTTGGACAACGACGGTGTGGCCGAGCGGATTGCGCGGTGGGCGTCGCTGGGTGTGCAGGGTGCCGAGCCGACGGGCCTGTACTTCGACCCGATCAACCCGGGGCTGGCGTATGTGAATGTGCAACACCCTTCCAGCGGTAACGACAACCTGATCCAGCTCGTGGTCCCGCTGGTGGGCGACCTTGACGGCGATGGGTTTGTTGGGATTACGGACCTGAATCTGGTGTTGGGTAATTGGAACCAGAACGTCCCGCCGGGCGACCCGTTAGCTGATCCAAGCGGTGATGATTTTGTGGGTATCGAAGATCTGAACAGGGTGCTTGGCAACTGGAACGCGGGGACGCAGCCGCCCACGGATGAGGGTGCAGTGATCCCGGAGCCTGGTACGCTGGCGTTGCTTGTCGTAGGCGGCTTGGGGCTGCTGCTGCGGTCAGGGTCGCAGGCATAAAGCGGTGAGAAGTGATGAATCTGCCGACTCGCGGCCTAATTCTCTGGACAACACAGGGATGATTTCTGTAAAATCAGTTATCAATTGGCAGGAATCGTTATATTCCTAGTTTGCTTCCTGTCTGGGTGGGATGAAAGCCCATGTCCACGTTGCGTCATATTGTTCAGCGGCTTCTAACTGCTCTTTTCGATGCGCCGATCCGGATAGGCGTGACTGAGATTCAGCAGGGGCACGATGACAGGCCTGTCTGCTAAGTGCGACCATTGTGATCCGTGACAGCCGATCGACGGCGTGTGTTAAACGACGTACCCGGTTCGACCTGTTGGAGGAGCGAGAATGACAACTCAGATCAACAATCGTGCGGCGAGATCGACTGTCCTTGCACTGGTGCTGGGCTTCTCATCGAGCGCTGCCGCATTGACGGTCATCGGCCCGGCGGACACCGTGAATCTGAACGGCACCATCGCCGACGACGTCCTGAACCAGGGGGCCCTGAATGTCCAGTGGGTTAACGTGAGAAGCGGTAGCCAGATCACGGGGTCCCTGGAGAATATCGGTGTGACACGGATTGTCACTATTGACCCCAGTGGTGGGTTTTTCTCTGGCTCCAATCTCCTGGTCAATGGGGGCGTCCAGAACTCGGGAACGATCCGGTTCGAAACCTCGGGTTCGTTCGGCAACTCCGGCGCTTTTTCAGACTTTACCGTCGGCGTCGGCACCACACTGACGAACCTCCCCGGTGGCCTGATCGAAACGACCGTCCATTTGGGGCCCGGTCAGTCCGGCAACACGATCACCGGACAAATCCTGAACCAGGGTACGCTCGACCACAACGCTCTTACGACCCTTAGCGTCCGTAACTCCCCGGGCGATCTGGTCGGTGCCGGTCACGTGAACGCCGGCACGTTCAATATCAACGCGGGTGCCGCCGATGTCAGAGATTTCCTTACTTTCAATAATAGTGGCACCCTCCAAGGCCGCAGCATCACCCTCTCGGGCTTACCCAACGGCATCCTGCCCGGATTTACTTCCACAATCACGAACTCGGGCTTGATTGACATGACTGCCGGCAGCTTCGTCGCGGTCAGCCTGGACTCCTTCACCAGCACCCCTACCGGCCAGATCAACCTGACCGGCGGTAACGGGTCTTTCACACATTTCAATTCCTGGGTGAATCAGGGCACCATAACGATCGGCGCGGGCTGGGGGCTCGGTCTGAATGGCGGTGTCAATGCCGGTGTGGCTGAGAACCAGTCGGGCGGGGTTATCGCCGGCAACGGGACGCTGACTGTCGTGGCGGGGACCGCCTTCACCAATAACGGGACGATCTCGCCGGGACTCTCCTTTGGGACCCTCAGTGTCGCGGGCGGAGTTACCAACGGCAGCAACTCAATCCTGGACATCGAGGTCGGTGGCCTCCTCGCGGGCATCGACCACGATCAGATCCTCCAGACTTCGGGTTCGATGACACTCGGCGGCACGCTTCGGCTTAATTTCCAGGGGTTCGCGCCCAGTGCCTTGGATAACTTCACTTTCATCGATGGCAGTGTGCTGGGATCCTTCGACCAGGTGGAGATCCTCGGGATCGAGCCTGGCGCACAATTCTCCCTGGACACGAGCAGCGGTCTCGTGCTGACGGCACTGAACGATTGGACCCTCATCCCGGAGCCGGGCTCGCTGGGGCTGCTGGGGCTTGGCCTGGTGGCCATGATCCGATGGCGACGACCGGTGTAACCGGCACAGGCCGGACGGTTTGACCGTTGGGTTTGGGTTATGGGTCAAGCCGGGCGGTGGCTGGGCCGATCCGGGGATTATGGCCGATCAAAAGAAGTCTAGCCCGTCGGAGAAGCGGCGCAGCCCGCGTTTACGCAATCAGCACGCTACCAGCCTGTTTGGCGAGGTGTTCGACCTGTCGTCTGGGGGGATGAAGATATTCCGTAAGAGTTCCAAGCTGGTCGAGATCAGTGAAGAATTTACTGTTGATCTGCAATGCGAGCACCTCAACGCGGGGTTGCGGGTGCGTGTGGTGCATCGGGAATGCGTGGGGTTTCATCGGCACGTCTACGGGGTAGAGTTTGTTGGGTTGGATGATGCGTTAGCGGCGAAGGTTGAGCGTTTGATTGAGGCGGCGTGCGAGCCGTGCGCGTGTCCTTCGTGTTGGGTTGCGGCGTAGCCGGGGTAAATAATAGAAATTAAGCCGGGTATCTCCGCGGTTTCGCTGCGCATAATCCGCGCGCTGGTGGAGTGGCGTGACAAGCCGCGGCGATTCGTGGGGGCGCTAAACCGCAAGCGTGTTCGGGGGCGGCACAATTATCAAGTCATATGGATTTCGATCAAGACTTGCGCCCATCACCATGCCAATCCCCCGGAAAAGTCGGGGGCTGAGTGTGAAACGGTCGCCCATCGATTAAACGGAATCCGTATCAACCCTACCGCAGGGTGTATTACACGCTGATCGGCGTGGTGGTTTCGACCAGGTGGTAGCGGAAGGCGTCGGCGATGGCTTGCCAACTGGCGTCGATGATGTTTTCGTTGACGCCGATGGTGGTGATGTAACGGGTGACCTCGTCCTCGCCGTTGTCACGGACTGCGAACTCGGCGATGACACGGACCTTGGCTGCGGATTCGGCGGTGGGGTTGACGACGCGGACCTTGTAGTCTGCGAGGTGGACGTTGTTGATCTGGGGGTAGTGGTCT
>JAJDCX010000077.1 GCA_029260615.1 Phycisphaeraceae bacterium | reverse complement strand
CGGGTGACCTCGTCCTCGCCGTTGTCACGGACTGCGAACTCGGCGATGACACGGACCTTGGCTGCGGATTCGGCGGTGGGGTTGACGACGCGGACCTTGTAGTCTGCGAGGTGGACGTTGTTGATCTGGGGGTAGTGGTCTTTAAGGGCTTTGCGTAGTGCGCCGTCCAAAGCGTTGACAGGGCCGTCACCTTCTGCGACACGGTGTTCGGTTTGGCCGTTGGTTTGCAGCTTGACGGTGGCTTCGGTGGTGGGCGATTCCTGGCCTCGGCGGAGGATGACGCAGCGGTAGTGGTCGAGTTCCCAGAAGTCCGGGAGCTTGCCCATGGCGTCGTAGAGCAGCAACTCGAAGCTGGCTTGGGCGGCTTCGAAGTGGTATCCCTGGTGTTCTAATTCCTGGACGCGCTGAAGGACTTTGCGTTGGAGATTCTTGTCGTCCTGTATAGAGAACTTCTCGCCGAGGGTGGCGGAGATGTTGCTTGCGCCGGAGAGCTCGGAGACGAGGATGCGGCGTTCGTTGCCGACGAGGGAGGGCTCGACGTGTTCGTAGGAGTGTGCGATGCGTTGTACGGCGTGGACGTGCATGCCGCCCTTGTGCGCGAAGGCGGAGGTGCCGACGTAGGGCTGGCATGAGGACAAGCTGAGGTTGGCGCGTTCGTAGACTGCGCGGGACAGCTTGGTGAGGCCGTCGAGGTTGTCGGCGGTGAGACAGTCGTAGCCGAGTTTGAGCCGTAGGTTGGCGATGACGGTGGTGAGGTCGACGTTGCCGCAGCGTTCGCCGATGCCGTTGATGGTGCCTTGGACCTGGACGGCCCCGGCTTGTACAGCGGCGAGTGAGTTTGCGACGGCGAGGCCGGCGTCGTTGTGGGTGTGGATGGCGAGTTTGACGTCCTGACCGAGTGCTTGTTGTAGCTCGGTGACTGCCTGGGTGATCCAACCGGGCATGGAGCCGCCGTTGGTGTCGCATAGGACGAGTCGGCTAGCGCCGCCTTGGACAGCGGCGCGGAGGGTGGCCAGGGCGTATTCTTTGTTGGCGCGGTAGCCGTCGAAGAAGTGTTCGGCGTCGTAGAAGATTTCTTCGCAGTCGGGGCCTGATTTACAGAAGGCAAGGGAGTCGCGGATCATGGCGAGGTTTTCGTCACGGCTGACACGGAGGACTTCATCGACGTGCAGGTCCCATGTCTTGCCGACGATGGTGATGACCGGGGAGCCCGAGGCGACGAGGGCTTTCATGCCGGTGTCGTCGGCGGGGTTGATTTCTTTTCGGCGTGTCATGCCGAAGGCGCAGACCTTGGCGTGCTTGAGGTCGAGCTTTTGGACTTCCTGGAAGTAGGCCTCGTCCTTGGGGTTGGATAGTGGGTAGCCGCCCTCGACGTAGTCGAAGCCGACGGAGTCTAGGAGCTGGGTGATTTTGAGTTTGTCGACGAGGCTGAGGTTGACCCCCTCGCCCTGCGTGCCGTCGCGTAGGGTGGTGTCGTAGATTTCGACGCGTGGTTTGGTGGCTGTTGGCGTGTTCATGGTCGGTGTCTCGGGCGTCCGGGTGATTGCGGGGGTGTTCCGGGGGGTGTGTTAAGGCGGGTAACAAAAAACCCCGCCGGTTGGGCAGGGCCTGTGTCTAGTCTAAAAGGATCAGAAAGCGGCAGCCCTACCGTGGTGAGGATTGAATCGTAATCTCAATAATAATGGCGGCTGCGTGTGGCATTGTGTACTTAGTATATCGTTTATCGGGTGGGTATCAAATAAGAAAATTCGCGAAGGGGGCTCTATAATCCGCCTCGCTGCGGTTGAGCAGCTAGAAATGGAGTTTGTCGGATGCCTGGAACCGCCCTGGAAACGTCCCCTGACCAAGTCGAAACCTCTGATTCCCCCGGCTCCCCCGGTTCCCCCGCCCCGCTGCTGCCAGTGGATGATCCGCATCCGTGGGCGCGTCGGCTGGGTGTGTGGCTAGTGGTGGTGACGTTTTTGTTGATCGGGACCGGCGGGCTGGTGACGAGTTATAACGCGGGGCTGGCGGTGCCGGATTGGCCGGGGAGTTTTGGGAACTGGGTATTTTTGCCGGCAAGGATCTGGGCGGACCTGGCGGTGATGCTCGAACATAACCATCGGCTGACCGGGCAGGTGGCGGGGTTGATTTGCATAGCGACGGTGGTGGCCTCGGTACGGGGGTTTGGTTGGCGTAGCGGTGTGTCGGTGCTGGCGTGGGTGGTGCTGGCGGCATACATCTATCAGGGGGTGATGGGTGGTTTACGGGTGACGGAGAAGTCGGTGCCGTTGGCGGTGATTCATGGGGTGCAGGGGCAGTTGTTGTTTATGTTGGTGGTGGTGCTGGCGAATTGTCTTGGTAAGTGGCCGGGGCAGGTGAAGGCGGCGCTGGCGGGTACTGAGGGGCGTGCGAGTTCCGAGGTGATCTCGGGGGCGGTGTATGGGTTGTGTATTGCGTTTGTGGTGTGCATGGTTGTGCAACTGACGTTGGGTGCGGTGATTCGGCATACGAACTCTGCTTCGGCGATCCCGGATGCCCCGGCGGTGTATGGGGGGTTCTTCCCGCCGACGGATGAGGCGGTGATCGCGGAGAAGTTTTATGAGCTGGGTGGCGGGGAGTGGCAGCTGTATGTGGAAGAGCCGGCGTTGCTGATGGAGGCGGTGGATGGGGAGCGGACACCGGACGTGTTGGAGAAGACGCCCCGGATCGCGGCGACGCCTCCGAGTGTTGGGCTGGTGCATAATCAATATATGCACCGGGTGATGGGGATGGTGGTGCTGCCGGTGATTGGGTTTGGTGCGATTCACATGCTGATAAAGCTGTACAAAGTGGTGCCGGGGCTGCGTGTGCCGGTGGGTGTTGGGTCGATCTTGTTTGTGGTGCAGGTGCTGTTGGGGATGAGCGTGATCTGGTCGAAGGAGAGCCCGTATGTGGCGTCGAGCCATCAGGCGTCGGGAGCGGCGTTGCTGGGCGTGGCCACGCTGGTGTTGATCCGGGTACACTGGGCGCGGAAGTTGACGGCGTTGGGGCGATGAAAAAGGCAGACGAGAACCCGATGAACCAGGCAACCACATCCAAGCCTTCCCCCGGAACTGTCCCGGGCGACAGCCCCGCCGGTGGGGTTATACCGGGTGTGGCGCCGTTGGATTCTTTCGCGGTCGAGCCGGGAGAGTTGAGGCGTGTGCCGTCGATGTTGAGTAATTACATCACGCTTTCCAAGCCACGGATCACGCTGATGGTGGTGGTGACGGTGTGGGTGGGGTTCATGTTCGGCGGGCGTGTGGGGGGCTGGGACTGGGTGACGCTGTGGTCGGCGTTGGTGGGTGCGGCGCTGTCATGCATGGGCGCAAGCGTGCTGAACCAGGTTTATGAGCGTGATACCGATGCGAAGATGAAGCGGACGGAGGATCGGCCGATGCCCACGGGGCGGGTGAGTGTATCGGCGGGTTGGGTGTATGGGCTCGCGCTGACGGCTGTGGGTGTCTTGCTGCTTGGGGTGATGACTTCATGGCTGGCGGCGGGTGTGTCGGCGTTGACGGTGATTAGTTATGCGGTGGTGTATACGCCGATGAAACGGACGACACATATGGCGACGGTGGTGGGCGCGTTGCCCGGGGCGTTGCCGCCTGTGTTGGGGTACGCGGCGGCGACGGGGACGATCGGGGTCGAGGCCTGCCTGTTGTTTGCGATCATGTTTGTGTGGCAGTTGCCGCACACGCTGGCGATTTACTGGTTGTACCGTGATGACTTTGCGAAGGCGGGTTTCCCGATGCTACCGGTGATTGATCCCAGTGGTTCGTATACGTTTCGGCAGATATTGATTGGTTCGCTGCTGCTGCTGCCGTTGGGTCTGGCGCCGACGCTGTTTGGGATCAGCGGGCTGGTGTATTTTGTGACGGCGTTTGCGTGCGGGATATTGATGCTGGGGTATTCATTGGCGTTGGCTGCGGAGCCTAGCCGGGCGCGGGCGAGGGCGTTATTTTTTGCATCGCTGGTTTATTTGCCGGTGGTGCTGGTGGTGATGCTGGTAGACCGAATCTGAGTACAAACGAACTATGTCAACATTAACCGACACCGTCCCATCCGAAGATATTTATCAGGCCACTGCGGCGATCCATGTGGAGGGCCTGTCGCATCAGTACCCGGCACCGAAACAATCACGGCGGAGTAAAAAGCGTGGTGACGATCGGCCCGCGCCGAGGTTGCTGGCGCTGGACGGGGTGAGTTTTGAGGTGAATGCGGGGGAGGTCTTTGGGATATTGGGGCCTAATGGGGGAGGGAAGACGACGCTGTTCCGTATCCTGTCGACATTGCTTGCGCCGAGCGTGGGCGAGGGGCGGAGAGCGGGTTCGGCGGATGTGATGGGGCGTAATGTTCTGACGGAGCCGGACCGGGTGCGCAAGCGGTTGGGGGTGGTTTTTCAGAGCCCGAGCCTTGATGGGAAACTCACCGCGGTCGAGAACCTGCGTCACCAGGGGAGGCTTTACGGGCTGAGCAGCTTTGAATTATCCCGGCGGATCGATCATTGGCTGGGTTACTTTGGGTTAAGTGATCGGCAAGACGAGTATGTCGAGCGGTTTAGTGGTGGGATGCGACGGCGGCTGGAGGTTGCCAAGGCGTTGCTGCATGAGCCGAGCCTGCTGTTGATGGATGAGCCGGCGACGGGGCTGGACCCGGCGGCACGGCGAGACCTCTGGCAGAAACTGTTTGAGTTGCGAGAGAAGCGCGGGATGACGATCGCGTTGACGACGCACCTGATGGATGAGGCGGACCGCTGCGACCGGTTGGCGATTATCTGTGAGGGGAAACTTGTCGCGGTGGATACCCCCAGAAACCTCAAAGCACGCATCGGTGGGGATGTGGTGACGGTTGAACCCGAGGGGGAACGAGACGGGAACGTTGCGGAGCAATTGGCATCGGCGATCACCGAGAGGTTTGGGCCTTGGGGCGAGGGCGCCTCCCCCACCGTCGTGGATGGGCGTGTGCGTTTTGAGAAGCCGGATGGGGCGCGGGTTGTTGCGGAGGTTGCGGCGGCGTTCCCGGGGAAGATTCGTAGTCTTACCGTTGGGAGGCCGACGATTGAGGATGTGTTCTTGCATCTGACGGGGGCGACGTTGACCGGTCAGGGTTGACCGCTGGGGAGTTTCATTTCGATACCGGGGAACGTCACTGAGATCGGGTCCCCGTCTTTGTGAGGCATCCGAGAGCGTAGTGTCACGGCTGACTTTGCGATATCTATTTCAAATGGCTGACCATCGTATGGGTCCGTGATGCGGGCAAATGCTGCGGGGCCGTCGAGTTGATAGGCGATCATGGCGTGAAGCATGGTGGTGCGGGCCTCGTGTCGGAGTTCTGACCGGCGAGCCGCGCCGCCAGCGGGTAGTAGGAGTTCCGCCAGGATGTTGTGGTCCTGTGCGATTTGCTCCCACAACATCTCTTCGGCTTGATTCAGTTCGTTGTGATCGAGGGCGGTAATGCGTTGCACCTGGTCGTAGTAGCCGCGCATCTGGTCTGCAAGTCGCTCAAATTCTTCGACGCTGTCTCCTGTTTGCTCGATTAGTTTTTCGAATTCTTCCAGACTCAAAGCGTCGTCTTCGAAGAGGTCCCGGAGCGATTCGACCCCGTCTTCACGGACACGGCTGACCAGCCAATCGGCGACATATTTCTCTGTCACAATGGATTGCGCAACCGTTTTGCGAGGCGGGAGGTCGGCGAGTTTGTCTTGTAATCGGAGCAACTGCTCGTGGTCCAAACGATAAAGATTCTTCTCCAGGACTTGCTGGGCAAGTCGGCTGATCGATACCTGGACCAGGACGTCGATCAGGACGCCGGGGTTAGGGACGTGCCGGGCTAGAATCATTGATGCGATGAGGTCGTCTACAGCGGGGTCGGCGTCGCCTTGTTGGAAATAATATTCGGCGCGGATTCCTGCGAGTCTAGCCAAGCGCCGTGCTTGGCCGAGATGAGGCAACAAGGCGTTGATGCCGTCGAGTTGGAAGTCGGTTCCCCAGGCGCATGCGGGCTGGGCTGCGCCGCGGTGCAGATTGGTCAGGATAATGGACTGGTCTTCAACGGGCCATGGGCGAACCTTGTCCGGGTTGATGCTGGGGGGCCAGTCCTGGTATAGCTCCTTAAGATCCATCCCTTGCATTTGGGTGAAGGCCTGCCAGTACCACAGGGCGGCGTTGTCCTTGATGGAGGTCGGCTGGAGGTCTTCTTGAGTCTGCGCACTGGCGTGCAAAGGGGTAGCAAGTATCAGGGTGGCCGCGAGGCATAACCCGAGCCCGGATGTGTAAAATTTAGAGTGGGCCATGTGTAATCTCCTTGGTAATCGGCTATTTCTGGAAAACTGGCCGGCGTTTTGGGGCGGCGTATGCCAGGCTCTATAGGTAAAGACGGTGCCGATGGGGAGCGTTACACAAATCTAGATTGGAAATAGGTAGTCGGGGGTGTAGGTGTCTTCGCCGGGGAGGGGGAGGGGTTGGCCGCCCTGCTCGTGTGATTTTTCGGCGAGTTCGAGGATGGCGATGGCGCGGCGGGCTTGGGTGGCGGTGACGATTAGGGGCTCGTCCATGATGAGGTGGTTGGCGACGTTTTGGTAGTAGCTGTGCCAGTTGGGTTCTTGTTTGTCGAGCTTGGCTTCGGAGCGTGAGCCCAGCGAGTGTTTGATGAGTGTGACTTGTTGTTCGGGGCCAGCGTTGGTGAGTCCGCCTTGTGTGCCGAGGATGCGCCAGCCTGCACGGGGGACGGCGACGAGTTGGCCTTGCTCTAGGGTTGCGGAGACGCCGCCTTGGAAGCGGATGGTGATAAGTGCGTAGTCTTCGTTGGTGGTGTTGTGCCAGAGGTGTTTGTGGAGGATGCCGGAGACGGACTCGATGGGTTTGGGGATGAAGTTTAAGAGCCAGTCGATGTAGTGGGCACCCCAGTCGTAGAGGACGCCGCCGGAGATGGGTTTGCTTGCGCGCCACCAGTTGTTGGGCATGCCCCAGCCGCCTGTTGCGGCGTCGGCGTGGAAGACTTCGCCGATCTCGCCTGCGTGGATGAGTGTGAGCATCTGCTGGAAGTCGCCGTCCCACCGTCGGTTGTGGAAGCATGAGAGCATGGTGCCCGCCTTGTCAGCGGCGGCGATCATGGCGTCTGCTTCATCGAGCGTGATGCAGAAGGGCTTTTCGGTGACGACGTGCTTGCCGGCGTTGCTGGCGGCGATGGAGACTTCGGCGTGGATGTTATGGGGGAGGATGAGGATGACCAGATCGACCTTGTCGTCGGCGAGGAGGTCCTGGTACTTGGTGTAGGTTTTGATCGAATCGCCGAGGTCGGTTTTGGCTTGTTTTGCGCGGTCGGGGTCGGAGTCGCAGACGGCGACTGTTTTGCAGCCGTGTTGTGCGTTGAGTGCTTCGGCGTGGAGTTTGCCCATGCTGAACGCCCCGCCGTAGCCGATGATGCCGACACCGATTTTCTTGTCGGAGGACTCACCGCAGACGTGGCGTAGTGCGCGTTCGGCCATGCGGAAGAGGTGTGGGTTTTGGAGGGCTTGGGGTGTGCCGCCCGCGGCGAGGTAGGCGATGTGGCCCTTGTCGGCTTTGCGTGTGAGGCCTATGGGGGTGTCCCGGCCGTCGATGTGTGTGACGGCGAAGACGGTTGCGTCTTTGTCATGTTCGACGGTGAGGAGTGTGTCGTGGAGGGTGAAGGCGTCGCAGCGTGTGGCGATGGTGTGGGCTGCGTCGCGTGCTTGCTGGGTGAAGCGGACTTTGAAGTCGAAGGGTGTGGGGGACTGGTGGGTGGTGGAAACGCCTAGGAGTTTGGTTAGCTCTTCGCTGGCAGCGAGGGAAGAGGCTGCATGGTGGAGTGCGACGAGTCCGCCGCCTGATTGGATGAACTTGGCGAGGCCGTTGGCGTGTGCTTGGGGGAGGGGGTCGCATTGGCCGGTGATGGCGAGGACGGCGTGGAAGTCGCTGCCGGGGAGGTTGGCAAGGGCGGGTGCGCCGTTGCTGGTGATGCTGACGACGCTGACGGAGAAGCGGCCTGTGGCTTCGAGTTGTTGGACCCATTGGGCGATAGCGGCTTCTTCGGGGCGGTTGGTGGCGGGGCCAGTGAGCAGAAGGATGTGGTGGGCTTGTTGGGCGGGGGCGGGCATCGGGGACTCCTGGCTATCTTGGGCAACAACTGGGGACGGGGCACATGATAGGAACAATACGCTTTTTGATAAATACGCAGGGTTCATCCGAGGCGTGATGGGTGTTTACGGGGGGGGGCCGTGGGGCTTTCAAGCGGAGCGGCTTGGCTTGCGGTTTTGTGAGTTCTGCTGGAAGGAGGGGGATATCTGGTGGATCACTCTTTGCAGGGCTTGGGGGTCGAGGCTTGCGGAGGAGAGGCCGGCCTCGTCACAGGATCGTGGCATGCCGTAGACAGCGCAGGTGGGTTTGCTTTGCGTGAGGATGACGCCGCCGGCTTCAACGATCTTTGTGGCGCCCTTGGTGCCGTCGCGGCCGATGCCTGTCATGACGATGCCCAAGACGTCTGATTTGTAGGTTTCGGCACAGGAGTCGAAGAGCTCATCGACGGAGGGCATGTACAGGAGTTCGGTGGGCTGGTCACTGATTCGGATGGTGATCTTGCGGTCACGGCCTTTGACGACGCGCATGTGCATGCGGCCTGGGCCCAGGTAGACGGCACCTGGGAAGACGGGTTGGCCGTCCTCTGCTTGGACAACGGTGAGCGGGGACTGACGGTCCATGGTCACGGCGAGGTCGCGGGTGAACTTGGGTGGTAGGTGTTGGGCGATGAGGATGGGGATTGGCATATCTGCGGGTAGTCCGGCGATGATCTGCTGGACCAGGGTCGGGCCGCCGGTGCTGGACCCGATCGCCACGGCTTTGAACCGGTCGTATTCGAAGCTTGGGATATCGTCTGGCATGGTCGAAAGCCGTGGAAGCCGGGGGAATACGGTGGGAAACCGGGTATCAAACGGATAATTACTCCTAAGATCGGCCAATGAGGCCCACGGGTCACGGCGGGGTGGGCATTAATGATCGAAAGTGTGACTTCTCCCATTCTGTACTTGGCGCAACTGGTCCAGACGGGGTATAGTTATCGGAGCATAGTGATTAGAGTTCGCGTCCTATCTTGATTCCATTCGGTCGGTCTTTGATTCAGGCGGCAGGTTTTCAGGCATCGTTCAAAATACACACCAAAAACACGCAATTAAGCAGGCAAAGTGATCGGCAAGGGGCGGATCGGAGGAAGTGTTTGCACCTGCGTGTCTGTTTGAGGGGGGTGAGCTGAGGGGCTCACCCCCAACGCCGGGGTTTCCTAAGCTCAATGGGTCTGGCGATGTCCACGGATATTCATCCACGGCTATTATCAAAAGGGCAGCTCTAAAAACACCCCTTCACGAGGTGTTCACCCTGCTTCGCTAAGCCGCAAGCGGCTTTTTCGTGGCGCAATTCGAATTATTAGAGGTGGCCAAAAGTGATACGACGGGCGTATTGAGAACGCTCTAAATTGTGTGGTTTATCACAGCCACGGCTGCTGAAGCAGTCTCAGCCGGGGGGCGATTGCGGGGTTATTCAGAAACCTTGGGAGATGGTGACGTGGGGTGGGTATCCGTCCTATCATGGGTTTGATGACCTTCCAAGGCGAGCCATTATCCTGGGAACTAAGCCCGCTTGAGGCGTTGAGGCGTTGGCCTTGCGATCAAGGGGTGCTGATGCTGCACTCGGGTCGGGCGGAAGCGAGGTGGTCGCGATATACGATCCTGACCACGGCGGATGGGGCGTATCGTTTCGATGCCAGCGGTGATGGGTCAGGGAAGAGCGAATGGTTGGGAGAGGCTGGTGGGTGCCCGGTTGAGGCTGGGGCGTGGTCGGATCGGCCGTTGCGTGATCTTGAGCGGGTGCTTGCGGACAAAGAATCGTTGTGGGTGGGTTATCTCGGTTACGGGCTGGGGAAGTTTATTGAGAAGCTGCCTTGCCGGGCGGAGGACGACCGGGGTTGGCCGATTGCTCAGATGCACCGGTGTCGGGGGTGGCTGGTCCACGACAACCAGACGGGGAGTTGGAGCGCGTGTGGGTCGTGGCGAGGTGGCAAGGGTGCCGGGATGCCTGACCTTGTGGGGTTGTCGGCTGTGGCGCATCGTTTTCATGCGGGGGAGCCCAGTGCGTTTGTCAGTCGGGAGTCGCATGAAAAAGCTGTGGCTCGTGCGATTGAATACATCGCTGCGGGTGATGTGTTTCAGGTGAATCTGACGCAGCGGTTTAGTGCTGATTGCCGGGGTGATCCGCGTGGTCTTTATGATGCGCTTTCGCGGTGTTCGCCGGCCTGGTACGGGGCGTATCTTGAGCTGATGTCGGGCGGGGTTGATGGTGGGAGAAGCGAGCGGCGGCGTGCGATTGCGTGTACGTCGCCGGAGCTTTTCTTTAGTTTGGATGGGGATCGCCATGTGGTGACCCGGCCGATCAAGGGGACCCGCCGGGCCGCTGTCGATGTGCGAGAGTTATTGGATAGCGACAAGGATGCGGCGGAGTTGACGATGATTGTGGACCTGTTGCGTAACGATCTTGGTCGGGTGTGTGGGTATGGGTCGGTGCGTGTGCCGGAGCCGCGGACCCTTGAGAGCCACCCCACGGTTCATCACACCACGGCCACGGTGACCGGGAAGCTGCACCCCAGCAAGGGCTTGATCGACCTGATCCGTGCGGTGATGCCGGGGGGTTCGATCACCGGTGCGCCGAAAGTCCGTGCGATGGAGATTATTGATGAGCTTGAGCCGGTGAGTCGCGGGCCTTACACCGGGGCGATCGGGTACATCCACGGGGAGACGGCGAGTTTTAATATTGCGATCAGGACGATGCTGGTAGAGACCGGTCGAGATGGGTGTGGTCGTGTGGATTATGCGGTGGGCGGGGGGATCGTTGCGGATTCGACGCCAGCGGGGGAATACATGGAGTCGCTGGACAAGGCGGCGGCGATGAAGGCGGCGCTGAACGCCTGTGGGATAGGTCAGACGGCATGGCCGACGAATTCTGCTATTAACGCGGTCCCGGCATGTCTGGAATAGCCTGGATCTAATTCGGGTTGTCCCTCTGGTTCACCCGACACATGGAGATTTGTAAACATGATGACACACGCCCTATGCATCTTCGTCGCCACGGTTATCGCCCTGTTATTAGGTGCGGGGGTGCTGCATTTGTTGCCCAGGCTCGGCAGGCCGGGGCGGGCCGTTTCCGAGGCGCTTTGCCGGGGGTTAGGGCTGGACCTGATGATTACTTATTTCACGGTCGCGCCGATGATCGTGGGGACCTGCTGCTTTGGCTGGCGTGGGTTTTTATCTGCGGTCGCTGGGCAGGTGGTCGGCCTCTTGATCTGGACGTGGCTGCATGAGTTGGCGCATCCTGCGGCGCGTAAGGGGCCGAGGATTGTGCATGCGTTGAACCGGTCGGTTGGGCGATGGCGTAACCATACGGCGGTGTGGGTGACGGCGTTGGCGGTGCCGTTGTTCTGGGTTGTGCGTGTGACGGAGTGGGTGGTGTACCCGCCGTTGACCTGGCTAATCAAGCTGCCTCCCTACCGTAGTGCGGAGTGGGTTAATGTGTCACGGCACAAGTTCGATGGGCTGGTCGGGCACGACCTGATCTGGTGCCTGTATTGTGATTGGATGACGGGGATATGGTCGCTGGGTTCGGAGATGCTGCGAAACATCGAGAGCTTCTGGTGCCCGATCCGTTTCTACAGCGACAAGAAGTGCGAGAACTGCAGGATTGATTTTCCCGATGTGGATAACGGGTGGGTGGCTGCGGATGGCAGCATGGGCGACGTGGTCAAAGTCATCGAAGAAAAACAGGCCGACGGAGATCGTTCGTGGTTTGGACATCCTGGGAGGGTGACCATCAACGGCCAACCGCAGGCGAACGAGTCTCCCTCGCAAGATCAGCGGAAGTAAACCCAAGCCCCAAAGGGTGGGCGTCGCGCAGCCCTGGAAATTCAATTTATTATTCAAACAGATCGATTTCCTCTTGTTCTGGTCGTGTAGGCCGGTTATATTAAGTTAAGTATGTCTTAATATAGGTCGCCACCGACCCGGGAGGTCAACATGTCTCGGATCACACTGACTGCGTCGACTGCCGTTGCGTTGATTTCTGCTAGCACCGCAAGCGGCCTGCCTTTTGACCCGACCAGCATCTCTGGGACCGCTGTGCTACGAGTCGGCAACGCTTCGTTCGCGCCGGAGACGGTGCAGAGCACTGCGATCGTCTTCCCACAGGTATTTTCAGACGCACTGACCTCGTCGTACACGGGTGCCTCGGCGGGGCTGGATTACACACTGGGCTCCAGTGGCGAGATGGCGGTGTTTGAATTCTATGCCCGTGACCACTTGGGCGAAGGGTCAAGAGATTTCGAAGGGTTTGTTGAGGTCGATCTAACCATCACAACCGACATTGACACGTTTTTCTCGTTGACCGCAGTGAATCCGTTGAGCCCCGACGCTGGGGTCGGCAGCTTCGTAGCCGTCTTCAATGGGATCGTAGCGAGTAAGTTTGCCAACAGAAACTCCCTATTTGGAGGGATCGGCGGGACATTCCCCGTGGGTTTGTGTCCGCCTTGCAATCCCCCCTCCGATGTGTTTTTCAGGGAAGGATTATTACCCGCCGGGACGTATCAACTAACAATCGATGAGGGTGGTTTTTATAGAGGTATTTCGGGGACAAACGACAGCTCGGTGGTGTTAACCCTTGAGCCCGTCCCCGAGGTGACTACGGCACTGCTGGGCTTAATGGGACTGAGCAGCCTGGCCTTGTGGCGGAGGCGAGGTTGAGTAGTCAATGGCAAGCTTGATCGCGACGCACGGTAACTGCGCCGGTCCGTGCAGATTGAGATCTGCTATGAGCCCTCAAAGCGCAGCATCTTGGTCATCACACGCAGCTTCTCCGCCAGAGAGAGCTTGGGTGGGTCCGATGCGTTGTGGCTTAGCACCAGGAGTGTCTGATCGTCATCGGGTGGGGATCCGTTTCTATATTCGGTCAATTTTCCCAGAAGATTCTGGCAGACCGCCTGGGGGTCGTCGGTATCCAGGCCGGCGGCTAATTCCATCAACCCTTGGGAGCCGAGCATCTTGCCGGCGGGGTTCATCGACTCGATCAGCGGGTCGGTGTAGACCAGGACGATGTCCCCGACCCCCAGTTTGACGGCGAACTGGGTGTAGGTGGTCTTGTTGATAACACCAAGGGGCAGGTCGGTGACGCTGTCGGCCGGGCTTGATACGTCGGAGGTCAGGAAGCGCCAGACGCCGGAGGCCTTGTTGAACCAGATGGGTGGGGGGTGCCCGGCGTTACAGATGATCAGGTGGTCGGTCGGTGGGTAGTAGGTCGCCAGCAACGCGGTGGCGAATCGGCTTTCTTGTTTGAGCCTGTCGAACGCGCGGTTAAGTGACCGTACCAGTTGGGTCTGGTCGGGTGTGTTGATGTGCTTGCGCATGAGCTTGCGGAGTTGCCGTGCCAGTTCATCCACTTCTTCGCCGTGGCCGCTGACGTCGGCGATGACAAACCGGGAGATGCTGTGGCATCGGCACATGGAGATGTAGTGGATGTCGCCGCCGTGGGCTTGGGATTGGTAGGGCTGTGACCAGACCCAGACATCCAGGCCGGGCACGGAGATGGACCCGTCGAACGAGTTGTTGCCGCCCCAGACGTCAAGGCATTGGAGTGAATGCGTAGGAGGCTTTGTTGTTGTCCTGGACGCGGTCATAGCACGGCCCCTTGGAGGTGGTTTGGATGTCACATCACGGCTAAGCCTGGTGTGGCAGGGGTTGTTCGCGGCGTTCGCGGAGCACCTCTGCTTCGGCCTGGAACCAGAAGTCCATAGCCCCGACGTTAGGCATGCCTTTGTCTAACCAGATGTAGTAAGCGCGGTCGGCGATTTGTACATACAAAGACGGCGTTCTGTTTTTTTCGTCGGGCTTTGGTGCGAGGGTAGTGGCGTCATCCCCGGCACCCCCGGCACCGTCCGGCTTGGTTGTTCCCGCCCCCCTTGATCGCTTGGCAGCCATGGTTGAACTCCTTGGCGGGTGTCGGAACGGGTTGTTTCTATGCGTATGTATAATCGAGAGGGGTATTAAACTATTCCTGATAACTGGCGTGGGAGGGATATTTCCCCCGTTCCTGTGCATCGGGCAGGCCGGTGTTTGGGGTGTTGGATCAGTTGGGCCGGCTTCGGGGGGGCTGGGCCAGGCACTGAGTTGAAGTGATTGCAATGCGGGCGGGAGGACTCGAACCTCCAACCGTCGGTTCCGAAGACCGGTGCTCTATCCATTGAGCTACGCCCGCTTGGGTCGGGATTTTAGTAGGTCTTAGGCTCGGGGTCTAGGTGGGGTACCAAGAGGGTTTAGCGCGGCTATACTGTGGGTTCTGTGAGTGATACGAGATTAGAGTTAGCCGGGGTCGGGAGTGTGTCTTTACGATGACCACGATTGCGGATGTTGCCAAGCTTGCGGGGGTGTCGCCGACGCAGGTGTCGTTTGTGGTGAATCAGAACAACCTCGAGCGTGTCAGCAGCGAGCGGCGGAGGCGTATCGAGCGTGCGATCGCGGAGTTAAACTTCACGCCGAACATGGCTGCGCGTCAGTTGGCGGGGAAGCGCAGCCGACTCCTGGGGGTGGTCATGCACACGCATGTGGCTCATGTGAACTACGGGCGTCTTTCGGCGATCGACGAGGAGGCTGCGCGTCTGGGCTATCAGGTGATGGTCGGCGGGTCGATCGCGTCGCCTAAAGGCACGGGGGCCAAGGCCCGTGAGTTGGCGGCGTATAACCTTGATGGGCTGATCTGCATCGCCCATGATTATCCCGAAGACCCGGGCGCGGTGCCTGAGCAGTTGCGTGATTATCCCAACGTGGTGTATCTCGAAAAGCCGGCCATTGACGGGGCCTGGTATGTCCGCGAGGATTTTGAAGAAGCCAGCCGGGGGTGCGTGCGGCACTTGGTTAATGCGGGCCGCAAGCGGATCGGGTTGTGTTTGTCGGACCAGGTTTACCGGGTCAACCGGGATCGGTTGGCGGGGTATGAAAAATCACTGGGTGAAGCGGGCGTTGCGGTTGATGAGGCTTTGATAGGTATCCCCGACGATCCGGCTTGCGGTCAGATGCTCGGTATGGTGTCGGCTGAGGCACTCCTGGACCGGCTGGTTAGTGATGGTAAGGCGGACGCGATCCTGGCGTTCAACGACTATTGGGCGGCGAGGCTGATCAAGTGCCTGATCGGCCGGGGGCTGCGTGTGCCCGAAGATGTGGCGGTGATCGGGTTTAATAACCTGGCGTTTGGTGAGTTGCTGGTCCCGGGGCTGACCACAGTGGACGAGCGGGACCAGGAAGTGGCTAGGCATCTGGTGAGGATGCTGGCAGACAAGATCGAAGGCCGGGACGTGCCGGCGGCGCAGCGTCAGGTGACGGTCAAGCCACAATTGATCGTGCGCGGGTCGGGTTAGTGGTTGACGTGCTGAGGTGTGCCTCGAACTGGGGGGTGATGCGTGTTTGGTAGTCAGGTGGTATTAAAAAAGCCCACGTTCTTAGAACGTGGGCTTGTGTGTGAGGGTTGTGGGTTACGACTTGGGTTACGCGGCGGCTTTGCCTGATTTGCCAAGTTGGCGTCGTGCGGCGTCGGTGACGGCTTCGGGTGTGAAGCCGAACTTGCTTTGCAACTCGCTGAGTGGCGCGGAGGCACCGAAGGTTTTCATGCCGATGATTTCGCCGGTCATGCCGACGTATCGTTCCCAGCCGAAGGTTGATGCCTGCTCGACAGCAACCCGAGCGGTGACGTGCGGTGGCAGGACCTGCTCGCGGTAGGACTTGGGCTGTGCTTCGAAGAGCTCCCAACTGGGCATGCTTACGACTCGGGCATTGATGCCTTGTGCTTTGAGCTCACGGTAAGCGGAGACGCACAGTTGAAGCTCGCTGCCTGTGCCGATGAGGATGACGTCGGGGTCGCCCTGGTCGGCATCGGTGAGGGTGTAAGCGCCCTTGCTTAGTCCATCGGCTGTGGCGAACTCGGTGCGGTCTAGTGTGGTGAGGTTCTGTCTTGAGAGGACCAGGGCCACGGGCTTGTGCCGGAGCTGTGCGATGACCTTCCATGCTTCGACGACTTCGTTGGCGTCGCCGGGGCGGAGTGTAATCAGGCCGGGGATGGCTCGCAGCGAGGGGAGCTGCTCGACAGGCTGATGGGTTGGGCCGTCTTCACCGACGCCGATGGAGTCGTGTGTGAAGATGTGTACCACGGGAATTTCCATCAGGGCCGAGAGTCGTATGGCTGGTCGTGCGTAGTCGCTGAAGATGAAGAAGCCCGCGGTGTAGGGGCGGATCTTGCAGAGTGCCAGGCCGTTGGCGATTGCGCCCATGGCGTGTTCTCGGACACCGAAGTGGAAGTTTCGTCCGCCGGGCTCTTCGATGGAGAAGGTGCCTGCGTCGTCGAAGGTGAGGTTGGTCTTGGTTGAAGGGGCGAGGTCTGCTGCGCCGCCGATCAACCAGGGCATGCCTTGAGCGAGGTCGTTGAGCACCTTGCCGGAGGAGGCGCGTGAGGCGATGCCTTTTTCGTCGGGTTCGAAGGTCGGGAGCTTGGCGTCCCAGCCCTCGGGGAGCTGGCGGTGCTGCATCTTGTAGAGCTGGTCGGCGAGCTCGGGGTAGTAGCTCTTGTAGGCCTTGAACTGCTCGATCCAGGCGTCGCGGGCTTTAGCGCCTCGTTCGCCGATGCCCTGGGCGAAGTGTTCGCGGACGGCGTCGGGGACGAGGAAGTGTTCTTCTTCGGGCCAGCCGTAGTTGCGTTTGGTGAGGCGGATCTCGGCATCACCCAGTGGGGCGCCGTGTGCCTCGGCGGTGTCCTGGAGGGTCGGAGCGCCGAAGGCGATGTGGCTGTCGATGATGATAAGTGTCGGGCGGTTCTTCTCGTTGTGGAACACGTCAAACGCGCGGTTGAGCATGTGCAGGTCGTTGGCGTCGCCGACCCGGGTGACGTTCCACCCCAGGGCGATAAAGCGTGTGGCTACATCTTCGGTGAAGGCCAGGTCGGTGTTGCCCTCGATGGTGATGCGGTTGTTGTCGTAGATCCAGCAGAGATTAGATAGCTTGTGATGGCCGGCGAGTGATGCGGCTTCGTTTGAGATGCCCTCCATCATGCAGCCGTCACCGCAGAGGGCGTAGGCGTTGAAGCCGAACATGTCGAAGTTGGGTCGGTTGAACTTTTCCGCCATCCATCGGCTGGCCATGGCCATACCGACGCTGGTGGCGAGGCCCTGACCCAGTGGGCCGGTGGTGGTTTCGACGCCGGAGGTCCATCGGTACTCGGGGTGGCCGGGGCATTTACTGTCGGCCTGTCGGAAGTTTTTGATGTCGTCGAGGCTGACGGCGGGTTCGCCTAACGCTTCGTATTTTTCGTTGACGCTCTTGACCCCGGTGAGGTGGAGCATCGAGTAAAGCAGCATCGAGGCATGCCCGGCGGATAGGACGAACCGGTCGCGGTTGGGCCAGATCGGGTCGGACGGGTCGAAGTTGAGGTGCTGGTTCCAGAGCAGGTAGGCGAGGGGCGCCATGGCCATGGCCGTGCCGGGGTGCCCGGAGTTGGCGGCCTGCACCGCGTCGATGCTGAGGGTACGGATCGTGTTGATCGCCTGCTGTTGGATCTGGTCGCTTGGGGGGTTGAACGTGGGCATGAGAGCGCCTCGGGTGCGGTGGTGAACGCCTGGGGCCGACGAACAACGCCGGGCTAAGCGAGCAATGGCCTATAGACTCTGTTATGTCCGTCGGTTATTTGGGGGAATGGGTAAACTTGGAGGTGTTTGCCGGTTAAATTTATGGCGGCTTATCGGGCGGGTGCGGTAGCCGGGTTAGGGCGATTTGGTGGGGTGGCAAGCGGCACTATTATGGTTATTATAGTCGGCCGCGACGAGATGTAACCCGCCGCAAAACGCACCAAGGGGAATCAACCCATGGCACGGCTACACGAGTATCAGGCCAAGGCATTGCTGGCTAAGCACGGTTTTATCGTCCCCCGAGGAGGGGCAGCATCGACGCCTGAAAAGGCCGGCGAGATCGCCAAGTCACTGGGCTGTCCGGTGGTGGTGAAGATCCAGGCCTGGACCACGGGGCGCAAGGCGATGGGCGGGGTCGTGTTTGCCGATAACCCGGAAAAAGTCGTCGAAGAATCCAAGCGGCTGCTTTCGATGACCGTGGGGAATTTCCCTGTCACCGAGGTGCTGGTCGAAGAATTAGTTGCGATCGAGCAGGAATTGTTCGTGTCGCTGGCTCTGGATGATGCGGCGAGGGCGCCGGTGATCCTGTTGTCACTGGCTGGTGGGTCTGGGATCGAGGAACGGGCTGGGGATGTGAATCGCTTGGCGTGCGATCCCAAGGCCGGGCCGGATGATGTTCAACTGAAAACTCTGATCGCGGCATCGAGTGTCAAGGCGGAGCTGCAAGACGCGGTTGCTTCGGCGGTGCGTGGTGTATTTGAGGTGGCGAAGACATACGAAGCGCGTTCGCTGGAGATCAACCCGCTGGTGACGACGACGGATGGTCGGGTGATCGCGGCGGACTGTCGGATGACGATTGATGACTACGCGGTATTTCGTCATCCGGAGTTGGGTATTGAGATCGCCCGAGAGTTGGACCACCCCCCCGCTGCTCTTGAGCGTCTTGCGTATGACATCGAGCAGGCGGACCACCGCGGGACGTTTTATTTTGCACAACTGAATACGAAGGCTGACGACGGCTCCAAGGGGCTGGTCGGTTTCCACGGCGCGGGTGGTGGCGGGTCGATGATGTCGATGGACGCGATCATGTCTGAGGGCTTTACGATTGCTAACTTCACCGATACCTCGGGCAACCCTTCGGCGGCGAAGGTCTACCGGGCGGCACGGATCATCCTAAGCCAGCCGGGCCTGGTCGGGTACTTCGGCTCGGGCTCGGGCGTCGCCAGCCAGGAGCAGTTCTGGTCGGCCTACGGCTTGGCCAAGGCCTTCTGGGAGTTAGAGCTTTCTATTCCGTCGGTGATCCGCTTGGGCGGCAACAGTGAGGACCGCGCGGTTGATGTGCTAAAAGACGCCTGCGCTGATTTGCCGGGCAAGGTTGAAGGCTACCGAAAGGATGACACGCCACGCACGATCTCGCAGCGATTCGCCGCGTTGGTCAGTGAATCGTCGGCCGAACCTTGGTCGCCAAGGGCACCGAGAACCCCTGCGTTTGTAGGGTCTGGGGCCTCGTTCCCGATCAATGGCGGGACGGTGTGGATCGACACGGCCGGTTGCGATGCGTATGCGGCCCGGCTGGCGGTTGAACATTCTTCGGGGTTACTTAAAGACGATGGCGGTGTCCCGGTGCTGGCGGTGAGTGAGCAGGACGCTGCGGGGAAGGACTCGGAGTTCATCGCGTGTGAGGTTGAGCTACGTCGGGCGGGCAAGCCGGTAGTGTATGTTGAGTTGGATGTGCCAGGTCTGGAAGAGGTTTTGGATTGTGCTGTAACGATCGGGGGAGGTAACTAAGTCATGGCCATACTGATTGATGAAGCCAAACGTGTGATCGTTCAGGGCATCACAGGCCGAGAGGGCCAGGCGAGGACGAACCTGATGCTGGGCTACGGGACGAACGTCGTGGCCGGTTGCACGCCTAAGAAAGGCGGGCAGGAAGTCCAGGGTGTCCCGGTTTTTAATACGGTCAAAGAAGCGGATGCCTATTGTCGTGAAAACCACGGCGGGCCGGCGGACGTGTCGGTGGTGTTTGTGCCGGCGAGGCTGGTTAAAGCCGCGGCGATTGAGGCGATTCAAGCCGGTGTGAAGCTGGTGGTGATCGTGCCGGACCGAGTCCCGGTGTGGGATGCGATCCAGATCGCTGATGCCGCCAAGGCGCACGGCTCACACTTTGTCGGGCCTAACACGTTGGGCATCATCAGCCCGGGCAAGGCGGTGCTGGGGATGATCGGCGGGCGTGCGGAATCGGCCAAGTCCTGGTTCAAGCAAGGCAACGTCGGGGTGATTAGTCGGTCTGGTGGGATGAGTTCCTCGACCGCGTACTATTTAGGACAGGTCGGTATCGGGCTAAGCACGATCTGTCACGTCGGTGGCGACTCGGTATTGGGCCTGCGGTTCCCGGATGTCGCACTGATGTTTGAGGACGACCCCGACACCGAGGCGATTGTGATCTTCGGGGAGATCGGCGGGTCACAGGAAGAAGACCTTGCGGCGTTGATGAAGTCGGGCAAAGTTACCAAGCCGGTGGTTGCTTACATCGGTGGCAAGGCGGCGAAGGAAGGCACGCGATTCAGCCACGCGGGTGCGATCATCGAGGGCGGCAAGGGCACACACGCGGGGAAGGTCAAGGCCTTGACGGAGGCGGGCGCTACGGTGGTTGCTAGCTTTGGTGATCTGCCGGAGGCGGCACTCAAAGCTATCGCGGGCATTTCCAGCGGGAGCACATCATGAGTGAGACGAATCCTAACGCATGGACTACTGGGGTGACCGAGATCAAGCCGAATCGGGTGGCGGTGCGTGGCTACGACATCGCGGAACTGATGGGCAATGTGACCTTTGGGCAGGCGGTATACCTGATCCTGCGTGGTGAGTTGCCAAGTGCTGCGGTTGGTAAGTTGATGGATGCTATTTTGGTTTCTTCAATCGACCACGGCGCGACTCCGCCGAGCGTGTTGGCTGCGCGGACGGTCGCCAGCACGGGCGCGGCGTTGAGCCAGTCGGTGGCTGCGGGGATCATGTCGATCAACAAGTCCCACGGTGGCGCGATCCAGGACTGCGCAACGCAGCTTGGTCAGATCATCGCGCGGGCCGAGCGTGATAACCAGTCGCTTGCCGAAGCCGCGAAGGCGGAGCTTGCTGATATGAAGCAACGCGGGGAGCGGATGAGCGGGTTTGGGCACCGCATCCATTCGCAGGACCCGCGTACCGCCCGATTATTCGAGGTAACGACCGAGGCAGGTGTGACAGGGAAGTATCTTGACGCCGCAAAAGCGGTGGAGCAGGTCTTCGCGGATGCGGGGAAGAAGCTACCGATCAATGTGGACGGTGCGATCGGTGCGGTGCTGGCACAACTGGGGTTCGACCCGGCGGTAATGAACGGGCTATTTATGATTGCCCGTGTCCCGGGGCTGGTGGCGCATGTGGCTGAGGAACAATCACGACAGAAACCGATGCGTAAGATCGACCCGGTGGCGCACAGCTACGACGGGCCGGGCGCGAGAGACTTACCAGGAGATTGACGATGCCGTACACGGCTGAACAGATCGCAGAGTTATTCCCCGATATCGCGGTTATTAAGGATGCCGGGTTGCGCGACAAGGTCGCGGCGGTGTGGTCCGAGGCGATCCAGACCGGTGCCGGGGGCAAGGGTTGGTCGTTTGATGAATTGCGTGCGATCCCGTTCACGCTGTTGGCGGGCGACATCGACCTGCGCTTCATCGAACATCTGAATTCATGCATCCGCCAGTGCATCGTGATCGCGGACACACTGACGACGATCTATGCGGGGAAGATCCCGGTGGATAAGGATGTATTGGTCGCTGGGGCGATGTTGGCGGATGTGGGCAAGCCGTTGGAGTTTGACCGGGACGCCGATGGCAAGCTGGTCAAAGGGCACTTCGGTGAGATGCTGCGACACCCCTTTAGTGGAGTGGCGATGTGTTACAAGCACGGGATCCCCGCGGAGGTGATGCACATCGTCGCGACCCACAGCCATGAGGGTGACAAGGTCGAACGGACGATCGAGTCGATCATCTTCCACCACGCGGACTTTGTTGATTTTGATATCGCTAAGTACCTGGGCAAGCACCCGATCAAGGGTTAGTTCGCCCCCGGTTCCCCCGGTTTTCCCGAGGAAGACAGATCATCATGGGCCTGACACTGGTTGAAAAGATCGCGACACGGTACGCCGTGGGGTTGAAGCCGGGCGAGTCTGCTTTGCAGGGGTCGATCGTGACGATCAGGCCCAAGCATGTGATGACGCACGACAACACCGGCGCGGTGATCCCGAAGTTTAAGAGCATCTTCCCGGAGGGTGTTGAGCCGAGGGTTGCGGACCCGCATCAGCCGGTGTTTGCGATCGATCACGATATTCAGAACACGACGCCGGAGAACCTGGGGAAGTACGCGAAGATTAAGAAGCATGCGGACGATCACGGGGTTGATTTTTACCCTGCGGGGACGGGGATCAGTCACCAGGTGATGGTGGAGCAGGGTTATGCGGTGCCGGGGAGCATGATTGTTGGGAGTGATTCGCATTCGAACCTGTACGGCGCTGTTGGCGCGTTGGGTACGCCGGTGGTGCGGACGGATGCGGCTTGTATCTGGGCAACCGGGCAGACGTGGTGGCAGGTGCCGAAGGTTGCTCGGTGTGTGTTGAAGGGGATGCTGCGACCGGGTGTGGTTGGGAAAGACGTCATCATCGCGCTGTGCGGGTTGTTCAATAAGGACGAGGTGCTTAACCACGCGATCGAGTTTGTGGGTGATGGCGCTGCGTCTCTGTCGATGGACCAGCGGATGTCGATCGCGAACATGACCACGGAATGGGGTGGTCTTGCTGGGGTGTTTGGTTTTGACCAGACGCTTAAGGACTACCTTTACGCCCGGGCTGATTACTTCGCTGACAGCCCGCTGCCAGGTTCACGGCGGGATGGGAGTCTTGGTGGCTACACGCGGGCCGAGGTTGATGCCTGGTGGGATGACCGGTTAGAGGCGGACGGGGACGCGGCTTATGCGGTGGAACTCGAACTGGATCTGGATACGGTGATCCCCCACGTCTGCGGGCCCAACGAGGTTAAGACGATGGCGTCGTTGCCTGCGATAGAGAAGAAAAAGATTGCAGTCCAGAAGGCGTATCTCTTGTCGTGTGTGAATGCCCGGCAGGAGGATCTTTCCGAGGCGGCGGCGATCGTGAAGGGTAAGAAGATCGCGGAGGGTGTGTCGTTCTACGTCGCGGCGGCGTCGGCGGAGGTGCAACGGCAAGCGGAAGCTAACGGCGACTGGCAGGCGATGGTGGACGCTGGTGCGATTGTTCTGCCATCAGGCTGTGGGCCTTGCATCGGGCTTGGCCAAGGGACAACCGAGCCCGGCGAGGTGGCGATCAGTGCGACCAACCGTAACTTCAAGGGGCGGATGGGCAGTGCGGACTCACTGGTGTATCTGGGGTCGCCTGCGGTGGTCGCGGCGTCGGCACTGGCGGGGTACATCTGCGCACCGACTGATTACGACGACACGGAACCCGCCAAACGGATTACGGTCCATGCGCCTAAGAGTCAGGCTGCCGGGGCGGTGACGATTATTGATGGGTTCCCCGGGAAGGTCGCGGGGCGTGCGCTTTATATGCCCAAGGATAATCTGAACACCGACGGGATCTATGCCGGGAAGTGGACGTACAAGGACGACATGACGCATGAGCAGATGAAGGACGTCGCGTTTGAGAATTACGACCCGGCGTTTAATGAGATCTACACGGATGGCGACATCGTGGTTGGTGGGCGCAACTTTGGGACGGGGTCAAGCCGAGAGCAGGCGGCGACCTGTCTGAAATATAAGGGCGTGCCCTGCGTGATCGCGGCGAGTTATAGCGAAACCTATCGGCGTAACGCTTTTAACAACGGGTTCCTCTGCATTGAGTGCCCGGGGGTGGTGGATCACCTGGCGAAGACGCTGACGGATCGTGATAGGCCGACGCTTGTTGGGCCGGGGATTGAAGTTGATTTCAAGGCCTCCGTGGTCCGGGTCGGCGAGCAGGCGTTCGCGTTTCCGCCACTAAGTATGACGGCACAGGAATTGGTCGTTGCTGGCGGTGCCGAGGCGATCGCCCGGTCACGGCTTGGCTCGTAATTTTACAGATTCAATGTTCTTTCTTCAATAGGATTAATCATGGCACAGTACAAGATCGCATGGATGCCCGGTGACGGCGTGGGAAATGACGTGATGGAGGCGGCGAAGATCGTCCTGGACGCGGTGAAGTTTGACGCGGAGTACGTCCCGGCTGATATCGGCTGGGAGTTCTGGTGCAAGGAGGGCAACCCCCTGCCGGACCGGACGATCGAGATTCTTAAGAATACCGACTGCGCCTTGTTTGGCGCGATCACCAGCAAGCCCAGGGACGAGGCGAACGAGGAACTTGATCCCAAGCTCAAAGACAAGGGGTTGGTTTACTTCAGCCCGATCGTCAAGCTGAGGCAGGTGTTTAATCTGCACACGAATCTTCGGCCTTGCAAGGCGTACCCGGGGAATCCATTGAACTACCGCGAGGACATCGACCTGGTTGTTTTCCGTGAGAACACCGAGGGGATGTACGGCGGGGTCGAGTGGTTCCCGCTGCCTGAGAAGGTTTATACGGCGATGTGCGACAACCCCAAAATGGTTAAGTGGAAAGACAAGGGGCTCGAAAACGTTGCCCTGTCGACGCGGATCATGAGTAAGCAGGGTTGCGAGAGTATCGTCACGCAGTCATTCGAGTACGCCAAGAAGCACGGGCGTGAGAGCGTCACCCTTGTTGAGAAACCCAACGTGTTGCGTGAGACAGGCGGGCTGATGACCCGGGTGGCGCGCGAGGTTGCCAAGAAGTACGACATCCCGTTGTGGGAAGCGAACATCGACGCGATCTGCATGTGGATGATTAAGAACCCGCAGAACTACGACGTGCTGGTGGCGGAAAACATGTTTGGGGACATCCTTTCAGACCTGTGTGCCGGGCTGGTCGGGGGGCTGGGTTTCGCGTCGGCTGCGAATATTGGGGACGAGTACGCGGTATTTGAGCCCACGCACGGGTCGGCGCCTAAGTATGACGGGATGTACAAGGTCAACCCGATGGCGATGCTGCTGACGGTCAAGCTGATGTTTGATTGGCTCAAGGAAGACGAGATGGCAACACGTCTTGAAGCTGCGGTGGCGAAGGTCATCAAGGAGCACAAGGTCGGGACGTATGACGTGGGGCTGAGCAACACGACGCTGGAGGTTGCCCAGGAAGTCGCGCGGCATATTTAGGGACTACTGTGAAGGCGCGAAGAGCGAGAAGAAGTATTGAACCACAGAGACACTGAGAAGAGAATAGGAAAGAACCTATGTCGGATGTGACGTTTAAGACGAAGGACTTTGTCAGCTATGACCTGGCTAAGTGGGCGTGTGGGTTGAGGTATGACGACCTGAGTGCCGAGGCGGTTGAGCGGGCGAAGCTGTTTTGGTTTGATTCGTTAGGTTGTGCGCTTGGGGGGAGCCAGCAGGAGGATGCGCAGATATTGTTGAAGCATCACCGGGCGATGGCGGGGTCCGATGGTGGAACTGGCGTTTGTACCGGGTTTGTCAGCGGGTTCAAAGCGAATCCGGTGGATGCGGCGTTGCTTAATGGGCACATGATCCGTTCGATGGATTACAACGATATTTACTGGAAGGCAGACCCTTCGCACCCGAGTGACTTGATTTCTGGGCCGTTGGCGGTGTGTGAGGCGAACGGGCTGTCGGGTAAGGATCTGATTCTGGCGACGGTGATCGCTTATGAGGTCGAGATGCGGCTGGTGGAGATCGGTCGGCCGGGCGTGCGGGAGTACGGGTGGCATCACGCGACGCTTACGGGGTTCGCTGCGCCGTATGGGCCGGGACGGCTGCTTGGGTTGAGTGTGGATGAGATGGTGAATGCGGTAGGTATCAGCGCGAGCCGGACCGGTTCGTTGGGCGCGGTGACGGCGGGGAAACTAACGAACATGAAGAACACGGTCGATCCCTGGGCGACGCGGGTCGGGGTCGAGTCTGCGATGTTGGCGAAGCTTGGATACTCGGGGCCCGAGCATATTTATGATGGGAAAGAAGGGTTGTTCCATGTGTTTGGTCACTCGTTGGTAGGCGGCGAAGCCTGCGCGTTTGATGGCGAGGGGCTGGTCAAAGACCTGCCAAAATCCAAGGGTGACCACTACCGGATCCTTGATTGCGGGATGAAGTCGTTCCCGATCGAGGCGTTAAGTCATGCACCGCTGACCGCGATGATGAAGTGCGTCAAGGAGAACGGGATCAGGGCTGACGATGTGGCGGAGATCAAGGTCGAGGTGATCGCCCGTGCGGCGGATATCCTTGGCGATCCGCACAAGTACCGCCCCACCGGTAAGGAGACGGCGGACCACTCGCTACCTTACTGCCTGGCGGCTGGTCTGATCGACGGGATGGTGACGCCGTTGCAATTCAAGCAGGAGCGGATCGAAGACCCGGCGTTGATCCCGGTAATGGACAAGGTCAAGGTCGTTCCCAATGAAGAGTTTGAGGCGCTGTTCCCCGAGTTTCAGCCGAGCCAGGTCACGTTGACGCTGAATGATGGGAAAAGTTTCACCAAGCGTGTTGATGTGCCTAAGGGCGACCCGCGTGACCCGATGACGCCGGATGAGATCAAGGTGAAACTCACCGCGTTGGGCAAAGATGTGGTCGGTGAGGAGCGGTGCGAACAGATCGGCGAACATATTATGGAGATCGACGATCAGCCTACGGTGGATAAGCTGATGGCATTGATGACGGTCTGATGAGGGGCAACCATGCTGCGAACGATCGTGCTCAGTCTTCTGTACACGGCCTGTGTGTTGGTGCCGTGCCCATCCCGTGCGGAGGTCGGGCCTGAAAATGGCCGGTTCGTCGGATTTCATATCGACATGAATATGGCCCAGTACCGGGCGGATTACCTCAAGCGTTGGCTTACGGATCTTTCCGGCCGGGGGTACAACACGATCATCTGGGAGTTGGAGGACGGGGTTGAATGGGAGACCGTCCCGGAGGCGCGTCAGCCCGATGCACTGAGCAAAGATGAGTTCCGTGAGGTGCTTAAACATGCGCGGGGCCTTGGGCTTGAAAACATCCCGCTGCTACAGACATTGGGGCATGCCGAATACGTGCTGCAACACGAGCGCTACCAGCACCTGCGGGCGAATCCCGACGACATCCGGCAGTACGACCCATTACACCCTGAGGTCGTCCCGCTGCTGCACCGATGGATCGAGGAATACCTGGAACTGTTCGGGGAGGTTCGGTACTTCCACATCGGGGCTGACGAGGCCCGTCAACTTGAATTCGTCGCAAAGTGTGAGCGCAATGTCGAAGCGTTCAGCGTTTCACAGATTTTTATGCGGCATGTGAACGTGGTGTCCCAGCCGCTACTTGACCGGGGCATCACGCCGATTATCTGGGCCGACATGGTGCTGCACCACCATGGGGCGATCGACGAGTTGTCGCGGGATGTGATGTTGTTCGACTGGATGTACGACGTCTGGCGGGGTAATGGGAAGGTGTATCTGTGGGGTGAGAACCGGGGTCTGCGGACGAAGGGGCAACTGACGTCGGGGAACCTTGAATTGTTTGGGAAGTATCTGTTTCCCGGGGGTGATGGGCCGGGCGTGGAGCCGGAGACTTTTTATTCTGCGGATTACCTGGCTGACAAGGGATTTGCGGTGGTGACTTGTCCTGCGTCCAGCAGCTACGGGGATAATGTGTTTTCGCCGCGTCTGGAACGACACCTGCGAAACACGTGGGACTCGGCTCAAAAGGGTCTGGCCGCGCAACGGTTGCGTGGCGCGGTGTTGACCAGTTGGTCGGTTCATCTGCACCCGTGGGAGTTGCAGGATGCGCATATCGCGGCGGTGGGTTACCTGTCGCAACACCCCGAGGCCTCGAAGGATGAGTTCCGTGCCTGGTATGTCCGTGAGACGTTTGGCTTGGAAGACGGTCGTTTCTGGGAGGCGGGCGAACTCTTGTCAAAGCCCAGTCTGTTTACCTACACCCGGTCGCTTGGTTACGGCAAGGCGTGTCAGGCTGTGCCAGAGGATCACGTTGCGACGACGATCCGTAAGATTCAAGCCGACGGACGACTCGACGAGGAGATCGAAAACGCAAGAAAGCGCCGGGGCGAATACACCGAAAGCCTCGGCCTGTTTACTGCTATGCGTCAGGAGTCGGTGCGTGGTGATGATCTCTTGGCCGTTTGGGGATTGGTTGCGCGTAACCTCAATAACCGGGCCGAGGCGTCGGAGTTGCTGCTGCTAAGTCATGCCGAAGGCTTCGACCGCGTCGCGCACAGGGATCAGGCCCGGGACATCCTCGGTCGGATGCAGATGCTGCACGCGGAGTATGAAACGCTGTACAAAACCATGATCCGTCCCGCACGTCGTCAGCAGATGATCGGCTACATGTTTGAGGCGGTGGAAGATGCGCTTGAGGGGCTTGCGGCACCTTAGGCACTCATAGTTAAAACGCTACTTGCCATACGGGGTAGAAATACGGCCGTAGTCGTCGGGGGTGTTGATGTTGCGTGTTACGGCGGGTGTGGTCAGTTCGAATTGAGCAATCAATTCGATGTGCTGTTGTGGCAGTTCACGCAGACCAGCATCGCAGGCGATTGACATCACATAAGGGACCAGTGACGCGGGGAAGATCATCGGGTGGCCCCGTTTGCCGTGGTGTGTGGCGATGAGGATCTTTTGGGGTGTCTGTGTGAATGTTTGGCAACAGCGGGCGATGTCGTCCGTAGTCAACCCCGGCTGGTCACCGGGGCAGATCAGGATGCCGTCACTAGGGGCCAGGTCGTACTGTCTTTGAAGTTCGGTCACGCCTAAGCGGACCGAGTCGATCATCTGGGCGTCAGGTTCGTCGTTGAGTACGACTGAGGTGCCGGTCTGGGCGAGGTCGAGTGTCGATGCGACGAGGCTGTTGGTGACGATGATGGTTTTATCGATGCTTCCACAAGACTGAATTGGGTCCACCACGGCTAACAGCATGGGTTGACCATCGACGTCAAGCAGTTGCTTGGGCCTGCCCATGCGGCTGGAGCGGCCGGCGGCGGGGATGATGGCTTGCAGGGTGGACATAACCAGGTCCCAGAATCGAGTGAACTGTCCCGTACTCTATAAATATCTTAGTGAATAACTAGAAATCAGTCTCGCGCCGCAATTGGGCTGTCTGCTTCGTGGACGGTAACGCTTCCATCTGCTTGAACCACTGCTTGCCAATCAGTCTTCTGTTTGGACTCCCAATCCGTGACACTAAACCGACCGGGTGCGTGGTCCATCACTTCCACGATGGCATCTCCCCAAAAATCGTATCCTTGCTGGCCCGACAATCGGCCTGAAGATCGTCCCCTTGGCCCGGTGGCCTCCCATATCAAACCACCCACACCTGCTACCCACTGCAGCGGATTAGAATCCAGGTCATAGATAATCTGAATTTCAACACCATCAACCTGCAGAGTCACCAAGGTTGATCTGTCTATCTCTATGTAAGCAGCGGACATCAGCAAAGATATTACGACTAAGACAAACACGCCCACCAGAATGATCCGTCGCACCTGTTTGGTCATTGTGGATCAAAGCTCCGAAACTCGCAGTGGTTTCGCATCCGACGGCATGAGGAGAGCCGAGCTACCGCTTCTTGGGTTTTTGAATCGCCTTACCAGCCGGGGAGTCGGTCATCGGGAGTTTCTTGCGGACTATATGATCGAACTGGTACATCGCACCGGCGATGGCGGGTGCTGTTGGGACCAGGCCGATCTCGCCGACGCCGCGTGCGCCGTGAGGGCATTCGGGGTCGGGCTCTTCGACGAACATCAGTTCCATCTCGGGCATCTGGTGGGCACGGAGGACGCCGCAGTCGTTGATTTTCTTGGCCTGGATTAAAGCGCCTTCGACTTTGAAGTCTTCTGAGAGCGCGTAGCCGATGCCCATGTGCAGGGAGCCGTACATCTGGCCCTGAAGTTGGATGGGGTTGAGGACTTTGCCGACGTCGTGGCAGGCGATCATTTTCTTAAGTGCGCCGTCGTCGTCGAGGATAGCGACCTGTGTGGCGAAGCCGTAGGTGATGTGGGTCTTGGGCCCGCCGGGCTTGTCCATGTCTTTGCCGAGCTTGCTGGTGTAGTCGCAGCGCCACTCGCCTTGGAAGACTTCACCGACGAGGTCTTTGAGTTGCTTGCCCTGATCGAGTGCTTCTTTGAGCGATTTGCCTGCTGCGGCGATGGCGTTACCGGCGAGGACGGTGGCGCGGCTGGCAGTGGTCTGGCCGCAGTCGAGCATCAGCGTGGTGTCGGTCTGACACTCAAACAATTCGGGGGGCAGGCCGGTGGCTTCGTGGGCGAACTGGATACAGAGGGTAAACATCCCCTGACCCATCTCGGTGAACCCTGTGCGGATCCGGATCGTGTTCTCATCCTCGATGGAGAACGCGGCGCGTCCGATGTCTGGCATGCCGTTGCCGATGCCGACGTTCTTGATCCCGCAGGCGATGCCGGCATACTTGGCACTTTTGTATTGATCCTTGACGGCTTCGAGGGTCCGTCGCAGGCCGAACGCTTTATCTAATATCTGGCCGGTGGCGAAGGCGTCGCCCAGTTCGAGTATGTTGCGGTCGCGTATGTCGTAGCCATCGATCCCGCATTTTTCGGCGAGGCGATCGAGCAGGCCCTCGATGGCGAAAGCGGCTTGGTTAGCGCCGAAGCCACGCATCGCGCCACAGGGGGGGTTGTTGGTGTAGACGGCCTTGGTGTGCATGTCGATGTTGGGCACACGGTACGGGCCGGTGCAGTGTCCGCCTGCACGTTCGAGTACTTTAGCGCCGACGGAGGCGTAAGCGCCCTTGTCGCCGATGATGTTGGCCTTGACGGCCATGATGTGGCCTTCGGCGTCGCAGCCGATCTTGTAGGTCAGTGTGATCGGGTGTCGCTTGACGTGGACACGGAAACTCTCGGGGCGGGTGAGTGTGATCTTGACGGGCTTGCCGGTGAGGTAGGCCAGCAGGGAAGTCTGGCCCTGGACGGACATATCTTCCTTGCCGCCGAACGCCCCGCCGTTGCTGACCAGTTGCACCTCGACTTGATCCTGCTTGACGCCCAGAACGGATGAAATCTGTCGTCGGTCGTCGAAGACGCCTTGGCCCTGGGTGTAAACTTTCAGAGTCCGACCGGCATCAGTGTCAGACGGCACCGCTATACAAGACTCAGGCTCGAGGAACATGTGTTCGATGTGCTGGGTGATGTACGTGTCTTCGATGACGTGGGCGCACTTGGCAAAGGCGGCCTCGGCGTCGCCCTTTTTCAGGCTGGATTCATTAAGCAGATTGGTCCCGCGCTCGGGGTGGACCAGCGGCGACTCGGACATCAGGGCTTTGACCGGGTCGGTGACGGGCTCCTTGACGATGTACTCGACTTCGAGCAGCTCGGCGGCCTGCCGTGCGAGCCTCTGGTTGTCGGCAACTACGGCGGCGATGACGTCGCCTGTGCAGCGGGTGTCTTGCCCGGGTGCGACGAAGACGGGCCAGTCTTTGACGATCAGTCCGACGTAGATTTCGCCTGGGACGTCTTTGGCGGTGATGACTTTGTGGACGCCCTCGAGTTCCAGGGCTTTGGTGGCGTCGACGTTGACGACAGTGGCCCGGGGGTGGTCTGCGAGACGTAGCGCGCCGTAGAGCATGCCGGGGAAGGTCATGTCATCGACGTATTTGCGGTCGCCTAGGACGGCATCATGCCCGGTATAGCGAGGGAGGCTGGTCCCGACTTTGCCTGAGCCGTCGTCGTCTGTGAGTTTGGGCTGGGGTTGGCCGGCGCGGACCTTGCTGTAGAGTTCGATGCTGTCGATGACCTGCTTGTAGCCGGTGCATCGACAGAGGTGCGGGCGGACGGCCTTGGTGATCTCGTCTCGGCTGGGGGTCGCGTTGCTGTTGCAGAGGCCCACTCCCCGCATGGCGAAGCCTGGGATGCAGAACCCACACTGGACGCCGCCGCACTGCACGAAGCTCTCGGAGATTTGCTTGCGGTGCTCCTCGTCCAAGCCTTCCAGGGTCGTGACGGTCTTGCCCTGAACCCGGCTGGGCTTCATGGTGCAGGACATCATGGGCTTGCCATCGACAAGGACCGTACAGCAACCGCACTGGGCCTGTGGCTGGCAGCCGTTCTTGGGGGACGTGATCCCCAGATTGTCGCGCAGGACATCCAGGAGGGTCAGCCCGTCGTCAGTGAGGCCAATCGAGACCGGCTCACCATTGACGGTGCATTTGAGGGTCGTAGTCGTGGTGGACATAGGTGACAAGGTACTCATAGCTGTTGGCCTCCGCGCGGCTTAAATGCCTGCGATCCCGGTTTTGACTCAAATACCGGTGGCCAACTTATGCCCGGCTTAGCCGGACTATCCTTCCACCAATCGTCATTGTCCCCTGTGGAGCCTAAATCACCAAGGGAAACTTTGAGAATATTTCGCTTTGTGACATAGACATTGTCGTGTATAAAGACTGTTCTATGCCCAAACCCTCCAGATTCGTTACTCAAGCCGAAAAATATAAACCCAAAATGATCCGCTTCCTGCGGGACATGATCGCTATCCCCTCGGAGTCGGCCGAGGAGGGCAAGGTGATCGCCCGTATCAAGAAGGAGATGAAGGACACCGGAGCCTTCGACAAGATATGGTCCGATAAGATGGGGAACCTCTTCGGCCAGATCGGCAAGCCCGGCAAGGGCAAGAAGTTGATCGCCATCGACGCCCACGTCGACACGGTCGGTGTCGGGGACCGCTCGGAGTGGAAGCACGACCCCTACAAGGGCAAGGTCGCCGACGGCAAGGTCTGGGGCCGGGGTGCCGGCGACCAGGAAGGTGCGATCCCTGCGATGGTCTACGCGGGGAAGATCATGCGTGATCTGAAGCTGGACCTCAACGAATATTATGTGCTGGTGGTCTTCACCGTGATGGAGGAGGACTGCGACGGGCTGTGCTGGCAGTACATTGTTAACGAAGACAAGATCCGCCCCGATGCGGTGGTGGTGACCGACTCGACCAACTGCTGGATCCTCCGGGGCCACCGCGGGCGGATGGAGATCGGCGTGACCGCCAAGGGCAAGAGCTGCCACGGCTCGATGCCCGAAAAAGGCGACAACGCCATCTACAAGATCGCTAAGGTCACCAACGAGATCGAAAAACTCAACAAGCGTCTCAAAGCCGACAAGTTCTTGGGCAAGGGGACGATCACGGTCAGCTATGTGGATTGCAAGACCCCGAGCATGTGTGCGGTGCCTGGCGAGGCGTTTATCCACCTGGACCGTCGGCTGACGGTTGGGGATACCAAGGCATCGGCCGTGGCCGAAGTGAAAGACGCTGTGAAACGGGCCGGGGTCAAGGCCAAGGTCGAGGTGCTTCGCTACGCACGGCCGAGCTACACGGGACTGACCTACGAGACCGAGAAATACTTCCCCACCTGGTGTGAACCAGAGGATGCTCTGCAGGTTCAGGCGGCGGTCAAAGTCCACCGCGACGTGCTTGGCACCGCCCCGACACTGCACCGCTGGACGTTCAGCACCAACGCGGTGTCGATCGCCGGGATGTATGGGATCCCCTGCGTCGGATTCGGGCCTGCCCCGGAAAACGTCGCCCACACGGTTAATGACTCCGTTCCAATCGATCACCTGGTCAAGTGCGCCGCTTTCTACGCCGGGTTCGGCGAAGCGTACTGCGACTTGGCGGCTAAACGACCCAACAAAACCAAGATGAATGTCAAACGAAGGAAAGGTTAAGTAAGAGATGACGACGAGCCTCAAAGGAAAAGATTACATCGAGACCCAGGACCTGAGCCTGGCTGAATTGAACCTGCTATTGGAGACCTCGGACGAGCTGAAAGCCAAGTTCCACCGCGGTGAGCCGACGGTGGTGTTGAATAATCAGACCGCGTACCTGCTGTTTTTCGACAAGTCGACCCGGACACGCAACGCCTTCGAGGCGGGGATGACCCAGCTCGGCGGGCACGCCCACTTCCTGGATGCGGATGTCACCCAGATCAGCCACGGCGAAACACCGGCGGACACCGGCAAGATCCTCGCGGCGATGGGCCACGGGATCTGTGTCCGCCACGACCTTGTCTTGGACGAAGGCAACAAGTACATGCGCGAGATGGCGGCGTCGTGTAACGTCCCGATCATCAACATGCAGTGCGATGTTGACCACCCGACCCAGACGCTTGCTGACATCATGACGATCCGTGAGCACTTCGGGAAGGACAACGTCAAGGGCCTGAAGATCGCTGTCACCTGGGCGTTCGCGCCGTCTTACGCCAAGCCGTTGAGCGTGCCACAGGGACTGATCACGCTGATGACCCGCTTTGGGATGCACGTCTCACTTGCGCACCCTAAGGGCTACAACCTGATCGAGCGCACGGTCGAGTCCGCCAAGTCCAACGCCAAGGAGTCCGGCGGAACATTTGAAATCGTGGATGATATGGATACCGCGTTCGAGAATGCCGACATTGTTTATCCCAAGAGTTGGGGCGTATACGACCTGATGCTCGAACGTCAAAACGCCACGACCAAGGCCGAGATCGACGCGAACCAGCAGGCTTGTTTGGAGATGAACCACAAGCACAAGGACTGGATCTGCGACGAGCGCCGCATGGGGCTGGCCAAGAAGTCGGCCGTTTATATGCACTGCCTCCCCGCCGACCGCGATGCGGAGGTGACCGACGCGGTGATCGATGGCCCTCAGTCGATCGTCTTCCAGGAAGCCGAGAACCGTCTGCACACCGCCAAGGCGATCATGGCCTGCACGATGCGCGAACGGCCATTCTAAGCATCACAAAAAACACTAACCGCAGGGGCACCTATGCCCCTGCGGTTTTTTACTGGGTTTTTAACTATGGCTAACATCAGTCCAACCGTGATCGCTTTGGGGGGCAATGCTATCAGTGTGCCCGGTGAGCAAGGGAACATCCCCCAGCAGTTCGCGCACATGTCCGATACCGCGCGGTACCTGACCGGTGCGATGGCGGACGGCCGAAGCATCGTGATTACCCACGGCAATGGGCCGCAGGTCGGGAACGTGCTACGCCGGGTTGAGCTTGCGTCTTCTGAGATGTATCCGCTGCCGCTTGAGGTCTGTGTGGCCGACACGCAGGCGGGGATGGGATACATGATCGGCCAGTGCATGGTCAATGCGCTGAAGAAACGCAGGATCGAAACGGATGTCACGACACTGGTGACCAATGTATTGATAGACAAGGACGACCCGGCATTCAAGAGGCCGACCAAACCTATCGGGTCGCAGATGCCTAAAGCGCAGGCCGAGGGTCATCGGGACAATGATGGCTGGTCGATCGTCGAGATCGCAGATGGCATCTACCGGCGGATCGTCCCGTCGCCGACGCCTAAGCAAATCATCGAACTGAATACGATCCGTCGTCTGGTCGAGGATGGCGAACTTGTTATCTGCTGCGGCGGTGGCGGCGTCCCCGTAACACGGGACGAACACGGGATGCTCCGTGGCGCCGCGGCTGTGATCGACAAGGACCGCACCTCCGCCCTGCTCGCCCGGGAACTCAACGCCCAAACGCTTGTCATCCTTACCGCCGTCGAGCAAGTCTGCCTGAACTTCGGCACACCCGACCAGAAGGCACTGGACACACTGACCATCGCCGATGCAAAGATGTATCTGAAAGAAGGCCACTTCGCCGAAGGCTCGATGGGGCCGAAGATCGAAGCGGCGGTGGATTTTGTGGAAGGCTCAGATAACCCCGACGCGGTCGCGATCATAGCCGAGCTTCCCCAACTGACCGCCGCGCTGGATGGCAAGAGCGGGACGCGAATCGTTCGCGGTGGAATATAGATATTTGATAGTAGCCAAGTAGAATAGTGTCAGATCCCGTATCATGCCGAGATTAGCTATGCCATCATCTAGAGATAAGAAGGGGCGGGATTTGATCGCTCTGTCTCGCCTACTCGAAGCATTTAAGAAATATTCTGAATGCGGTAGCTCAGCTACACTTTGCGACGAATGTCATATGACAATTGAATTTCAACGGCTTGGAGAGGACGCATTTCAAGTTTCGTGCAAATGCGGTAAGTATAATGACACTCTGCGTGGCCTCTAAATGTACCGGAATGGCTAAGCTAGGGTAGGAAAGGTTGGTAGGGTCGAGTCGGACATGCTCTGCCACAAAATCACGCCTTCGATACCAAGTGCATAGTAAACTTTATTCACATGGGATGTCTTGCATCCGCTGATGCAGCGCACGGGAGATTTCCACGCTGTTCGCCCGTACTTCGGCTTCATCACAACTCACGACCGCCCCACTTCTTAGTTTCCAGTCGCCGCCGATCATGACATCGGAGACGAACTCGGGGCCCATGGCGTAGATCATGTGGCCGGCGAGGTTGTCGGCCCTCAGCGGGGTGGCGGGGATGTAGTTGGTCAGGACCAAGTCGGCTTCGGCACCGGGTTCAAGCAGGCCGAGCTTGACGCCCAGGGCTTTGGATGCGAAGCGGGCGGATTCGCCGATCATGCTAAGCGGTCGGCCAAAGGGCAAGGGGATGTCGCCGTCGTGGCTCTTGAATTGGGCGGTGCGGGCTTCGCGCCAGATGTCGGCGCCGATGCCGTCGGTGCCTAGCATGGGGGGGCTCTTGAAGCGGGCGACGGGTGCGTAGCCGACGGCGTTGTTCATGTTTGAGTTGGTGTTGTGAGCCATCGTGATGGTGTCACGCTGGTTGACGGCGTCGATGTCGGCGTCGGAGAGGTGTGTGCCGTGGGCGAAGATTGAACCGGGGATATCGAGCAGGCCGTGCTTGGTGAAACGGTCGAAGAGGTTGCTGCCGTAGCCGGCTTTTGTCATGGCTTCATCGCAGGGGTCTTCGGCGACGTGGATGTGGACGCCGACACCCAGTTCTTTAGCGAGATTCGCACAGCCGGCGAGTGAGTCTTCGTTGAGTGTGAAGCTGGCGTGAGCGCCGACCATGCCGGCGAATCGGCCGTTGTTACGTTTTTGGCAGAGGATGACGAAGCGCTCGTTTTCGTCGAGGCCTCGGCGGGCTTCCTCCGGGTGGTTGCGGTCGGTGGTTTCGTAACACAGCACCGCCCGGCAGCCGGCCTGGGCGATCCCGCCTTCCAACTCCGAGAGGCTGCCCTCGATCGCGTTGGGGGAGGCGTGGTGGTCGATCAGGGTGGTGGTGCCACATCGCAGCGCCGCGAGCGCACCGACGACACCGCTTGCACGGATGCTCTGGACATCATGGGCGCAGTCCAGCCGCCACCAGATATATTTGAGGATCTCGTGGAAATTGGTTGGGGTCTTGGGAGCGGCGGGCATGCCGGCGGCTAAGACGGAGTAGAGGTGGGTGTGGCCGTTGACCAGTCCGGGCATCAGGACCGCCCCACCGCAGTCGATGATGTCATCGCCCTCTTCGGGGGTCACGGAACCTACGGCGACGATCTTGCCGTCGGATACATGCAGGTTGCCTTGCTCGACCATCGGGGGGTCGAGCTGGACGAGTGTCGCGTTGGTGAAGACGGTTCCCATGGTTTTCTCATCAAGGCCCATGGCCTCTTGGCCGTGGGATAGGTTAACACATCGTGTACGGTCCCATGCCCGGGAGGGCCTGGGCTTTGGGGTTAGAGTAACCCCAGCACGCCGGTCTGTTGGTTGAAGGACTCGATCTGCTTGTCCCATTCGTCGACCTGGGCAAATGTCTTGGTCCAGAAGTCGGGGTCCCACAGTTCGTTGAGTTCGTCGATCGTCTTGCCTTGCTGCTCAACCCAGGTGAAGTACTTGAAGTTGTGCAGGGCTTTTTGATCGCTGTAGTTCAGCTCGCGTAGGTGGTCGGTGACGATGCCGTCGAGGTAGCGGGCGCGGTCGGCGATGGCGCTCTCGCGGTCGTAGGTCCCGTGTTGCTCGTTCAATTCGGTAAGCCGACTGGTGTACATCTCGGACGAGTCGGTCAGGCAGGTGAAGATGACATCACGGCTTGTCATGTCGTAGTACTTGGCCGACTTGATCGCGGCGGCGAGGTTGCAGATGCTGGAGATCCCAAGCAATGGGAGTTGGTCAGCCAGGTCATCGGAGATACTGGCACGGAGGTATTCCTGGCCGGCCGGCTCGTTGAAGAGACGAAGCAGGGACATGCACTGCTCGTCGTCTATTGCAGAGATCATGTCGGTGTTGCGGACGTTGTGGACCCAGGGGACGTGCTTGTCGCCGATGCCTTCGATGCGGTGCCCGCCGAACCCGAACTGGTAGAGGGTCGGGCATTGGAGTGCTTCGGTGGCGACGACGCGCAGGCCCAGGTGCTTGGTGCGGAGGTAGTCACCTGCGGCGATCGTGCCGGCGCTACCGGTGGCGCTGACGTACCCGGCCAATCGGCGGTCATCACCAAGTGATTCAAAGATTTCCTGGATGATGGACCCGGTGACGTGGTAGTGCCAGGTGGGGTTGCCCATCTCCTCGAACTGGTTGAATATCACACACTCGGGGCGGGTGTTGCGGATCTCCCAGCACTTGTCGTAGATTTCTTTGACGTTGGACTCGCAGCCGGGGGTGGCGATGACCTCCGAGCAGATGCCCTTGAGCCAGTCGAAGCGTTCCCGGCTCATCTCTTCGGGGAGGATGGCGACGGCATCACAGCCTAATAGCGCGGAGTCGAACGCGCCGCCTCGGCAGTAGTTGCCGGTGCTGGGCCAGACGGCTTTGTGTTGCGTGGTGTCGAACTCGCCGTTGACCAGGCGGGGAGCCAGGCAGGCGTAGGCTGCGCCGACTTTGTGTGCGCCGGTGGGGAAGTACTTGCCGACGATCCCGATGATGGTCGCGTCCACGCCGGTAAGTTCGGGAGGGAAGACGACGAAGTTACCGTTGTTGTAGAGGCCGCCTGTTTCGGTCGGCTCGTTCTTCCATGAGATGCGGAAGAGGTTGATGGGATCGACATCCCAGAGCCCGACCTGCTTGAGCCGGTCCTTGACTTTCTGGGGGACCAGCGAGTGGTCGCGCATCTGCGCGAAGGTCGGCAGGAGGACCTTGCGGTCCCGGCATTTTGAGATCGTTCTGTCTAACGCTTCCTGATTCGCCTGCATCAACGGGCTCCATCTGTCACGCCTCGGCCTTTTAGTGCCGTGGCAAGGGTGTCTAAATTGGGTTCGATCTTGATCGGTTCGCCGCCTGCACGGATAGCGGCTCGTGTGTCTTTAAGTCCGCTGCCGGTGACCATCGCCAGCACTCTGCTATCCCCGGAGATTATCCCATCCCCGACCGCTGATGCCACCCCGGCCACCGCCGCGGCTGCAGCGGGTTCGGCGTAGACGCCGTGACGGCCGCCGGCTCGCATGGCCTCGAGGATCTGCTCGTCATCAACACTGACGACCACGCCGTTGGCTTCTTTTAATGCGTTGACGGCTTTGCGCCAGTTGCGTGGGACGGCGACATTGATGCTGTCGGCGACGGTTCCGCCGTCCTGTAAATCGGTGGGCATCGAGCCGTGTTCCAGTGCGTAGGCGATCGGTGCGACGCCCTTGGCTTGCACGCCCAGCAGACGTGGGAGGCGGTCGATCACACCCAGTTGGTGCATCTGGGACAGGCCTTTCCAGATTGCGGCGATGGTGCAGCCGTCCCCGACGCTGACCGCGACCCAGTCGGGGACGCCGCCAAAGGAGGCGCTCTGTTCGGCAACTTCAAGCCCGCCTGTTTTTTTGCCTTCGACCAGCACGGGGTTGATCGCGCAGTTGCGGTTATACCAACCAAACTTTTCACAGGCCTGGCTGCAAAGTTGATAGGCCTGGTCGTAGCTGCCTTGGACGGCGATGACGGTGGCACCGAAGACCAGGAGTTGAGCGAGCTTGGGTTCGGGTGCGGTGTGTGGGACGAAGATCACGCACGGCATCCCGGCCAGTGCGGCGTGCCCGGCAAGGCTGGTCGCGGCGTTGCCGGTGGAGGCGCAGGCGATGGTTTTGGCACCCAATTGCAGTGCGTGGGCGACCCCGACCGAACTGGCACGATCTTTGAAGGACGCGGTGGGGTTACGGCCCTCGTCTTTGAGGAGTAGTTGTTTAAGGCCCAACTCTTTGGCGAGCCGGGATGCGTCGATTACCGGGGTCCAGCCGACGGTCCAGTCGTCTTGCACAGCCGAAGCCTCAAGCGGCAGGAGTTCGCGGTATCGCCAATGGGTCAACGGACGACCGCTCAGGGGGGCGGACTTCCATGCGGCACGGACGGCGTCGAGGTCGTAATGGACGTCCAGTATCCCGTCGTCCGGCCCGCAATCAGGACAGGTCATCCAAGGCCCATCGGGCCCGAACCGCTGGCCGCAGGTCACACATTCCAGCCCTGTTAAAGTCGTCGTCATCCAGTGAATCCCAAAACTAACATTGTACCGCACAGAGCCTGTTCTACCTACCCCCCATCCGATTAAAGGCCGTTTCGAGGTTCACAGGTATGATATTCGGCGTGTAATATACAAGGCTATCAGGCTTGAAGCCCGAGCGGGCTGCTGATTAAGGAAGCGTTCGCAGGCGTTTCAGCAGGCCCATTGGTCGAACCCATGTTCCATGATCCTCAGATCCTTGAGACTGATGTTCAATCCGACGGTATTGTCGGCCGTCTTTACCGGCCATCGGATCAGGTTTGTCGTGGAACCATTCTTGTCTTGGGAGGCTCAGGCGGCGGGGTCGCCTGGTCAGCGGAGATGGCAGCCAAACTG
>JAJDCX010000076.1 GCA_029260615.1 Phycisphaeraceae bacterium | reverse complement strand
ACCCACCACGCAATTTGTTGAGCCTTCGCCTTCCACGAAAGACGCAACCCAAACACCCCGCCGGCAAGCATCAGCCCAGCCGAGACAAACTCGATCACACTGTTCTCACGCGACAACTTCATCGCCGTGTGACGCGTCGCGTCGGTGGTTAATAAAACGACCATGATGGCAGTGAGAAACACGGGAACGAGCATCACGCACAACGCAGCCTTTCGCCCGAGACGAGATGTAGATTGAATGGCCAAGTACTCCCGCCCTCCTTTGCAGATGGAAATCGTACTTACTAAAATACAAAATGTCCACGACCCACCAGGCGTAGCCTCGCGGCTAGCAACCCACACTATTTCGAAACCCGTAATCGTTTACGTTCAGCTTACGAATCCTAGCCGCACCGCTACGCGGTGCGCACTCCCCGCGCTGCACCCCTATCCCAAAGCCTATTCGTAAACCCACGCCACGCCCCCGAGATCACCGGCGAATGGTACCGGTACTTGCGAGCCCCCACGATCCGTGGGTGCTCATTCAGCGCAAACGCGATCTGCGTCTTCCATGTAAGACGTGTGCCTTCGAGGATGATTTTAGGGCAGAGTTTGCTTCCCTGGAAATACCCGTTCTTTAGCCGACAACACTCGAAGGTGTTGTCAGAACTAGCCAGATTATTACAGGCACAATCAAGATTACCACGGGATTGAGTATGATCATCGCCCAGAATCTGACACGGGCATCGCGAAAATCTGTACAGGTCTGTGAAAACGTCGAGTATTCATGTGTATCTAAACACAGAACGGGGAATTTTTTCCGGTAGTGATGCCACTGCAACAGCCTGACGAAACCAATTATAGGTACAGCCAGGCCAACAATCGGGACAATGAATCCAAATACGATTACGAGTACCGCTTTATTCGCATCACGTGCGATGTTGCCGATCTCTTTAAGTGACTTTCCAGGTATTTCATGCTCGTCACTCATTGCTGCGCCATCTTCCGCAACACCGTATGCAAGATCCCCCCATTCCGGTAGTAATCCACTTCAACCGGTGTATCGATCCGGCAGGTGGTGTCGAACTTGATCTTTGTGCCGTCGGGCTTGGTGGCGGTGACCTTGATCGTCTGGCGGGGCTGGACGCTGTCATCGACAGCGAAGCCGAAGGTTTCTTCGCCGGTCAGGCCAAGCGATTCGTGGGTGTCGCTGTCCTTGAATTGCAGGGGGAGGACGCCCATGCCGACGAGGTTGCTGCGGTGGATGCGTTCGTAGCTGGCGGCGATCACGGCCTTGATGCCCAGGAGGAACGTGCCCTTGGCGGCCCAGTCACGGCTCGACCCCATGCCGTAGTCGTTCCCGGCAAGCACGACCAATGGCGTGCCGGCCTTCTTGTAGTTCAGGCTGGCGTCGTAGATCGTGGTGACTTCGCCGGTCGTGAAGTCGGTGGTGAACCCACCCTCGGTGCCGGGGGCGAGCTGGTTTTTGACGCGGATGTTAGCGAAGGTGCCACGGGTCATCACCCGGTCGTTGCCCCGGCGTGAGCCGTAGCTATTAAACAGGCTGCGCGGGACGTCGTTGTCGGTGAGGTATTTCCCGGCAGGTGAGTCTGACTTGATCGCGCCGGCGGGGCTGATGTGGTCGGTCGTCACCGAGTCGGCGAGCTTCGCCAAACAACGCGCCCCGTTGATCGGCTCAATCGGCTTGACCTCATCATTAAGCCCAACAAAGAACGGCGGCTCCTGCACATACGTCGACTTCTCATCCCACCCGTACAACGCACCGGCGGAAGACTTCACATCCTGCCATTCCTGCGAGCCGTCAAACACGTTGGCGTACTGGGTGATGAATTGCTCGCGCGTCACGCAAGTGGTGACGGTGTCCTGCACTTCTTGCTGGCTCGGCCAGACGTCTTTCAAGAAAACATCCTTGCCATCAGCGTCCTGCCCCAGCGGGTCGGTTTGCAGGTCGATATCCACCGTGCCAGCGATCGCGTACGCCACCACCAACGGCGGGCTGGCGAGGTAGTTGGCCTTGACATCGGGGCTGATCCGCCCTTCAAAATTTCGGTTACCCGACAGCACGGACGTCGCGACCAGGTCGTTATCGTTGATGGCCTTGCTGATCGGCTCGGGCAGTGGGCCGGAGTTACCGATGCAGGTCGTGCAGCCGTACCCGACGGTGTGGAAGCCCAGTGCCTCGAGGTCTTCGGTAAGATTCGCCTTGTTGTAATACTCGGTGACGACCTTCGAGCCGGGAGCCAGCGAGGTCTTGACCCAGGGCTTACGGGTCAGCCCAAACTTGCGTGCCTTACGGGCCAACAGACCGGCGGCGATCATCACCTCCGGGTTACTGGTATTGGTACAACTGGTGATCGCGGCAATGACGACCGCGCCGTCTTTGAGTGCGAAAGTCTCGCCATCGTTAGTGACATCAACCTGCCGGGCGACGGGTTTGGCTTGAGTTGCGGTGTTGCCCGAGCCGGAAGCAGGCTGACCGGTGCCTTGGAAGTCGCCCAGCGTCTGAGCCCATTTCTCCTGCATATCCCCGAGATTGATCCGGTCCTGTGGCCGCTTGGGCCCAGCTAACGCTGGCTCGACCGTGGACATATCCAACTCCAGCACATCGGTGTAGCTGATGTCGCGCGAGTCATCACGCCAGAGCCCCTGCTCCTTGCAGTACTGCTCCACTGTTTGGACGAGGTCTTCATCTCGGCCGGTCAAACGCATGTATTCAAGTGTCTGGTCATCGACGGGGAAGAAGCCCATGGTCGCGCCGTATTCGGGGGCCATGTTGGCGATCGTCGCACGGTTGGCTAGTGGCATGTGGTCCAAACCGCTGCCGAAGAACTCGACGAACTTGCCGACCACGCCTTGGGCTCGCAGCATCTCGGTGACGCGCAACACCAGGTCGGTCGCGGTGCAGCCCTCGGCCAACTTGCCAGTAAGTTTGAAGCCCACGACCTCGGGGATCAACATATAGATCGGCTGGCCCAGCATCACCGCCTCGGCCTCGATCCCGCCGACACCCCAACCGACGACGCCCAACCCATTAATCATCGTTGTGTGCGAGTCGGTGCCGACCAGTGAGTCGGGGTACAACACACCATCAGAATCCCACACGCCCTTGGCAAGATATTCGAGGTTGACCTGATGGACGATGCCGGTCGCTGGCGGGACCACGCGGAAATTATCAAACGCCTGCTGGCCCCACTTAAGGAACTGGTAACGCTCGTTGTTGCGCTCGAATTCTTTTTCACTGTTAATAGACAGCGCGATGCCGGACGCGAATGCATCGACCTGCACGGAGTGGTCAATCACCAGGTCGCAGGGGACCAGTGGATTGACTTTCGTCGCGTTGGCGTCGTCGCCTGTCATACGGACGATCCCCGCTCGCATCGCGGCGAGGTCCACCACGGCCGGCACACCGGTGAAGTCCTGCAGCACCACCCGCCCTGGGTTAAACGGGATCTCCTGTTCGCCGACATTTTTAGCGTCGTAGGTTGCCAGGGCCTTGACGTGCTCATCGGTGACGACGTACCCGTCGTGATGACGTAGGCAGGCCTCCAACAGGATCTTGATCGAGTACGGCAAATTAGCCACCTCACTGATCCCCCGCAGGGCGTTAAGCTCGTAAATCGTCCGCTCCCCCAGAGGGGTTTGGATCGTCTTGCGGGCCTTGAAAGCGTCATTTGGGGAGGGGTTCGTGGCGTTCATTTAAATAGTTTCCTCTAGGTGAGCCTTGCATCTTAGCAGGAACCCGGAATCAGATCGACGCCCCACGGGTTCGAACCATCCATAGGCAGACCAGAGCAAAGAAGCTCGCTATTACTTCCCCATGTAATTGCCATATATAGCTTTATGTCTGAACGCGTGCCTATAAGATTCTGTGGTCAAACGGGCCTATCCATTGCTTCCCCTAATTCCCAAGCCATAAACGCAGCATAAGTAGGCGTAGAGCTAAGCTGGTGCCTTAAACATGCGCACTATAGATTTATATTTGCATCAAAAGAGGTCGTTCGCTAGAGTGTGGCCTGAATCAGCGACAATTTGGTGTCAGATCACGGTTGGTGCTTGGATAAGCCGATGCCATGAGTTTTAACGCTATTTGTCCTGGTCAGTGTGGCTTGGATGGAATCAAACAATCCCCTTTGCGGAACAGGAGCGGACGGCCATGAGTGGCACCAACGCACGTACTCGGGCGGTCACAGCGGTGACCAACTATCAACCAATTTCTGAACCCCTCAACTTTGCGGAGACCCCGACACGCGACCTGTTCGGGAGCAATGTCTTTGGCATCTGGGTGATGCGTGAAAAGCTGCCCAAGGATGTCTACAAGAAGCTGGCCCGGTCTCTGGAGCAGGGTGAGAAGCTGGACGAGTCGATCGCTGACGTCGTCGCGGCCGCCATGCGTGACTGGGCGATCGGCAAGGGTGCGACCCACTACGCCCACGTCTTCTACCCACTGACGGGCCTGACCGCTGAGAAGCACGACTCGTTCCTGAGCCCCGATGGTGAAGGCGGAGCGATCACCGAGTTCTCCGGCTCGCAGCTTATCCAAGGCGAGCCCGACGCATCGAGTTTCCCGTCTGGTGGGATCCGCGCTACTTTTGAGGCGCGCGGGTACACGGCCTGGGACGTCACCAGTCCTGCGTATGTCATGGACAACCCCAACGGCACGACGCTGTGCATCCCCACCGCGTTCGTCTCCTGGACCGGCGAGGCGTTGGATAAGAAGACCCCCGTACTCCGCTCGATGCAGGCGTTGAACAGCCAGGCGCAGCGGGTGCTTAAATTGTTTGGGCACGAAGACTCGCCGCGCATCATGGCGACCGCTGGGGCGGAGCAGGAATACTTCCTGGTTGATCGCAACTTCTACTTTGCCCGGCCCGACTTGCTTACCGCAGGCCGTTCTCTTTTTGGCGCCCCCCCACCCAAGGGCCAGGAGATGGACGACCACTACTTCGGCGCGATCCCCGAGCGTGTGCTGGCCTACATGCTTGAGACCGAGCGCGAGCTGTACAAACTTGGCGTCCCGATCAAGACCCGGCACAACGAAGTCGCCCCCGGGCAGTACGAGGTTGCGCCTGTTTTTGAAGACGCCAACGTCGCTACCGACCACCAGCAGCTGGTCATGATTACCCTCAAGCGGGTAGCGCAGAAGTACGGGATGGAGTGCCTGCTGCACGAAAAACCGTTCGCCGGCGTGAACGGGTCTGGCAAGCACTTGAACTGGTCGATGGGCAATGCCGAGGTGGGCAACCTGCTTAAGCCGGGCGCTACACCCCACGACAACGCGCAGTTCCTGGTGTTCTGCTCGGCGGTGATCCGTGCGGTGCATAAGTACAACCACCTGCTGCGTGCGGTGATTGCCCACGCGGGCAATGACCACCGGCTGGGTGCCAACGAGGCGCCGCCTGCGATCATCTCGATCTTCCTGGGCGACCAGCTTGCCGATGTGTTTGAGCAGCTCGCCAAGGGGGGTAGTGCCAAGCGGAGCAAGAAAGGCGGCGTGATGAACATCGGCGTGGACACGCTGCCGCCGCTGCCGCGTGACGCTGGTGACCGTAACCGCACCAGCCCGTTTGCTTTCACCGGCAACCGGTTTGAGTTCCGTGCGTTGGGTTCCGCGCAGTCGATCGCTGGGCCTTTGGTCGCGTTGAATACGATCGTTGCGGAGAGCCTGGACCACGCCGCTACCGAGTTGGAGAAGGCGACCAAGGGCGACCCCAAGAAGCTCAACGGTGCTGTGCAGAAGCTGGTTCAGAAGATCATCAAGGAGCATGGTGCGATCATCTTTAATGGTGATGGCTACTCCGATGAATGGCACAAAGAGGCTAAAAAACGCGGGCTTTCCAACAACCGCACGACCCCCGACGCGCTGCCCGCCATCACGACTCCCGAGGTGGTAGCGGCCTTCAAGAAGTACAACGTGCTTTCCAAGCGAGAGCTGGCGAGCCGACAGGAGATCTACCTCGAGCAGTACTGTGCGGTGGTCAATGTGGAGGCCATCCTCACGGCCCGAATGGCGAGGACACGGATCTTCCCCGCGGCGGTCCGCTATCAGAGCGAGCTCGCCTCGACCTGCAGCAACCTCAAAGCCAACGGCTACGATTTTGACACGCGGACTCTTGATAGGGTCACCTCGTTGATTAAAGAGTTACAGGATGCGATCGCTGGGCTTGAGAAGGCGATGGATCACCAGGCGAAGAATCTCAAGGCTGAGTCCCGTCATTATTGCGACGTGATACTGCCGGGGATGCTCGCAGTTCGCGCGGCTGCTGACGCTTTGGAAGGCATTGTTGCGGACGATCTCTGGCCGCTGCCGACGTATCAGGAGATGCTGTTCATTAAGTAATCTGCCGGGGCCCGGATGCCTGGCGAGCTGTATTGTTTCCCAAGCCCGCGCACATCTGGTGCGTGGGCTTTTTGATTGGGTAGACTACCGCGTTGATATCCGGCTAAGGAGGACCGTATGAAGCCGCAACTATTTGCCCTTATGACCGCTGCTGCGTGGGGCATCGGGGGTTATTTTGAGAAGAAGGGGTTGCACTTAGGTGGGCTTTCGCCACAGGTTGGGATCAGTGTCCGCACGGCGGTGGCGCTGGTTGTGCTGGGGTTGATCGCTGCGCCCCAACTCAAGACGCTTTCCCACGCGGGCACGCCGGCGCTGTTGTACATGATCCTGGGAGGCGGGCTGCTGGCTGGGTCGATCGGGATGCTGTGTTTTTATATGGCGATCAAGGGGGCGCCGCTTAGTCAGGTGATGCCGATCGCTTTCACCGCCCCGATGTTCGGCGCGATGGCGGCGGTAATCTTTGGTGGCGAGCCGTTGTCATTTCGCCTGGTTGCGGGGACGGTGCTCACGGTCGCGGGGATCGTGGTGTTGACGATGAAATGAGGGCAAACGGGATTTCACTGCGCAGGCACGAAGACCGCGGAGACAGACCGGAAGTGAAACAGTGATGAACGCGGATGAACGGTGATGAAGACGCAGGCCAAGCCGCTAAGTAAAAGGCCTTATCCGCGTTCATCAGCGTTTATCCCTGTTACGCTTGCATTCTGTCTTCCTTGGCGTCCTCCGCGTCTTGGCGGTTGAAGTTGCTTATCTAAAAGACCTCACGAGGTCCCGGCGGTAACGGCAGGCGCGGGGTCAGCGGGACCGGGTCGAGCCCACGTCCTGTGATCCGTTATCTGGCCGGGGCGATCCGCTACCAAGGCCCCCCGGAAACTTTCGAATTATCACTCGAACGCTTCTGGTTTCCCTGCGGTCCCATGGCCGGAGGCCATGGGCTTTGGGGAGAGATGGGGGCAGCCCTCGAGTCCCGGTCCTTTTAATCTTTGGATGCTCGGGGTAGCTGACGATCGCCGTCGTGAGGTTGTCGGCAAGCGCGGGTGAAACAAAATACCGCGCCTCCACACTTGGATGATGCGTCAGGTTTGTGCGCACAAGAGCGGTCTTTGTGTGGGTGTGTTTTGGTGTAAGTGCTGGTGGTGACTGGTTTGGAAAAATATTTATTTTGAGGCCACAACGTGCTGGGAAAGGGTCGGTTTTGTGCGCACGGAAGTGACCAGAGGGGGTGAACCGCGAAGGGGCGAAGAGCGCGAAGGAAGATACGAAAGGTGTGGTTGATGGTGTTTACGGGGGTTGCGGGGGTGGGTGGGTTATCGTTTTTGCCAGAGGTATTTAGCGAGGTCGATGAGGCCGGCGAATCGGTAGGTGGGGTCGATGTAGTGCTGGATGACGTAGAAGGCGAAGTAGTAGGCGCGGCAGAAGGCCCAGACTGTGATGGCAAGCAGCAGTGCGGTGCGTGTGTTTGGGTGATCGAGCAGGAGGCCGACGGCTGCGAGGGTGCCCATCAGGAGGAAGAGCAGGGCTTTGAGGTAGAGGAGTTTGTGGTTCTTGATATCGCCCAATGCGTGGCCTTTGGGTGTGCGGGGTTTGTCGAGCCAGGCGGGTGGGGTAGAAAGAGTGTGAGGACAGGTGGCCCGGGTACCGGGGGTACCGGGGGTACCGGGGGTACCGGGGGTACCGGGGGTACCGGGGGTACCGGGGGTACCGGGGGTGCCGGGGGTGCCGGGGGTGGGTTGTGAGTATGAGATGAAAAAGGCCGCGGTGGGATTCGAACCCACGTCAGCTTACGCTAGCGGATTTGCAATCCGCCCCCTTGGTCCACTCGGGCACGCGGCCGGCGGGGGCATTATAGGGGTTTATTCGGGGGGTGCATGG
>JAJDCX010000075.1 GCA_029260615.1 Phycisphaeraceae bacterium | reverse complement strand
CAATAAGTTCGAGCCTAGAGAATTAGGAGAGAGTGATCTTATTAGATGTCAGGCATCGCTAGAGGTGATGGGTGTAAAGATGGGTAAGTTACAGACCAAAGATGCGCTTACTATTGCAGCTGAGGAGATAGACTTTCACCCTATCAGAGATTACCTAACTGGATTGGTATGGGATGGTAAGGCTAGATTGGACACATGGTTAATAGACTATGCCAGTGCTACCGAGCAGCCAGAGGATTATGTTAAGGCAGTCAGTCGGTGTTGGTTGATGGCAGCAGTTAAACGCATCATCTCTCCTGGTTCTGCATTTCATCATATGTTAGTTCTTGAGGGTGGGCAAGGGTTGAAAAAATCTAGTCTTCTTAAAGAGATGGCTACCATAAATAGCAGGGAATATTTCCAAGATAGGCTCAACTTTAAAACTATGAATACTCGTGAGGGTATCGAGGCATTGCAAGGCTGTTTGATAGTGGAGTTCCAAGAGCTTGATGGACTTAGCACTTCCGCAGTAGAGGCGGTTAAGAGTTGGATAACTTTAACTGAGGATGAGGTCCAGCGTAAGTTTGAAAACTTAATGACCAAGTTCCCTAGGCAGTTCGTATTAGCTGGTACTACTAATGAGGATGAGTGGCTTAATGACCCTACTGGTGGTCGTAGATTTTGGGCTATCAAAGTAGGAGGTATGGTTGATATTGATGGGCTGGCTAAGGTTAAAGAGCAGTTGTGGGCTGAGGCATACCATAGAATTAAGGCAGAGGAGAGATATTGGATTGAGCCTGATGACCCTATATATAGCACGTTCGTAAAAGAGCAGAGCGAGCGTAATGTATCTGACCCTTGGTTTAATAAGGTGTTTGAGTATGTAAAAAGCTCTGAAAATGTATCAGTAGATAGTATCTTAGAGAAATGTTTGCACATACATACTAGCGATTGGAACAATCAGACTAGAACTAGGATAAATAATATCCTTAAAATACTTGGATTTAAAAACAAGGTTCATTGGAATAAGAGATTGGGTCGTAGCATTAGAGGGTGGGTTAAAGATGATAAATCTATATGACCACCAGAAGAGATGCGTGACTGAGGTAAGGCAGCACATAATGCGAGGGTCAAGGGCTGTATTGTTACAGGCTGCCACTGGTAGTGGTAAGTCTATAATGGCAGCAGACTTTATATCTGGCGCAAATAAAAAAGGTAACAGCACGTGGTTTATTGTACCTAGAAAGCAGCTGTTAAGACAAATGAGTAATACATATGATGAGTTTGGTCTTGACCATGGGATGGTAGCGGCAGGAAGGCAGTATGATGGAAATCAGCTGAACCATATTTGTAGTATGCAGACGTTAGTTAGTCGTATAGATAGTTTGCCACCACCTAGGATAGCAGTGATTGATGAGTGTCATTTTGGTGGTGCTACTATGGACTTACTCATCAATTACTTTAGAGAGCACGGCACTATAATTATTGGGTTGAGTGCTACCCCCCTACGCAATAATGGTGATCCAATGGGTAATTGGTATACGTCTATGGTGCAGGGTGAGAGTATCAGTAGTCTAATGAAGCAGGGTTATCTGTCAAATTACAGATTATTCCAGGGTGTTGCTACTGATATTCACAAGGCTAGAATTATCAGTGGTGAGTACGTCATTAAAGACTTGGAAGCTATTCTCTGGCTAGACAAAAAACGTATCAGTGGAATAGCAACAGCTTACAAGCAACATGCTATGGGATTGAGGACTATTGCTTATGGTGTGAGCGTTGCTGACTGTGAGGTAATAGCTAGAAACCTTAACGCCGCTGGTATTCCATCTGCTGCTATTAGTGGAAAAACTCCTGATGCCGAACGAGTAAGGATTATCGAACAGTTCGCTGACGGTAAAATATTAGTACTAGTCAACTGTGACTTACTGACATTTGGTTTTGACCTGTCGGCTCAGGTAGGACGTGATGTACCTATTGAGGCTATGATAGATGCAGCGCCTACTAAATCACTTGGTAAGGAGCTACAAAAGAATGGTAGAGCATTACGCAAGAAAGATAAACCAGCAATAATACTTGACCACGCAGGAAACACGTTGCCTGACAATCATGGTTTACCTGATGACGATAGAGAATGGAGTTTGCTCGGCAAGGAGAAGCGTGGTGGTAGTAGCGAGCGTAGTATTGCAGTAAGGCAATGTGACAAGTGCCACTTTTGTTTCCCTGCTGCGGTAGTGTGCCCTTTCTGCGGTCATGTCCATGAGGTAAAGAGCCGTGAGATGGAAGAGGTTGAGGCTGTGATGGCCGAGGTTGATAAAGATTTTATGAGAGAAGCGGCTAAGACTAAGCGTATGGAGGTAGGTAGGGCTAGGACTATGGCTGACCTACAGGTGATACAAAAAGAGAGAGGGTATAAACCATCATGGGTTTTTATTCAGGCTAAATTGAAAGGGATACGAGCGTGAAAGAATCAACCATACAACAACTAGTTCGCATGGAGTGCAGCCGTAGAGGTGCTATCGTATGGCGTAACAATACAGGAGTTTTGCCTGACAAGCGTGGCATACCAGTTAGGTTTGGGTTGTGTAAAGGCAGTGCTGATCTGATAGGTATATACCTCGGTAAGTTTTTGGCGATAGAGGTTAAGACATCTAAAGAAAAATTAAAACCAGAGCAGGTAGACTATCTTAATGTTGTAAGAAATAACGGCGGGATTGCTGGTGTTGCTAGGTGTATAAATGATGTGAAAATAATATTAAATAATGGGTTGACATATTAAAATGGTTTTACTACAATGGTTTTAACAGGAGAGAAATAAATGACAATTAAAATACACAACGACTTAGAACAAGGTAGCGTTGAATGGCTTCAAGCCAGGTGTGGTTTACTTACGGCTAGCGAGATGAA
>JAJDCX010000074.1 GCA_029260615.1 Phycisphaeraceae bacterium | reverse complement strand
TCGTTCATGCACCTGATGGTCGTCATCACGGTGGGCACGATCGCCTTTGCGATCTGGGAGCCCCTGACGCTGGGCCTGTTGATGAAATACGTCCCGCTGATGGCTTGGACGTTGGGTCTGCTTGTGCCTTTTGCGCTGCTGCTGGTGATCTTCCGCATGGTCGTCGACAAGCTGATCCCCCGCGATGCCCAGTTCATGCCGATCATGAACACGCTGCTGGGTTCAGCGTGTGGGGCGATCAGTGGCGTCCTGACCGCTGGGGTTGCCGTGATCAGTTTGGGGTTCATGCCCTTCGGTGCGGACCTTGGTGGGTTTCAGCCTTACACGATCGAGGGGAGAGGCGTTTATGTCGAAAGAGGCGAGGGCGATTTGTGGGTCCCGGTCCACCGGATCACTGCGACTTTCTTCGGCGGGCTTTCTGCGGGTGCGTTCTCCACAAGCACACCCATGGCCGAATACATGCCCGACCTGGATGTGCAGATCTCTTTGATCCGCATACGTCCCGACTTCGTTTCGATCGTCGCCGCCCCCGATGCGGTGAAGGTCACCGGGGCGTCGATCGTTGGTGCCGCCGATCTCTCAGACGCCAGCCCCGCGACCGCCGAGGCACTGGGCCCGGACTTCCGCAGGCCGGGTTACAAGCTGGTGATGGTCGACACCGAATGGTCCAAGCTCGAAGGCACCGTCGATGGCGACCGGGCGCTTCGCCTGCCAGCGTCGCAGATCCGGCTGGTGACCAAGTCCGTTGAGGACGGCATCGAAATGGTCGGGCCGGCCGGCTTCGCCAAGCCCAACGGGGATCAGCGGGTGTTCTATCCCTACGATTCCGAAGGCGTGCTCGCTTTCGCCGTTACGCCGACCAGTTCGTTTTCTTTCGTCTTCCTGGTCCCAGACGATCAGGCTCCCCGGTTCCTGATGGTCCGCAAGCTCCGGCTGAATCTCCCTGACTCAGAAGACATCCAGACCGCCCCCGCCGATGTCCTTGTCGCCCTAGGCGCCCCGCCCCAGCCCGCGGTGGTTGACGATTCAGCCGACGAACTGGGTGGCGATGACAAGCGTGGCGCAACCACCATCGGCGACCGTAGCGGCATCCGTGCCGGGACCTATGCCCTGGACCTGGAGATCTCCAACAGGTTGCCCATGCCCATCAGTAAGAACGCAAGCAGCGGCCTGTCCCTTGGCAAAGATGCCAAAGACCAGGGTGTCGTTCAGACCGACAGCAAGGGATCGGCTCGCAAGATCTCCGGCAACGTCGGGGTACGCAGCAGGATCTCCGCATTCGACATCCCCGCCCACGAAGCGATGGTCCGTGTCCGAATCGAGCCGGATCAGGCTGTTTCCATGTTGGGTTCTGCCCGTGCCTCCGCCGCCGCACTCAACCCCATCTTCCTCTTGGATTCTAAAGGCAATCAGTGGCCTATCACCGCCTACGTCTGGAAGAAAGAGAACAAGGACCAGGATATCCACTACGACGCTTTCACCCCGATCCGCAGCGGCAAACAACTCCCAATCAGCCAGATGAATAAGGGTGACGAGTTCTATCTCTACTTCACCGTGACCAAGCCCGTCGAACTGGTCAGCTACAACATCGGCAACGTCTCGGACCAGCCCTTCGAGCCCCCGCTGGTCGTGAATTAGCCGGCGTCTGGCAGCACAACCCAACCGATCAACCTAACCAATCAACCCCAAAGCCCACGTCTTCAGTACGTGGGCTTTTCTTTTTCAACCCCCAACCCCAACCCCCAACCCCCAATCCCCAATCCCCAATCCCCATTAAACTACCCCCATGGATTTCGCCGGCCAACGTGTGACCGTGATGGGCCTGGGCCGCTTCGGCGGCGGGGTCGGGGTGGCTCGCTACCTGGTCAAGCAAGGCGCCGATGTCCTGGTGACCGATCTGCTCACCCAGGATGAGTTGGCCGACAGCCTCGCACAACTCGAAGGCCTGCCGATTCAGTACCGCCTTGGCGAACACAACGTCAGCGACTTCACCACCTGCGATGCTGTAGTCGCCAACCCGGCGGTGAAACCCGACAACCGTTTCCTCCGCGCCGCACACGCCGCCAACATTCCGGTCACCAGCGAGATACGCCTGCTCGTCGCCGCCTTGCCCAACCGTCTACGCACCATCGGCGTCACCGGCACTGCCGGCAAATCCACCACCACCGCGATGATCGGGCATATTCTTTCCCCCCCTCAGCCCCCGGCTCCGCCGGGGGATCGTTCCACGACAACGCTCCCCAAGGTCTGGGTCGGCGGCAACTTCGGCGGATCACTGCTTGATCGTCTCGACGAAATAAACAAAGACGACTGGGTTGTCCTGGAACTCTCCAGCTTCATGCTCCACGGCCTGCGCGAAGACAAATGGTCGCCGCACATCGCGGTGGTGACAAACATCACCCCCAATCACCTCGACTGGCACGGGTCGTTTGAAAACTACACCTCAGATAAGATAAGCCTCCTGCATTTTCAGACCGAGGAAGACTGGTATGTGCTTGGACCTGACGTACAAGTACGGCCTTCTTCACAAGCGCGATGTTGGAAGCCCCCGCCAATCGATTCGACTCGATCGTTTCCTTTACCCCTGCCCGGTGAGCACAACCGTTTGAACGCTTCCGTTGCCGCCTGGGCCTGTGACTGTGCCGGTGTAGAGGCATTGTTAGGCCTTAAATTCCTTGCAGACTTCCCCGGCCTGCCGCACCGGCTGCAGTTTGTGGGTGAACACAATGGCGTACGCTACTTCAACGATTCGAAATGCACTACACCCCAGGCCGCCGAGTTAGCGATCAAGAGTTTCGATCCCGGGACGGTTCACATCATCCTCGGCGGGTACGACAAGGGCAGCGACCTTGTGCCGCTTGCCTGCTTCGCGGCCCAGCATTGCATGGGTATCTACACGGTCGGCGTCACGGGTGACGGGATCGCAACGGCGGCTGAAACCGTTTCTACTAATAATGCGGAAGTCGTTCGATGCGGCGAGCTCGATGTGGCGGTGCGTGAAGCGGTGATCCGAGCGAAGCCGGGGCAGGTCGTCTTGCTGAGCCCGGCATGCGCGAGCTGGGGCCAGTTTGATAATTACGAGCAGCGCGGCGAGCGCTTCATCGAGCTGGTGAAGCAATCATCTCAAAAAGCCCCGTCCCAATAAGGGCGACGGGGCGGAGGGAGAAAGAATCACAGTTGGTCGGCTATCCCTTACGAGAATCATTCCGGGGTTGGCCGGGGTCTATCCGAGAGGGTCAGGCCAGTTCACGCAGTTTGGCCACGCGGTCGGCGGTGTTGGGGTGGGTCCTGAACAGGCCCGCCAACGCTCGTCCGCCAGCGAAAGGTTGCACGATGAATAGGTGGTTCTGCGTCGGCATCTGATTAGTCATCGGCACACGGCGGGCGGTGGCTTCAAGTTTCTGTAAGGCGGAGATCAGCCCGTGGGGCGTCCCGGCGATCTCGGCCCCATCCGCATCGGCGACATACTCCCGGCTTCGGCTGATCGCCATCTGGATAATCCCCGCCGCGATCGGTGCCAGGACCACGAAAAGCAGTGCCAACAACGGGTTAACATCTCGGCTGCGTCCGCCGAACATAAACACCCAGCCCAGCGCACTGATCGCCCCAGCGATCGTGGCCGCGACCGTGGAGGTCAGGGTGTCACGGTTCTTCACATGTGCCAGCTCGTGGGCCATCACCCCTTCCAGCTCGTCATAAGTCAGCAGTGAAAGCGCCCCCTGGGTCACAGCCACAGCCGCGTGCTTTGGGTTCCGACCGGTAGCGAAGGCGTTGGGCGACTGCTGCGGGCAGACATATACGCGCGGCATCGGGAGCCCGGCATTGTTAGATAGCCGACCAACCATCTCGATCAGATCGGGCGCGGATTGTTTGTCGACCTGCTTGCCTCGCATCGACGCGATAGCGATCTTGTCGCTGTGGAAGTACGCGATGATATTGCCGACCCCGCCGATCACGAACGCGAACATAACGCCCTGCGCCCCGCCAAACAGGTAGCCCGCCAACAGGATCAGCCCGAACATCATCCCCAGCAGGATCGCGGTCTTGGTGTTGTTCACGAATTGAGTCATGCCATTCACTCCTGGTTCAAGCACAGCGATCTATATAATTACGCCGTGTGGACACCTAGTAATACGCAAAACCTGTGCCCCGGTTCCGGGCAGGTTGGCGGGGGTTTCCCCAAGACTGGGTTGTGGCTCTTTTAGCCCCAAAAGGGTTGTTCTAAGGGGGTTTAACCGCTAAATGGGCCAAACGGGAGGGCCGCCATTTTCCAGGCGGCGACAGCCATCAGGACGATAAATGCGAGCCTGACCTGCCGTAGCGGCAGGCTGTGGGTCAGTGAAGCGCCCAGCCGAGCCCCGGCCCAGGCCGTGGGCGCAAGCATCCCCGCGATCACCAGGCTCATCCGCCAATCCACCGGGCTTGAGCCGCTGACGTGCTGCGCGAGTGTGGCGTTTTTATAAATAGCACCGATGGTCGCGCTGATACAAATAATCGCGGAGGAGTTACCGATGCAACTCCGCAGAGGCAGCTTCAAGAGCAGTTGTTGCAGCGGCACGGCAATCGCGCCACCGCCAACGCCTAATAGCCCCGCGATCGTGCCCATCACCGCGCCGACGGCCGACCCGCGCGCCGGTGTGACCTGTCGGTTATCCATACTCAGGGCAGGGGAGGTGTTTCGCAGTTTCTGAATGTTCGCCGCAATCACATACACCATGAACACCGCCAATATCCGTCCCAGCCACCGCCCCCCGTCGGCCCCCTCGAAGATCGGCAGGTTGCTTACCCAGACCCCGATCACCACAAACACCAGCGCCGCGGGCAGCATCCACACCAGCGCGTCCCCGACCAGGGCCCCGGCCTTGCGGTGGCGCAGCGTAGCGGGCACGGAGACAACGACATTCACGATCATCGCCGCGGCCTGAAACAAATGCTGGTTCGGCTCGGGCGTCCGGTCAAACGAAAATAAGATCGCCAGCCCGGGGATCATCACCACACTCCCGCCGACGCCCAGCATCCCGCCGAGTATGCCCGCGATCACGCCGAGCAATACCAGCGAGATCAGCACCACGGGATCGGATAGCAGCAGGGTCATAAGACGTGGGCTCCGTGGCTAAGTGGCTGCCGGCGTGTGGACCTTGGACTCGGTTTCTGCAAGCCGGTCCGGTACAGGCCGGCCCGCCAACTGGTAGCACATCTTCTCGTATTGATCGGTCACCCGCTCCCAGGAATAAACCTTCGCCGCATGTTCTTCCGCACGCACACAGTAGTCTTCGACCTCATGAGGTTGGCTCAGCACATGATCGAGCACTGCCTTAAGTGCCTCGGCCCCGCCCGCCCCGGCATAGCTCAAACCACTGCCGTCAATGGTCTGGAGGTTCACCGGCGTGTCGTTGACGATGCAGCAGTTGCCCATCGCCATCGCCTCGATCAGTGCCGGGTGCGTCCCTCCCACGCCGGTGGTCGCGACATAGGCGTAGGCGTTGGAGCCTAACTCCCGGTAGCCCTCGCCGAAAACATACCCGGTGAAGATGATCCGCTTATCATCCCCCGCCTGATCGCGTAGCTGCTGCTGATACGCTTGGGCGTACGGCGCATCCCCCACGATGACGCACTTCATGTCGGTGTCGGTCTTGGTAAACGCCTCGACCAGGTGGTGCGCATTGTTCTCCGGGACCAGTCGGCCAACGAAGAGGATGTACTTCTGTGATTCAAGGCCGAATTGTGTGAGTGTGTTTCCGGGGGGGAGTTTATCGATGTCCGAGCCGTAGACGATGTAGGGCGGGGCGGAGCCGGTCTTGTCTTTGTAGTAGGCCTGCACCAGCGGGCTGTCGGTCAGGTACAGGCTGGGCCCAAACTGCGCGAACCACTCGGCGAACTGGATGTACTTTTTCGCCAAGCTGTTCCACTTGTCGCGCTTCCAGTCCAGCCCGTCCACGTTCAACGCGGTCTTCGTCCCGATCAGCCGGGGTATCCACGTCACCGGGCTGTTGCCAGCGATGAAGTAGAGCCCGACGTCGTAGCCCTCTTTAAGCGCGTGCAGCGAGGAGAGAAAACTGTGGAACAGCGTGTCCAGATACTTGTTGCGGATCGTCGGGAGCTTGACCAGCCGCATGCCCAGGTAGGTGTTGTCGGGGTGGGTGATGTGGTGTGATCGGCAGTAGACCGTCACGTCGTGGCCGCGCTGGGCGAGGCGTTGGCCCAACTGCTCCACGCAGGTCTCGAACCCGCTGTAGCTGGCGGGGATGCCCCGGGTGCCCAGCAGGGCGATCTTCATGTTTTGCTGATCTGAATTCATCGAAGCGGGACAGTATAGAGGATCGGGCCTTGAGCGCAGCGGGGGCCGGGCCTACGATGGCGCGCCGCTGGGGGGTATAGTCCGTCGGCACAATCTATGAACGAGCAGACCCTACCCAATCTGATTATCGCCGGCGTTAACAAGGCCGGGACCACCTCGCTGTTTGCGTATCTCGCCCAGCACCCCCAGGCCGGGGCTTCGGCGGTGAAAGAGACCTGCCACTTCCTGCCACTACGCTACGGCGAGCCGATGCCGGGGATCCAAGACTACCACGCCCAATTCACCCGCGTCGCCGACAAGCCCGTCCGGTTCGAGTCCACGCCGGGGTATTTCTACGGCGGGCAGCCTTTGATCGACGGTTTGCAGAACGCACTTGGGGATGACCTGAAGATCGTGTTGGTCTTCCGCGAGCCGGTCGGGCGTCTGGTTTCGTTCTTCAACTTCAAGAAGAGCACACTCGAATTCCCAGCAGACCTGTCGCTGGCGGGTTATGTGAAACGCTGCCGGGCTATGGAAGATGAGGCGTTGCGGGAACGCGCGAACAACCCGTGGTTCGGGCTGGAAGGCGGGAAGTACACCGACTATCTGCCGACCTGGATCGAAGCGTTTGGCGGTCGGCTAAAGATAGTATTCGCAGAGGATCTTCGGCGTGATCCACGCGGTGTTTTGCGAGGCTTGTTTGAGTTTGTCGGCATCGACCCCGAGCAGGCGGTCCGGATCGACCTGAGCATCGAAAATAAGAGTACGGACTACCGTTTCGCCGGGGCGCAGCGGCTGGCACTGGCGTTGAACCGTGCCGGCGAGCGGTTCTGGCGGTCGCACCCGAAGATCAAACAATCGCTGAGGCGGATGTACTATGCGCTGAACGGCCGGGCATTTGAAACGGGAAGCGACCCGGCGGTACTCGATGAATTGCACCGTTTCTATGAGCCGTACAACGAGCGTTTGGCCGAGCAACTACGAGGCGCAGGGTACGACAAACTCCCCGATTGGCTGACAAAAAACACCCCGGGGGCGGAGACGGTGGGGGAGGCCGTATGATCGCGCAGCTCGACGCCGACTACATCAAGACTCGCCCGAGCAAGGCGTGTTCACGCCTGGTAGCACACCTGTTGCTGCAAGGCCGACCGCTGACGACCTCGATGCGCTGGCTCAACCCGTTGTTGATGGCCCAATACGGGTTGGTGAAACGGCTGGCGATGCCGCGAAAAGTCGTCGCGCCGATCTTCGTGCTAGGCACCGGGCGCAGCGGGACGACGATACTGGGAAAGGTGTTGGGGATGCACCGGGACTTATTATTCCTCAACGAGCCCAAGGCACTTTGGCATTCAGCCTGCACGTTGGATGATGTGATGGGTAGCTACCAACTCGGCGAATCCCGCTACACGTTAGATGCCCAGCACGCCGACGAAACTACGGTGATCGCGATCCATCGGCTCTACAGTTACGCGCTATTGGTCACGGGCTCCGGGCGTGTGTTGGATAAGTACCCGGAGATAATCTTCCGTGTGCCGTTCATCAAGGCCATCTTCCCCGATGCCAAGATGCTGTTCCTGGTACGTAACGGCTACGATGCACTGCGATCAATCACGACTTGGTCGAAGCGGGCCGGGCGGGATTCCGTTAGCGGACGTGAAGACTGGTGGGGGCTTAATAATCGTAAGTGGAAGATGCTGGTCCGGGACGTTGTGGCGAAGGACGACGCGCTGGCTGATCGTGCAGAGGCGATAGCGGGTTTGGCCCGGCACGAGGACATGGCCGCGGTCGAATGGGTCGTGACGATGCGCATGGGTTTGCGGTTGATGCAGAAGCAACCCGGTTTGTTGCATGAGGTCCGGTACGAAACGCTTTGCCGGGAACCCCAGGAGGTATTGCGTGGGGTGTGTGACTATTGTGGTCTGCGGGGCGACCCGAAATTTCTCACTTACGCCACGCGGACGCTGTCGCCTACCCCAGCCCGGCCGACGGTGGGGCTTGACCCGGCGATCCGTGACATCTTCATGGACACGATGCGCCGCCTTGATTACCCGGTCGATCTATCACCGGCCTAAGCGTCGGCGTATCGACTCACGCAGGTTCTTGATCCGGCGGAGATTCATTAGCAACGCCAACGCGCTCTTAAACACCCACGTCACCCGGCACCACCCCAACGCTAACAAAGGCGCACATGTGGGTTCGGTCGTGTAGCCATGACGGGCCATAGGTTCCCCGGCGATCCGTTGACAGACCGCCAATTCGGTGCGCGTCAGCCCGCCCTGTTTCCAACGCCCGGCCGATTCGGGGTCCAGCCCAAGTTCACCGGGCCGATCCTGCTCGTGCGATGAGCCGACCCGTGGCACGTCCAGCATCGCCGGGTCATAGTCAAGCCCAGCCGTGGCGCAGATTTTTTTCAATTCGCACTGGGGGTCGGCAAGCAGGTCCTCAAACCGCAACACGCAGACGCGCGGGTCGTCGGCGTGCTTGTCGCCGGCCGCTACTCCGCTTCGCCACAGCATACTGATCGTGATCGGGTGATACCCCGCCCATGTTCTGATCGCATTCCACCAGGGCGTACCCTTCGCGCCTAATCGCCGACGTTTCCAGCGGTTCTTCTGCGACAGCAACACGTCACGCGGGTCTCGCACCATCACCACGAACCGTGCGTCGGGATATAGCTGGAGCAATTCATCGAGGTAGTAGAGGTTCCGGGGTGTCTGGTCGCAGCCGATTACTTTGTCGTGCTTGGTGCATTCGTATTGGATGAATGCCTGGAATACCTTGGGCGGTGTGGTTGGGCTACCGAGTGTGTCTGCGATCGCCGACGCCTCGTCCATGTAACTGTGAGGATCGCCTTGCGTGTAGTACCCATCCCGCTGGATCGTTAGTAGCCGCGCTGCTAGAACGCAAGCATGCTGACGCCCGATTGTGTCCGTATTGATGGATGGGGCCCACAACTGCTCGAAGAAGTGCAGCTCTTTGAACGTGAATACCTCGGGGTGCCCGCCGAGTACCCGGCCCATCATGGTCGTGCCGCTTCGGCTGTTACCTACGACAAAGATCATCCGGCCCATGAGACACCCGCTTCCTGATACACACGCATCAACTCCTGGTAGTGCGTCTCGGGTCCGAACCGTTCAACCAACTTGGCCCGCCCCGTTTGGCCCATCACGTCGGCGAGGTCGGGGTCTTTGTGTAGCGCTTCTATCTGCTGACGTAACCCGACCGCATCGCCCGGCTCAAACAGCAGGCCGTCTTTGCTTTCGTCGATCAGTTCCGGCAGCGCGCCGATACGGCTGGCGATGACCGGCCGACCCTGCGCGAACGATTCAAGCACCGTCAGCCCAAACGGCTCGTACCATTCGGCGGGCAGCACCGTCGCCAGGCTGTCACGGATCAGCCGTTTCAGGTCGTCGCCCTGGGTGAAGCCGATCAGTTCTATATTTGTTATCCCTCGATCGCGGATCATCTCGGCGAGTTCGGTCTTGGCGTCCCCTTCGCCGACGATCTTCACGGTGATCTCCGGCAGACCCGCCGCAGCTTCGGCCAGCGTCAACACACCTTTGATCCGCTCGATACGGCCAAAATACAGCAGGTAACCACCGGCGCCCGTCTTCCCTCCCGGTGCTTCACTCGGTTCAACAAAATTGTAGACACGGCTGATCTTGTCCTCCGGCACACCATGCTCGGCCATCTTGCGCTTCTGAAAATCACTGATCGCAATGAACCGGTCAATACTCCGTTGACTCCCGATCATGCGGGAGAAATACCATTCGAACGCGGCTAATGCCGAGCGTGTGAATGATCCTCTGTTGAATCGCCGAGCCGCGGCACGCCAAGCTTGCGTGCCGCAGCAGTCCTCGTCGATCTGGTCGTTGTGTGTCAGTGTGTAGTTCGGATTGATCTGGCGGTACTCGTGCATCGTGTGGACGATCGGAACGCCTTGGGATTTGAGGATGGGGAGGATTGATGCGGTCAGTTTGCCGTAGTAGATGTGCAGGTGAGCGACATCGGGCTTCTGCTCGCGGAGCAATCGACGGATCGCGGTTGCCGCCGGGCGCGAGTAGACATACCTCAACAAGTCACCCGGCCCGGGATGATCGAAGTCAGCCGCGGGGGGGAAGTACCTATCCCAAGGCGATGGGGGGTTGTCCGGGTGCTGCGCGACCAAGGGGATCACGGTGTGCCCGTGCTGCTCCAGCAGCGCGCAGGTATCCAGGAACATCCGGTCGGAGCCGCCTTTGACAAACAGATTTTGCGAGACCTGTAAGACCTTCATGCCGCCTCGTGGTCTGGTGGATTGTCTGAGGTCGAGGGGCTTTGGCTGCTGTGTTGCGCTGACCACGCCGCGTAGGCCAGGGCGGGTAGGAGCCAGAAGTAGAAGCTGAACGAGCGGATCTCTGGCACACGATTGAACCACATGAGCACGGCCGCCTGCAGCACGATGCACAGCCCAGCCAGCCCCGCCCACCGAACGGTCGGATCACCCCGCGCTCCGTACGCGATCGCGGCGCAACTCCACGCCAGGCGTACACCCAGCCAAAGCACCGCGATCACCCCGGCGATCCCGGTGTAGCAAAGCAACGCAACCCAGTAAACGTCCTCGAAACCCTCCTTGGTCAGCGTTTTAAATAGATGGGTCTTGGGTTCCCGGTTGAGTTGTTTGATGGTGTGGTTTTGGGCTGGGCCGTAGCCAAGTATGGGTGCATTCACCAGGGCGGTGGGTGCAACGCCGAGGATGGCCCCCAGCCTCTGCCGTTTTGAACGTTCCAGGTAATCGCTTGAGAAGATGTTGGTCATGTTGCCGAGTATCGAGTTCCGCCCTTGGCGAGGATGGTGGTATGACCCGCCGCTGGTTTCAAATGCCAATGACCCGGCCAGCAAGATGAGCCCCAACGCCGCCGCCCCACAACACGCCACAGCGACCCGGCGTCTGCCCAGCCATCGTCCGGCAAACGGGATCAGTGTCAGCCCCGATACGATCACCGCCGCGCGGGAGTAGGAGTACGCCGCCGCCAACGCGATCGCCAACGCCTCGGCCATGTGCCAACCCCGCCAGCGTGTGACCCAGGGCAACGCGACCGCCAGCACGACCAGCAGGAACAGCCCGTAGTACAGCGTGTCGCCCAGCGTGCCAAAGAGGCTCCCGATCTCCCGGCCGCGCTCGAGGATCGTGAAGTTGCGTGTCTGCCCCGCGACGTCGATCCCCACCGTGTGAGGCAGCATCCAGACCTTCAGGTTGTAGCCCGCTTTTAATTGGATCAAACCGACCAGAACCTGCACGGCCCCGGATAATAAGATCACGATCAGCAGCGTATGCACCTGCCTGCGCGTCAGCCCGATATTCACGACCAGGTAGAAGACCGCCACGTAGCGCAGCGCCGAGCGGATGTTCATCAGGCTACCGACAAGCGGGGCGTTGTTGACCGCGACGGAGAGTGAAACAACCGCAAGGATGGCTAAAATCGGCGCGTCGATCGGTGTGCGGCGTAGCGTTTGGTTAGTGGCCAAGCGACGGACCACCGCCACCAGCAGCGCGAGATAGACCGAGGCTTCGATAGAGAATTGTAGTGCGAACAGGGCCTGTTCTGGCGTCCCCACCCGTGCGAGCAGTGAGGTCAGGAACGTCTCTAATGGCACCAGCGCGGTGGCCGCGATGGTGAACCAGAATAGTACCCGACCGATTGCCGGGTTCGCTTGTGCGCGGCTTGTGTGGGCGGTGATGCCGGTCATTATGTCACGCTCCACGCGCCAAGGTCTCTACCAATCAGGGCCGCAAGTTCTTCGTTGTGTGGTGCGAAGTGGTCGATCAGCCTGCGTTGGGTCTGCTCGTTCATCGGCGGGGGGGTGAAGGGCTTTTCGTTGAGTCTAAGCAGCGCGTGCCTGGCACGGCGGGCCAGTGTGTGGGGGATTAGTCGGCGGACAGCGCGCTTGATCGGGTTTTTTGATTTGAGTATCCCTGCCACCGCCCGCGCCGCGGGTTCGCTCCGTGCTGCCGACATGGTGTTGTGGTCTACGGTCAGGTCGGGTGTGAACCCGGGATCAATGCCCGCCGCCTCGAAGATGCAGCGGCAGAGCTTCGCCGCGTCCGCAGACAGATCGTCGGTAAGAAAGACGTGTACTTGATCTTTCCCAAAGGTTTCGATCAGCCGTTGTATGTGTGGGAAGTAGATTCCGACGTACAGGTGTACCCGGTCCCGGTGACCGAGTTGATCGTCAGCGGGTTGGTCGGCTTCCCACTTGATCGCCTGCTCGAAAGTCTTTGCCGTTTCCCAGCCGCGGCGTCTTGCGTACCAGTAGGACGAATATGCACGCCGGACAGGGTTGCGGAGCAAGGCGAACATATGCGCATCGGGGTTATGTGCCTTGAGTCGATCCACCGCGTCGGTGCTGTACATCGTGTAGACGTGCTTGGCGAGGCGTACGGCTTGGCCGGCCGAGGCGTCGGGGTAGTATTTTTCGGTACAGGCGTTGTAACCGCGTTGATATTCTTCGTCGCTGAAGAAGTACGACAACTCACGTTGACGGTGGCCGATGAAATCGGGGTGTTGCTCTGCGTAGCGAAAGAGGCTGGTGGTCCCGGCCTTGGGCGCGCCGACGAGCATGGCGCGGATAGGTGTTACGCCGGCACCCGATCGCGGGCCCTGCCCGGCGGAGGATCGGGTCGTGGTGTCGGGGGTGCGGCGGGGCATGGTTACTCGCCCCGGTCAGGATCGATGTGTGTGAACCTGAGCATCCTGCGGGACTTGGGCTCGGGGCGGCCGTCGTCGTGCCCAAGTTCAAGAAGCGACCCAACATCGGTCGGCACGAGCCCGAATCGCTCGGCGGTTTGTTCGTACCAAGTCATCGGGCGGTACACGACGGGGAAGCCCTGCCAACTGCCGTTATCCGCTTCACCGATGTTGACGTTGCCGTAGAACGAACCCGTTGGTGCTAGGTGGTGGCAGACAAACGAGAGGCAGCCATTCAGCGCATCGTCATCCATATGAATCAGCACTGCAAAGGCCCAGATATAATCTGCCTTGGTTTCAAGGTCCAGCGACGACAGCCCCTGACAGTGGACCAGGTTGGGCTCTTTCTTTTCCAGCTTAGCTGAGCGCAACTCGTCCCTGCCTAGTTCCAGGACATCCTCGCGGACCTCGATGCCGGTGTAATGATGCTTGTCGAGCAGTTTGATAAGCGGGATGCCGCCGCGGAGTGTGCCGCAGCCGATGTCGATCAGGTGGTGACTGGGTTCCAGGCCGTTTTGCTTAAGGAAGTCGATCTGGAATCGGCGTTTCATCTCCCACAGATGGGCGGGGCCGACCGCCGCGTGCCGTCGCCCCGCTTCGCCGGCGAAGACACTGTTTAGCTTGTTGCGTAGGGATCGGGCTTTGCTTTGGATGCTCATGGAAGGTGCCGGGGCTTGCTTGTGAGTCGGTCGGCATCTTACCACGGTACCCATGGATTTACCCGGCCGGTGGTGTCTGACGTGAGCGGGTTACCACGCCCATTTGGGCAGTTCGAGTATCCGGGCCAGGTCCGCGGGATCTTGCTTGTAATAATCTTGCAGCCGGGAACGGTCGTGATCGGTGAGTTCCCCGCCGGGATCCGGGGTGCCCGCCGCCGTGTTGCCGGCTCGGCCCAGTGCGGTGTCGGTTGATTGGCGTAACTTCCGCAGTGCCGCCCGGGCGGCGGGCTTGTTGTGGACGTGGGGCTTGATCCGCCAGATCAGCGAACGGTACGCCGACTGGATTCGTGGCCAACGCACACTTCGAGACTCGTTGTGGATGTCGAAGTTGTAGCCGTCGTAACACGCCGGATCGACCCCGACATCGTGACAGATTCGGCGGGTCACGTCCGCCGGGTTGCTTAGCAAGCCGCGGTAGTTACAGACGATCAGCCTTGATCGGCCGAAGGCTTCGATCCAAGGTGAGAGGAACCGTGCGTAGCGCCCTTCCCTTAGTGATCGCAAGTGCTGGGGCAGGTCTTCATTGTTCGCCTCGGCATCGAACTGCATCTGGATGTAGTCGGCCAGTGTGGTGCTGGGATCGAGTAAACCGTTCTGCATCGCGTAACGCCGCCACGACACCAGCCGACCGATCGGCTCACGCAGGATCACTGCCACGCACGCACCCGGCAACGAATCAGCAATCCGCTTCGCGGCAGCGGGGCAATATAAATAGTCGGGCGTCGCTTCCAACCGGACCGTGTCGGCAGAACAGCCCGGGAAGAACCTGTTGTAGGCTTCGAGCCCTTCCTCGTAGTGGTGCAGGCGCTTCAGCTCGTCGCATTTGAGGAAAAACCGCGTCTCTTTGATGGTGGATTTTTGCACACGCGGATGGTCGCCGAGGTAATTAAACAGCGACGTGGTCCCGGCCCGTGTGACGCCGGCGATAATCAGATGCTTGGCCGGGGCTTGGTTCATGACGTGGACCGGTGCGCATGTGTTCGTGTCGGACGTGCGAGTAGCCACAGCAGGTTCATTACCGAGATCACCGCCGCAACGCTCGCCGCCCACGCCACGCCGGTGAGCCCAAGCCACTTGAACAACACAAACGCAAGCATGACGTTAGACCCCGCGGCGAGGCACATATTGTACAACACAGCGCCGTATCGCTTCTGGGCGTAGAGCGCGGAGTTAAGCACGGGGGTCATGCAGTAGAACACAGCCGCCGGCCCGAGGATGAAGAGGACCGACGACGAAGCGGTGAGCCCATCGTCGCCCAGGCCGCTGCCCCCGTAGAGCAGGTCGATGATCGGTCGGCTCAGCAGCATCAGCATCGCCGCGGCCGGCACACTCATGAGCAGGATGACCCCGACCCGTCGACGCAGCGCCGCCATAAACCGGCCACTTTCACCCGCCAGATCGTACTCGGTGAGTTTGGGTTGCCCGGTCAGTGCCACCGACACGCCCACGAGGTTCTGGATCGCAGCGAGCAGGCGGTAGGCGTAGTAATAGGCGGCCACCGAACCGTCGGGCCCCATCGAGGTGATGATTCGTTCCACAACACGTGCGGATTGCCTGATGCCGAACCCCGCAAGCGGGTACCCGATTGTCCCACGCAATGTGTTGAAGGTCTCTCGCACAGGCAGCAGGCGTGCGTCGGGGCGAAAGCCAAGCCGGCGGTGGGCATGGTGCATCAACAGCACCCAGTAGAATCCGTACCCGGCGGTAAACGCCCCGGCGATCAAGTAGGGGGCGCCTTGGTGGTTCCAGGCTGCCAGGGTGGTGGCGATCACCACGATCGGCGTGACGGCGTTTCGGATCGCTGTGACGGTGAAGTGTTTGTGGCTGTTGAGCATGACCTCTAGCACCGCCGAGCCCAGCGCGAACATAGCGATCCCTGCCGACAGCCGAAGCAGCGTGGTTGCAAGGACACGGCCCGCAGGATCAAGCCCCCAGCCGATCACCGACACGACCGGCCCGGCCAGCAAGAGGCCCGCGCAGGTCAGCACCAGCCCGAACACAAAAAACAGGTTGAACACCCGTGCGCCCAAATCGGCGAAGGCGGCATCCCCATCTTCTTTTTGGACCTGAATGAAGACGGTCATCAGGCTGAACTTGGTCGCGTCCCGCCCGACCGTCCCGATCAGCCGGGGCAGCATCAACGCGATCAACAGGGCATCGGTGGTCGCGGTGAACCCAAGCCGCCGTGCGATCAGCACGTCCGCAAGCAACGCCAGCGCCATGCCCACGCCGCCCAGAGTCATGACCCGTTGCGTCGAGCTGCGCCACAACCGGGTGAACAGGGGCATCATCGGGGGGTGTTCTCGGCATGTGTCGGGGAGCTTGGCTTCACGATCGGCCATGGTACCGGCGTTAAGCCTTTGGGGGGATTTATAGCGACTGCTTGACCTAAGATTACCTTCCGCCGGATGCCCCCGGCAGGTCATGTTCGCGGTGCTGTTTCTCGTCTCATTGCACCTATATCAAGTAGCCGCATCATGTAACCGTCGGCAACTTGGTGCGGGCCGAGAAATTGTCTTGGAGAAACCACACCCCTAGACACTCAACACCTTGGGAAAATATTAAAAAGAAGATAAATTTTAGCCTAAATATTATTTTTATAGTGATCTGGATTGTAGGGCTAGGATTTTCACAGGTCCGCGGTCGTGAAGAAGATCGTCACGGAGGCACGCCCACCGCAGATAAAAATGTGCCTCACGGGTTGATAACCCGCCTTTCTACCACGAGTTGTTGACTTTTGACCCCCCTGGTTTACACTGGCAATAGACTGCTGCTCTGGCTCGTTTTGCATCCCAATGAATCGTGCCGGTTTGCGTGGAAATGTCTTGATATGACCCCCCGTGACATCGTCTCTGAGCTCTCGCCTCCGGCCAACCCGGCCGTTGAGATAGTGACCACCACGCCGCCTCGCCCCAGGCTGCGTCGGCCACCCGCCCGTGATCCGCTGTCGTTTCGGCGCGTCCGTTGGGTTGGCCTGGTCCTGTTTCTGACAGATGTCGTGTCCATGCAGTTGGCCCTGTCGTTGGGCACCTGGATGCGGACCCTGTTCAACTTCATCGGCCGAGACTCCGGGCTGCAATGGCTCCAAGGCGGCTTGCGTCGCGGAGAGTACAGCTCACTGGCGGCGGGGATGATGATCCTCCCGATCATTTATTTATTTCAAGGTCTCTACCCCGGCTACGGGTTGACCGGGGTCGAGCGTCTTCGCAGGCGTGTCCACACCGTCGCCCTGGTGTTCGTTCTATTGATCGGTTGGGACTACGCCGTGGTCAAAGCCGACCCCTCGCGCGGCGTACTGCTATTGACATTCTTATTCGCAGCCGTGCTGGGCCCGGTGTTTGAGGCGTTTGCGAGGAAGCTGCTGCGGATGGTCGGTGCCTGGGGCGTGCCGGTCGTGATCCTCGGTGCCGCCAAGACAGGCGAACTTGTCACACGCGTCCTTCAACGCGAGCCGGAACTTGGGTTCATCCCCATCGCCATCTACGACGACGACCCCGCGACGTGGACCAAAGACATCGCCGGGGTCCCCGTGCTCGGCCCGTTGTCCCGCGCCAAAAAACAATCAAAGATATGCCGCACCGCACTGATCGCCATGCCCGGCATGCAGGCAAAAAAAACAGCCCACCTCTGCCACCGGCTGCCGTTCCCAAGGGTCATCTCCATCCCCGACCTGGTCGGCCTGTCAAGCCTCTGGGTTGCTACCCGTGACCTCGGCGGCATCGTCGGGCTCGAAGTCAAAAAGAACCTGTTCCCCCGCCGAAACTGGATGCTCAAACGTTCGCTGGACTATGTCTTGGGCGTGATTTTGTTCATCGCGAGCCTCCCGCTGCTTGCTTTCTTCGGCCTGTGGATCAAGATCGTTAGCCCAAGCGCCCCCGTCTTCTTCCGTCAGCCCCGCGTCGGCTTCGGTGGCAAGACGTTTAGCATCTGGAAGCTGCGCACCATGTACCCCGATGCCGACGACCGCCTCCACGCTCACCTGCAAAACGACCCCGAAAAATTCGATCAGTGGAAGCGCTTCTGCAAGCTCAAAGACGACCCCCGCGTCCTCCCCGGCATCGGCCGACTCCTAAGACGCACCAGCCTCGATGAACTCCCCCAACTCTGGAACGTCCTGGTCGGCGAGATGAGCCTGGTCGGCCCACGACCCTTCCCGCACTACCACCTCGCGCGCTTCAGCCCACAGTTCCGCACCATCCGAAGAAGCGTCCTCCCCGGCCTCACCGGCCTCTGGCAAGTCTCCGGCCGAAGCGAAGGCGACGTCAACGTCCAGGAACTCATGGACACCTACTACATCCGAAACTGGTCACTCTGGCTAGACATCTACCTACTCGCACGCACCATCGGCGCCGTGTTGTTGGGTAAAGGCGCTTATTAGAACGGCTCACAAAGAGGGTGCTTCTGTAACCACCCAAACAAAGCCCACTGATGCACCGCCTCGGTGCTTCGGTGGGGTACCCGGGGTATCCGGGAGCAGGGGTCAGGGGTCTGGGGGGCGGCTTTCCAAGGGGGGCAATTTTTCGGCGTTCTGCCCGGATTTTGGGTTGACCGCCCATCCACCCACGGTTATCTTAAAACAGTCGATTACGACACAGGCCTTAGACCGGGGGTGACCGGGGGCGATTGGGGGCCACGATGCCGGATGGGAACAGACAACTCAGGGACTCGGGCAAGACCGTCATTGATGTATTGGTCGGCTGCGCGGTTCTAACCCTACTCGCCTGCCTCGTCCTCCCGGCCCTCTCCAAAGAGCGCGACGACGCCCGCATCGCCAAGTGTGCCGACCACCTCAAGCAACTCGGTCAGGCTGCGCATCAGTACGCGGCGGATTTTGAGGGGAAGTTTTTTTATCATTGGACAAATGAAGTTGGACCTGACGGTAAATTGTTACCGTCTGAAATGATCGGTAGTTGGCACGACCAGAAACGAGTGGGCCGCTACATCGAAGGCCAACCTATGACCCTCCGCTTTGCCGCTTCGCCTTCTAGGCAGGAGAAAATTGTCGATCTTGGCTTGGGATGGGGGCCTTTCAGGTGTCCCAGTGACCTCGAAGATGGCGCACGATCTTACGGCATGAATTATTGGGCGGTCACCTCACTCGACCCGGGTGGTGCTGAGCGGCGGTTCAAAGACATTGTTGTTGCGGCAGAAGCCCAGCATGGTGTCAGATATGGGGTCGGTGATCTAGTTGTCGGCTCCAGGATCGACATGGCGTCTGAGCATGCTGATAGGCTGCTATTGTTTTCAGAGGCATTTGAAACAATCAGAACGAGCGACGAGTGGTGGGTAACAGGCGGAACGATAGGACTTCCAGCAGCACTTCCGGGTGAGCGTTTCGGTGGCAGACGTGACGGAAGTCTTGGGGCTGTGGCGGGAACATTGTCCCTAGCTCGTTACAACGCATTTCAACTGCCGACAGATATTGACTATGTACGTCACGGTGGCAACCGGAACAGGAATCTTCCCGTCGGGGCTATCAATATTACTTTTGTTGATGGTCATGTGTCTCTTATGCAATCCGACGATCTATATGATCGTAGTACACATAAATCCACCTATAAGGTGCTTTGGACAGCAGATGATATGCGGGTCGAGGCTAATGATATTGAGTAGCTAGCTGTTTTCTCTTAAAAATATTTGGAGAATTGCTATGAATTGCCCTGTTTCTTGCTGCGTGCATTCGTTAAAGTGGGCTGTGATTGTAACTATAGTCTTGGTATTTAACGCCACCATTTGTAATGAAAATTACGCAATTATGACGCAGGTTGGACAAGAGGTGTCGTCACAAGCCTTTCCCGGCACTTTTAATGGCGTCGTACTCGTCGATGTCATCCCTAATGCAAATGACTTGCTAGCCGGTATACCCGTGGTGCGTGGGACTGGATCTGTGCTGGAAGGCGGGGAATATGTTCTAACTGCTGCCCACCTATTCGATGGGCTCATCAATGCTAAAACTGACATTACTGTAGATGATGACTCACAACTGGCTAACAATTTCAATCTGATCCCAGGCAACACCCTGTTCATTCATCCAGATTACACCCCCAATCCACTGAAGGTCGGGGGCAATCCCCAAGCATGGGGGATACTGTCCACCGATCCCGCCCAAACGGGGGCCCTTGGCGGATACGACGTAGCGGTTATTAAACTCCCACAAGCGGCCCCAGCCAATATTAGCACATTCAGCATAATTGCACCTAGGCAAGATCATAATGGGTCAGTGGTTGCCTTAGGTTACGGTTTTACTGGAAACGGATTTGATGGATTTAACACCGCTACTCTGCCGCCATTGGTTGTGGGCGGGGGACGTACAAAGGTGATTGGTCTGAATGAGTGGGACGGATCACCCATGCAGCCGGTGTTCCAACCCTTGCTCAAAAATCAGGACTCGATGCGTATTTTGGATTTTGATAATGGAAATCCTGCGAATAGCTTCGTAGGAAGCAATGGATTGACGAACAGCAACAATCAAATTGATGCAATGCCCGTAGTCGGAGATTCTGGCGGGCCGCACTTGATCACGGGCGCCAAGATTGCGGGTGTCCAATCTTGGCAGAAAGTCGATGGCCTTGTATCAGATTCAAACGCTGCGGTCGGCTGGACCTTTGGAGAGGTAAGTGCTGCGACGTGGCTTGGGGCTGACAATCTCGATAATCCTGCGACCCTGAATACAGATGAATCTGAAGAAACAATCGTTGACTGGATTCGGAGTTCTATGGGCAAGGCTAGCGCTAAAAACGGCGGGTCATGGGACGACGCCAATACTTGGGCATTCAGTGAAATACCAACTTCATCAAACGATGTATTTATTGATCGTGTGACAGCCTCAACTACAGTTATTACCGGGCCAAATACCAACTCGCAAGTGCGATCGTTACAAGTCGGTGGTTCAGATGGCGACAAGCAACTTCGCCTAGAAAGCGCTGTCGCCATGACTAGTGCCAACACCATTTCAATCCAGGATAATGGGCTGTTGCAGGCCCGTAACGGCACACTTGTGGCGGACAGTGTCTCGCTGGCGGCATCACCCTCGGCGCAGTTTTCCGGGGAATTGCTTATCACAGGTGATCTTGGGGCCTCATCCGTCAATGTGACCAACGAGATTACACTCAACTCCGGTGGTTTATTAAGTTTCTTCGGAGTACCCGCGACCACATCACTCTCTGCCGCCCGGATTATTATCAATGGGACGGGTAGATTCCTTACGAATCGCGTGGGTGGAGGGACACTAGACACCGATTGGGAGATCAACGGGTTTGTTAATAGCTCTTCCCGAATGTGAACACAGGATCAGAAGACTTCGTCATCATGCCAGGCAGGACGCTGACGATGGCAGGGGGGTTAATCGCTACGGATACGTTCCGCGTTGAATCCGGGGCGTCAGCCAGTGTCACAGATACCATTGCCTCGGCGATTATTAGCACACAAGCAACCGAAATCGCAGGCACGTTGGAAATGGACCACGGGCAGGTGGCGGGTGTGAATCTGACGGTAACCTCTGGCGGTGTCTTGGACATTGGTATTGGCGGATTGGCGGCGTATTCAAACTTCGCCAAGCTGGACATGATCGGCACGACGACGCTGGCAGGCACGTTGGCGCTAGGCCTGATCGATTCATTCGTGCCCGCCATCGGCGACGACTTCGACATCCTCACCTACGGCTCCATCGTCGGTGCGTTCGAGACGGTGACGGGTTTGGACCTGGGCAACGGGACGCGGTTGGCGTTGATCTACGGGGCGTCGGCGTTGACATTGCGGGTGCAGCTTGAGGGGGATTTTGATGGGGATGGGTTCGTCGGGATCGCGGATATGAACCGGGTGCTTGGGGCCTGGAATCAGATCAGGCCGGCCGGGGCACCGCTGACCGGGGACTGGTCGGGCGACGGTTTTGTGGGGATCGAAGATTTGAACATCGTGCTGGGGAATTGGAACGCCAGTGCGCCTCCGGGTGTTGATGCGTCGTTAGCGATCCCCGAGCCCGGCACGTTGGGGCTTTTGGCGGTGGGGCTGGGTTTACTTGGTTGCGGGCGTCGGCGAAAAAGCACAGAGTGTCAGCGTTCGGCCGATGAAGTGGTAGAATGGTCAAGCACAAGGAGCAGAGCCATGCGTAGGCAGACACGGGTAGCGGCGATGATGGCGGCGGGTGTGTTCTGTGCGATCCCAGCCCAGGCAGCGATCTCCTTTGACCTTTTGCCGGTGGACAACTCCGCTGCGATGACGGGGTATGTGACGTATGACCTGCAGATCACCACGGACGTCGATTGGACCGCCACCGCGATGTTCTTGGACTTAAGCGCGGGGAGCATCTACCAGGAGCCGGAAGGCTTTGGGCAGGCCGGTTTAACGTTCGGCCCACCCAACCCGGTGTGGTTCCCGTATTTTCCCACAGCCGAGTTCGACACCTACCTGGTTGGGGACGTCCTAACGACTTCTATCGCGGGCGGGGCCGGGGATGTCGGCGGGGATGCGTACCGGTTCGACACTCAGGCGTTAGACGTGTCCTGGTACAACAGGTCGGTAACGGACATCGGCACCATCACGATTGGCCGTGTGACATTGACTGATGACGCGACCGCGTCGCTTGGGATGCTTCTCACGGTTGATGCGGGCTATGGCGAGGAGTCTGTCGCCGAGTTCACCGCCACCATTACGCCGGGGGCCGCACCGTTGATGTCGCAACTGATCGAGCAGGTCGAGCCGAGCGGGTTTACGCCGATCGACTTGGGCGAGGTCTACATCGCGCCGGAAGCATGGGTGTGGCCTGACGGGTCAGACTCGTGGCCTTTCACACCCTTCTCCTTGCCATCATTAAACTACGGTGACCCGATCTTATACAACACCGAGAGCGATGATCGGCTCATCCAATACAACACCAACGTGGGTGATCGGCATCGGGTTCTGGATAATACGTTTTTCCAATGGGAGCCCCGGATCATCGCGCCGGTGCAAGAAGATAACCTGCCAAGCACCCTGCCCGAGCCGGGGACACTGATATTGGTCGGCACCTGCTTGGGCGCTGCGATGCTACGTCGGCGTTAAGCCCGCCTTGTTTCACCCTTCGGCGCTGTGCGTTGGTATCATGCGGGGATGGTAACCCATGAATCCAAGAACCCGCCGCCGCGGTTCGTCGATGATTTTGAAGTGCGCTGGATCGGCCGGGCTATGCGTCGGCACGGTGTACTTGTGTTGATTGCGGTGGTGATCGGGGCGCTGGCGGGGGCGGGGATGAGTGTATTCAGCACGCCGGTGTACCGGGCCGAGGCGGTGTTACTGGTGAATATCCAGTCGATCCGTGTCGGGGCGGACGGCATCCCGATGGATGTGGAAATGGTTCCCCCAGCCAGGCGGACGGTCGGCACGATCTGCCAGTCCGACGCGGTGATGACGATCTTGAATGCCCGGCTAGAGGGCGGCCTCGATCCACAGTGGCCCACGACGGACGAGTTGGCGGTGATGGTCGATGGCAGCGGGCACAAAGTGGCGCGGACCCGGCTGGTGCGTTACCTGAACAAGGAGGTTTACTTCGACCAACGCAGTCAGGAGATGGCGGCGCTGCGCGCGGTTGACGCAGACCCACTGGAGGCTGCACGGATCGCCAACACATGGGCCGAGGTCTGCCGGGAGATGTTGGTGCGGGCGTACGGCACGATACCCGAGGAACTTGAGCAGATCCAGGTCCGCATCGAGCAGGCGAGGGAGGAAGTTCTCAACTCGCAGGGGCTCGTTGAGCAGCCCTCACCACAGTCCACCGACGCCCTGCAGTTAGAACGCGCGGACCAACTCGACCGCGCCCGGCTGGTACTTACCGCACTGAAACAACGGTTCGCACAACTTTCAGTACGTTTAGAAAACAGTCAGCAGATCGTACGCGTCGTCAGCCAGGCCGCCCCCCCCGCCGAGCCCATCAACCCCTCAGCGCGGCTGGTCGTCGGGTTGTTCACCTTCGCCGGGCTGTTGATCGGCTTCACCCTGGCGTTGCTCCGCGGCCCGGGCCCGTTGCAGTAGCTTCTCTTTGCGCCGCCTATAGTTTTCCCAATCTATTTCCCCGGGTGGCTCACCGGCTTCACCTTGGCGTTGCTCCGCATCCCGGGACCGCTGCAACAGCTTCTCCTTACGCAGCCTGTAGTTCTCCCAGTTGGCTTTGCGTATCCCCATCAGGACCAGTTTATGATCGGGCCGACGGCCGTAGACCGGTGTTGGGACTTCCTTCAGCACCCGCTCCTCCCACAGCCTCAGGCTGGTGATCCGCTCGCTGAGTTTCTCCCCAACAGGGCTGACCAGCACGACCTTGCCGGCAGAACGAAGTCGCTTGAGCGTTAACTCCCTGGCCGGACCAAACGCAGGCAGCTTGTCGGGGCCGAAGACCGGCAGGCCCGTGAAGTAGGTCAACTGCGGCGAATCGTCAGCGATGATCGTGTCCTTCTCCCCGGCGACCATCGACAACTCTTCGGCTACCAGTTTTAACCCCGCGTAACGCCCCTCGTCGTAATGGACCAGAAACGGTCGGCTACGCTGCTCAGCAATAAAAGCACCAACACGGATCAAATTCGGCCCAAACCAAATCACCAGCAACCCCGCAACCACCCACCGCCCAACCGTTGGCGAGATCCGGCACTGAGCCCACTGCCCGATGCGCCACCACCCAAGCGCCAAAAGCGGCATCAACACCAGCACATACCGCTCGGTGGTGATGAGTAAAAGCCACTGCGCCAGGAAAGCCGCGACTAGCAATCCCCAGATTGGTCTGAACCTGAATAACCCAAGCCCGATCACCACTGCAATCAAACCCAGCGGTAGGCCGACGATCGCCCCGAAGTCTACGCCGAACATGGCTTCGGGGAGGTGTTCGTTCAGGAGCGTCGGGCCGTTCTCCATGAACACCCGGTGCAAGGTATCTGTAAATGAGGAGTCGGTGACCAACCCGATGACCCGGCTCTCATCACGCAGCACGGACATGCCACCGGCTATCAGCCGCAGCGCGACCAGCACGCCTATCACGACCGCAGCCACCCCTGTGTAGCGCATCCACCTCTGCCCACGGATTACCCGGTACACAACCATCATTGCGCCGGCCGCCAGAACAGTCAGCACCACGCTTCGGAACGCCGCCATGAAAAGCACCGCCAACGCGATTACGCCAACCCCCCACCAAACCCGTGCGCCCCGCCGGTGTAGTAGTTCATTGCCCAGCAGCATTCCCATCAGCCCAAGCAGGAAGGGCATGTCGGTCAGGACCTGGTAGCCGTACCGGTAGAACGTTTCGTTCACTGCGAGCATGCAGACGATGACCACAGCGGTCGCCCTGCCAAACCGCAGGCGGACAACCCAATACGCCAGCACCAACACCCCGGCCGAACACAGGAGCATCACCACATTGATCGCTATGAAATGGTCCACCCCGAATAACTTAAACACGCCGGCGGTGAGGTGCGCCAGACCGGGGTTGACGGTGTCTTCCAACCCCGTGGGGTGGGTAAAGCCATCGCCTTGTGCCAGGCTTTTCGCAATAGAGACGTGGATGGCCGAGTCCGGCCCGATGCGCCACTGTCCATTAAAACCGACCGCGTACAGCACCGCGATCACCAGCCACAGCCACCCCCGGCGGCGGTCAAACCAAGTAAGCACGGCAGAGGTTGGGGTGGTCAGGTCGTTCAAAGGCATCCAATAATTCGGGGCCAAGTTGGCCCGCCGCGGTGGCGGGGAAGAGGCATCCTAACATCGCCCGCGATGGGTTCGCTATGGGAGTGTTGGGGAGGGCGCCCGGGGGAGAATCGGGGGAGGCCCTGGGGGCTCAGGGAGGAGCCCGACTTTCTTTTTCTGGCGACCCTGCTATTAATACACGGCCCCACCCGGTACGGCGAGATATGGACAGCCTAGAAACCTGGCCCGACAGCACGAACCTAGCCTATGTGGAGCAGCTCTACGAGCTATTCCTGCGCGACCCCATGGCCCTGGACCCGGCGTGGCGAGACCACTTCAAACGCTGGGCCGGGGACAACGCAAACGGCCAAGAAGACCCCGGGAAGGACGCCGCGGGCAACGGCCACGGCTTATCTGCCGCGCCGACCGCGATCGGCCCGACCTTCCAATCACGCAGCCTGTTCAACCCCTTAGGTGCCACCGGCTCGACCGGATCGGTCACCACCGACGAGCAGGCCGACCTCCAACGACTCCAGCACCAGGTCGGCAAACTTGTCCGCAACTACCGTGTCCGTGGTCACCGCGCCGCCGCCTTCGATCCCTTGGGCCAATCCCGCGAACACGTCGTCGAGCTGGACCCGGCCTACTTCGGATTCACCGAGGCCGACATGGACAAGCCCTTCCTGACCAGCTCGGTCCACGGCCAGTCCACCGCCCGGTCGCTTCGAACCATCATCGCACACCTGCACAACACCTACTGCCGCTACATCGGTGCGCAGTTCATGCACATCGACAGCATCAGCGTCCGCGAATGGCTCCAGGACCGGATGGAGAGTACGCAGAACCGCATCGAGCTTAGCCGAAAGGAACAGATCCGCATCCTGACCCGGCTGACCGATGCGACGATCTTCGAGGAGTTCATCCAGAAGAAATTCATCGGTGCAAAAAGCTTCAGCCTCGAAGGGGCCGAGAGTTTGGTCCCGTTGCTGGACCTGGCACTGGAGAAGGCCGGGCATCAGAACGTCCGTGAGGCGGTAATCGGGATGGCCCACCGCGGCCGGCTCAACGTTTTGGCCAACATCATCGGCAAGAGTGCCGCACGCATCTTCCGAGAGTTCGAGGACGTCGATCCCCAGCTCTACCTAGGCGGCGGCGACGTGAAGTATCACCTCGGTGAATCCGGCGACTGGCGTACACGCTCGGGCCGAAGCATCCATCTGTCCCTGTGCTTCAACCCCAGCCACCTGGAATTCGTCAGCCCGGTTGTCTTGGGTCGGCTCCGCGCTAAACAAGATCGTCTGCGCGAAGACCGGGCTTCGGGCGTCCCGCGCGGCGACAAGGGCATGGCGATCCTCATCCACGGCGACGCCTCGTTCATCGGCGAAGGTGTCGTCCAGGAAACCCTGAACATGTCCGGCCTGCAAGGCTACAACGTCGGCGGGGCCCTGCACATCGTCATCAACAACCAGATCGGGTTTACCACCGGGGTTAAGAACGCACGCACCAGCACCTACTGCACCGACATTGCAAAGATGCTGCAGATCCCCATCTTCCACGTCAACGGCGAGCAGCCCGAAGCGGTGGCACAGGTGGTGGACCTGGCGATGGATTTCCGCAACCAGTTCGGCCGGGATGTCATTATCGACATGTACTGCTTCCGCAAGCGG
>JAJDCX010000073.1 GCA_029260615.1 Phycisphaeraceae bacterium | reverse complement strand
GGCGGGAACTATCGGGGACCGGTTATGACGTTGATCTGGAAAGTCGGTTACACGACGGGCGTGTCGGAGCTGGACGAGCAGCACAAGAAGATTTTCGTGTTGGTCAACGCGTTGGGCGAGCTGATCGCGGGGGGTATCTACGACAGCCCGGAGGTGGATGCGCTGTTGGAGGCCATGGGGACTGAGACACGTCGGCACTTCACTCTGGAGGAGGGCTGTATGTCCAGGCACGAATGCCCGATGGCCCAGAAGAATAAGCAAGAGCACCAGCAGTTGATGGGCCTCTACCTTGATTTTATGTCCGGGTGCGGCGTGACGAAGTCGCTGGATTCGCTGGCTGCTTTCCATCAAGCCGCGGAGGATTGGTTGCTGGGGCACATCTGTTTTGTGGATATCCACCTGAGGTCCTGTGTGAAACAGGGCTGAGGGTTGATCCCCTGTGGTTTCTTGCATCGGTGGGTAGATGGTGAGGCATCGGCTATGGTTTTGCCGTGACAGGCCGGGGCCTTGGCGTGTGGTTGGGGTGTTTCATATAATGCCGGGCCCTAAAAACCGGCAACACAAGGAACACGACCATGGCAGACAAGGCTGACGCAGCACACCGGATTGGCACGCAGGCGCTTCACGCGGGGCAGGAACCGGACCCGACCACCGGCTCGCGGGCTGTGCCGATCTACGCAACCACTTCCTACGCCTTCCGGGACACAGACCACGCCGCGGCGCTGTTTGGGCTCACCGAGTTCGGGAACATCTACACCCGGCTGATGAACCCGACGAACGATGTGTTGGAAAAACGTCTGGCGGCGATGGACGGCGGGGTGACGGGGTTGTGTTTCGCGTCCGGGCAGGCGGCGATCACCGCTTCGATCCTGACGATCGCGCACGCCGGGCAGAACATCATCTCGGCGACCAGCCTCTACGGCGGGACGTGGACGCTGTTTACCCAGACCTTTAAGAACATGGGCGTTGAGGTGCGCTTCTTCGATGCGGGCAAGCCCGAGCAGATCAAGGAGCTGGCTGACGAGAATACGCGCTGCGTGTACATGGAGTCGATCGGGAATCCTAAGAACGATGTGCCGGACTTCAAGGGGATTGCGGACGCGGCGCACGACTGCGGCGTCCCGGTGATCTGCGACAACACGGTGATGACCCCGATGCTGCTTCGGCCGATCGAGCACGGGATCGACATCGTGGTGTATTCGACGACCAAATTCATCGGCGGGCACGGGACGCACATCGGCGGGGCGATCGTCGATAGTGGTAACTTCAAGTGGGCGGATAACCCCGAGAAGTGGCCGGAGTTCTGCGGGCCCTCGCCCTCGTATCACGGGGCGGTGTTCGAGGAGCATCTTCGGCCGATGGGGAATATCGCTTACCTGCTGCACGCCCGGACGCACTGGCTGCGTGACACGGGGGCGGCGATGAGCCCGTTTGCGGCGTTCCTGTTTTTGCAGGGGGTGGAGACGCTGCACCTGCGGATGCCCCGTCACTGCGAGAACGCGTTGGCGGTTGCCAAGCATCTTGAGGCGCACCCGAAGGTGGCCTGGGTGAATTATCCCGGGCTGGCATCGCACAAGGATCACGGCCGAGCGAAGACTTATCTGCCGGACGGCCAGGGCGCGATCCTGGGCTTTGGGATCAAGGCGGACGGGGACAAGGCGATGGAGGCGGGCAAGGCGTTTATCAACGCGACCCAGCTCTGCTCGCACCTGGCGAACATCGGCGACGCCAAGACGCTGGTGATCCACCCAGCATCGACGACGCACCAGCAGTTGACCGCCCAGGAGCAGGCCAAGACCGGTGTGACCGCGGACTACATCCGTATCTCGGTGGGGATCGAGGATGTGGCGGATATTATTGCTGACATCGACCAGGCGCTTGCGGCGGCGGTGTGAGGCCGACGGGGGAGTGTATTTTGATTATCCTTGAGCCCTGCCCGAAAGGGCGGGGTTTTTAATTAGGTACGATGTGGCTGATATGACAGACACTTTTGACAGCACGGATTCGGGGCGTTCGGGTACGCCGTTGCGGCACCTTCAGACGGTGGCGTTTGATGGGGCGTTTGTGATGCGGTTGGGGGGGGAGTTGCCGGGGGTCGTGTGTGGGTATGAGACGTATGGGGAGTTGAACGCCCAGGCGAGTAATGCGGTGTTGGTGTGTCACGCGATCTCGGGTGATTCGCATGTGGCGTGTCACGATGCGGATGATGAGCCGGGGTGGTGGGATGCGTTGGTTGGGCCCGGGCGGGCGGTGGATACGGATGTGTGTTTTGTGGTTTGTGCGAATGTGTTGGGGGGGTGTCGGGGGAGTACGGGGCCGGGATCGATTGATCCGGCAACGGGTAGGCCTTACGGGCCGGGGTTTCCTGATGTGACTGTGGAAGACATGGTAGATGTGCAGGCGAAGCTGCTGGATCATCTGGGGGTGACGAAACTTTTGGCGGTGATTGGGGGGTCTTTGGGTGGGCATCAGGCTCTTGCCTGGGCGACGCGGTACCCGGATCGGGTGGGTGCGTGTTGTGCGTTGGCGACTTCCACGAGGCTGACCAGTCAGGCGTTGGCGTTTGATGTGGTAGCGCGGAATGCGATCCAGAGCGACCCGGATTTTCATGCGGGGCAGTACTACGACAAGGCGAGCAAGCCGGATACGGGGCTGGCGATTGCGCGGATGCTTGGGCATATCACTTACCTGTCATCGCAAGGGATGTCTGATCGGTTTGATATTGATCGGGACAGCCCGCGTCAGATCGATACGGACTTCGAGGCGAAGTTCTCGGTCGGGTCGTACCTTGCGCACCAGGGGCAGCGGTTTGTCGGGCGGTTTGATGCGAACAGTTATGTGACGCTGTCGATGGCGATGGATCTGTTTGATATGGGGCAGACGCACGATCAGCGGGCCGAGGCGTTTGGGGCGGCGACGTGTCGGTGGCTGGTGGTAAGTTTTTCCAGTGACTGGCTTTTTTTGCCGAGCCAGTCACGCGAGGTGGTGGCGGCATTGACGGCCCGCGGCCAGGCGGTGACGTATACGGAGTTGCACACGGCGGCGGGGCATGATGCGTTTTTAATGCAAGAGGATGTGAAGCGGTTTGGGCCCTTGGTGCGTGCGATGATCGTGTCTGCTGAAGCCGGCACGCCGCCCCCGGATTCAGATTCGCTGCCCCCAGGAAGTGATTCGTCGTCGAGTGCTCAGGTTGAAGCCTTGAGTTTGATTGATGAGCGTATTGCGGAGTTGATTAAGCCGGGCGAGTCGGTGTTGGACCTGGGTTGCGGGGACGGTCGGCTGCTGGCTGCGTTGCGAGAGCGGGGGGCGGGTCGGCTGTGTGGTGTGGAGGTCAAAGAGCCGGCGATTGTGGCCACGGCGAGGCGGGGTTTGCCGGTGTTGGATTACGACTTGAACAAGGGGCTGCCGGAGTTTTCGGATCATAGTTTTGATGTGGTGGTTTTGTCGGCGACGCTGCAGGCGGTCGGGCGGATCGATGTGCTGTTCGATGAGATGCTGCGTGTGGGGAAGCGGTGCGTGGTGAGTTTTGCGAACTTCGCTTACCGGGATCTGCGAGAGATGTATGCCGAGCACGGGCGTAGCCCCAAGGCCAAGGGGGAGTACCGTTACGACTGGTACGACACGCCGAACCGGCGGTTCCCGTCGATCGCGGATGTGCAGGATCTGTTGACCGCCAAGGGGGCGACGATCCACCAGGGGATTTATCTTGATACGCAGGCGGGGAAGGTGATTGCTGCGGACGATGATCCGAACCTCAACGCGGATACGGCGGTGCTGGTGATTAGTCGGGAGGGGTGAGCATCCAATGGACATTGAACCCATCATCGATGACCTCCTTGCGGACGCGCGGCAAGATATGGGTTGTCCGGGGATTTTGTGTGCGGTGAACGATGACGGCCAGATTACAACCCACTCTGCCGGTTCTATCTCCCGCGTGGATCATGACAAACGGTTTTACATTTACAGCATCATCAAGACCTTCACTGCTGTTTCTATTCTGCATCTGGCGGAGCGGGGGTTGCTGGGTCTTGATGAATGTCTGACATGCTACTTGTCTCGGGACGAGGTGCCGGGGGGAGTTACGGTCAGGCAGTTGCTTAATCACAGTTCGGGCCTGTCGGATTATGGCGGAGACGCGGCGTATCGTGAGGGTGTTAAGCACCATCCGGGCGATCCCTGGCCCTATGAAGAGCTGATGCGGGTTGGTTTGCGGGATACCCCCTTGTTTGAGCCGGGCGGGGGCTGGTCGTACTCGAACCCCGGGTATGCGCTATTGAACGAATTGATCGAGCGAGTCTCGGGCATGGGGTTTTATGATTTCATGACGAAGCATCTTTTCGAGGCCGCGGGGCTGGGGGACACAACGCCTTTTCTTGTGCCGGATAGCGGGGGCGAGTTGCTTGAGGGTGAGGATACGCTGGTGTCTGGGGACTTCCGCAAACGGTATGCGCCCGGTTGGATCCTGACGGGCTGTTTGATTTCGACGGTGAGCGACCTGACGCGGTTTTATCACGCGCTGTTTACAGGGAAGCTCATTGGCGAACGGTGGTTGGAAGAGATGAAGAAGACGGTGGATGTGCCGTACCCGATGCCGGAGCCTCAGGTGGCGGCGTACGGGCTGGGCGTCATGCACAGCCGCTACCACCCGCTGGGTGAGGCGTATGGTCACGGCGGGGGTGGGCCGGGGTATTCGACGTATGTTCAGTGTTACCCGTCGTTGAACGGCCGGCCGTTCTCATTGGCGCTGGTTATCAATAAGAGTGATGCGCCTACACCGTTCGAGTTGGCGGATCGGATTACGCGGTGTGCCTAAGGCCGGCAGATGACTGACGCGGATCCGGCGGTGCTGGTGATTAGTCGGGAGGGGTGACGTTAGAACCTTCTGGGCATGGTTGCCTCGAGTTTTTTGATCGCTTTGGCTATGAGCCGATAACCCATCACCACGTATTGGGCCGGGCGATGAGAGTTTGAGTTATATCTGCGCAGTATCGGGCCGATTAATAAGACGTAAAGGTGGTTTGATATAGGTGTTCGTGTCTTAGGGATGGCCGCTGCTGTCGGTGGCCGCATAGGAGATCCAACGATGTCAATCGATGATGGCTTGCCAATCGGCCAAGAGGGCTCGGGTATGTTGGTGCAAGGAGAAGGCGGCTTCTACGAGGAGTTGCTGAATGGATTGGATGACGGGGTGTACTTCGTGGACCCGATGCGGCGCATCACATTCTGGAACCAAGGCGCCGAACGGATCACCGGGTACAAGGCGGAGGATGTTGTCGGATCTGCCTGTGCCGACAACATCCTGATGCATGTGGACGACAAGGGCAACTGTCTGTGCACGTCCGGATGTCCGCTGGCCTCCACCATGAAGACCGGCAACTACAAGAGCGTGAATATATTTCTGCATCACAAGGATGGCCACCGCGTGCCGGTCAATGTTCGGGCCTCGGCGGTGCGTGACACGACCGGCCGGATCATCGGTGGCGTTGAAACATTTCGTGATGGGTCGTTGCAGCAGGCGGATCTTCATCGGATCCACGAACTTGAGCAGCTTGTTTTCCTTGACAGCCTGACCGGGATCGCCAACCGACGTTATCTGGATAACACGCTGAATTCCCGGTTCGCCCAAGCGGGGGATTATCACGGCAGGTTCGGGCTGATCATGCTCGATGTGGACCACTTCAAGCGGTTCAACGACGAGTATGGGCACGAGACGGGGGACCAGGTCCTTCAGATGGTTGCCAGCACCCTCAGCCATAACTGCCGATCGTTTGACACAGTGGGGCGTTGGGGCGGTGAGGAGTTTTTGATCGTGGTCGGACGCTCCAAGGGGGAAGAGATCCAAAAGTTGGCTGAAATTCTGCGGACGTTGGTGGAGACATCCAGCCTGACCGCACACGGGCAAGCCCTGAGCGTCACCGCGTCCTTCGGGGTGACGGTGGTTCGGCCGGGGGACGATGCGATCTCGCTGACGGCGCGCGTCGATGGATTGCTATATCAATCCAAAGAATCAGGCCGGAACCTCGTTACGTTTGAGGGTTAAGGGCGGTTTGTTCGCAAGGTCGGATTCGCCAACGTCGACTACCGTAAGCTGCGCGGAAGGTGTGCCAAGCACGGGCGGAGCCCCAAGGCCAAGGGGGAGTACCGTTACGACTGGTACGACACGCCGAACCGGCGGTTCCCGTCGATCGCGGATGTGCAGGATCTGTTGACCGCCAAGGGGGCGACGATCCACAAAGGGATTTATCTGGATACGCAGGCGGGGGAGGTGATTGCTGCGGATGATGACCCGAACCTGAACGCGGATACGGCGGTGCTGGTGGTTAGCCGGGAGGGGTGAACGGGGGCTCAGGTTCCTGGGATTTTATCTGGTGTCTGTCCTCCCGCCATCTAGACATACTGGGAAGCGAGATAATATCTTTGCTGGCGACTTGTACAGTTAGGCAGATATTTGAAGTGGGCAAAGATGTTCTTAGGCACGTAACTATAAGGTCATGGCTCCACGCATCTTTGGCATGAATACGCATCTCCAGAGTACGCTCCACCATTGACGGCGATTCTATGAGAACGCCTCTTGCAGGTGAGACACTGCCAGAGTCACCGCATTGCAACTGGACTTCAACTGTGTTGTTTTTCTTTTCTTCAAGCAGATCCAGGCGAATCGTAATCAGTGCCATTCTATGACCAGATATAGGTCCTATCTTCCTACACTCGCCGATCTGCAAGTTAAGTTCAAAGCGGCGTTGTGACTTCGCCTTCAGCCTGATGGCGTCCAGGTTCTCGCGAACAATCCTTGCCAAAAGAAGCAGGAAGGCCGAGCCTACTATGACATAGAATATTTCGGCCTTCCATTCATCAATGAACTGGTTCGAATCAGGGCTATTGGGGCCTGGCCATACAGACTGTGCGCCAAGCACCATAGGCATCACAAGAAGTGTCCCGACAAATGCTAGCATCAGGCATGATCGAACAAGCCGCAATGAGTTCATCCTTGTGTGGACGTACCTTCCTTCTCTCTGTGCCAGTCAGAGCGCAAAAACGGAGTTGTCTGCGGAGGTGCTTACCCGCGTTGAAGTTTTTCTACGATGCTCTTGTCTTCGAGTGTGGTGATGTCGGAGGTGATTTCGTTGCCGGCGGCGATGTCCCGGATGAGGCGGCGCATTATTTTGCCGGAGCGGGTTTTGGGGAGAGCTTCGGTAAGCCTGATCTGGTCGGGCTTGGCGATGGGGCCTAGTTCTTTGCCGACGTGTGCGGCGAGTTCTTTTTTGAGTGCATCGGCTTCGTCGCCGGTGGGCATGTCGGTGCGTAGGATGACGAAGGCTGCGATGCCTGTGCCCTTGATGTCGTGTGGGAAGCCTACGACGGCTGCCTCGGCGACGGCTGGGTGGCTGACTAGGGCGCTCTCGACTTCCATGGTGCCCAGGTTGTGACCTGCGACGATGATGACGTCGTCGATGCGTCCCATGATCCAGAAGTTGCCATCGTCGTCTTTGCGTGTGCCGTCGCCGGCGGTGTACATGCCTGGGACTTTGGACCAGTAGGTGTCGATGTATCGTTCGCGGTCGCCGTAGATCCCTCGGAGCATGGCCGGCCAGGGTTTGCGTATGACGAGGATGCCGCCGGTGTTGGTTTCGACTTCTTCGCCCTCGGAGTTGACGGCTGCGATGTCGATGCCGAAGAACGGGGTGGTGCATGAGCCTGGGACGGTGGTGGTTGCGCCGGGCTTGGGTGTGAGCATGTGTCCGCCGGTCTCGGTCTGCCACCAGGTGTCGACGATGGGGCAGTTGCCGCCGCCGATCTTTTCGTGGTACCACATCCATGCTTCGGGGTTGATGGGTTCGCCGACGGTGCCCAGTAGTTTGAGGCTGCTAAGGTCGTGTTTTTCGACGTGTTCATCGCCCCACTTCATGAAGGCGCGGATGGCGGTGGGAGCGGTGTAGAACTTGGTGACTTTGTGGCGTTCGATCATGTCCCAGAAGCGGTCTTCTTTGGGGAAGTTGGGTCCGCCTTCGTACATGAGTGTGGGGACCTGGTTTGGGAGCAGGCCGTAGATGATGTAGGAGTGTCCGGTGATCCAGCCGATGTCGGCGGTGCACCAGAAGAGTTCGTTGGGGTCTTCGGGGTGGAGGTCGAAGGTGTATTTGGCGGTGAGGTAGGTGTAGACCATGTACCCGCCGGTGGTGTGCATGATGCCCTTGGGCTTGCCTGTGGACCCTGAGGTGTAGAGGACAAAGGCGAGGTCTTCGGCGTCGAGTTGTTCGGCGGGGCAGTCTTCGCTGGCGTCGGCCATGAGTTCGTGCCACCACTGGTCGCGGCCGGGCTTCATGGTGATGTCGTTCTTGGCGTGCTGGACGACGATGCAGGTCTCGACCAGGCTGGTGAGGTCCATGCCGTCGTCGGCGTTTTGTTTAAGCGGGACGGTCTTGCCACGGCGCCAGCCGCCGTCGGCGGTGATGATGATCTTGCTCTTGCCGTCTTCGACGCGGTCGCTGATGGCGTTGGCGCTGAATCCCCCGAAGATGATCGAGTGCGGCGCACCGATGCGTGAGCAGGCGAGCATGGCGATGGCCAGCTCGGGGATCATGGGCATGTAGATGGTGACGATGTCGCCTTTTTTGACGCCGAGACTTTTCAGGACGTTGGCGAACTTGCTGACTTCTTTAAGCAGGTCGTTGTAGGTGAAGTTGATGATGTTGGGTTTGCCGTCGGCGTCGACTGCTTCTGATTCCCAGACGATGGCGGTCTTGTCGCCCAGGCCCGCTTCGACCTGGCGGTCCAGGCAGTTGTAGCAGAGGTTGGTTTTGCCGCCGACGAACCACTTGGCGTCGGGGAGGTTCCACTGAAGGACCTGGTCCCAAGGCTTGAACCAGTGCAGGTCCTTGGCGACTTCGCCCCAGAACCCCTCGGGGTCTTCGATGGAGCGTTTGTGCAACTCTTGGTAC
>JAJDCX010000072.1 GCA_029260615.1 Phycisphaeraceae bacterium | reverse complement strand
GTCAACGAGAGCAGGCCCTGGCGGATCAGCGTGTCGGCGAGTTGGCTCCAGTAGCCTTTGGATTGACTGCCCCCGATGCCGTGGACGCTTAGCTGATCGTGGCCGCGGTCGATGACTTTCTGGGCTTTGGAGCCGCGCAGCACGTCGATGACGTGGCCCAGGCCGTAGCGTTGCCCGGTGCGGATGATGGCGGAGAGGAGTTTTTGTGCGTCTTCGGTGGCGTCTTTGTGTTCGGGAGGGTTGCGGCAGTTGTCGCAGTGCCCGCAGTCCCCCGGGTGTTCTTCGCCGAAGTGGCCGAACAGGGGGACGCATCGGCAGCCGGTGGTGTGTGCAAACTTCGCGACCTTGTCTAGCTGCTCGTAGGCGTGTTCTTTCTCCCGCTCATCGGTCTTCTGCTCGATGAAGTATTCTATTTTTGCACGGTCGGCAGGGGAGTAGAAAAGAATGCAGTCGGCGGGCAGCCCGTCGCGCCCGGCCCGGCCGGTCTCCTGGTAGTAGCCCTCAAGATGCCGGGGCATGTCCGCGTGGATCACAAAACGAACGTCCGGCTTGTCGATGCCCATCCCAAACGCGATCGTGGCGACGATCACCCGGGTGTCGCCGTAGATAAAATCGTGTTGGTTCTCACGGCGAACCTCCGCGTCCAGCCCGGCGTGGTAGGGGAGCGCGGCGATGCCCTCGCCACGCAGCTTCTGTGCGAACTGGTCCACACGGGCCCGGCTGGTGCAGTAGATGATCCCCTCGTCATTACGGTGGCTTTTGATGTACTGGGTGATCTGTTGTGAGGACTGCTGCTTGGGGCGGATCTCGTAGTAGAGGTTGGTGCGCTCGAACCCGCCGTGGTGCGTGGCGGGGTTCTGCAGCTGAAGCATCTTGACGATGTCACCTGCCACACGGGGGGTCGCCGTGGCGGTCAGGGCGAGCATCGGGGTGTCTTTGAACCGCCCGCCGAAGCCAGCACGGAGCGTGCCCAGTTGCCGGTACTCGGGGCGGAAGTCGTGGCCCCACTCGCTGATGCAATGTGCCTCGTCGATGGCGAAGCGTGCGACATCAAGCTTGGCGAGCAGTCGTTGACCCGCGGCGCTCATCAGGCGCTCCGGTGCCATGTAGATCAGGTCGTACCCGCCGTCCAGGGCCTCGCGCTCCCGCCGGGCGGCCTCGGGGGGTTCCAGCGTGGAGTTCAACAACGTGGCCCGGACCCCGTAGCCCCGCAGCAATTCGACCTGGTTCTGCATCAGGGCGATCAGCGGACAGATCACTACGGTCGTGCCCTCGTCCAGCACGGCCGGGAGCTGGTAGCACAGCGATTTACCCCCGCCGGTGGGCATGACCACAAACACGTCCCGCCCAGCTACCACATCAGCGATCGCTCGGTCCTGGATCGGTCGTAGCCGGTCGTGCCCGAAGTATTGCTTCAGCGGGCCCGCGAGGTCGGCGTCGAGAGGGGCTTCTAAGTCGGTGGTTTGGGGTTGGGTCGGGGACGACGTCATGGCCGCAAAGCCTACCCGATCCGGTGAAACCTCACACCCAAGGCCCAATTCGGCCGATAGGACCTCTTCACCCGCCTTGCCGCCCGGCAACGGTACGGGTATTCTTCCTCCTTCGTTTTCCCCCGGATTAATCCCCCGGATCAGTACCCCGGTTAAGTGTGAGGGTTGGACGTGCGGCTAACTGATATCTTGCAACCCGACTGCGTGAAGGTGCCCCTCGAGACCGGCGACAAGCAGGCCTGCATCTTTGAATTGATCGATCTGCTGGTCGACCACACCGATGTCCAGGACGCCGAGGGCCTCAAGCAGGCGGTCTGGCAACGCGAACTGACCCGTACCACCGGGATCGGCCACGGCATCGGCATCCCCCACGGCAAGGCCGCCGGCTGCGACGAGCTTCGCATCGCGATCGGCCGACCCGCCGAGCCGTTGGAATTCGGCGCGATCGATAACAAGCCGGTCAACCTCATCATCCTCCTGGCGTCCCCACTGGATAAGACCGGCCCGCACATCCAGGCATTAGCCAAGATCAGCCGACTCCTGGTCAGCGAAGACCTACGCGACGCCCTCCAAGAAGTCGACTCGTCCCAGGCCCTCTACGACCTGCTGGTCCAGCACGAGAACGAAGCGGCTGTTTAAGAAAAGCTGGACGGCCTCAACAGCGGAACGCTAAATCTAGAAAGCTAGAAATTCGGGGTCTTGCCTAGTCGCTTGGAACCCGTCCGTCACATCAGTAGTCGCCAGCTTCAACTTCTAACCCAATCATTCCCCCGCGTTGTAAAGACTCATCGCTTTACCGATCCCATCGTTCATCCAGGACTCGATGGTGTCACACGCGCGATCCAGTGCCGGGCCCAGGTCGGCCAGTTGGTCTTCACTGAATCGACCCAGCACGAAATCCTTACGAGATGCGCGGGTGGGGGACGCCACGCCGATACGCAGGCGAGGGTAGTCCTGGGTGCCCAGTTTGTTTTCGATATCACGCAGGCCGTTGTGCCCGCCGGCACTCCCGGTGGCACGCAGGCGGATCGCCCCGACATCCAACGCCGCTTCATCCACGATGACCAGCAGGTCTTCGAAGTCGAGCTTGTAGAAACTCACCGCCTCGGCGACGGTAAGCCCCGAGCGGTTCATGAAGGTCATCGGCTGGATCAGCAGGCAGCGGTGCCCGGCGACGTGCCCGTCAAGCACGCCGCCATGGAAATTAGTCTTGACCCCGGTGATGCCGTGACGCTGGGCCAGGCGCTCGATCGCCATGAACCCGGCGTTGTGGCGGGTCTTGACGTATTCCGATCCGGGGTTGCCCAGGCCGACGATGATCTTCATAGGTGATCTCCGGTGGGCGCTACGGCCGTATGATTTGCAAACACACGGCGCAACAAGTCGCGCCGCTATGTTTAGCTCTCACGTCCATCCACCATCTGAAATCGGCCTTCAGCCATGGGTTTATTTGTCGTCGTCCTTGGCCTTGTCGTCGCCATCGGCCTTGTCGTCACCGATGACATCCGGCTGGTCGCCGTCCTCGGCAGCCTCGTCTTCGGGTTCTGCCGCAATCTTGGTCAGGCTCAGGTGCGCGATCAGCGTGTCGGGATCACTCGCCGCGGTCACGCCGGCCGGCATCGTCAGGCCCGAGACCAGCAGCGAATCGCCCACACCCATTTCGCTGACGTCGTGGATCAGCTTCTCGGGGATAGCGTTGGCGAGACACTTGACATGGATCTTGTTGGTGTTCTGGTCGATCATGGCCCCGACTTCCGTGAGCCCGGCCGCTTCGCCGACCAATTCGACCTCGATCTCGACTTCGACCTCTTCGGTCAGATCGACGCGGGCCAGGTCAACATGGATCACCGTCGTGCCCAGGTAGTCCCACTGGATATCCTTGACCAGGCAGGGCTCACTCTTGCCCGCGACATCAACATCGATCAGGTGAGCGTTGTGGTGCAGCAGCTCGACCATCTCTTTAGCATCGACCGCGATATGCACGGGGTCCTGCTTGTGGCCGTAGATCACGGCGGGGAGCTTGCCCGCGGTGCGGACGCGTGCGGAATAACGGGTGCCGGTCTTCTCGCGGACCTCGGCACTGATTTGGGGTTGGGTTGCTGTGCTCATGGTGTCATCTCCGTATCTGGCTATTTTGCCTTGGTGTTACTTGTTTAATCCGTAGTTCGTTTGGTAGTTCGTGGTTTATCGTTTGCTGCCGCCGTCGGGCCGAAACAGGCTCGACAGGGACATGTTGTGGTGGATGCGGTGCATCGCTTCGCCGAGCAACTCTGCGACGGACAGCTCCACGAGCTTGTCCTGGATCGGGGCGCACCGTGACCCACAGGGGATGGTATCGGTGACGATGATCTGGCTGATCGGCGCGTCCTCGAGCCGTTCCATCGCCAGCCCGACCAGCACCGGGTGGGTGCAGGCCGCGATCACATCCACGGCCCCTTTTTGTGTCACCAGCTTGGCGGCCTCGCAGATCGTCCCCGCGGTCGAGATCATGTCGTCGATCATCAGGACGGTCTTATCTTTGACGTCACCAATAATGTTCGCCGACTCGACTTCGGTGCCGCTCTTACGCCGCTTGTCGATGATGGCGATCTCATCACCCAGTGCGGTCGCGTAGGCGCTGGCCGTCTTGACGTTGCCAACGTCCGGGCTGACCAGGCACATCGGCCCGACCTTCTTTCGCAGTTTTTCGATGTGTTTGAGGATGACCGGTAGCGCGGTCATGTGGTCCACGGGGATGTCGAAGAAGCCCTGGATCTGTGCGGCGTGCAGGTCCATCGTCAGCACGCGGTCCGCGCCGGCGGCGGTGATCAGGTTCGCCACCAGCTTGGCGGTGATCGGGGTGCGTCCCTGGTCCTTGCGGTCCTGGCGGGCGTAACCAAAGTAAGGAATCACCGCAGTGATCTGCCGGGCGCTGGCACGCTTAAGACAGTCGATGTAGATCAACAGCTCCATCAGGTTGGCGTTGACCGGGTGACACGTCGACTGGATCACAAAGCAATCTCGGCCGCGCACGTCCTCCTCGATCTTCACCAGGATCTCGCCGTCGGGGAACATCTCAGTGTGCCCCTGGCCCATCGGCAGGTCCAATGACCGGCAGATGGATTCACCCAGCGTCCGGCTGGCCCGGCCACAGAAGATCTTCAGTTGGTCTTTGTCTGCCTTGCTCATGAGGAAGGTGCCCCTACAGATTCATTCGCCAGGCGCTGCCGGAGGATCCCATCGACCTCTTGGAGCTGCGCCGGGGTGTTGATGCTCAAGACGTCCGCCGGCGGGACCGCCTCGATGACCTCGACCTTCTTGCCGTGTCCCTTGAGGATCGCCGGCACGTCGGTGATGTAGTACTCGCCCTGGCTGTTCTGCGACTTCACTTCGTTAAGTGCCCCGAACAGTGCTTCGCTGTCGAAGCAGTAATAGCTGGGGTTGACCTCGTTGATTTGGAGTTGTTTGGGCGTCGCGTCTTTTTGTTCAACGATCCGTTCGAGCCCGCCGTCGGCACCGCGGACGATCCGGCCGTAGCCCGTGGGGTCGTCGATCACGCTGGTGGCGAGTGTCGCCGAAGCACCACGCCGCCGATGGACCTCAAGCATCCGTGCCAGCGTCTTGGTACGGATCAACGGGCCGTCACCAGCCAAGACGAACAGGTCCGTCGCGGGCTGGTCCTCGAATAGATGCTGGGTGACCTGGGCCGCATGAGCGGTGCCCTTGGGGTCGTGTTGTTCCGCGAATTCAATGTTCTCGAGGCCATCCAGTGAACGGCGTACCTCGTCGGCCTTGTAGCCCACGACGATGATGCAACGGGACACCCCGGCGTCCTGGCAGGCCTTGACCACCCACCAGAGCATGGGTTTGTCGGCCACGGGATAGAGCACCTTGGGCAGGTCGTCGCTGCCCATCCGCGTACCCTTGCCCGCGGCGAGGATGACGGCCTGGGGTGCGGGCCTGCCGCTGGGGTCCGTGTGATTCAATAAGTCGGTCAAGGATTTATTCCTTTGTCATCATTGCCTGTCTGGGAAAGACAGGGAACTGGCCCGCAAGGATTCGAACCTTGAATACCAGTACCAAAAACTGGGGTGTTGCCATTACACTACGGGCCAAGTGGTCTGCGATAAGCCTGTTGGGCTCGGCGACCCTCGGTTGAAATCGCCTGCTGGCGGCTTCGTGAAGGGGTGCCCGGCCTTTTACAACGAGCTCGAAGGGGTGGGCCGCCGGTCGGCCTGGTCCAATCAATCCCTTCTAATGTCCGCGCCTTGGCTTTTAAGGGCCTCGTCACGGTCGGCTCTGCCGAAAAGTCACTTAAAGTGTAGGGTTGAGATCGGGGGTGTCAAACACTCACCCCTCGTAACTTCGCTTCATACCTGTCAGGTGCCTGCCCATGCCAGCCTATGCCCGAGGGGCGATCAGGGGATGGTTCAACGGGGGGGGCATCCGGGGACGCATCTGCGGGGGCTCAACGGTTCATCTCCAGGAGCTTCACCGGGCTCTCGGGCTGGCCGGTGCGGATGCTTAGCAGGCACGCCAGGCAGCAGGCCATCGCGTCGGCCTGGGGTTGGGCGTGTGCCGGCTGGACTGCGGAATTCGGTTGGTCCAGCAGCCTGCGCCACTGGGCGGCGAGCATATCGACAAAGCCATCCGGACCCGAGTCGTCGGTCTGGTCAAGTATCTTCCCATCCGGGCCGCGCAGGGTGTACGCCGAGTCCTTGATCGATAGTGAGGCGAGGTCCCCGTGGACCCGCAGGACACGTCCGGTCCGCCCAGCGGTGTCGGTGACCTCAAGCAACGCGGCGTTTTCGCCGGGCATCCGTGCGTGGGCAAGGAGGCTGCCGGTCAAGGCCCGCAGATCCTCGGGAGGCTCGACCAGCGGGCCGACCAACGAAGCGTCGATCGTCTCGGGCATCAGGGTGAAACTCAAGACCGTGAGCCAGGCATCGAACAGCCGCGCGAACAGCGAGCCGTGCCCCGGTTGGCCGTCACTTGTAAACCGGATGGCCCGGCGGTCACCCAGCAACTCGTAAGGGTCGGCGGCACTAAGAAAACCGGGCGATTGGCCGAACGTCGGGGCGGAGAGGATGCGCCCCGGGGCACCGGTTGTGGTCCCCAGTTTCAACGAAGTGGATAGCCCCTGGAGGTCGCTGGCGATCGGCTCAAGGGTCAGCACCGTCGTGCCCTGATCGGTGACCGCGTGCAGGTCGTCGGGCGTCACCCCGCCCAGGCTGTTCATCAACAGGTAAGCCGCCGGCCTATCGACCAACAACTTACGCAGGTCGTCGTGTGGCTGGCAGCTAAGGTCTTTGGCGAGTTGGTTGACTTCCGTGACCGGGGGGCCGCCGACCCCGATGGGTTTGAGCGCCGAGCCCATCAGGTTCATCACCTCACCGGCCAGCGGGGCATGGCGGGCGTCGGTCCAGATCGTGACTTCCGGCGAGAGCTCGTGCTTGGGCATACCCAGAAGATACCACGGCTGGCGGTGCCCGTCCGTGAGAGAGCAGGTACAATCTTGCCGTTGGCGTGGACGGGCGGCCGCGGCGGGCCTTGGGCCTGACGAGGAAAGTCCGAGCACGGCAGGACACGGTGGTGGGTAACGCCCACCCGCCTGGGCCTCGGCCTGGGTGCGGGAAAGTGCCACAGAAAAGATACCGCCGATGGGCCGGCTTGCCGGTCACAGGTAAGGTTGAAATGGTGCGGTAAGAGCGCACCGCCGGGCTGGTGACAGCCCGGGCACGGTAAACCCCACCGCGTGCAAGACCAAGCAGCGACGCCGCGGGCAACCGCGCGGGCTTGTCCGGCCCGGGTCTTTGGACCACGTCGCGGGTAGGTTGCTTGAGCCCGTTGGCAACAGCGGGCCTAGAGAAATGGTCGCCCCCACGGCTTGCCGTGGGACAGAACTCGGCTTACAGGCCACGCCAACAACAAAGCCCACGGAGTGATCCGTGGGCTTTGCTTTTATGATCGGGAAGTAATCTTGGTTGTGTTACTGGGTCAGCAGCTTCACCGCGTTGGCGGTCGGCAGTGACAACGCACCGTGTGCCCTCGCCGCTGCGATCGCCAGGTCGCCGGAGCCGGTGTTGACCAGTTCAAGGAGGCGGTCGGTTTGGCCGGCATCGAGTTGATTGCCGAAGTAGGTCGCCGAGTCCGCCAGATTGGCGAGCATGGATAGTTGCAGGTCGCCTTCCAGCGAGAGCGCGGCGTCTGCCAGTGCGCTCTGTGAGTCGGCGTCGTCGATCAAGGCGAGTACCGCAGCGGATGCAACCTTCACCTGGTCACGCTCGTCGGACAGTGCGTGGATCAATGCGGGCTTGGCTTCTGCGACATTGAATATGTCGCTTCCGACCGCGACTTCGCGGAGCAGGCGCAGGGCGGTGAGTGCGAACTCGGTGCTCTGTGCCGCGTCGATCCCGTCGCCGGTGTACGTACTAAGCGCGGCTTCCACAGCGGCGTTTAGTTCCTTGGTGTCGTCACTCATCACCGCCGGGCTGACCCGGGTGGTCTCGCCCAAGGCGTTGCTCAGACGGATATTCTGCTCCAAGGTCTGCAGGGCCAGGATCGGGACGGTCCCGGTCTTGTAGTCGTTAGCGGTGTCGTTATAAAGCTGCACGACCACCTCGCTGTCGACCGCGGCGACGATGATGTCGATGCCGGGGACGAGGTTGAGTTGCGAGCTGACATCGGCCATCGACACCCCGCCGAAAGCCTCGAAGCCAAGGTCATCCATGACTGCCAATAGGTTGTTGACCGTGTCTGGGTCGTCGGCCAGGATCAGGGCGTAGCGTGTATCGCTCTGGCGTACGGCTTCGGAAAGCACAGCGGTAACTCGGTGGGCACCGGGGAAGGCTTCGGTGGGCCTGACACTTGCCAGTGCCTCGGCGGCACGGAAGCGCACCCGGCGGTCGGGGTATGACAGTGCATTCATGAGTGGCTGCTGCGTCGAGCCTTGGTGGACCAGTGCGTCGGTCCCCGCGGTGGCGGAGAGCGCGGCGATCGCATCGAGGGCAAGCTCCGAGTCGCCGTCGGCCGTGGCCTGGGCAAGCACATCGTGCAGCCGGTCGGGGCCGGAGAGCATCGCGTAGAAGCCTGCGGGCTGAAGCTCGCTTGGGTAGCTTGGGTCTACCGTGCCAGAAGGCAGGCGGTTCTCTCGGCGGAGGTTGGCCATGAGGTATAGGCTCAGGGCGTCGTCCAAGCCGTCGTTGAGTTCAAGTGCCCGCTTGGCCGAACGCATCGCCAGGACGTCGCCGAATACTTCCCCGGGGACGACGACCGGGATCAACCCGATCTTCGGGCCGTAAGCCCAGACCAGACCCGATCCGATGGATGGGTCGTAACCGGCCAAGTCATCACTATCGTTGGTTGCGGTGGTGTATTGCGTCTGACCAAGGCCCAGGTTCCATTCCGCTGCGCTGAGGTCAACGGGCTGGCGGGTGGACGTTAGCAACGCGTTGTATGCGGCCTGGACAGCCAGACGTGCGTCGGCGTCTGCGGTGGGTGATTCGAGGACTTGCTTCATTGCTGGGAGAGCCTGGGGGTACCCGATCTCTGACAAGACCTGGGCGACCTGACTCATCGGCACGGGGTCGAGTTGAGGCAGGGCTTCCGCCAATGGGGCGACCAGAGACTGTCCGATCGTCGCCATGGCCGAAAGGATGTACGGGTGCAGGCGCGATTGATCCGCATCCAATAAGGCCGCGAGCATCTGGGGTGCGGCGTACTGCCCTGCGGCTGCGAGGCGCTGGGTGGCGTTGCGGTAAGCCCGTTGGCCTTGTGCCAGTAGCTCGATGTCGGCCTGGATACGCTCTGAGTTTCGGCTCAACTCGATCCGCGCAGCCTGGATGCGGCTATCAAGGTCTTGTGCGACATCGACCAGTGAGGCGTACTTTTCATCTGCCTCACCCATCTTCGCCGCACGCGCCAGGACATTGGCCCAGGCCTCGCGGTCACTGGACTCGACCGTGGCGAGTAGGGTCTGGTTATCCGCCTGCTTCAACAAGGTTTGGCCGGTCGCCAAAGCCAGGTCGGGCTTGGCGATCAACACATAATGGTTGAAGTCCTCCCAGAGCGCCTCGGGGGTCTGCCCTTGGGCGAACACCGAAACGGGCAAGCAGGCAGACACCAACAGGCACAGGCCCAACAAACGTCGTTGCGTTCCCGACATGGAAAAACTCCATTTAAATACAAGTCTGGTAATCACAGTAATCTATCGCTGATCCCGACAAGCGTCAAGCAATCCCGCCGGCCCCGTTGGTGCCGTTGCAGGACCCCAGAGCCGACGTTTTGTGGCGATGATTCCCCCTATTCACCCTTAAGAGGGCCTGGGGACGATCCGTACTGGGGCCCGGTGGGGTGGAGACAGGCATATGCGATGGTGTCGTGTGAAGGTCTACGGCAGGTAGATATGTCATATAGTAGATGCTCATGCCAGAAACAAGCTCATTACCGGACCTCACTTCCCGCCGTCTTAAGTCGCTGGACACGCTGCGCGGGTTCGACATGTTCTGGATCATCGGGGGGGATGCGTTGTTTCGGAAGCTGGCGGCGGTGACGGACTGGCATTGGGCTGACGTGGTGGCGGGGCAGTTGACGCATGTGCAGTGGGCGGGGTTGCGTGCGTACGACATGATCTTCCCGCTGTTCATGTTTATGGCAGGGGTGGCGATTCCCTACGCCTTTGCGAGTCGGCTTGAGCGTGGGGGGACGCGGGGGCAACTGCTTAGGAAGGTGCTGTACCGGGCGGCGGTGTTGGTTGTGCTGGGGCTGATCTGTAACCGTATCCTGAGGTTTGATTTTGCAAACCTCCGTGTGGCGAGTGTGCTGGGGCAGATCGGTTTGGCGTATCTGTTTGCGTCTTTGATCGTGCTGTACACGGGGAGTTTCCGTGCGCGTTTGATGTGGTTGGTGGGCATCCTTGTGGGCTACGCGGCGGTGCAGTTGTTCGTGCCGGTGCCGGGTGTGGGAGCGGGGGTGTTGACGCAGGAGGGGATCATCAACGGGTACATCGATCGGATGTGGCTCCCGGGGAGGCTCTATGGCAAGGTCGATGGCGTGCAGATGTTCGACCCGGAGGGTTTGCTGTGCATCGTGTCTGCGACGGGGATCACGTTGATGGGGGTGCTGGCGGGCTCGGTGCTTCGCGACGGCAAGGGCGGGGGGACACGCAAGGCGGTGACACTTGGGGTTGCGGGTGCGGTGACGTTGGGGATTGGTTTGGCGATTGCGCCCTGGTACCCGCCGATCAAGGCGGCGTGGACGACGACGTTTAACCTGCAGGCTGGGGGGATCAGCCTGATGCTGCTGGCGGCGTTTTATCTTGTTATTGATGTCTGGCAGGTCGATCGCTGGACATTTTTCTTCCGTGTGATCGGGCTCAACGCGATCACGATCTACATGGCCCCCCGGGTGATTGATTTCCCTCATGCTGCGGACTTCTTGTTCGCGGGTGTGGCGCCGCTGGTCGGGATCTATGCGCCGTTGATCCTGATCGCTGGGTCGATCGGGTTGAAGTGGTTGTTTTTGTGGTTCTTGTACAGGCACAAGGTGTTTTTGCGTGTGTGAATCGGTACGGGCATCGGGAGAGAATCAGGGCGAGGGGTTAGCCGCAGAGGCGAAGAGAAGAGGGCGGAACGGATTTCACCGCAGAGGCGCGGAGTACGCAGAGGAAGGCGCGGAGGGGGAAGGTGTCCGCAGATTGCGCAGATGAAACAGATTAAGAAGGGGCGCGACAAGTCGCGGCGCTTCGTGGGGTGGATTAGTTCTTCATTTTGATCTTCTCGGTGTCTCTGTGGTTAAGTTTTCTTCCTCTTCAAATCATCAATCATAAATCTCAAATCATCGATCTAAAGCCTCACGGTGTTCCGGCGGTAGCGGCAGCCAGGGGATCGTTGGGACCGGGTCTAGCCCGTGTGCTGTGATCCGCCATCTAGCCGGGACGGTCCGCTTCCAAGCCCCCGCCCCCGGAAGTATTCGAACTTTCATTCGAACGTTTCCGGGGGCGGGGGAGCCCGTGAGTCCCGGTCCTTTTAATCAGCGGATACTCGGGGAAGCTGTCGATCGTCGTCGTGAGGTTGTCGGCAGACACGATTGAAAAATAAATCGTGTCTCCACTCTTGGGCGATGCGTCAGGTTTGTGCGCACAAAAACGGTTTTGCAAGGGGCTGGGTGTTGGTTAAGTGGTGGGTGGCAAGGGGAGTAAAAAAATGTTTGAGAGGGCGTATTTTTGAATGGAAAGTCGTCGGGTTTGTGCGCACGGAGGCGGTCGTAGGGGGTTAACCGCGAAGGCGCGAACAGCGCTAAGGAGATCATGTGGTGTCGCGGAGGAATGCGGGAGATGGGGAGGCCAGACGACTTAAAGTAGAATATCCCCTTTTCTTTTTCCGGGGGTGAAATGAGGTTGGAACTTGGGTTTCCGAGGGGGGGCTATATACTGGGGCTCATATTGCCCGGCAGTGGTGCTGGCCTAAGTCATATGGGAAATGTCCGTTCAGGTAGAATTTACACCGCTGGCTCAATGGGAAAGGAACGCACCGATGAAGAACTCCGTGCTCACTGTATCTCTGCTCCTTGTGATGTTCGCAGGGTGTGCTACTCGCAGCACCGTCGGGCAGATACCATCCAAGTCCGCCAGCGCGTCAGCCTCCGCGACGTCGAACGGAGACCTTCAAACAGTCATCCAAGGACTTGGCGCACCCGTTCAGTTCGATCAGGTCTTCGCCGAGGTCCAAGGCGTTCCCCGCTTCAAGGACGAGTTCGAGACCACCGCTCAGTTTGAGCAGCGGCAGGCCGAAGCTCGAGCCAAGTGCGAGGAGCACTACCTGATCGCAACGCCGGTCGACCCAAAGTACATTCGGTACGACGCCGATAAGCAGGTATTGTTTGTGTCTATCTACGCACTGTCGAATTACAGCACGACCGACGATGAACTCCACGCCCTGTTTGGGATCTTGCGAGAGCTCAAAAACGCGAACGTCGATATCGAGTACAGCATCATAAAGAATGTCGAATGGAAGTTCCCCAGCGAATGGCGGAACGTTGGCACATATGTCGGGCAGAATGCCTTCGGAGTGAGCTTTACGATTAACAAGCAGGAAAAGACCTCGCGAGGAATATTCGAGCGAACAGGCGTAAAACCATGGGCACGTGAAGAAGAAAGAGAGAATGTGTGGTTTCGGGGTCAGCCGAAGTACGAGGAGGGATCGACTCCCGTAGCCTATGAGATCAAGGCCGACCCGGATCGGGCAAGAGCACTCAAGCAGACCGGCGGTCTGCGAGCAGGAGTGCTTGTCGCGCCGCGATTCCCGTTTTACGCGACCGGCGTTGATCGTTTTACGCCCACCACCCGCGCGCCCTACGACCGCACGACGAACTTGCGGTACCTCATCGGCGACATCCAATGCGTCGCGATCTATGACTCTGAGGGCAAGTTGTTGGCGACACGACCGACTCAATGAACCGGACTCTAGGAATGGCGAATCGGCAGATCGTGGCGGCGGCTTGTTCAGATGCCTCTACCTTTCCGGCTGGGCAAAGGCTAAAACCCACGCCCATTTGGAGATGTACCGCTATTAATTTTATATTCGGTTAGTATATTTGCGAACAATTTCCCGGAGGAGGCATGATGAGCGAGAACCACCCGGTCCTATTACTGAATAATTGCCGAGGACGAGAGCACACCAGACTCTATGGCGTGGATGCTTTCTACGACCTGTACACAACCGGGTATCAGGCGAACATGGCTACTGACCTAAGGGCGGATCAGGTATGCGTCGTCGCCTCCAAACCATCCATCGGGGGAATCGCTTTTTCATGGTATTCCTTCGAGCGAGAAGAACTCATGAAAGATGACGAGAAAATCACTTGCAGAGTTTTCTTTGGGCCGCATATTCGCACGGAGACACTGTCCAGGGCGGAAGCTGTCAAGCATGGTGATTATTCGGGTTTCTTTGACATCAACGGAAACTTCAAGCGTAGGTCAGTGATCAAAGCCTAATTTCTGGAAAAGAAAAGAAAAAGATAAAAAAAGGGGACATTCTGCTTTAATCCCTCTTTCTCAAGTGCTTGGGTGCATTTAGGGGTGTGGGTTGTGTGGTGGGAGGGGGATTTATGAGGTGTGATTTGAGATTGATGATTTAGGAGGGGGCGAATGTGCGCGTGGGGTGGTGAGGAGTGTTTTAGTCAGGCGGTTGGGTTTGTGGTTTGGAAGTATTGTTGTTGGAAGCGTAGTGCGACGTTTACGAGGGCGATGAGTACGGGGACTTCGACGAGGGGGCCGATGACGGCGGCGAAGGCGACGCCTGATTCGATGCCGAAGACGGCAACGGCAACGGCGATGGCGAGCTCGAAGTTGTTGCTGGCGGCGGTGAAGCTGAGGGTGGCTGTTTTGGGGTAGTCTGCGCCGGCCTTGCGGCTCATATAGAAGCTGGTCAGGAACATGACGACAAAGTAGATGAGCAGGGGGACGGCGATCAGCAGGACGTCCCAGGGGCGGGCGATGATCCGTTCGCCCTGGAGCGCGAACATGACCAGGATCGTAAACAGCAGCGCGATGAGTGTGGCGGGGGAGATTTTCGGGATGAATTTTTGTTCGTACCAGTCGCGGCCTTTGGCTTTGACCAGGAGAAGTCGTGTGAGCATGCCGGCGAAGAAGGGGATGCCCAGGTAGATCAGGACGCTTGTGGCGATCTGGCCCATGGTGATCTGAACGATGCTGCCTTCTAGCCCGAGCATGGGGGGGAGGACGGTGACGAAGACCCAGGCGTAGATGCTGTAGAAGATGATCTGGAAGATGCTGTTGAAGGCGACGAGTCCTGCGCAGTATTCGGAGTCGCCCTTGGCGAGTTCGTTCCAGACGATGACCATGGCGATGCATCGTGCCAAGCCGATCATGACCAGGCCGATCATGTACTGGGTCCATCGTGGGTCTTCGCCGAGCATGGCGGGTGCGAGGAAGCCGAAGAACCCGATGGCCAGTGCGGTCATGAGGATGGGGCCGACGAGCCAGTTTTGGATGAGGGAGAGGCCGAGGATCTTGGTGTTGCGGAATACGTCGGGGAGTTCTTCGTAGCGTACCTTGGCGAGCGGTGGGTACATCATGATGATGAGACCCAAAGCGATGGGGATGCTGGTGGTGCTTTGGGGGGAGAGTTTCATCTCACCGAGTGTTGAAGCGAAGGCGGGGACGAAGTAGCCCATTGCGACGCCAACGGCCATGGCGAGGAATATCCAGAGGGTCAGGTATCGGTCGAGGAAGGACAGGCTGCGGGTGTTGCATGGGGCCATGGCTTACGTTTCCTGGGTCCGTGGATGGGTGAAGTGCGGGTTATACGGATCACGAAAAAAACTCGTACTCGTTGTCAAACCAATCCCCCGGGTAATCCCCCGGCAAAGCCGGGGGCTGATGGTCAAACGGACTCCCATGGACTTACTGGAATCCTTATTAAGGGCACCTCTAAAAATATCCATTCATGAGGTGTTCACCCTGCTTCGCTAAGCCGCAAGCGGCTTTTTTGTGGCGTAATTCGAATTCTTAGACGTGGCTGTAATTTGAGGTGGTGTGTCCATCGTTTGGGCATCTGTGATTAGCAGGGGTTGGTGTTGGAAAATAGGACGAGGTTCAGCTTGCGTTGTAGCAGGTGGTTAGTTCTTCTCGGTCCTGTTCGCGGATGCAGCAGAGGGCTTTGGCGTCTTTGGCGATGAGTTTTTCCTCGTCCAGCGCGTTGAGTGTCCAGCGCAGGGCCTGGCGGGCGATGGGTGGGGCGCTGCGGCCGGCGAGGCGGTAGTAGTGCCAGCGTCCGTCTTTTCGGCGTTCGATCAGGCCGGACTGTTGGAGGATCGACATGTGTTTGGAGATGGTGGATGGTGAGAGGCCAAGCACTTCGATGATCTGGCAGACGCACAGTTCGCCGTCCGCGAGGCTCATCAGTGCGCGGACGCGGGTCTCGTCGCTGAGGGCCTTGGTGATCTGGAGGTAATGTTGCATGGCATGATCCTATGATTCGTCAGGTAACGAAGTATAGGAGTGCGAGCGTTGGGGTCAAGTTTGAGATTATCCAGGGGAGGTCGTTGGTGGGCGGGTGACATAACTAGGGGTGGGTTACGACAGCGTGTGTGGTAAGGGCTTGGATCGAAACTTGTGTGCATCGTTAGGGCAACCCCCGGGCAATCCACCCTTGGCAAAGTCGGGGGCTGAGGGTAAAACCAATCCCGTTAAATTCTCGTGCGGTCAACCACGGCCGGCGATCTATGGCCGGGGAACTTGGCCTTTTGGGCCAACACGCGGATCTGCGATCCGCCGCTAAACGGCAAGCCTGGGTGTGATGGGTATTGTGGGTCTGTTCTACGGGCGTGGGATTCATACACGCACGAGTCTTTTTCGGGATTGGTATAAAAGAGTTGATATAGAGTTAACAGAATCAGTATGAGATGTGGGTTATGATCTAGGTATGGTTGATACAACGGTCTTGATGCTGGTTGGTGTGCTGCTGCTGTTGGTGAATGCGGTGGGTGTTTTTCTGGTGGCGTTGCAGTTGCCGGGGACGTGGTTGATGTTGGGTGCGACGGTGGCGGTGGCGTGGTGGCGTTGGGATGGCTGGTCGGGTGTGGGGGTGATCGGTGGTTGGACGCTGGTGTTGTTGTTGGTGTTGGCGTTGTTGGGTGAGTTGGTGGAGTTTCTTGGGCCTGCGATGGGTGCGGTGAAGGAGAAGTCTTCGCGTCGGGCGGCGGTGCTGGCGGTGGTGGGGGGCGTGGTGGGTGCGATCGTGGGTACGATCGTGCTGGCGTTTTTGCCGGTGGTGGGGACACTGATAGGTGCGGTGGTGGGCAGCGGGTTGTTTTCGATGTTGGGTGATTTGTGGGCAGGTCGTGAGTGGGAGCCAGCGTTGCGGGGTGGGAAGGGGGCGGCGATCGGGCGGTTTTGGGGTGCGTTGGGGAAGCTGATTATTGCGGTGGTGATGTGGTTGGTGGTGGCGGGGGCGTTGGTGTGGCCTTAAAGGGTGTTGGGATTGATTGTGTGGAGAAACGCGCGGATCTGCGATCCGCCGCTAAACGGGGAGGTTGGGTGGTGCTGGGCTGGGTTGGATCGGGCGGGCGTTGCAAAGTGATGGTTGAGAAGCCATAATCACTCTTGGTAACAGGTGTTGTACTTGTTCGCGTGGCGATGGGGGAAGTCGTTGGTGTGGCTGGGGCTTGAGGCGCGAACGGAAACAGGGACGCTGGCGTTAATTGATTTCTTCTTCACCCCCCACGGCTAACCGATGCTGAAGTTTCTGGTATTTGATAAAGGCCGACCGGCAGACGACTGGCCTTTGCGCAACAGTTATCTGGTGGGTGCTGATACGAGCGCGGTGCGTGCGGAGATCAGCAACGGGCGTGGTTCGATAGTTTGTGAGAAGCGTGAGTCGGGGCCTGCGGCGTTGTGCCTGCTGCATCCGGTGGGTGAGCTGGGTGAGCTGTCGATCCAGACGTGTTTGCTGCCGGAGCGGGTTGAGCCTTACCTGCTGACGGTTGAGTTGGCGCGGCATCGGTTGATGACGCTGTACTCGAAGCTGGAAGAGTGGGCGATGTTCGACCTGGAGCCGGAGCACCCGGTGACGGTGCGTGGGGAGAAGGCGCGGGGGTTGTTTATCCAGTCGTTGTGCCTGCAGCAGGACGAGCCGGTGAAGGCTTACGAGGCTGCGCAGGAGGCGTTGGTGGTGGCGTTGGATGCCAGTGAAGAGCTGGCGTTGGCGCACTCTCGGCTGCTGCTTGATAAGCGTGTATCGACGGGTTCGTTGCCTAAGGCACCGTTGGGTTGTGGTGTGTGTGTCGACCATACCAACGAGAACCTGCGTGCGGGGCTGGTGAGTAATTTTGATTACATGCAGCTGCCGATGCCGTGGCGTGCGTTGGCGCCTCAGGAGGGTGAGAGTGTGTGGGGGCCGACGGACGATTGGGTGAATTGGACGACCAACGCGCGATCGCCGGTGATCGCTGGGCCGTTGGTGAGTTTCGAGCCCAGCAACTTGCCGGACTGGTTGTATATCTGGGAGCACGACTACGACACGGCGAGGGACATGGTTTACGAGCACGTGGAGCGTGTGGTGAACCGGTACAAGGACCGGGTGTTTGTGTGGAATGTTATTTCAGGTTTGCACGTCAATAGCCACTTCACATTCAACTTCGAGCAGTTGATGGACCTGACGCGGATGACGACGATGCTGGTCAAGAAGCTGCAGCCCAACGGGAAGGTGTTGATTGAACTGCGCCAGCCGTTCGGGGAGTATTACAGCACGAATCAGCGGTCTATTCCGCCTTTGATGTACGCGGACCTGATTGTGCAGTCCGGGATTCAATTTGATGCGTTTGGTATCCGTCTGCTGATGGGGCAGGCGATGGCGGGTCAGTACACGCGGGATTTGATGCAGGTGAGCCAGTTGCTGGACCAGTTTTCGGCCTTCAACAAGCCGGTGCATCTGACGATCGGTGCGCCTAGTGAGCAGGTGACGCAGATGATGATCCATGCGTCGGAGACGGGTGAGCCGATCGACCCGGTGAGTGGTCACTGGCGTCGGCGTTGGTCGCCGCAGGTGCAGGGTCACTGGCTGGAGGCGGTGTGTCAGATCGCCACGAGTAAGCCGTTCGTGGACGCGGTGGCGTGGCAGGAGTTGGCGGACCATCCGCAGGTGGAGTTGCCGTTGGGTGGGCTGCTTAGTGATGAGTTTGTGCCCAAGGAATCGCTCCGTCGGATGATCGGGTTCAGGCGTCAATTGTTGGCGGGTGGGAGTACCGGGCCTGATCCGCTGGCTCCAACGGTGGACCCACCGACGCCGGGGCTTGCGCCGGACGAGGACGAAGAGGCGGAGTTGGATAACGGCCAACACATCTGATGCCCCTGGCGGGGAGCGGTTTATGTCGGCATCCACAAAAGCATTTACATATCTGATTGGCGTGTGTCTGCTGGTCGTGTTGGGTTGGTCGGTGTGGTGCCCTTACATGCGTGTGCCTGATGGGCAGCGGGGAGCGGGTCGTTCGGTGGGGTATCGGGTTGATGTGAATACCGCCGATGCGGCTGAGCTTGAGTTGTTGCCGGGGGTTGGGCCGAGCATTGCGCAGAATATTGTGAAGGCGCGTGAGGGTGGCGCGGTGTTTCGTGGGCCCGAGGACTTGGAAGCGGTGAAGTTTATTGGGCCGAGTTTGGTAAGGCGTGTGGAGGGTTGGGTGTCGTATCGCGAGGCGGATGGCGTTTTAGGGCCGAAAAAGGTGTCAGTAAACCATTAACGGCGAGAACGGCGGTAGGTGACATGATGAAATGAAAAATTGGTTCCTGACACCTTTTTCTCCCCCCCACTACAGGAGGGCCATAATAATGCACACAACAGTTGCGGGTTGCAGCATTACTATAAATTATAGCACTAAGGTAACATTTGATTATCCAATTGAAGAGACGGTGAATGTAGGAGGTGTAGCCATCGTGATACTCCAAATACCGGATAGCGGCGGCATGACCGAGAATGTGTTTGGCGTTACCGCCAAGAATCGAGTGATCTGGAAAATAGAACGAATCGATGGGACTGCGACAGACCCAGTCAACCGTTATGTTGGATTTGGAAACCAGCGAGACAACCACATTTATGTGTCTAACTGGAACGGCGTCGTAGTTGAGATTGATGCACAGACAGGGAAGATTGTTAAATCTGAATGGCTGAAATAGGAGTGTGCTGGAACCGGAAAAAGGGTCGGGATTGCTCCGTAGATAACCTCCCCATTAACGCCAGAGGATCATCATATTGTGGGTAAAGCAGTGCAGGAGGATGTCAGACCGGAAAAGGTGTCAGGAACCTTAAACCCGACGAATGAGGGCAAGTCAGGCACAGAGTTGCCCGAAGAGTGATCTAGCCGTCTGGGAATTGAAGCGGGGGCAGACCCCGGATAGGAGATTTGTTGTGCTGATGGGGTTGTGTTTGGTTGTTTAGGTGTTTGGTTTGGGGTGCTTGATCGATTGTTTTATGTGGCGTGGGGTTGGTCGTTGTGCGGGGGTGCGGGTGGGGCGGTGGGGTAGATTGATCGGAATGAGAATGAAAAAACCCACGCCCCTGTTTTGGGGCTGTGGGTTTGAGTATTGCGCGAACAATTCTCGATTGTTGCGTGGCGTTATGTCATGGGTCTTAGGCCCTTGCTGGCGGCGGCGATGCGTGGGACGAGCCGGCGGGTGGGGCGTTCTCTTAGGGCGCCGGACCCTGGGCCTAGTGTGGGCTTGGGGAGTATGTTGGCCTTGGCCCTGGCGGTAGCGCCGAATTGGATGGAGAGGCTTTTGCCGGTGAGTTCGCCGATGGTGAGGCTTTTGCCGGCGAGTTCTATAGCGCCGTAGACGACGGCCTGGCCCTCGAATCGGCCGGTGTTGGTGAACTTGCCGCAGACCAGTCGCCCGATCATCTCGCTGGGGTTGGAAAGCTCGACGTGCCCCATGGTGGAGACGTCGCCTTGCATCCTTTGTCGCAGGGTGAGGTCTTTGAACTCAAGTGGGCGCGTACAGGAGGGGCACCGCACAGACATCGCCTGTGTGGAGACCTCAAATGCACGCCCACAGTGTGGGCAAAGAACCCGGCGGAGCTTCCGGGGCTCGGGCCTGCGTGGATGGATCGTTGCCAGGGCGGGTCGCAGTGGCATCGTTGGTATTTAGCCGATCCCGTTGCCGTTGCGTGCGCTGATGACCTTGGGTCGTCGGCGTTGGAGGATCTGGTTGACCGATCCTGGCACGGTGGTGATCGAGGCTTCTTCCTGCACGTCCTGATCCTGACCGATGGAGCCGGCGGGGGAGGTCATGCTGCTGGGGAAGCTGTCGTTCTGGTCGCCTTGGTCGGTCTGCTTGAGAGCTTCCTTGGCTGCCTGGATGGCCTTGGGGCCGACGCAGACATCGCCTTGGAAGGTCGCGCCTTCGACGACGTTCAGGCGGCTGGTGTAGAGCTGGCCTACCAGCTGGGCGCCCGGGAGCAGTTCGACTGCGTCCTCGGCGACCACGTCAGCCTCGGCGTGACCGGCCAGGCGTAGGGCACCTGCGATGATCATGCCTGAGACCTGGGAGGACTCGGACAGCTCGAGGGTGCCGGTGACCCGTAGGGTGCCGGTGAAGTGGCCCATGATTAGTGCGTCATTGTCGAGGGTCAGTTCACCGCTGATGCGGCAGTCGGGGCCCAGGACTGTCTTGCTTGTTCGCGCTTCGCTCATCTGTAAAACTCCTTCTAGGGATGTCGCCGAACCGCTTCGGCGAAGCATCACATTCATCGGGTGCTTGGGTGTATTTATCCAAAACAAAATTAGCCCGCGATGGGTGGGCGGATGCGGCGGTATTCTCGGACTCGGGGGGAGTTTTTGGGGGTGGTGGTGCCTGGGGCGGTAAGCCGGTATCGTGGCTTATATGGATGCGATGAGGCGGATGCGGATTTTGAAGCAGCATGTGCAGACCGACCGGATGCTGGGCGTGGGGGCGGTGCCGAGGGGGTCGGCGCGGGTTCTTGATGCGGGTTTGGAACCGGGGGGTGATCCGGGGAAGGCGAGTGATTCTGGCGTGTCTGGTGGTGGGGTGTCCGGGAGGCGGGTGGGGTTGGCGGTGATGGGGCGTCAAGAAAAGATCGAGGCGTTGAGGGTGCTGGACGAGCAGGAGGTGCGTAACTGTAAGAAGTGCGTGCTGTGCGAGGGGCGGATCCAGACGGTGTTCGGGGAGGGCGATCCAGATGCGCCGATCATGTTTGTGGGTGAGGGGCCTGGTCAGAATGAGGACGAGCAGGGTCGGCCGTTCGTTGGGCGGTCAGGGGACCTGCTGGAGAAACAGATCCAGGCGATGGGGTTTGATCGTTCCCAAATCTATATTGCGAATGTGGTGAAGTGTCGTCCGCCGAACAACCGTACGCCTTTGGCTGGGGAGGTGGATGCGTGTTCGGATTATCTACGCAGGCAGATCGAGATCATTCGGCCGAAGGTCATCATCACATTGGGCGGGCCGGCGGCGAAGCTGGTGCTTGGTGTGAAAGAGGGGATTACGCGGATCCGTGGGACGTGGCATGAATACCCGGGGGTTGAGCCGGCGGTCCCTGTGATGCCGACGTTCCACCCGGCGTACCTGTTGAGGCAATACACCAAAGAGAACCGTGCGATGGTGTGGTCTGATCTGAAGGCGGCGCTGACGCGGGTTTAGGGGATGTCTGGGTAGTGTGTTCAGGGGTCGATCATCATCACCCCGTCCACGATTGTGCCGGCGTAATCGTAGCGGTACTCGTCGTCGGCCTGCATGACGGCGAGGCGCCAGCGGCCTGTGGCGTCGTCGGAGAGGGTGATGCGGGCGATGCGTGTCAGGCCGACTTCGTCGGCGCTGTTGCTCTTCCAGGACACG
>JAJDCX010000071.1 GCA_029260615.1 Phycisphaeraceae bacterium | reverse complement strand
GCCTTGCAGCAGCGGGCGCGGCTCGGTGGGGAGGTGCTTGGCGCAGATCGTGCATTTGCGTGCGTCGGTGATGACTTTGAGGGTGCGGGGCATGGTAGATGTTTGATTTGGGATTGATGATTGATGATTTTCAAGACGGGGGTGGAGGGTAGAGGTGATTTATGATTGCTGATTGTAAGAGGCGTGGGGAGGCTTGGGAAGCTCCATTGATAGCCGACATCTTACAGATGGCGGGCCCGCAGGTTGTAAACCTGCGGCTAGGAGGGGCCACCTGTTATGGGGGGTGTGAAAACCCGGCCAAGGCCCTTTGAGCCATGACCGGGCCTTATGCGGGCGGGATTATGGTTTGTCCTGTCTACCCAGTGGTGACTTAATTCCTGGTCGCACGCGGGGGCCATGCGGCTTGCGTCAGTCCTGCTGGTATGCCTCCTGGGTCACGGCCATGATGGTGGACTGGCGTTCGATGGTGGCGGCGATTTGCGTGGGGCCGCCGCCGGGCACGGGGACGTTTGTTTCGCAGATCACCAGTTCGCGCATGACGACTTTGCGGGGCCAGAATGAGTCGAGGTCGATGTAGATGTCGCCGAAGTAGTGTGAGCCGCCGAGGGTCTTGACGATCATGCCGGGCATCGGCTCCATGAGCATCATGAATGAGGAGTCGCCGGAGTCGAACTCGACGATGGCGCAGGGCGCGTCGTCGACGAGGCTGAGGCCTTTGAGCGCGAGTGTGATCTGGCCGTTCTTGAAGTAGGAGCCTTCCTTGATGTCGGTGCCGAGGTTGACCGGTGGGGCGGAGTCTGATGCGTCAAGGGTGACGTTCTGTCCGATGCGGGTGAGGTGTTGGATGCCTTTGCCTTCGTGAGTGGGTACGGCGAACAGGTCGCAGAAGGCGTGGAAGTCGATGAAGGTGTTGTAGATGATGTATGACTGGTCTGATTGAAGTATGGCCCCATTGCTGTCGGTCAGGTTCTGGAACTGTGTGTGGTCGATGCCGAAGACCTGGCCCTTTTCGTCGATGCCGGTGCCGGTAATCATGGGCGTGTAGGTCCAATTTTCCAGAGCGGGGATGCTGAGTTCTTGGCCGTTTGGTTTTATGTAGATGAACTGCTTGCAGGTGTAGCGGCCGGCATCGTTTGTGGAAGCGTCGTGGGGTTCGTATTTAAGCTTAACCCGGTAGACGTGTTTGTCGCCGCGTGTCCCATCGGCGGCGAAGTGGGTTAGTGAGGTTTCCATGTCGTAATACCGTGGGCCCGGGGCACGGCTGCCTCCCAGGAAAATCTCTTGGCGGAGGGCGGAGACGATTGCCGGGTTGGGTTGGGCAGATAGTTCGGTTGATAGGGCGGCGGAGGTTTCGGGGGTGACTTTAGGTGGGGTGTCGGGTCTTGCTGCTGATGTACCGAGGCTGAGTGTGGCGGTGATCGCAAGCATGCTTGCCCAAGCTAATACAGATGTCATTGCTGAGTACTCCTCATGGTTTCCTGATGCGAGTGCGTGGTGCGTTTGAGATACGCATTGGTGGCCGGGTTGTGGTTTGTTGCTTGAGTTCTTTGGCTGTTTTTCTTGCCCAGCGTGCGTCGGCCCGGTACATATCGATGCCGTGTTGGAGGGCGTGTCTGCCGTATGGGCCTGCCGCCTTAGGGAGTGCTTGCAGTTGTGCTTTTAGATCCGGGAGGTAGGACTCGATTTCACGGGCGAACTCTTCGAGGATCCGGATCGCCTCATCTTGTCCCAGGACTTCGCCAGCGAACGCGAACCGTAGCAGGACGCCGTCGGAGTTCCGCATCACATCATCCCGAGTGACGGGCTGACGCAGGTGGCGTTTGAGGGATTGTGTTCCTTGTGCCGTTAGCTTGTATATCTGGCGGGGGCGGAGGGTGCTTTGGTTCACGACCTTGCCTGCGATCAAGCCCGCACGTTCGAGGGACTTCAGTGCGGGGTAGATCGCCCCGGGGCTGCTGCTGAACCCGCCCATCGCGGTTTCGGAGAAGACCTTGACCAGGTCGTACCCGGACCGGGGGTGTTGGGCGAGCAGGCCCAGGATCGCCAGCTTCATGGGTGTGAGGGTATTGGGGGGCGTCATAGTCTATTCATAATATAACGAATCGTAATATATGTCAAGTGAGTCGGGGGATACAGACTCGTTGCAAAATTGTTGAGGCTGGGGCAGAAATACCTGCGTTTCGCTATTTACATCCCACCGGTCAGTGGTACAATGCGGGCGGCTGTTTAACCGGTTAAACTGGGTGTTGGGAGGTGTTGCATGTCATTGGGCCGAGTTATTGTTGTTGCGGGTGTGGTGGGTGTTGTGGTTATTGGGGGGGCACCGGGGGTGCCGGGGATGGTTCAGCGTGCGTCGGCTCAGGAGACGATGAACGTTGGGTTCATGTGGCACATGCATCAGCCGCAGTATCGGCCGGGCGAAAACATTTTGCAGACGGATGCGTCGGGTGCGTTTTCGTTTAGTGTGACGGACGTGCATAATCAGAGGCTTGGGCCTTACACGGGTTGGCCTCGGGACGCGATCCAGTCGGGGTTGGCGTTGTCGCACTTGGGTGCGCAGGTTTCGTTTTCGGGTTCGTTGATTCAGAATCTGAATGTGTTGGAGGCGGCGGGTGTGAACGGGGGGCAGTGGAACAACTGGGATGCGGGTTACAAGCAGGCGGCGGCGTGGGACACGTCGTTGGGGAATCCGCGTTTGGACATGGTGAACTTTGGGTTTAATCACCCGTTGATGCCGTTGCTGGATACGCGCGATATTACGATGCAGATCAGGTTGCAGAAGCGTGTGCATGAGTTGACGTGGGGGCCGAACGTTCCTTTTAGTAAGGGGATCTTTCCGCCGGAGACGGCGTTTAGTTCGCGGATCATTCCTGCGCTGGTGGCGGAGGGTATCGAGTGGTCGATCGTGGACTCGATTCATATGGAGCGTGCGACGCAGGGGTATCCACACACGACCGCGTCGAACCTGTTTGCGCCGAACAAGGCGGACCAGATCAATCCTGCGATCCCAAGCGAGCAGTGGGTACAGTTGAATAACTTGTGGGCCCCGAGCAAGGTGGCGGCACCGTTTGCGTATCGGCCCCACAACGTTCAGCACGTGGACCCGCAGACGGGTGCGATCAGCCAGATCGTGGCGGTGCCTGCGGCGCGGTACGAGGGGAACGAGGATGGGCGTGGGGGGTTTGGTGCGTTGCAATACGAGCAGGTGATGAGCCAGTATCAGCAGTTCAACACGGACCCGGACCACCCGATGTTTGTGCTGCTACATCATGATGGCGACAACTTCGGTGGGGGCAGCGAGTCGTACTACCACAACAACTTCCAGAACATGGTGAATTGGGCGGCGGGGAACAGCAGCTACGACGTGACGACTATTCAGGATTATCTGCAGCGGTTCCCGGTGGCGAGCAACGATGTGGTGCATATCGAGAACGGGTCTTGGGCGGGTGCGGACAACGGCGACCCGGAATTTAAGAAGTGGTTGGGGGACCCGGACCCGAACACGGGGTGGAGCCCGGACCGGAACTCTTGGGCGGTGCTGACAGCTGCGAAGAACCGTGTGTTTACGGCGGATGATATTGCGCCGGCGACGAACCTTGACAATATTTTGAATGTAACGGGTACGCCGACGGAGAAGGCGTGGCGGTTTTTGATGGCGGCGGAGTCCAGCGACTATTGGTACTGGGACGGGACGGAGGTTTGGGACAGCAACGTGACACGGGGGAGTAACCTGGCGGTGGCTCAGGCGGACGTGGTGATTAATTCGTTTGGTGGTAGTGAGACGACGCCGCCGAGCGTGTTTGTGCCGCAGCGTGAGTCTTACAATCCGGGTGGAGATGAGTGGGGGCCGGGGGTTGAGCCCAGCGACTTTGAGGTTTGGACATATGCGTATGACGTGAGCGGGCTGACGGATGTGGTGTTGAAGTATCGTGTCGATGTGGACGGTGAGAACCCCTTGGGATCGATCGAGAACGAGACGTATGCGGGTGGGGCGGAGGTTGGCAATTGGGTGAGTGTGGCGATGACGTCGAGTGATGTTGCGCCGCCGGGAAATATCTTGTCGCCGACGTACCGTGCGGAGCGTTTCGGTGGGATGATTGCGGGGTTGGAAGACGTGTTGGTGGATTACTACATCGAGGCGGTGGACGGTTTGGGGAATGTGACCAAGACGGATATCCAGCATGTGTTTGTGGGGTCGTCTGTGATCAATCCGGGTGGTGATGCGGTGACGATCGGGCCTGACCCTGCAATCGCGGGTGAGTTGGTGACGATTACGTTTGATGCGGCGGGCGGTCCTTTGGATGGGACGGGGCAGGTGTTTTTGCACTACGGGTTTGATGACTGGACGACGGTGAACCCGGATGTGGCGATGACGTGGAACGCGGGTTTGTCGAATTGGGACATCACGGTGCCGACACTGGGGAGCGCGTCGCAATTAGATATTGTGTTTAACGATGGTGGGGGTGTGTGGGATAATAATAATGGTTCGGACTGGCATTTCACGCTGACGGGCGGGGCGCAGCCGGGGTTCGTGATGGACGGCGTGTTGGACGGGGGCGCTGGATTATTGGCGACGGATTCGGGGCAGGGACTTTATGCGGCGCTGGAGGGTGACACGCTGTATGTGGCGACGGAGGATGCGGGTGAGGGCGAGGATGTGTTTATCTACCTGGCGTTGTCGCCCGGCGCGTTGGCGGCGGCGAACTGGGGGAAGGCGGGTCAGGTTGCGCAGTGGGACGCGTTTCTTGCGGATGAGAACGACAACGACTTTGAGGGTTGGTTTGATGTGACCGGGTTTGCTGAGGCTGCGACGGGCGCCAATGGGGGGGTGTTGGAAGGGATCATCGACCTGGTGGCGTTGTTCGGATTTCTTCCTGACGAGGTGTACCTGGCGGTGGGGCGGTATCAGAGCGCCGACGGCGGGAGCCTTGTGGGTCAGACCCCGGGCGCGGTTTTAGGTAATGGGGATATCGACGCCATTGAATATGTGTTATTTAATCTTGGATTACTGGAAGGCGATCTTGACGGGGATGGTTTTGTGGGGATCGGTGATCTGAATATTGTGCTGGGGAATTGGAACCAGAACGTCACACCGGGCGATGCGTTAGCGGGCGATTTCGACGGTGACGGGTTCATCGGTATCAGCGACCTGAACGGCGTGCTTGGAAATTGGAACGCGGGCTCGTCTCCACCCGCCGAGGCGTCGGGCACGATTCCGGAGCCTGGGACGCTGGCTTGCTTGGGATTGGCGGGGATATTTTTACTCAGACGCTGCG
>JAJDCX010000070.1 GCA_029260615.1 Phycisphaeraceae bacterium | reverse complement strand
ATCCCAAGCAGCAGGTGTTCGACCGAGACATATTCGTCTTTAAGCCGCTTGGCCTGCTGCTCAGCATTGACCAGTATTTCATTGAGCGGCTGCGTCAGATACACCTTGCCCGGTTCCGACCCGGGGCCTGAAACATTGGGCCGACCATCCAATTCACGGGTCAGTTCGCCGATGACGACGTCCGCCGGGCGTTGCAGCTTTTCGAGCAATCGTGGAACCAGCCCGCCTTCCTGCTGGCAGAGCGCAAGCAACAGGTGCTCCGCATCCACCGCCTGATGGCCTCGGGTGACCGCCAGGCTCTGCGCCGACTGCAGCGATTCTTGGGTTTTCTGGGTGAATTTGTTGGGGTCCATTATGTATCTCCCTCGGAGGGTGGCTCCTCGGACGCATCCTCCGAGGCCTGTTTTAACTGTCCATAAAGCTCTCGTTCGCGTTCGCTGAGTTCCTTGGGGATGGCGATCATCAGCCGGACGTACAGGTCGCCAGCGGAGCCCTTTGGGCTGGGCAACCCCTTGCCTTTGAGCCGAAGCTTCTGCCCCGCGTTCGTGCCCGCGGGGACGTTGAGGGTGACCGCGCCATCCATCGTTTCCACATCGATCTGATCGCCCAGTGCCGCCTGCCAGGGCGCGAGTTTCACATCCGTGGTCAGGTCTCGGCCGGTCAGCATGTAATCCGGGTGCGGCGCGACCGTGATCTTGAGGATCACCCCTTCCCCAGCGAGCCTGATCTTTGAGCCGCTGGCTGTCCCTTTGGGGATCTTGACTTCAAGGGTCTTGCTGCCGGCAGGGCCTTGCAGGTTCAGTTGCCGGGTCGAGCCATGGAACGCATCGTGAAGGCTGATCGTGATCGGGGATTCCTGGGGCTGGGGCTGACGCGGGACGCCCCCAGCCTGGCCTGGTCCCTGACCCATCGTCTGTCCAAACATCGCCTCGAAGAAGTCGCTGAACTGCCCCCCAGCCTCAAAGCTGAATCCGCCCCCGGGCCCGCCCTGCCCCCCGGTCCCCCCGGCCCCACGGAACTGCCCGCCCCAGCCCGGCGGCGGGCGAAACTCCTGACCGGACTTCCAATTTTCACCCAACGTGTCGTATCGGCTACGTTTTTCCGGATCTTTCAAGACCTCGTAGGCCTCGTTGACCTGCTTGAACTTCGCCGAGCCGTCGTCGGTCTTGTTGACATCCGGGTGGTACTTGCGTGCCAGCTTGCGGAACGCGCGCTGGATATCGTCCTGCGAGGCCTCCCGCTTCACACCCAGCGTCTGGTAGTAGTCCTCAAACTTCACAGCCATACAAGTCCCCTGTCATGATCCAAAATCTCTTGGTAGCCCGGAAACCGATCCGGCCCACCACCCTATATTTACGCAAATACCGCGCCAGTGTTCTTACCCGTAAACCCTTATTTTTAATTGATTTGCCAGCCGATATGGCACAGGTGACTGCTGGTTTGGCAGGGCAAGCCGGGGGCAAGCCGGTGATGATCCAAGGGATATTCCTGGGCTCAGTTCAACGGCGTGCAGAACCAAGCCGATTCCTCGCCGACCCGGACCTCTTGCAGCAGGTGCAGTTTCAAAGCCTCACCCAGCCGGGCGATCAAAGTGGTCGCCCAGTCAGCCCGGTCGGTGAACAGGTGCAGCACCGGCTTAGAATCCACATCAAACCTGCACTGGCGCTGGGTCAGGGCCAGCAGATCCAGATGCTCGCGGACCCAATGGCTCGCCTGCAGCAGATCGATCATCGCCGCCTGCAGGCTGTCGAACCCCTCAGAATCATGCCGGCAAAGCAGGTGCAGTCGCCCGTCCTGACCGAGCATCAGCTGGGTCTGGCTCTGGTGAGGGCAACGCGCTTCCAGAGCGATCCCCCCGGGCACAGCCCCGGTGCCAGCCATGAGCAAATCGACAAGGTTCGGCTCGTTGGTCGTCGGCGAAGCAGGTTGTGCCTGCGGCTTCGGCGCGGGGGTTGAAACCTGGGCAGGCGGGGCTTGCGAAACCGGCTGGGCAGCAGGTCGATGCGCGGCGACCGGTGGAGCCTCGACGACCGGTCGCGGCTCGGGGGTGGCTGGTGGAATCGGGGTAACCGGGGGGGTCGGTGGGGCCATCCGGCGTGGCTTGGCTGCTATCTCTGCCAACTCGGTGAACAGCTTCGATGGCCTGGGCCTTGGCGGCTGCACTGGCGCGACGGTTTCCTCGACCAAGATGGTGGGCTCGCCGGGCTCTAGCACAGGAGATGGCACGATGGGTGGCACGATATAGACGGGGGGGGCCCAAGCGAGGGCTGGCTCTTGGATCGCCGGGCCGGTCGGCTCGCTGGTGACAGACTGGATATCCGCCTGCGGCTCACTGCCAGCGAATAAATCAAACCACTGGGCCAGCCTGGGCCAAACCGCATCCACATCCTCGAACCGCCCCAGGTGACGCAGGTTCACCGGGACCATCTGTTTTTGCCAGCCCAGCAGTTGCACCGGCATGTGCAGGAAACTCTCCGAGGCAGCCTGAAACTTGTGCGCAGCGCCCTGGCTGACCTTGGGGTCCGAACCCATGACCATCAGCCCGATGCGCTTTTGAGCGACAGCCGGCTCATCCTCAACCATCGCCTTGAGCATCTTGTAGCCCGCGATGATCGCCAGGTCGTCCGCCCCACACATCAGCGTCCAGTCATCGATCGCCAACGCACGGGCCAAACCCTGCTCATCGTGCTGCGGGTCCAGGTGGACCAACACGGTCTGCGGCGCGGAATCCGCGGAATCAGGGGAATCTGTTGAATCCAACAGAGCCTCAAGGACCGAGCGCGGATCGATCTTCCCGCCGCCCGGCGGCATACGAAGCGATACCCCTCGGCTAGTCGTGTCCCGGTTCGTCGGCTCGACCAGTTCCAGATCGATCAGATCGTCATCGACATGGAGGATGGCGACCGGGCCTTCCTCTTGGGCCAACAGCTGGGCGTACTGGGTCAGCCAGGGGCCGCTTAATCCCGGGAGGTTGCCAAGAATCACCGCCTCAACCGCGACCGTCTGATCGGACACCTCCTGGGCAGGGGGCGTAGTGGTGGCAGCGGGGGGGTCGGGGGCATCGTTGAACGCGGCGTCCAAGTCTTCCTGGGTGAAGTCCTGTTGTGAGTTGTCGTCGTGTGGCTCGACCTCACCGATCGATGCGAGAGGTGAATCGTCCGGCTCGGGTTCTGGGTGAAGCCGAAGCGGCGCGTTGCCTTCGATCGCTGGTGCGAGTGGGGTCGGGGGAGCCGGGGGGGCGTGCTTGGGTTTTTCGGTGAGTTTTGGGCGAAGCCGGATCGGCGCGGGGCCGACCAGTTCATCGCGTGTAGGCCCGGAAGGGGGAGTCGGTGAAACCGGGGGGGCCGAAGGGGCTTGTGTATCAGCCACCGGGCCCTGACCCGTCAGAAAGAGGTCAGCCAACTCGTCCAATGCCTGCTGTGTGCGTGTGTCATCCATGACGAAACCGTTGAGATCAATAAAGCATAAATCGGACGCCAAGAATCAGAACGCCACCCGTACTACCTAACCAACGCGACCCTAAGCGTGACATTATAGGACTTTTGGCCGCCGACATTTTTTGACGATCCACCCGTCCGATCAGGGAAAGTCCGGGGACCACCCGGGAGCTTCCGGGAAGCTCCGGGGGGGCTACTGCACCACGACGATGTTATTCAGTTCGCCAAACGGGTTGGACTCGACGTAGCTGTTGTAAGGGTCCTGCACCCACTGCCCATCCACCACCAAGCGGTAACGGTATCGGCCGGGCGGGACGGTGACACAGGTCTGCCAGACACCCAGGGACTCATCGCGCTTCAGTTGCGTCGTCGCCGGGTTCCAGCCGTTGAAGTCCCCAGCGATAGCGAGGTTCGCCGCCTTGCCGTTGGGTTGGATAAATAACAATCCCTGGGCCGTGTTCCGTGCGCCAAAAAGCCCAGCGAGTTTCTTCTCAAAACTATCAGGCGGCGTGGGAACCTCGGGCTCTTGCGGCTGCTCGATCGGTTTAGGCGGCGCAGGCGAGGTAAACCCCTCAGCCCTAGCGTCTTGGTCACTGGCCAATCGTGAAGACAGCTCCGCGGTCCGGTTGGATAACGCCCTGGCACGCTCCACCAGCTCCGCCGCTCGGCTCATCGCCGGGTTCCCCACCGTGCCCGCCATCACCGCTTCCTGTGGCTCGTGTTGCGGCATCATCGTGGTCGCGGGCTCCGGCGGGTTCGCCATCAACCACTCGGTCAGACGCTCAAAATCCTGCATCCCACGGCTGGCGGCGTCGTATTCCGTGATCGGCTGACCGAAGCTCGCCGCCTCCTTGAGCTTGCTATTAAAGTTAATAACGATCGGCAGAAGCTCGTCACCAAAGTGCCGCTTCAACTCCGAAAGAATCTCACGCGCCAGCTTGGTCCGCACGTCGTACATCGTCGCCAGCACCTTGAACCTGACATGATGCCCAGCCCGACGCGCCAGCATCTGGATCGTCTGCTGCTGGCGAACCGCGCCCTGCATCGAGAAGAACCCCGTCTCTACAGGGATCAACACCTCGTCCGCCGCGCGCAACGCATTGAAAGTCAGCAGCCCGATCGACGGCGGGCAGTCCACGATGCAGAAGTCGTACTGGTCCTGCACGGTCGAGATGACCTGCGCAAGCCGACGGTCCTTGTCCGGTGCGGTCGAGAGCTGCGCCTCCATCCCCGCCAGCGTGATCGACGAAGGCGCAAGATCAAGGTTCCGCGCGATCTGCCAGGTCACCTCCGACATCGCAAGCGACCCGTCGAGCCCGACGCGGAGCATGTCCGCAATGGATTTTTCGATCTGCGCATCGGGCACCGCAAGCCCCATCGCGCAGTGTGACTGCGGGTCCATATCCACCAGCAGCGTGCGTTTGCCCTTGGCGGCCAAGGACGCAGCAAGATTGATAGAACAGGTGGTCTTGCCGCAGCCGCCCTTCTGATTGATGATCGCGATCGTTCGCACGCCCGGGCCCTTTCGTCCTTGAAAGTGACTGACCGACCAATTCCACCTGGGCCGTCTTGTTGACGGGAACCCGGGGGGCGGTCCGACCACACAGGGCCGAACAACGGATCGGCCCTTCAATATGTTATCGGGGCCAATCACGTCAAACCTTGAATATCAATACTGATAAACGGGTAGAGGCCGGGCTTGGGGCCTGGGTTTTGGGCTCTGGGATCTGCAAACCGAACAGCGCAGGCCCCAGCCCCAGCCAACGACCACACGCTGCCTTTCCCATCCCCTATTACAATCCCCCCCATGCCCAACGTGCCCGCCCCCGCCCATCTGGTCCTCGCCAGCCGATCGCCCCGACGGGCGCAGCTGCTGCGCGAGGCCGGTTACGACTTTACCCAGGCCGACCCCCCGTTCGACGACCCGCCCCAACCCGCCGCCGAGCCGGGTTGCTCCGCCAAAGACCTCGCCGGGCAACTCGCCGGGCAAAAAGCCCTGAGCCTCCAAGACCACATCCCCCCCGGGGCCGTCATCCTCGCCGCGGACACCATCTGCGTCGGGCAGGACGGCCAACTCATCGGCCAACCCAAAGACCGCCAACACGCCGCCGAGATGATCCGACACTTCACACAAAACGCCCACCAGGTCGTCACCGGCGTCGCCCTGCTTACTGACCACCTGCAAGCACCCCTGATCCTCGTCGATCAATCCACCGTGGTGCTGGAAACACTGAACGATGTTCAACTCGATGAATACCTGGACACAGATCAATGGCAAGGCAAGGCGGGGGGGTACAACCTCTTTGACCGCCAGGCCGCCGGCTGGCCGATCCAGGTCCAGGGCGACCCGACGACCGTGGTAGGCCTGCCCATGAAGCAACTGATCCCGGCCCTGGCTGGCTTGAGTATCCGCCCCAAAGCCCCCGCCGACGTGACTTCCAAGCGGAACAAAACCTCGCCATGAACCACGCCCGCCTCTACGACATCATGGCCGGCCTCGACCGCAGCCTGTCAGGCCACGCCGCACGTCTGGGCCTGTGCATCATGGAACCGGGCTACCGCCTGGCCATCGCCCTGCGCAACAAAACCTTCGACCTGGGCCTGCGAAAACCCACCCGCCTCCCACGCCCAACCATCAGCGTCGGCAACCTCACCACCGGCGGCACCGGCAAGACCCCCATGGTCATCGAACTGGTCAAACAACTCACTGAACAGGGTTCACGCCCCGCCGTACTCCTGCGTGGATACATGGCCGACCAAGCCGCCACACACAGCGATGAGGCCCAGGAACTCGCCCGTGAACTGGGTTCATCCGTCCCCGTCGAGCCCAACCCCAACCGGGCCCAAGCCGCTAATCGGGTGATCCAACAACACCCCACGACCTCGGTGTTTCTACTTGACGACGGCTTCCAACACCGCCAGGCACACCGCGATCTGGACATCGTCTTGATCGACGCCACCCGCCCCTTAGGATTTGGTCGCCTCCTCCCACGAGGCCTCATGCGCGAGCCCCTCGCCAACCTCCGCCGGGCCGATGCCATCATCATCACCCGCTGCGACTTGGTGGCTCCCGATGTCCTGACCAGCCTTGACCAGAAAATCAAACACCTCACCGGCCAACCCCCGACCGCCCACACCGCCTACCGCTGGTCGGGCTTCACAGACCCAGATAGCAACCTCCCCCAAAACCATCTAAGTAATCTCAAAGTCGTCGGCGTCTCCGCCATCGGCAACCCCGCCGCCTTTGACCAAATGCTCAACCACGCCGCCGCCGAGGTTCTGTTTTCTCACACCTTCGACGACCACCACGCCTACACCGCCCAAGAGATTCAAAACCTCTTGGCGGACGCCAGGCAGCGGGGGGCCCAGGCAGTCGTCACCACCGAAAAAGACTGGGTCAAGTGGCACACCCTCTTGCAAGCTATCGGCAACAACCCCACAGCCCTCCCCATTCTCCGCCCGATCCTGGGGGTCGAATTCCTTGACGGAGCCGAGGCCATCGACCGGATGCTCAAACAAGCCACTGCCCCCAAGCAATGACCCAAGGGCTCAGTCGTTGTAGACTATGGGGCCCCTGACCTCTTAGTTTGAAAGGATCCGCCATGACTTCTTTGTTCGATATGGCAACCACCCTGGCACACGTCCCCGACGGCGGCGTGCTGATCGGTGTCGTCCTCCTGGCAACCGCGATGGGTTTCATTGCTGGCCTGTTTTTCGAACGCGCCAACAACCGCAAGCCGCGGGACCGCGAGAGTTGATCCTTGCCCGGTAAAGACCTCATCCACCTGCTTGATAACTGGCGCACACGACGCATCACCGTCGTCGGCGACTTCATGGCCGACCGGTATGTCTACGGCGACGCCCAACGGCTAAGCCCCGACGCTCCGGTCCCCGTCCTCGCTGCGCAACGACAGGAACTCAAGCCAGGCGGCGCCGCCAATGTCGCGCTGGCGCTTCGCGCCCTGCGCTGCGAAGTCGATTGCCTGGGCGTTGTCGGCAAAGACCTCATGGCCGATGCCCTGCGCAGCTCGCTTGAAGACGCCGGCTGCAATGCTTCTGGATTGCTCGCCGACCCCCAGCGCCCCACCACCGTTAAGCACAACTTCATCGGGCTGGCCCAGCACCGACATCCCCAGAAGATGTTCCGCGTCGATGAAGAGAGCCGAGCACCGATCCCCAAGACCGTTACGGATCGTCTTCTTAAGCTGGCTGAACGCAAACTCAAAAAGTCCGACGTGCTGTGCCTGGAAGACTACGGCAAGGGCGTCCTCACCGAAGCCATGTGCCAGGGCCTAATCAAGCTCGCCAAACGCATGGGCGTCCCCGTCCTGGTCGACCCCGCAGCGATCGAAGACTACAGCAAGTATCGCGGCGCAACCTGCATCACACCCAACCGTTTCGAGGCCGCCCTCGCCACCGATCAGGACGCCACCAACGCCGACGACGCCACGCTCATCGGCCTTGGCAAAAAACTGATCCGCGACCTGAGGCTGGACACCCTCGTCCTGACGCTGGACAGGCAGGGGCTCTTGTTGATGCGCAAAGGCACCAAACCCCAATTCGTCCCGACCCGCGCACGCGAGGTCTATGACGTCACCGGCGCGGGTGACACCGTCCTGGCGATGCTCGCTGGGGCCCTGGCCAATGACACCGGCTGGGAACGCGCAACCCAGTTAGCCAACGTCGCCGCCGGCCTGGAAGTCGAACGCTTCGGTGCCGTCCCCGTCGATCTTGACGAGATCCTTTTGGATGTCCTTGAAAGCAACCACGGCGCCCACGGCAAACTGCGGACACTCGACGAGCTGGCCACCGAACTAGCGGCACACAAACGCCAAGGCAAGACCGTCGCCTTCACCAACGGCTGCTTCGACATCCTCCACGCCGGCCACGTCAGCTACCTCCGCGCCGCCGCAAGCCAGGGCGACCTCTTAGTCGTTGCACTCAACAGCGATAAGTCCATCCGCAAACTCAAGGGCAAAGACCGCCCGGTGAATCACGAAGCCGACCGCGTGATGGTGCTCAGCGCTCTTGAAAGTGTCGACTACGTCGTTGTCTTCAGCCAAGACACCCCCAAGACCCTGCTGCGCAAGCTCAAGCCCGACGTACTGGTCAAAGGCGACGAATACGCACACGACCAGGTCATTGGCCACGAGATCGTCGAGTCCTACGGCGGAACCATCGCCCGGGTCCCCATGGTCAAAGGCAAAAGCACCACCAACATCATCCGCAAGATCGGCTCGGACAAACCACGCAAGTAACGGGCCGGCATCCCCCCCAAGCCTCAAACAAATCCCCGCTTTGCTCGACCGAAAAACGTCTTACTCGGTGGGGGTCGAATCGAGTTCGCCCAGCTTCTGTTCTAGTTCAACCAGCGCCTCATACCTGGGGTTGATCCGACGTAGCGTCTTGAGAAGTCCCCTCGCCGCATCGGTATCCCCAACCTTGATCCGCCAGCGTGCCGCCTCCGCGGCGGCGAGGTCGCTGCTGGGGTCGATGCGTAAAACCTGTTCGTAAAGCTCGGCCGCCATCTTGGGTTTGCCCAGCATGACCCAACTCGTTGCCGTGTCTCTCAAGACCTTGGGTTGCATCCGCGTATCCGATGGCAGTGCGTTGAGTGTCGCCAACGACTCGGCCGGCTGGTTGTCTCTGCGGAGTATCGCCGCCCGCTTGAGGACATAGACCGTCCGCAGGTTGGGGTTATTCGCCGGCACGGTTTCAATCGCACGCTGGATCTGATCCAGCGCGAGGCCCAGCTTGTTTTTCTTGGTATAGATGTCCGACAGCAGGGCGTAAGCGCTGTGCAATTGCGAGTCGCGCCGAAGGGCGGTGAGCAGCGTGGCCTGGGCCTGGTCGTCTTCGTTAAGTTTGACCTGCAGGTTCGCCAGGTACACCGCGTGTTCGCCTTTGCCCGGCTCGATGCTGCGGGCCTGCTCGTAATGGTGCCGGGCCTTGTCGTATTGTTCGAGCTTCATCGCCAGGTTGCCCGCCAGCCGGTGGGTATTGACCTTCCGGGGCTGCAGTTCCAATGACGCCTCAAACGCCGCGAGCGCCTCCGCCGATCGACCGGCATACATCAGCACCTGCCCGTGGAGGGTGTGCGCCTTGGCCGTGGGCTGCTGCGCCACCAGCTTGTCGAGCCGATCGATCACCGGCTGCATATCGCGCTGGTTCTCCATCGCCTGGCTAAAAAGGTCGCCTATTCCCGCAAGCTCTTGACCCAGCGTCTCGGCATCCATCAGCGGTGCGGCGGTGTCCTTAGGGTCTGCCGGACCAGGCCCCCCACGCCCCGGCCCCCACAGCGCTAACGCACCCAACCCCGCCAGCACAACCACCACGAGGATCAACCAAGGCGCCGCGCCCCCAAAAGCACGCCGACTCGGCAGGGTGTGTCCTTGTAATCTCTGCGAAACCAAGCCCGATCCGGTTTGTAAGAATCTGTGCATCCCACAAGCGTACCGCAACCCCCCCGCGCCGCAATCCGACGGGCACGATCACCTAACCAGCACAGAACCAAGTTGGGCTACGATTCCGCCAACGCCGACGACTCCGTCGATTCCACAGGCGGATTGACATACCCCGGATACCCCGGGACCAGGTAATACGTCGTGTCCTCGCGCATCTCCCGGATCGACGCAACGGGGGTGGGGCCCTGATGAGCTGCCGGCCCCGGCGAGGCGATCGACCCAGCCAATAGCAGCCCCAGGTAGGCCGACACGCTGTAACGCACCCAGCTATGCATAACCGCTCCCAAAACACCGGCGGGTGTCGCCGGGTATCACAAAGGTCCAATTCAGGCCCGGCTAAGGCAAGTCTGAAACCCATGTTTTTTGGCGTTTTGTGCCGATATCCCCGGCTCACCCCCATACCCGGCCTCGGGGGCTGGATGGGGCCCTATAATCCCGGCAACGATGCTTGAAGTCAGCCGAACCGTCCGTTTCTGTGTCAACGACCCGCCCCCCGCCAACGCCAAGGCGGGCGCGGAATCGCCCCGTGACAACACCTTCGCCGCCTGGCCCCCCATGCGAGGGCTGGGACGCTATTACGAGTTGGATGTCACTTGCCGGGGCGAAGCCGACCCACAGACCGGCTACTTCATCAACATCAAGCTGATCGACCAGGCCGTCCACGAACACGCCCTGCCTTGCATCAATAACGCGCTGGTAAACACCCAACCATCCGCCGCCCTGCCAATAGGCAAACTGATGCGCCAAATGCTCGCGGGATTACAACCCGCCCTGCGCGGGTCGGTCATCTGCATCGAGCTTGGGCTGACCCCGACCTACACGATCGCCCTGAGGAGCCACGACATGGACCACGTCCTGATCCGCCAGCGGTACGAGTTCTCCGCCGCCCACCGCCTGCACGTCCCGGAACTAAGCGACCAGGAAAACCGCGACATCTTCGGCAAGTGCAATAACCCCGCAGGCCACGGCCACAACTACCAACTTCAAGCCGTCGTCCGCCTGCCCATCGACCCGCAAGGCCAAACCGCCGACGTCCAAACCATCGACGCACTGATCAACCGCCACGCCATCGAACACCTCGACCACAAACACCTCAACACCGACGTCCCCCAGTTCGCCAGCCTCAACCCCTCGGTAGAAAATATCGTCAAGGTCATCTGGGACATGCTCGCCGACCGATTCGACGAGCTGGGCCCCAACGCGGCCTTAGATGAACTAAGCATCTGGGAAACCTCAAAGACCGTCTGCACCTACCGCGGCCCCGCATCGGCCTAATACCCCACCGCCCCCGCATCCGCCGCATTAACCACCGCCGAATCGCCCCCAGCGACACCGACAAGCCCGCCCATTCGTCCCAGCCCAGCCCCGGGGTTACACTATTTGCTTATGCGTATTTTGTGGCTCGCCCAATCCGTTGCACCCACCACCAACTCGCCGGGACCCGAGGCGGGGCTATTCAGCCTCCTGCTGATCGGCGCTCTACTAAGCATCGGCCTGCTGGTCTTAATCGGGCTGATCGCCGCCTGGCGGAACTACATCCAACGCCAGCAAGACCTCGAATTCGAGCACGAACAACGCATGGCCGACCTCCCCAAACCCGACGCCTGGTCCACCGCCGCACAAAGAATGGACCCCCCCCAAGCCGAACCCAACGAAGCCCACATCGCCAAAGACAACGGCCCCGAAGACAACTTCGACTCACAAGACCCCGACGACGATGACGACTTCCCCTTCGACCTCGGCAACGACGACGATGATGACGGCGACGACCCGCAAGGCATGGCCTAAACCCACCCGGCTAAATCAGGTCCAACAAAAACAACCTGTAATCCGCAGATAGATCGGCCAACTGCTCGCCTGCGACCATCCCTGTTACATCTCTTCGTTTCTTCTCTGCCCCGCCGCGTACTCTGCGGTGAATCCCCCTCCCGTCTTCCATCCCACCCTCAACCCCCCGCCACACTCCGCACCGCGCAACGACCCGTCCCCGCACACGACTCGCACTCTTGTGCATTACCCGCCACATGGCTTAAACAATGGTCGATACGCGACTGGATCACACCGTGCATCATCGGGTGTAGACCGATCGGGGCCGTAACCAGGTATTCTATCCCCGGGTGCTTCCCCGCCGCCGCCATCGTCAACCCCGGGATGTCTTCCTTCCAGTGCTTGCCCGGCAAAAGAAAGTAAGGACACACCACCACACGCCTGGCACCACGCTCAACACACTTATCAAACGCCGACGCAATCGAAGGCTCCGCCATCTCCATATGTGCCGGTTCAACAATCGTGTAATGCATCGACTCCGCGAACTGCTCGACAAAATGCTCGAGCATCTCATTGGACTCCGACCGCCGTGACCCGTGGTCCACAATCACGATGCCGGTGTGTTCATTTTCAAAATCGGTGGGGGTTTTGTCGCAGTTCATACACCCATCATACGCCCGGACTATTCCCCCGCCACCGGCCCGCCCCGTAAAGCCCCGCCACGCCGCGCCAGGTAACGCCACACCGTAAATACCCCCAACACCAACGCAAGCACCTGGTACCCCGATACCCCCCAAACAACCCTCGGCGTGTCCCGCATCGGCTCGTGCGCAATCCGAAACAACGCATACCCCATCAGATACAGATGAAACAACTGGTGCTTAAACGCACCCGCCCGGTAAAGCACCCACAAAACCAACGCCGCCGCCGCGTTAAAACCAAACTCAACCCACGCCGCAGGCCAACGCACCAAACCATCCACACCCGTCACCGCCCACCAACCCCCCGAACACGCCACGCCCTGGCAACACCCGTGCAACAAACACCCCACCCGCCCAAGCATCACACCCACCGGCACCGCCAACGCAAACACATCACCCGTCGGCTCACCATAACCCGCCAGCTTCTTCCCGCCCTCAACACCCAGGTACCCACCCAGCAACGCACCCAGTATCGTCCGCCCCACCAACGCATGACGCCAAAAGTCCCCCTCCCCGTAGTGTGTGTACAACTCCACCACCACATACCCCAGCTTCGCGCCCAACAACGCACCCAACAGCCCCGTCACATACACCACCACCATCTCCGGCCGGGACTTGAACCGACCCGACCAGATCACCGCCGACACACCCAGACCCGCCGCCATCATCAACGTGTACCAGGGCCAATCCATCACACCCCCCGCATCGCATAATGACGACAGAACGATTCCAACTCCCCGCCCTCACCGATCACATGCACACAACAGCGATCAATCCGGTCCTGGTCATACGTCCACGCATCCATGAATGGCTTGATAAACAGTCGCAACACGTCGTTCGGCCCAACTTCCAAACCCTTCAACACCGCCCCCAACTCCTCCGACTCACAGCCACACTTCGCCAGATCATCCATCGTGAAGTTCACCCGATCTTTCAGGAAGCCTTGCACCTGTGAAAAATCAATCAGGTCCGACACCCGCTGCACCCTGTCCCCCCGGCTCCCCCGCCGAATCAGATACCCGATCGTGTGACAGTTCGGATCACCGCAAGGCAACGGCGTAAAATCCTTCTCCGTCAACAACCCATCGCTCTGCTTAATCAACCCATTAATAATGTCTGCCACATTCAGGTTCTCCTCCCGTTCCCCTAGCTGCACATACCCCCGACCCGAATTAAACATCGGCTGAAACACCACCCCACGCACCGACCGCTGCGACACCGCAAATGCAACCGTCTCCCCCAAATGCCCCGCATTATGTTGATCCACCGTCATCGCCAACGTCACCGGCACCCCCCGCGCCGCACAACCCTCAATCGCATCCTTGCGCACCTTCCGCAGGTCCGCCCCACGCAACGCCGACTGCCCATCGGCCTGCACCCCATCAAACTGCAGATACACCTCAAACTTCTTGTACTTACGATGCAATTCGCCCAACAGATCCATGAACGAGTCATCTTTAGCCAGCAACACCCCGTTGGTGTTCAACAACACATACCCGATCATCTCGCTCTTAAGCACACCCTCCAACAACTCAAAAAAGTCCGGGTGGATCGTCGGCTCACCACCGGACAACTGCAGAATATCAATAAACCCCTTACGCCCCGTCACCGCATCCACACGCAACCAGAACTCCTCCAACGTAAGCGCCTTGATCGCCGTCGGCTCCGAGTACGGGCTGTCCGCAAAACAAGTCGGACAACGCAGATTACAACTCTCCACAATCTCGATCAGACCGATACACGTCGAAGACGTCTCCACAATCCCCGAGTCATGCCCCACACCCCCGCCCCCCCGGGGGGCCCCGGGGTTTGGGTTCCTTGAAACCGACTCCCCCGGCTCCCCCGGTTCCCCCAACTCCCCCGGCCCGCACCCACAACCCGACGAACAACGCCCCTCACCCCCGGATGTATTCTCCGCCGAGTTCGCCCCGCGCGAGTCGTAGTAGTACCGCTCATCCGAATTAATCAACACATCAAACACCCCGTGTTCCTCACACGTCTTACGCAGATACACCTTCCCCCCACGCCGATAAACCTCCGCACCGATCTGTGCCTTACATACCGGGCACAGGCTGGAGGTGTGTTTGATAACCGCATCTTTGAACTCTGTTGGCTGTGCCATCAAAACACCCCAGTTGAAATAAGAATGATCGCACATCCACCAACGATATATGAAACAACAAGCACCGCTTCAATCACGGTGAACAATATAAAACATGGGGTCATGCTCCGAAACACCCAGGGGCCATTGATTCGACCCCGATGCGCCGCGACAGAGTGAACCACCGCCTGCGCTATGACCAAGGCGTGCACGGCCATCGCGATCCCCGTGACAACAAGCATTGTGATTAGTCCTCCCAGCACCGCATCCCCACTGCTTTGCGAAAGCACGAACAAGAGAAACACATCTATCAGGGCAATCCCCATTGGGACAAACAACAGATGCAAGATCGTGTACCGAATCGTAACGGCTTCTCTCGCCTGAGATTCAAGCCGCCCCGGCTCAAACCTCTCCCCGCACTCCGGGCAACGGTCCTCCGTCAGCCCGGTGAGGTTGTACCCACACTTTGGGCAGTAAAGCGTAGGCATGGCTAGTGGAAACTCATATTCATAATGATGACCGCACAACCCCCCGCAAAATACCCAAACGCCAACGCCCCCTCCACCAATGTAAACAGGATGCAGCAGGGCCAAACCTTGCGGAAAATCCACGCAACGCTGTCCGTACCGTCACGCAGCTTCTTGGCCTGGATAAACTTCCGAGCCAAGGGGTAGGTGTGGGCCACCGTACCGGCCAAAAAAATCAGGACCATCACGGTAATCGTGAACGCATCACTATTCACAGGATCCAGCGCGATCGCCCCACACAACAACAACGGAGACAGCACCGCGATCAACGCGGGCACAAAGATCAGTTGCAGAACCACAGACCGAGTCGAAATGGCTCCACGAAGCAGCCCCTCCAACTCCCTCGGATCAAACCCCTCCCCGCACTCCGGGCAACGGTTCTCCGGCAGGTTCGAGAGGTTGTACCCACAATTTTGACAATAAAGGGTCGCCATACGATGAGTTTCCCAGACAACGAAACCAAATACGTGACCCGCATCATACAACGGCGTTTTGTGTGAACGCCACGGGCAAGCCCGACCCGTCAACCAATCTGCTTACCCGGCCGCCTCACTGCATCTGCTTGAACCACCGCAAAGCGCGCTGCGGGCCCTGACTCTGCAAATGGTAGACCCGCTTCTGCCCCGCCTTGCGTTGCCGAACCATCCCCGCATCGCGCAGGACCGCCAGGTGCCTGGAAAGTGTCGGCATCGAAACCCCCGAACCCAACAGCACAAGCAACTCACCCACAGCCCGATCCCCGCGTTTAAGATGCACCAACACCTCCCGCCGTAGCGGGTGCGCCAACCCCCGAAACACATCCCCCCGATCCGCTTCCGTCAAAAAAGGTCTGGTCATAGTGAATTAAATTTAGCCTAAATATTATCTTTAGGCCACCTCTAATCATTGAAATCCCTCCGCAAAAAAGCCGCTTGCGGCTTAGCGAGGCCCCATGGATGACCTGCGTGTGTGTATTTTTAGAGGTGGCCTTTAATCAAAGCCCCACAGGCACGAGCCGGGATGCTTAAGCCGCCTGGCTAAGGAAGGTGTCTTGATGGGGTGGGGCCGGGGATGTTTCCAAGAGAATTGCCTGAGAGAAGTTCCGGGGAATTTCCTGGGGGCTTCCGGGGCGGGGCGATTGCCCGGGCGGGGCGGGTGGCCTATAAAGTGGGACTTTCAGCAGTTAAACCAAGCGGAGAATCGGGCCATGACATTGAAGATCGCGGTAATCGGCGGCGACGGGGTTGGGCCAGAGGTCGTCAAGCAGGCGTTGCGTGTCATGGATGCGGTCGCCAAACCCGAGGGCTTAACCTACACCACCACCGACCTGCCCTACGGCGGCGAACACTTCCTCAAGACCGGCGAAGTCATCACCGATGCTCAGGTCCAGGAACTCAAGGCCTACGACGCCATCATGCTCGGTGCCGTCGGCACACCCGACGTCAAGCCAGGCATCCTCGAAAAAGGCCTGCTCCTCAAGCTCCGCTTCGACCTGGATCAATACATCAACCTCCGCCCGGTCAAGCTCTACCCCGGCGTTGAGACTCCCTTAAAAGACAAGGGCCCCGACGACATCGACTTCGTCTGCGTCCGCGAAAACACCGAAGACCTCTACTGCGGCAACGGTGGGATCGCACGCAAAGGCACGCCCCACGAAATCAGCACACAGGAAATGATCTCCACACGCTTCGGCGTCGAACGCTGCGTCCGCTACGCATTCGACCTCGCACGCACACGCAAGGCCAACGGCTACCCCGGCCAACTCACACTCGTACACAAAACCAACGTCCTCACACACTGCGGCGACACTTGGTTCCGCACCTTCAACGAGGTCGGCGAAGCTGACTACCAAGACATCGAACGTGTCTACCACCACGTCGATGCCTGCTGCATGTACATGGCCACCAAGCCCGAGATCTACGACGTCATCGTCGTCCCCAACATGTTCGGC
>JAJDCX010000069.1 GCA_029260615.1 Phycisphaeraceae bacterium | reverse complement strand
GCGGTGCGGGCATCGTCGAAGCGATTTAGGGCGACCAGGGCACGGCCGCGGAGGGTTTGGATGCGCCAGGGTGGTGCGGCGTTGGTATCGAGCGCATCGAGTACGGCGAGGGCTTGGGCGGGTTCGCCGATCATGAGTTGGATTTTGGCGAGAGTCAGGCGCAGTGGGATGTCGTTGGGGTCGATGTCCAGGCCGCGTGTTAGTTCTTCGTGGGCGAGTTTTATCTGGCCTTTTTCCAGGAGTTTCTGGGCGAGGTGCAGGTGTCGTGAGGCGATGTGGTTGGGCGTGCTGGTGACGGTGCCGTTAGTATCCAGGCGTTGCTTGAGGGCTTGCTCGTTGATCGCGCCGGCTGCGTAGTCGAGGTAGGCGCGGATGTCTTTGGTGTAGGACTGGCGGAGGCCGGGGAGGTGGGCGATACGTTTGCCGGCATCGTTGACGATGACGGTGGTGGGCCAGACGTGGACGGACATGAGTCCGGAGGCTTGGTAGTCGAGGTCAACCACGATCGGCCAGGGCCAGTTGCCTGCGCTGGCTAGCTGGGCTGCACCGACCCCTGCGCCGTGTCCGCTGACTACCACGACGGGCTGCACGGTGTCCCCCGCCTGATCGGTTAAGAGCGTGCGTAGTTGGGTCATCGCGTCGTGGCTACGGTCCTGGTCAGCCATAACAAACAGGACGACGCTGGTCTTTGCGGATGTCGGCACGGCGACGTTATTGCCGGCGGTGTCGGCCGCCTGCCATTGGATGGTGGGCGGTTCGTCGGGTGTGACTGGCTGTGCGTGCGCGGGTACGGCGATGAGTATCGCGGCCAGACAGGCGAGCGCCAGATAGGAAGAGCGGGCGGAGTGATTCGGGTTGTGTGTTTGGTGTTTCATTTTTTGGCCCTCACTGGGCGGGTTTGTAATCGACGGGGTTGTCGCGGTCGTAGGATTTGGGTTTGTGGCAGCCGGGGGAGCAGGTTCCGCCGGTGTCGGTTTGCTGGAAGTTGATGGGGAGTTCCCACTTGCCGTAGGGCACAGTTTCGCGGAGGTGTAGTGCGATGGTGCTGGCGTGGACGCTGTGGCAGGCTCGGCAGCTTCGGCCGCGGGGGTCTTTGTTGACGTGGAGGAAGTGCATGTTTGTGTCGCCGTTGCGGAAACCGGTGAGGCCCTTGGCGTCGGGGGTGAGGACGAGTTGTTTGTCGTGGCACTCGAAACAGAGGCGGTATGATTCCAGGTCGAACGGTTGGTAGAAGGTGGCGGGGTATTCATCGATCAAGAGTTTTGCGAACTCTGATCCGTGGACGTTGTGGCAGCCGCCGCAGCTTCCTTCGGCGACGGGGCCGTGCTTGATGAGGTTGGGGTTGGTGACTTCTGAAACCGAGGCGATGAGTCGGCCGTCGTCAGCGGTGACGCTTTGATCGTGGCAGGTCATGCACAGGTCGATGGGGCGGTCTTTCATAAGTTTTGCGAGGTCGCCGCCGTGTGGGGTGTGGCAATTGACGCAGCCGCGGTCCTGTGTGACGGCGGAGTGTTTATACTTCGCGTCGTTGACGGCCTGTTTGATATCTTCATGGCAGGCGTTGGTGCAGAGGAGGCCGGGCTCTTGCTTGACGAGCATGGGGAAGTCGGTGGCGTGTGCGTTGTGGCAGCTAAGGCAGTCGTCTTTGGCGGGCTCGTGTACGAAGTCGACCTCGGCGAGTTGCTGGTCCATCTCCATGTGGCAGCCGACGCAGAGTTCGCGGCCGGTCTCGATGAGGAGCTTGGGGTTTTGGGAGGCGTGGGGTTGGTGACACATACCGCAGGCGCCGGCGGCGACCGGGCCGTGGACGTGTTTTTTATTGCCGATGACGTCTTGATGGCAAGATGCGCAGAGCTCGCTCATGGACGGTTTTTTAAGTGAGTTGCGGTCGAATCCGCCGTGGGGGTCGTGGCAGCCGGTGCAGTCGCGGGTGACCAGCGGCTCGTGTAGCGTCTGTGCGGGTCCGGTTTCGATGACGTGGCAGAAGGTGCAGGTGTCGGCCTGTTCGCGGGCGGGGATGTAGGTATGGGTCTTGGCATCGGTGAGTGTGTGGCAGGCGTCGCAGGCGTTGACGTTGACCGGGCCGTGCAGGACGCTGTGGCGTTTGACGTTAGCGTGGCAGTCGGCGGTGACACAGCTTTGTGGGTCGATCTGCGTGGTGGGGAGGGGCAGTGTTTGTGCGACAGATTCAGCGGCGGGGTCGGGCTGGGCGACCTGGGTCTGGGCGGGGAGGGTTGTAACGATGCCGGCGATGCAGATCGTTGCGATCGTCAAGGCGGTCGAGGTGGTGCGTGTGTACTTCATGAGGGGTCCCCATCGGTTGAGACGTCGGCGGGCGGACTTGTGGGCGTGGTTGTGTTGGCCGGTGTGGCCGGTGTGGTTGGCGTGGTTATGTTGGTCGGTACTGTTGGTGAAGCGGATCGGCGGTAGGTTTTTTGTTCGTGGCAGCCTGGGGAGCATGACCCGCCGTCATCGGTCTTGTTGAAGTTGATCGGCATGGCCCATTGGGAGCCCTCGAATGGGACGTCGGCGGCGATGTGGTCGGGGCGGTCGCTGCCGTGGATGTCGTGGCAGGTCTTACAGGTTCGGCCTTTCTTGTCGCGGTGGACGTGGAGGTAGTGGAGATTCTGATCGCCTTGGCGGAATTCGGTGAGTTGGTCGGTGCGTTCGGATAGAACGAGGTCGGAGCTGTGGCAGCTAAAGCAGAGTGCGTAGTTGGTCAGGTCGAACGAGGCGTAGAAGGTGTCGGGGAATGATTCCAGCAGGAGCCGGGCGTTTTCGCTTCCGTGGACGCTGTGGCAGGCGGCGCAGTCCCCGGCGCGCACCGGGCCGTGTAGGAAACGGCGGTCGAGGGTCGGCTGCATGTTGGCGATGGTGCGGCCGTCGGTTGCTTCGATGGGTTCGTTGTGGCAGCTCATGCAGAGGTGGTCGGCGCGGTCTCGCAGGAGGTTAGGGCCGGCGGCGGCGTGCGGGTCGTGGCAGTTGGCACAGCCGTCTTCGATGAAGAGCGCGTCGTGGGAAACCGGTTGGGACTTGATGCGCTCGGCCATCTCTTCGTGACAAACGAAGCAACTCTCGGCGATATTGTCGGATAGCTGATAGGGGAACTCGCTGGTGTGTGCGTCGTGGCAGGTCGTGCAGGTGTCTTTGGCAGGCTCATGCACAAACGGTGAGTTTGCGATGCGGACCTGGATACCGGTGTGGCAACTGAAGCAGTGGTCGGGCTGGTCGCCCTGTCGGAGAAGGTTGTTGGCGTTTGCTTCGTGGGGCTGGTGGCAGACGGTGCATTGGCCGGAGGCGAACGGGCCGTGGGCGAATTTTTGCAGCGGTGTATCGTGGCAGGTCGCGCAGGTCGATTCGATGGTGGGTTGTGCCAGAAGGAAGTTGGCGTCGGAGCGGTGCGGGTCATGGCAGGCGATGCAGCCGGAGTCTTGGATGGCGGCGTGTTGTTGTGAACGGGCACCAACGACGGGGTGGCAGAAGGTGCAGGTCTGGTTGCCGGGGCGCATCAGTGGGTAGGTGTGTCCGCCGGTATCGGATTGGTGGCAGGACTGGCAGTTTGCGACGGCGACTGGGCCGTGGACGTGTTTGGCGTTGACAAGGCCGGTGTGGCAGCCGGGTGTGATGCACGAGGCGTCTAGCGGCAGATCGCCTGTCGGTTTGGGGAGCGGCTCGACGGGGTCATCAACCTGGATGACACCTGCTTTAGCGGGGTCGGCGTGTTGGGTTTCTAGCGAGTCTTTTGGCTCGTAGTGCCCGGTTGATGCAGCGGGGGTATCGGTCGTGGCCGTCAGTTCACTGGATCCGCCGGACGCGCCTTGTTCCTCGTGTCCACAGCCCGGTAGTAAAAGCATCAGGCATGCGCATAGGACAACGGGCAGGCGGTGTTGCCACTTACGGGGACCGGCTCGGGGTTTGGCCGGGCGTTGGATCACGGCTGCGGCTCGCTTACGGTGGGCTCGATCCTTGGCACGGGCTTGAGTGTGTTGAGGATCTTGTTGTAGTTTTCAATTGCGACGTTGAGCAGAGCGGTGGCGTAGGTGACGTTGTGTACGCCGTGGCCGAGCTTGACCAGGCGGATGTTGTGATCGGAGTCGTCCAGGAGTCGTTGGAGCTTGAGTTGCTGGTCTGGGGGTATCACCGCAACAGAGAGATCGGCGCTTGCGAGTTGCTGCTGCTGCTGGGCAAACGCCAGGTGTTCCGCGATGGTGGCGCGCCATTCGTCGAGTACGCCGGTGTAGCGGCCTTCGTGGCAGTAGTCGCAGGAGGCCTGTGCGGCGATGTAGGTTTGCCCTGTGACTTCGGCGATGTCACGTGTGAATTCGCGTTGCTTGTGGCAGGCGACGCAGTCGACCTGGGCGTTGAACATTGGGCTGGGCATGTCGGGGACGCCTCGGCCACCGGTGCCGCTGTAGATGTTAGCTGGGCCGTTGTGGGTGAGGTCGTGACACTGGGCGCAGGTGCTTTTTTCTGCACCGGCATGGGGGTCCGGCCCGGCCATCAGGCCACCGGATGCGGCGAGCCCGGCGGTGAGGTGGTGGACGATCTGGACGTGGCAACTGGAACACTCGACCTTGTTGTCGGTGATGTGGGTCTTGTGCATGAAGCTGGTCTCACCGTAGCGGGCGATCTGTGTCGGTTTGTTGTGACAGGTCCAGCACAACTGCTTGGGGACGGCCCCGTCGCCTGACACGGTATCGACGTGGCAGTTTTCACAGGTCACGCCACGGTCGATGTAGTCTTCGTGTTTGAAGATGCCTGTGGTGAGCTTGATCTCTGATGCCGGGGCATCGTGACAGGATTTGCAGCCGCCGAGGGTCTGGTCGTCTCTGCCGTGTTCGAAACCCTTGAAGTGGCAGAGGAAGCAGGTGTCCAGGGTGACGACCAGGTGCTGGCCTTGCACGATCTGGGAGTGGCAGGACACGCATCGTAATTCCTTGCCGCGTCGCAGCTCGGAGAGGTGCGGTGTGTGGTCGAACTTGATCGTGATCTCCGTGCCGCGCTGGGTTTGGATTGGCCAGTCGACTTTGCCTTCTAAGAGGCGTTTGCTGTGGCATTCCTCGCGCATACACGAGCTGTCGCGTACTTCGGCGTGGGGCTTGGAGCCGTAGGTGTTGGTGATGTACTTGACGCCTTGGCTGGAGGCTTCCCACTTGCCCTTGAGTGTGTTTTCGATCCCCGGCTCGAAGTGGCACAGCACGCAGGCCACGTCTTTATGGGTCGAGGTGTGCCAGGCCTGGTAGTAGGGCTCCATGATGTGGCAGGAGCGGCAGAAGTCTGGCTGCATGGAGTACTCGGCAAAGCCCAGCATCCCGGCGAGCCCCCCCACTACCACCAACAGGACCCAGCCCCAACGGCTGGGCACGATGCGCAGCCAGCGGCCTTGCCGGCGACGCAGACCGACCCAACGCCATCCGTGCAGGGGTTGCGGGGGAGCCGGTGCATTCTTGTCGTGTTGGTCCGGGTTTTCTTCTGCCATGATTGTTGACTCCTAGATCCAGCCAAGCCCCGCCAGGACGATCAACGTGACCATCGCCAGGCCGATCGACATCGCTAATACACCTATGATTACTGCGGCCCTGCGTTGCCACATCGGTGGCGTGTCAACGCGCAACGAATCGAGTTCGCCTGACTGTTTGAGGCGGTGGTATTCCATCGGGCGTTCGTGGCGTAGCTCGTCTTCATCCACCACGCCGGTGAAGATCACGTCGTCCACGGGGAATTTTTCGGGGCGTAGGTTGGCGTTGAAGAAGTGGATGGTGAAGATGAACCCCACCGCCAGCAGGGCCTCGTAGCCATGGATGACGGTCGCGATGTTGAACCCCCAGCCGGGGATGACCATCGAAAAGAGCCCGGGGAACCAGAGCATCAGGCCGGTGCCGCCGATGATGAATGTCCCGGCGATCTCGGCCCAGTAGTCGAACTTCTCCCAGTAGGTCCAGCGGTCCAGCGCGGGCTTACCCTTGCCGGTAAAGAACCAGCGGAACATCCCCATGCAGTCGGTGACGTCTTTGAGCCGGGGCAGCAGTGTGTGGGGTCCGGTGAGTAGCATTCGCGCCGGCTGACGGCTGAAACGCTTGTAGACACCGACAACGTGGATCACGAAGTTGATACACAGGATGATCGCAAAGAACCGGTGCCAGAGTCCTGCGGCGTACCCCCCGCCCAGCATCACGATCAGCCCCTTGGCCCAGCCCTGGTCTGAGAAGAACAGCGGCATCCCGGTCAGTGTGAGGCCGAAGAATGTGATCGCGACCAGCGCGTGGTTGACACGGTTGATCTTGCGGAAGCGTTTGATCGCTTTGCCCTTCGCGGCGGGGTGGGGCCGGGCCTCTCGGGTTGTGTGCCGACGACGCTCGATCAGCGAGCGGATCAGCCACAGCAGGGAGTGCACGCCGTAGAACACGAAGGTGATGCTCATCAGGATCACGAAGTAGAGCCAGACGCCGTGGAGGACGGGGAAATTTTTCCCATCGCGGTAGTCGGCGTGCGGCATGAACTTGGCGAAACTGACGTTGGCGTTGTCGTGGCAGGCGGCGCAGGTCTGCACGCGGTTGTCTGCGTGAAGCCTGGACGTTGGATCATCGACGGGCATGATGTCGTGCGCCCCGTGGCAGTCGCTGCAGCGGGCTGATCGGCTGGACCCCAGCTCGTTGACCTGGCCGTGGTAACTCATCCGGTAGGTTTCGTAGAGCGAGGCCTTGCCGTCGCCGTTGTTGCCGATCCGGTCGTGGCACTGTCCGCACTCGCCGATGATGTCGCGCATGAACCCGGGGGTGGCGGCGTGTGTGATCGCGTGGGCGGCGTGGCAATCGCTGCAGACGGGTGCGTCGGGGTCGCCTTGGGCGAGTTTTTGGCCGTGGATGCTCTTTTCGTAGACATCCTCAATGCCGCGGTGGCATTGGCCGCAGGTTTCGGGGATCTGCAGGCGGTTGACCGATGAGGTTTCGTCGGCGGAGGGCCTGATTTCGTGTCCTTCGTGGCAGTCGGCACAGGTGGCCGCGACGATTAGGCCAGCCATTTTCACAGCCTTGCCGTGAACGCTCCCCATGTAGCTCTGCACGTACTGGGTTTCGTCGTGCCCGTTGGTGGTCTGCTCGTGGTGCAGGCTGTGGCAGTCGCCGCAGAGGTTGATGACGTTAAGGGGGTAGGTGTTGGAGCGTCGGTCCGAGGAGGGGTAGACGCCGTGCCCGCCGTGGCAGTCGGCGCAGGAAGGTGCGCGTGTGTCGCCGGAGGCGGCGGCTTCGGCGTGGATTCCCCGGCGGTGTTCGGCGGCTGCGGGTTCGTGGCAACTTGCTGTGCAGGTAGCGGGCTGAAGTGTGATCGCGTGTGGGAGTGTGATTGAGTCCTGGTGGCAATCGGTGCAGGCCAGCGCCGCGTGTGGGCTATCGAGCAGTGCATCGGGAGGTGTGAACAGGCCGGGTCGGGATTCGGGGCGGCGGTCTAACAGGGTCCGGTCCTGCGGTGGGGCTACCATGGACCCGCGTTCGGATGCGGAGAGGTCGGTGATCCGCCGTTGGCCGTGGCAGTTGTAGCAGCGGTCGTTCTGGGTCTGGGCCTGGGTCAGTTCGATGGCGTGTGACGGGGACACATAGGCGCATGCAAGTGCGGCCAGCAACAGCCTCCCAATGACCCGGGCAAGCGACGCCTTGCGTGGTAGCAGCCGCTGTATACAGCGGGTGCGTGCCCATGGGTATCTGGGCCCGTGAATGTGTCCCTGATTCAAAACCGGCCCGGGCATGCTTGAGCCTCACCTTTCATGGAGCGTGGTTGATCTGGTGCGATGCGGACCGAGCGCACGCATACCGACGCCTAGCGATCAATCTGCATACGGCGTGCCAGAGATAGATGATGTAAATCCAGCTATAGGCTTTTGTTACTTGGGTTGGTTCTCGTGTTTGAGAATGGGTGAATCCCACCGCTCCCGTTCACAAGAGATCGAGAGCCGCCGTGATGGCTCCCGCCGCCGCCCGCTTCACGGTTGGGAGGGGGCGCTCACACCTCCGCGTGGTGAGGGTCCAGGAAGCTGTGTTTGTAATAAACCAGCAACCCGGCAAAACTCAGCAGCAGGCAGACGGCCAACAACCCCATCACCGTCTGTTGCCGGCGCACGGCCCGCTGCCTTTTAATCATCTCGTAGGTTTCGGTCGTGTGATCGGTGACCTCCTGGATTTCCGCGGCGAAGTTGTCGATTTCTCGCATGTTGAAGCTGTGGAATATCTGGCGGAGCTTGGAGTGGACCTCGCCGGCGTGGTGGTGAAGCTGCTCCAATTCAAGGTTGCGGTAACCCCAGGATTCCAGTTCGGCGTAGAGTTGGCCGGATTCGTTGATCCGCTGCTCTGTATCGGTCAGGGTCTGTTTGATCCGCCGGACGACCGTCATGGTGGAAGCGTCGTGGCAGGGGCTGCAGCGCCCGGCTTCGGCGCGGGCAGCGGTGTCGATGATCTGGGGCGTTGCGTCGGTGATTTTGTGAGAGCCTTGGCCATGACAATACAGGCAGGTCGGGTCGCCGAAGTCCCCGTGGGGGCTGCCCAGGTGCTTCTCCTTGATCTGGTCGTGACACTTGCCGCAGAAGTAGGAGACGCTGCGCCCGCCAGTGGCGCTGACGATGCCATCACTGGAGCGCCGCATGGTCAGGAACTCGGGGTTGCGCTGCTGGTGTGCGGCGCGTTTCAGGGCATCGACCGACTCAAACTGGTTGGCGCGGACCGCAGGGTTGCCGCCGTGACAGCCATCGCATCCGACGTTGGCGTCGTAGTGAACGCTGTGCTTCCACTGCAACTCGACGATCTCGCTGGACCGGCCGGGGAGGTCGCGGTGGCACTGGACGCAGGCGTTGTCGGCGTAGCGGTCGGGCTTTGGCGCAGGTTCGGTCGGAGCGATGGTTTTGTCGGCGGGGCTTGCGATACTCATCGCCGCCACCATGCAAACCGACAGGATATAGATGGTCATGACCAAGACTCCTCATCATCCTGCGGATCATGTAAATACTTAATGTGGTTTCGGGAAGAATCCGCAGGCGGATCCGGGGTACCCTCCGGGGGGGGTGGTGCGTCAAGGATCCTGCGTATAGCCTTTCTTTCGTGTGCGATCATGACGTAGAAAACGGCGATCGCCACCGCGGGCATGACGAACAGGAACGGGTGTGCACGGATGTACTCGCCCAACGGAGCGAGTTGCTCGTGCCCGTCCACCACATGCTCGGGCCAGCCGCCCCAGATTGTCAGCCCCAGCAAAACGAAGATGACGGCCGTTACCACGGAGCGATACCACGCACCCGGTCGGCGGTGCGCCCCGCGCCGGTACCAGAAGGGCAGCAGCAGGATCACCATCACGGCGGGCCCCTGGCTTAGCACACCGAGGGTCTTGCCGCTGATCCCAAATAATTCCGTCGGCATCAGGCGCAGGTGCTGGTAGACCGCCAGGAAGTACCACTCGGGTTTGATCCCCATCGGCGTAGCGCCCTGTGGGTTGGCGGGCTCCTCGACGTGTGTCGCGCCGGTGAACCCCGCCATCTCCAGCAGCACCGGCATGGTCGCCAGCAGCATGATCACGGCCAGGGTACACAACACCACCACCGTCATCTTGATGATCTCGTTGGGCCAGAACGGCTCAAGCTGGTCCGGTCGGTATTGCTCTTTGTAGTTAACAGCCATGCGTGACTCCTTGGTCAGTCGTGCCTTTTACAGCGGTCTGGAGATCCCGGTGCGTCGGATCATGGCGAAGTGCATGGCCATGAACGCGCTGATGGTGGCGGGGATGATCCAGATATGCAGCGCAAAGAAGAAGCCTAAGGTCTCGCCGCTGATCGCCTCGCCGCGGCGAACCCAGCGGACGATGTCGTGGCCGATCACTGGGATCGCGCCGGGGATTTCCGTGCCGACCTTGGCGCCCCAGTAGCTCAGCTGCGTCCAGGGCAGCAGGTACCCGGTGAACGCCAGGATCAGTGTCAGCATCAGCAGAACAACGCCGCTGACCCAGTGCAATTCACGAGGCGTGCGGTAGACCTTGTAGTACGCGATCCTGGCCATGTGCATCAGGACCATGACGATCATCAGGTTGGCGCTGACGGTGTGGATCCGCTGCACCAGCCATCCCATTGAGACGTTTGATTTGATGAAGGTCACGCTGTCCCAAGCGTTGACCGGGTCGGGCTTGTAGTACATCAGCAGCAGCACGCCGGTGAAGACCTGGACCATGAAGATCAGCAGTGACAGCCCCCCGAAGCACGCGGCCCAGCCCAGGGTCTTGGGGACACGCTTCTTGGTGACATTCTTCTCGATCAGCGGTGTGATGTTGTACCGCCGATCAAACCAACCGTAGATTGCTTTTACGATGCGCATAGCCGGTCCTCACACAGAGATAATGATCTTGCCGTCCTTAACCTCAAACGGGATGGGCTTGAGCGGCTCGTTCACGGGTCCGCTGACGATGCTTCCGTCGGGGTTGAACACCGCGCCGTGGCACGGGCAGCGGAAAAGAGACTCGGTGCTGACCCAGTTCACGGCACAGCCCAGGTGCGGGCACGAGGCGCTGAAGACAAGTGGCCCGTCCGGGGTTGTCAGGATGATGACCTGCAGTCCACGGTATGTCTCGTACCTGGCCTGCCCCTGCACAAGTTGGTCGATCGGGACCTCCAGCGGTTTGTTCTCACCGATGCGCGAGGGCTGGCTGGCCACGAAGGATGCCACCGGGTACCCGACCATCGCCGCGGAAGCCGCCGTCATGGCACCGATGCAGGTCCTGCAGAATGTCCGTCGGCCGTTGTGTTGTTCGCAGGGTTTGTCGCAACTCATGGTGTGGGCTCCAACTCGTAGTAGTCCAACAGGAGTTCGGCGGCCCGCTTGAAGCTGTCGGCGGCCGCTTCGCTGTCTCCGGACTGTTGGTGGATCAGGCCAAGCAGGTAATGGGCGCGCGGTTGAGACGGGTCGTTGGCGATGACCTTTCGGGTCAGCTTCCCGGCCTCGGACAACTCGTCCCCGCCGCGGCGAGTCATCACGAACGCTAACCCCAGCGTCGCGTCCGTCGCCCCCGGGTCCAGTCCCAAAGCCTTGCGGAACTGAAGTTCGGCCTCGGAAAGCCTGCCTCGCTTGAGCTTGAGTGTTCCCATCCCCACCCATGCGGCTGTTTGCTTAGGGTCCAACTTGAGCGACTCGGTGTACTTCTGCTCCGCCAATGCCACCAGGCCCCGGGCGGAGAGTTGACCCGCTAACATCGTCAGCCGACGTGCCCGGGCCTGGTCCTGGGTCAACCCGGGTTCGACCTGCGGGTGACTTCGTATCTCAAACTGGTCGGCCGTGATCTTCCCGGTCGCTAACAGCAATGCGTCGGTCAACCGGTCTGAGAAATCGGTTGTCAGTGCGGCGATGGTGTGAACGACACGGCCCTGGGTATCGATCACTACCACGCTGGGCAGGACCGCCACACGGTAGGCCCCAAACGCCACACGGTCGGTGTCGTACCAGATCGCAGGGAGGGTGTGCTCGTTGTCGCGGGCCATTTCATGGATCTGTTCCGGGTTCATCTGCTGTGTTACGACCAGCAGGGGTCTGATCGGTTCGCCTTGCAGGCGTTCGTCGTCGATGGCGTGGCGGATCTTGACACATGCCTGGACCGTCTTGCCGTGGTATAGCTCGCCGAAGATCAGGATCACCGTGCCGCCGCGCAAAGAGTCATTGCTGATGGCTGCCCCGGTGGTGTCGGTCAACTCGATGTTGGGGGCGTCGTCGCCACGCTTAAGGTGGGTCACCGCGCAGGCAGGATCAACCCAGGCGGCTAATGTCAGCAGGGCTAACCCGACAATGGCCCATGTCGGCAGCAGCCTGACGGGAATGGCAGGCGGTTGGCGGTTGTCTAGGATCACGGCGAGCCTCCTGTGTTGTATGCCGTCGTGCCGGCCGAGTGGTCAGGGGTGCCGTCGCTCCGTGCGGTCCCGCGGTCGTAGGACCTTGTTTCGTGGCAGCCCGGGGAACAGCTCCCGCCGGTCGGTGTGGTCTTGAACTTGATTTCGAGCATCCAATCGCTATCGCCAAAGGGGACGGAATCGCGGATGTGGAAGGGGTTGCGGGAAGCGTGTACCTCGTGACAGGCCCGACAGGTCCGACCTTTTTTCTGGTTGACGTGGACCCAGTGCAGGTTCAGCTCGCTGCTGCGGAACCGTGTGAGCCCCTTGCCGAGCCGGTCCTGGACCAGTGCGGGTTGGTGACAGGTGAAGCACAACCCGTAACGCTCGATTGAAAACGGGGCATAGAACTGCGGGGGGTAGGCCTCGACGAGCATGTTGGCCCGGTCTCCGGTGTGAGGCTGGTGGCAGGCGGTGCAGCTGTCCTCCCGGATCGGGCCGTGGTGGTCGGGGTTGTCCGCAAGCAGTTCGGCCATATTGGTCAGCGTCCGGCCGTCGGCCGTCTGGATCGTTTTGTCGTGGCAGCCCAGGCACATCTGTGTCTGCTCGGCGCGTTGGAGATTGGGGAGTGGAGAATTGTGAGGCGCGTGGCAGCCCAGGCAGCCGCCGGGTTCGGTCAGGGCCCCGTGGACAACCGGTGCGCTGGACAGTTGCTCCTCCAACTGCTTGTGACAGGTAAAGCACAAGCCGGGTGCGTCCTGATTCAGTTGGTATTGGAAGTCTGAGGCGTGGGCGTCGTGGCAGTCGGTACAGCCATCTTTAACCGGAGCGTGGATGTGCCGCTGTTGGCCCGGCTCACCCTTGAGGTCTTGGCCGTGGCAGGTCAGGCACAGGGCCTGTGGCTTGTCGACCAGCAGGTTGGGCTCCCATGAGGAATGAGGTTCGTGACAGAGGATGCATGCGCCGGACGCGACCGGGCCGTGCTTGAACTTCTTCTGAGAGAACCCGTCTTGTTTGTGACAGCTAACGCACAGGCCACGCGTCGGGTCGTCGACCAGCATCATCTGATAGTCCGAGCCGTGCGGGTCGTGGCATTCGGTACATCGGCCCTGTTGGACCGGGGAGTGGACCACGTCGCGATGCTTTAGCGTGTGGCAGGTCTGACACAACTGATCGTCCGGCCGAGTGAGCTTGAAGGTGTGTTCGGGTGGTGAGACATATTCGTGACAGGCTTGACACTTGCCCTGCGCGACCGGGCCGTGGGTCACTTCGGCTGTGCCGATGCCCCCGTGGCAGTCGCCGTCCTGACAGGTAGCGGTTTGGGACGTGGGTTTGGGAGTCAGAGCGGAGGCCTGCAGACCGATCCCGCTCGCCGCCAGGATGATCCACGCGCAGACCGCGCCGTAGCAACACCTGGCACCGTGTCGTCGGGTTGAATCTCTGAGATTCTCCGGCATATGAGTCCGCCTCTGGATCAGATAAGCGTCGGACAACTACAAGTGGTCAGGCCTCCAGGCCTACTTAAAACCTTGACGGCATGGGTCTGGGCCAAAACATGGGACCCACCTGGCCAACCGTCAGCACGGCGGTGAAACCCACCGAATAGTCACTTCGCACATCGCGTGCCAAAATTAATCGGTGACGGATACCGAGAATCGGACTCAAATGGGCGTGTATTCTTAACACCGAGAAGGATGGTGGACGGTCGAGTCTTGTGAATAGGACTAATGCGGCCAAGGCAGGAAAGACCCGTCCGGTTAGGTTGCCGGTATAACGCCTGGCGTTGCCGCCCGGCACGGCGCGATGTCAGGGCTGGTCTGATTCTGAAGTGAGAACCTGGTTTTGCCGCACTGGCAGGAGGATGGTTGCGGTTACACCTTGGCCGGACTCGCTGGAAAAATCGATACGCCCGCCCTGATTGCGGATGAGGTTGTAACAGATGGCAAGCCCCAGGCCGGTCCCTTTGCCGACGGGCTTGGTGGTGAAGAAGGGCTCGAAGACCCGGGCAAGGTGTTTGGGGTCGATGCCGGGTCCGTTGTCGCTGACCCAGAGGCGGCACTGCTGTCCATCGCAGGCGGTGCCGATCGTCAGGCGGGGCTGGGGCACGTTGTCTAAGGCATCCAAAGCGTTGAACAGGAGGTTGGTCAATACCTGCTGTAGCGCGTGGGACTGGACCTCGATCACGGGATCGTCGGGGGCAAACTCTTTGATGATGGTTACGGCGTGTTGGCGGTGGTCGAAGCGGACCATCTGCAGGGCGGACTCGACGACGGTGTTGATGGGGACGTGGTCCCAGTGGTAGTCGGTGGGGTGTGCGAAGTCTGTCAGTAGTCGGACGATCTGCTTGATCCGCTGGACCTGTTGGCGCAGTGTGTCGAGTTTTTCGGGCTTGATATGTCGTTCGTTGCGTTGCATCAGTTGCAGGACGCCGTCCATGCTGGCAAGGGGGTTGGAGACTTCGTGTGCGACGCCGGCGGCCATCTGTCCTAGGCCGACCATTTTTTCCTGCTGAATCATGGCTTGCTGCTGATGGCGTAGTGTTCTGAGCAGGAGGTGGTTTCGGCGGTTCCTTGCCATCAGCCGGGTGCGGTGTCGGCGGAGCGAGGAGGTGATGTGGTTGGTCAGGTAGACGGTCACTGCCAGTGTGACAATCCAGCCGATCAGAGCCAGGCGGTGTTCGAGGGTGTCTGGCCAGTTACCGGTCAATTCAAGACAGAGCGTGAGCATCAAGGCTGCGGCCGCCGCGCCGCCGTAGGCCTGGATGGGTTTGAGCAGGATGCTGGTGAAGACCATGTGGAAGACGAAGAACCCAAGCATCGGGCTGTGCCCGCCGCCGGTCCGTGCGCACATGAATGCCAGGCATGCCAAGTCGGGGAGGATATGCATCCAGACTAAAACACAGCCGGGCCCGGGGTGTGAACTAGATCTGCACCGAATGCCCAGCCAGAGGACGGTGTTGTAGGTCAGGATCACCAGGCCCAACCCTGTCATCACCGGTGTGTCGTCGAGTAGGTGAAACCATGAGGCATCTAACAGTGAGCCGACGACCACCACCGATCCGGCGATCCAACGCAAGCCGACCAGCCAGCGTAGTTGATTGGTCAGGAGCCGGTCGGGTTGTAACTTTATTGATTCGGCCATTCGCGCTGGTCCCGCCTTGGGTTCACTGCCCCGCCGCTGCGGTCGGCCCGTCGTCCCGGATCGACTCCCGCAGGTCTAACATCTTAACCCCGTCGGCGTAATCGGTCAGGACGACACGGCGGAGCTGCTTGAGAGAGCTGATTACCTGGGCCATCCGCTGGAGGTTGTCGTGGATCTGGCTGAGGTTTTTCTCCAACGCCACATCGGGGCCGGACCGCCTGCGTAAGAGCGTCAACTGCATCTCGATCGTTGCGATCGCGTTGTTCAGCTCGTGGTTGAGGGTTAATGCCATCTGTTGGAGTGTCTGGATCCGGCGTTGCTCGTTCTCTTGGAGCTTCTGGGCGAGGTGGTTGTAGGCCCGGGCCAGTTCGTCGAACTCGTCTTGTTGGCCGACTGTCACCCGGTGCGCGAAGTTCTCGTGGGCAAGCTCTCGGCTGGCATGAACCAGTCGGGCGACCGGCCTAAGGACCATGCCGGCGGCGCGCATCATCAGGAGGATCGACCCGTTGATGACGATGAGGAATCCGATCGCCATGGCTACGACCAGCCAGCGGAACCGTCCGGTGAGGGTTACCTGCTCCTGGCGTGCGTGATTTTGAACGTATCGGGCGATGTGTAGCAGCCGTTGGCGCATCTGCGCGGCATCATCGAGCGCGGCGAGGTTGTAGTGCAGCGCCAACTCACGGTCCTGAGCTGTCGCTAGAACGCCGACACGTGATTGGAAGCTGTCGATCTGGTGGATCAATTCTTCGAAGGTTTTGTGTACCTGTGGCTCGCGAAGCAGGTAGCTGGAGTCCAACGCATCGGTCAGTCGGTTCATGGTGTCGGCGGCATCGATCAGGTTATCAAGGTGCCTGATCCGGCCTGTTTGTAGGCCGTACAGTTCCAGTTCGATGCTGGACAACACCGTGCTTAGTTCGTTCACCTGGTTGACGGCGACGCCGGCTTGGTTGTGCAGGTGGTCGAGCGATACAAAGGTACGCTGCAGCGACCAGAGTGCCGCCACCGCTAACACCATCAGCAGCGCTGTCAACGAAAAAAGGATGCGCAACAACTTATGACGCAGCACGGTCAGGGCTCCCTTGGGGTAGTAGCGGGTGTCGGCTTCAACGGGACGGTGTCAGGGGTGACAGGTGAGACGGTGTGTGTCGAGTCGGCCGGGATGGACGGTGGCGGCGACGAGGTGACACTGCCCCAGCCGGGGCCTAGACGCTGGGACATGTCGTAAACGGCGAGGTATTCTTCTGCTTGGCATGTGACGAAGCGCTGGGCCCCGAAGGTGGACAAGGCGGCGCGGCCGGCCTGGTTTTGGTCCATCTGCAACAGGGCGCTGCGTAGCTGCTCGGTCAAGCGTCCGCCCAGTTCACGTCGAACGACCAGCGCGTTATTCGGGACCGCCTCGCTGACCGCCAACCTGCGGAACCGGTAGCCCTGGTGGGCGTTCTCGAATGCGTCGATCCGCAGGTCCTTGGCGGCCCCGGCTTGCACCCGGCCTTCAAATACTTCTTGAACGGCTCGGTCATGGGTGCCGACCCAGCGCATCGTGACCGCATCCTCACCTGTAAGCATACCTAATTCGGTCAGCACAAAGACCGGGAACAGGTGCCCTGCCGTGGTCGTCTTTACCATGGCGATCGACGTGTTGTTTAGGTCGTTAAGACTTTGGATAGGTGAGTCGTCACGGACGAAGATCACGCCTTGGTATGTGGTGACGCCGTCCGCGGTCTGGGGCTTGACCAGGACGTTGGCTTGTAACTGGTCAAGTGTCAGCGTGGCCAACATGGATCCCATGAACGCCCCGTCGATTTTTCCCCGAGCCATATCGTTGAGGGCTCCGTGGTAGGTGTTGGATGTGACCAACTCGACGCGCAGGTCCAAGGTGTCTGACAGGTAGTCGGCCAGGGCACGGTAGCGGCGGCGCTGTGCGAAGATGTTTCGTTCGGGTATGAGTCCCAGATAGAAGACGTGATCGCCGGGCCCGAGTGTCTTGCCTTGGGCGTCTGGATTAGAAGCCGATGAATCGTCCGGCACCTGGCCGAGCCAGGCCAGCATGGCGACAAGTAGCAGCGCGAGTGTCACGCTTAGGGCTGTCGTTGAAATACGCATGCGACCGATCGGCATGGTTGAGATTCCCACAATAAGCAGCCATTATGCCGTACCCCCGACAAACCCTAACAAAAGCCGCGCCACTCAGGCAAGATCTGCGGCTACAAAGGCACCCCGCATAAGATGCTGACAATATGGCCCACTACATCGCTGAAGGGATCTAAGCCCCCAGGGTAAGTACTGCCCCAAGCACCGCTATGATCCCAACTATCCCCCATGACTCAAGAGTTTTTGCAGTACGCCAGAAAAATTCGTGATGTTGGGGCGGTCGAACTATCTGTTGAATCATTTTTTGACATAATATGAGAGCGTTGGAGCTGTGGATTACCGGATTTAAGAATCCCCGGTCACATAATGTGTAAGCGGGGTGTAGCCCAACTCATCGATGAGAATCAAGTCTTAGCAAAGCACCTCTTGAATGCCGCATTGAAGACCCACATCCACTTGCCGGTGATCTCCGAAAGCCGTCCGCCTCCAGATAATTTCTGTCCAGGCTTGGTAGAGTTGACTTATTAGGAATTTCTAATCGATGAATTCTGGCAGATCACGATACGGTCCTCCCCGGCGGTAACGGATGTAAACGTCGGTCCCAAAGCGTAGCGCCTAACGGGGGATCCGACGGCCGGGCTAAAAACGTATCAGTCCTTGACGGATGCGTTCCATTTCAGCCTGTGTGAAAGTTCGATCCAAGTGGATAGAGGTTCGCTTGCTAGGGAGGGGCTTGGTGTTCCAGTCTTCTGAGGTGGCTGGTATCATTAGTATTCAGCTCATTAGTTGAAGATAAGAATGGTGTGCGGAAGTCGATCATTTGTGTGTGTAGCACAATAACTTAGGTTGGCCCCGAGCGTCTCTATGTCGCTTACTGCTGGGCTTTGATTTGTTAATAAAATACCAACACATACGAATAGTTCTTGCGACGGGGAGTAATCCCGGTTAGCTTCACGCTAACGGCGGGTCTAGGAAACCGAACATTTCTTACTCCCGGCTAAGCGGCGGGTCACTCAGGGCGGAGAGAATCTACACGCATTTGAACTGGAGGGATCGCATGAGAAGGAGACTCGCGCAATCGCGCGAAGTTGCGTTGATCTCAAGAGGATTCATAGGTGCCTGCACCCTATTGCTTCTGAGTGCCGGCCCGCTATCCGCAAGCATTATTACCGTTGGCCAGCCCGCCGGGCAGACCCGCTTCGAGTTCAAGAATACCGCGGCCATCGCAGCGACTGATCTTCATATCACGCTTCTGTCAGCCACCCCACCCACGTTTGCCGATCCCCCCAATCAACCTCAACCTTCGGGTGAGTTCGGTACGGAAGGTTTCGACCGAGCTTCCGTTGGTCAAGATTTTTTTGGAGATCCTGAGCTTACACTCGATATCCTCGGCGGCACTACGACCGGTGTGGGCTCCGGGGATAGCTTCAACCTGGATTTCTCAGATTGGCCTGCCGGTACGAAGTTCGATCTGCAGTACTCATACCCGCCGCCCTTGCCTCGACTCGATGGTGGTATCGGCCTAGGGGAACCCGAACTCGTGGTTATTGAATTCGTTGTTCTTAGCCTGGAACCCGAGCCGGGTACTTTAATGCTTCTGGGGCTCGGCGGGGTAGTGCTCGTGTGGCGGCGGCGGGAGAACAGGGATGTCCTCAAGGACCGATCACTGACTGGAAGGGATTAAACATGGACTATAAACAAACAAGAGATACGATAATGGTTCCAGCCACTTTAGGTGTCATTATCTTCACAGTTACCCTGCTCCTTCTTGCTTCGCAGAGGACTGCGGCCAACGTGGTCGTCTTTCTCGATCCCAATCCCAAAGCTCCGGTCGATGCCGGGTTTGAAAAGGGTACACCGAGTTCGCTGGCAAATAGTGCTCTCGTCGCACGGCTCGATTTGGAAGATAAAAATAATAAAGATGACAAAGTGGCGATCGCCAAGATGATGATGGAAGACATCAAAGCAAACATGGAGAAGATCTTCGTATTCGAGGATCTGGGCCTGTTTGGAAAGATGAAGAAGAATCCGAATCCCTCACCGTATTGGATCACTTTTGTAACATCAATACCTGTACCTAAGGAAGGGGAGAAGGAGTTGAAGATCGACTTTACGGTCGACTTTGCCGGCGTTGTTGTGTCCAAGAATGACCCCAGCCGTCTCGGGCAAACAGCCCCTAAAAAGGATGTAAATAAGCCAGTGGTCAAGTCTTGGGTGTTTGTCGATAAGCTGGCCGATGCCAACAAGAAGATCTGGTTCCATGACAAAAACGGCAAAGCACAAGATCGAGCACTGAATAAGGAGGAGGCAACGAACGCGCTGAGCCAGGTTGCCGCGCACGAACTGGGACACTTGCTTGGATTTGGCGGTCACACGGGAAACGTAAAAGATAAAAATCTTGATAGCAAGCTGCCGACAGACACAGAAATGATTAAGCCGGATACTGGAGCCGGAAAGGAGTTCAAGGCGGCTCTTCCGACGGCTACGATGATGACATCCGGGGGCATTAGGCCGAACCTCACATTCCAAGATGGCAACAAGACACGGTACGTCAATTTCACCAAGAATCAGCAGAAGAAATTAAAGAACAAGATCGGCCTGGCGTCAGATCTGAACCATGTTGGGGCAAAGAAGGAAAAGAAGGCTACGAAAGGAGACAAGGATATTTACGGAACAAGTCCCTCCGGCGGCGATGGCTCTCTCGAGAGCATAGACCTACTGGACCACCCAACAATCGACCCCAGCCTAATCGTCAATCCTGACGGAGATGGAACAGATGTGTTGCTTCCCGAGGGAATTACTTCGTTTACCCTTCAATTCGCGGATCCAGATGTTGGCATAATGGTGAGCGCAGCGTTCTTTGAACTTGAAATGTACAACTGGAAGGGCGACGGCCTGACGATACAGTTTGACGGAGTAGATGTCACGTCCCAGCTTGACTTGTTCTTTGCTCCCGACCTGGGTGTGGTGGTACCTGATGGGCTGACAGCAGAGTACTTGTTCGATCTCGAGCTGCACATGAGTTTGGCCGAGTTAGAGTCGATGTTGGCCGACGGTGAGGTTCAGGTAGACCTGCAGGTACTCCCAGGGTTTGGACAGACTTTCGCCGTCGATTCGCTAGAGACAACCGTGTACATGGTCCCCGAACCAGCCACGTCAACCCTGCTTGGCTTCAGCGGGCTCATGCTTTTTAGACGGAAGCAGCGTGTCGCTTAGTCATCCCTGATCTAACTTAAGAACAGAACTGGCAGGGTTAAAGTCGGCCCTTCAAAAGGGGGTCGGCTTTGTCTCTTCGTGATAGCCCTGGTCAAGTAAGAAATCGATTACCCGACCACTAGAATCGTCGCTCACGCACTGCAATCATAACCATAGATATAGCGATGGGCTAAAGCCGTAATCAGGCAGTCGATCAACGTAGCGGCTGATTGCAGTATATAACAGTCAAATTTGAATTGCCGCAAACTGCGTATAGTACAGTATTTACGCATAAAAAAAGCTCACTAAAAGAGAGCTAAGTGCCCGGGAGAGGATTCGAACCTCCAAGGAGTTTAACCTCCACCGCGACCTCAACGCGGCGCGTCTGCCAGTTCCGCCACCCGGGCGTGGGTGGCCGTCAGTATAGGGTTGAATCGGTGGTTGTCGAGTGGTGACGCGAGGGTGGAGGCAAGGGGCTGGTCATTGGGCTGGGAGCAGGTCGGCGTATGGGCACTGCGGGTGCCGGGTTGGCGGCTAGGCGTTACAATCCCTCTTTTGGACTCAGAAGTAAACCGGCCGACGATGAGGTAGACCAGAGATGCAGTGTAAAGTCAGTAAATTCGGCGGGACATCGGTGGCCGATGCGGAGATGATCCGCAAGGTCAAGGCGATTGTTGCGGCGGATGCCGACCGCCGGATCGTGGTCCCCTCCGCCCCGGGCAAGCGGTCCAGTGATGACCAGAAGGTCACGGACCTCTTGTACCTCTGCCATGAACATGCCCGGCAAGGGATCGCGTTTGCCGAGGTGTTTACGCTGATCGCTCAGAGGTACCACGACATCGCTAAGGGCCTGGGTGTTGATCCGGGGCTGGACCGGCACCTTAACGAGGTCAAAGAAGCCATCGCCTCGATCGCGCGCGATGGGGGTGACGCTGATTACGCCGCAAGCCGGGGGGAGTTTCTCAATGGGCTGATTATCGCCGAGTTTTTGGGTGCGGAGTTTTTCGACGCGGCGGAGTTGATTCATTTCGATGAGCGCGGCCGGTTCGATGAAGACAAAACCTACCGTGTGATCTGCGAGAAGCTCAAGGGCGTGAAGCTCGCGGTCGTGCCTGGGTTTTATGGCAGCCTGCCTGATGGGTCGGTCAAGACCTTTAGCCGGGGCGGGTCGGATATCACCGGCGCGGTGCTGGCGCGGGGTGTGGGCGCGTCGTTGTATGAGAACTGGACGGACGTGTCGGGGCTGTTGATGGCGGACCCGCGCATAGTTGATAGTCCCAAGACGATTCAGTCGCTGACGTACCGTGAGCTGCGCGAGCTTGCGTACATGGGTGCCACGGTGCTGCACGACGAGGCAATTTTTCCCGTGCGCCACGCGGGTATCCCGGTGAACATCCGCAACACGAACCGTAGCGACGACCCTGGGACGATGATCGTGCCGGGCAATGGGTCGGAGAAACACACGGGGACGATCACGGGGATCGCTGGCCGTAAGGACTTTACGGTCATCGCGATTGAGAAGGCGATGATGAATTCGCAGATCGGGTTTGGCCGACGTGTGCTGGGCGTTCTGGAAGACCACGGCGTGAGTTTCGAGCACATGCCATCGGGGATCGACACGATGTCGCTGGTGGTTGCGGACAGCCAGATCAACGGCAAGCTTGACGACGTGCTTGAAGGCCTGCGGGTCGAGGTGCATCCGGATTCGATCGAGGCGTCACCCAGCATGGCCCTGATCGCGACGGTCGGCCGGGGGATGTCGCACATCCCGGGCATGGCGGCGAAGCTGTTTGAGGCGTTGTCCCAGGCGAAGGTCAACATCCGTATGATCGATCAGGGCTCAAGTGAGTTGAACATCATCGTGGGCATCCACGCCGAAGACTTCGAGACGGCGATGCGGGCGATCTATAAGACGTTCGTTGGGTGAAGTCGTGGCCATGCGATTTCACAACGGGCTCGCCGATATCTCTCATAGCTGTTTCTCAACACGCTGAACATCTAAACAATGGACCCGCGTACCCTTCAATTCACGGCTTTCTGTGTTTTCAATGCGTTGTGCCTGGCGGCGGGTTACGGCGCACGTCGGCGGAAGCTGCTGGGGGAACACGCGGCTAGGCCGATCCATTTTGTCACAGTCAGTTTTGTCTGGGGGGCGGTGTCTTTGCTGAGTGTTTGGAGGCTGCCGCCGTTGAGTGCGAACCTGTGGCTGGTTGTGATCGAGCCGTTGCTGGTGGCGGTCCCGGCGTTCGCGGTGGTCCCTATTGCTCGGCGGATGGGTTGTAACAACAAACAGACCGGTGTGATCGCCACGGCGGCGGGGCTTGGGAACCTGGGGTTCACGCTTGGCGCGTACCTGTGTTACACACTGCTGAATAGCCCGGCTGGGCAGGGCGAAGCGGCGCTGGCTTACGCGGTGGCGCAGGTGAACCTGATGGCGATGGCGGGGGTGCTGATGATGTACCCGCTGGCCCGGCACTTCGGCGGGCAGCACGGCGATGACCAGTCGATCACGAAACTGATCGTCACCAGCTTCTTTGACCTGCGGGCGTTGATGGTCCATTGCGCAATCGTCGGGGTGGTGCTGGCGTATGCGGGCGTGCCGTTCCCTGTCGCGCTGGATGAATACCATGTGATCGATGTGCTGTTTTACTTAGGCGGGTTCGGGGGGTACTTCGGTATCGGGCTGCGGCTAAGGCTGGGTGATGCGCGGATGTATCTGCGTGAACACGCGCTGCTGGCGTTGGTGAAATTTGCGGGGATTCCGCTGTTGTCAGTGGGTGTGCTGGCGTTGGTGAATCTGACACCCGTCCCGTTGGCGGTGTTGGGGCAGCGAGTGGTGGTGGTCGAGGCCTTTATGCCGATAGCTATCCAGAGCGTGATGATTGCGAACCTGTTCCACCTGGATGGGCGGATGGCCAGCACGCTGTGGCTGGTGAACACGGCGTTGTTCGTGCTGGTGCCACTGCCGGTGCTGGTGATCTTACTGGGTTGACGTTTCCGATGGACCGCCGCGATCCGTCGCAGCCGCTACAATCAGGGTATGAACGAGACGATTGAGAAGCTCGACGGCATCATGGGCCGGGCCAGCCAGGCACTTGCGGACATGGACTACCTGGGCTGCGAGGTGTTGTGCCTGGAGGCGTTGGCCGAGGCGAGGGGTGTGAAGCGATTTGGCTATTACGCCCGTGTGCTGATGCCGTTGCAGGAGGCTCGGCGTCAACGGCGGATGATCGCGGCGCAGGGTGACATTTTGCTGGGTACCGCGGAGCCTGGGTTTGATGTTGGCCGATGGCTCACCGGGCAGCGGGCGGGGTGCATCGTGCTAACGCACCCACACACCGCCAAGGACGCCAAGTCGCTAGCTGATCGTGCCTACGATGAGAAGAAGTTTATTGAGATACTGTTCGCCGACAACGCACCCGATGCGGAAACTTGGACGCTTCGGTCATACGACGGGCCAGAGATTAGTTGCGAAGTTCAGGCACCTACCCCCGGTTCCCCCGACTCCCCCGGTTCCCACGACTCCCCCGCTTCCCCCAACGAAGACCCGGCGCAGTGGTTCCTTCATGCCACCGAGCAGTTAGGCGATGCGGCATTACGATCCACAGACGATTCATTAAGCGGTGGAGCTTTGGTCCTCGAACTCGAGGTCAGGTTGCGAATATTCCCCGACCACGAGCTGCTGCATCAACGGCTTGCCGAGGCTGCGAGAACGGTTGTGTAGCGGACCGCGTATCACTTTGACACAGAATCTCAACCACACGACCCTCAACCCAGGCCGTTGCATGACCACTGACCCGACACCTTTCGGAACTAGCAAACCCGCCAGACGTGCGCGGCGACGGTTTGGTTGCGTGATCGCGGTGATGGTCGTGGTGATTGTGACGCTTTTGGCTGTGGGTGTCGGGCGGCATCTGTGGCTGACTGAGCCGGGGTACTGGATACGGAACGAGGCGTTTATTCAATACACAAGTGAGGTAAAACTAGACGGCCTTGCGGACCGGGCGTTTAACCGTGTTCTTTCGGAGTTGTCATCCTCGCGGGGGTATCAGTCGGGTGGTTCAGGCCAATGGCGGCCGGTGGGCGAGGGCGTGCTGGGCGTAAGGACGATCCGGCTAAGTTTTGACGAGGCAAATGCCTGGTTGGCGAAGCGGCTGGACGACTGGCTGGTCAATCAGAAAAGGCAATTGCCTGCGGGGCTAAGTGGGCCGATGCTCGCGTCGGACTCCGGGCGGCTGGTCGTGGCATTTCGCTACCGCAACGAGGAGGTCGACCAGGTCTTCAGCGTGTTGATGTCGCTAGAATTTTTGGATGATGGGCGGGCGACGTTGTCGATTGATGGTGTGCGTGGGGGGCGGTTGCCGTTGCCGACGGGGAGTGTACTTAAGCAGTTGCCAGGTTCGGGGGGCGATGACTCCCAAGCGATGGCGGTGTTGCTGGGTCAGAGGCCGTTCGACCCAGTCCTGCCGATCGATGGCAGCCGACGCGCACGGATCATCGGGCTTGTGGTGGACGATCAGGGCGTGGGCCTGGTGGTGCAGGCAGAGCTCAATGGGTCAGCACACTGAGCGGTCGGGGACTAACCTGGGTGACTTAGGGTGACCGAGGCACCGGCGTCACCTACTATGACCGGTTCGCCAAAGAGGATACGCAGTGGATAAGCAGAGAAAACGGATCATTGTCGGGATCACCGGAGCCAGCGGCGCGGTGTATGCGCAGCGGATGATCGGCCTGCTGCTTGCGGCTGGGGTCGAAACGCACCTGGTGATCTCACCGCTTGGGCAACGTCTGCTGCACGACGAGCTGGGGATGGAGGGCGTGGACCTGGCGGCGTTTGCTGGGCTTTCACAGGGCAAAGACGGGTCAGCCCCCCCACCTGATAACCTGATCCTGCATAACTACCGCGACGTCGGGGCGTCGATCGCGTCCGGTTCGTTTCGTCATGATGGGATGATCGTGATCCCCTGCACTTCTAACACGCTGGGCTGCATCGCTAACGGTTTAGCGCAGAACCTGCTGCACCGCGCGGCACTGGTCACGCTCAAGGAGCGACGCCGTCTGGTGCTGGTGCATCGGGAGATGCCGTTGTCGCTGGTGGATATCCGCAACATGCAGGCGGTCACGGAGGCTGGGGGGATCATCGCGCCGGCAAACCCTGGGTTCTACATGATGCCCAAAACAATCGAGGGGCTGATCGACTATGTGGTCGGCCGATGCCTTGATCTGCTGGATGTGGGACACACACTGGACGTGCGCTGGTCTGAACAGAAGCCCGACAGCGATCCCAGTTGTGACGAGTCGGAGGCCGGCCCACGTTGACTGTCACACCCCCCGCGAAACCCATCGAGACCCTTGCCGGGAAACTGGCGGCGGTCGCTGGGGATATTAAGTTGAGCCACACGGTGTTTGCGATGCCGTTCGCATTGCTGGCGACGTTTCTGGCTGCGGGGTCAACCCAACGTCTGCCGGGCTTCAGTGAGTTTGGATTGATCGTGCTGTGCATGTTCCTGGCACGGACGGTGGCGATGACGGTGAACCGTTTGGCGGATGCGGGATTGGATTCAAGTAATCCGCGCACTGCGGGGCGGGCATTACCAAGCGGGCAACTTGATAAGCGGTTTGTGATCGTGACCACCGTGTTCTGCGCCGCGGCGTTTATTGCGGCGGCGGGTGGTTTTTGGTTTGTGCGTGGCAACCCTTGGCCGGTGATCTTGTCGCCGGTGGTGTTGGCGTATCTGGCGGGGTACAGCTACAGCAAGCGGTTTACCTGGTTGTGTCATGTGTATCTTGGGACGGCGTTGGCGTTGAGCCCGATTGCTGCGGTGATCGCGATTGAGCCGGAATATCTGGGCGTGATGGAGCCTTGGTTGCTGGCGGGGATGGTGGCTTGCTGGGTTGGGGGGTTCGATGTGATTTACGCGCTGCAAGACGTCGAGCATGACCGGTCGTTGGGGTTGTATTCGATGCCTGCGAAGTTGGGCGTAGGCAAGGCGCTGTGGGTGAGCCGGGCGTTGCATACCGTTGCGGCTGGTTGCCTGTTGATGCTGTGGCGTACAAGTCCACAGTTCAGCGGTGGGTTCCTGGCAGCGGCCGTGCTGGCTATCGTGTTATTAGTCATTGAGCACGCGCTGGTCTGGCGTTCCAAGAGGCACCACATCAACGTTGCATTCCTTACGATCAATGGTGTGGTCAGCCTGCTTCTCGGTGCCGTGGGGATCGCCGAGGTGGTCAGAGCGCTTACCGTTCAGGCGTGATTAGACTTTGTCTTGCGGTGAGATGCCAAGCGGCAGCGGGCACCAGGTCGAGAGGATCGTTGCCCTTTTCTGTATCGGCATGACCGCCGACGGCGACAATGGCCCAAATAGCAACCGGGTAACCGTCAGGGCGTCGGCAGATATATCAGCAGGCTCGCCGCAGGACTCACACCGCGCACCCTGCTCGTCGACCGTGAGACATAATCGCAGATCCTCATCGTCCACACCGACGACGACCGTGCCGGGCAGCAACGGCGAGGCGGCGTGCTGCACTTTCAAAAGTGCATCGACGAGTTTAACCCAGTTGAAGACCCGCCAGTTCCCGGTCGGCCCAATCGTCACGTTCTCGGCGAACCCAACGAGCCTGTGCAGGATCGACCCCACAGGCCCGAGCATCCTCAGGGTGACATTTTTGTCCGATCCAATCACCCACTGCCTGATGATCTGAGCCGTGGTATCCGGGTCACTCGCGGCCAACTCGTTGATCTGGCGATTCTCCGGGTGTGACGAGATATAACCGACTATCGTGCCGTCCCGACTCCGAGCCAGCATCGGCTCGGCGAACCAGCTTTTCAGGTAGCGATGGATTGTCTCGACAGGCCTGTCACAATGCAGGTCACACGCGTCGAGCATCTGCTTAATCTGCATGTTGGTCGATGTGTCGTCATGGGCCGGTTCAAGGACGACTTGATCGTCTCTGTCGGCGAAGGTGTGTCGGACATTATCCTTGTTGAATGAAAGACGATAATCGCCCCCCCCCACCTCGTACCCAAAGTACGCGTAGCGCTGACGCCGGCCGCCGAGATAAGATATGTCGATCCCCTCGCGGCGCATCTCATCGACCGCGTGGTTCATCAGCAGTTTCATGTAGCCCTTGCCCCGGAAGTCCTTGTGGACCGACACGCCGCCAACGCCCGCCATCTTTAGCGCGATACCACCTACCCGCCAATCGATCGGGAACACACCCACAATCGCCGCGAGTCGGCCGCGATCGCGCACGGCGTAGTTGCAACGCATGTGCTCGTCGGTTGGCTGATAAATGCTCGGGAGCATGTGGGCAAAATCGTGGGGCGCATGCTCGCCAAACACTTCATTGAGAAACCCCATGGCTTCGTCGAAGTCGCCCGCCTTTAGCTGAATGATCTGGCTGCTCATGACCCCATGCTACCGGGCAGCGGCCTCCACGGCACAGGGGGAGCCGGGGTTACATTCCTTATCGACAGCCAGGGCGACACGCTGGAGACTAACCATCAACTCGGTGAGGACATCGGGTGTAATGGATTGGGCGCCGTCGGTCAGGGCGTGCTGGGGGTCCTGGTGCATCTCGATCGCCAGGCCGTCGCAGCCGGCGGCGATGGCGGCCTTGGCCATGGCGGGGACGAGTCGTGCGTGGCCCGTGCCGTGGGACGGGTCGATGACGATCGGCAGGTGCGTGCGGAACTGCAACTCGGGGACGACGGAGAGGCTCAGGGTGTTGCGTGTGTGGTCCTCGAAGGTACGGATGCCACGCTCGCAGAGAATGACGTTTGGATTGCCGTTGGCGAGGATGTATTCGCTTGCCTGGAGCCACTCGTCGAGGGTCATCGCCATGCCACGTTTGAAGAGGACCGGCTTGGGCTGCTTGCCACAGGCTTCGAGGAGTTTGTAGTTCTGGCTGTTGCGTGTGCCGATCTGTAGGCAGTCGGCGTACTTGCTGACCAGATCGACTTCGCTTGGCGTCAGGACTTCGGTGACGATGGGCAGGCCGGTCTCGTCACGGGCGGCTGCGAGCATCTTCAGGCCGTCTTCGCCGTGGCCCTGGAAGGCGTAGGGGTTGGTGCGTGGCTTGAACGCACCGCCTCGCAGGGCGTGGGCACCGGCGGCCTTGACGGCACGGGCGGCGACCATGATTTTTTCTTCATCTTCCACGCTGCAGGGCCCGGCGATCACGGGGACGTGTTTGCCACCGAACACGCAGCCGCCACCGATGTCGACCAGGGTCTTCTTGCCTTCGCGTGTTTCCTTGGCCGCCATCTTGTAGGGGGCGAGTACTTTCATGACCCGGTCGACGCCCGGGGCCTGCTCCAACACGGAGCCGTCCTTCTTGCGGTCGTCGCCGATCACCGCGACCACGGTCAGGTCCGAGCCTTCGATGATGTGTTCGGTCAGTTCCAGGTCTCGTATCAGTTTCACTACGTGCTGCACTTCCTGCTTCGTCGCGTCCGACCTCATTACTACGATCATCGTTCTGCTCCTTGGAGTTCCTGGCGGGCGGGGGTCACGGGGACGACCCCACCCGCGTGTGTTTTTAGTTGCGCCAATACCGTGTCATCGGTGTGCCTGTCTACCTAATAAAAAACCCCAACGCTTGAGCGTCGGGGTCGTGATTCGTCAAACTTTTGATAGTTGACTACTCCGTTCCCAACGCGGCCCGCGTTCGGGTAAACCAAAAGTAGCCAAAAAAGAAGGATCGCTGTCTCATGATGCCCAAAGTATCCCACAGATTAGGGGAATGTCAACCGTGTGGCGTGATTTATCCGATCTAATGGCTGGTTTACGGCTCGGGCTGCCTGGGCCGGGCCCGTCTGGATGCAAGGAGCGTTACCATGACCCGCTGGCAGGACCGTGCCTTTCGACTCCGTCGGCTGATCCTAGTCGTCGGGATTTTCTACACGGTGGCGGCTCTGGGGTGGATGTCGACCCCCTACTGGGGCGAAGCGGGGTTCGCGGGGCTGTTTGGTACGCCGCTAACCCCGGGAGAGCTTTGGGAACTGGAGCAACTGGGCTACGGGATCAACCTGGTTCTGGTCCTGGGGCTGGGACTGCTGGGACAGTGGGCATTTCTTAGGCCCGGCAAAGGCTTCACCGTTCGGCTCGCAACTCAAGGCCGACCGTTGAAGTCTGCCGTGATCGCCGCTGCCGTGATGGCGATGTTGTTGACTGCGGGATTGATCTCGCTGCTGATGGAACTGCCCAACTGGTGGCAGCCGACCATGGAAGCCCACGACGGCTGGGGCATCGTCTACATCTGGGCGGGGATGCTGGTGATCTGGGGCATCTGGGCGGCGGTGTTTTTTATCTACTGGCGGCAGGCCGACCGGTACACGCAACTGGGCAAGATGATCCGGTGGCTGATTGTTGGGAGTGTGTTGGAGACGTTTATCGCTGTGCCGGTACATGTGTGGGCGGCGCGTCAGCGTGAATGCTACTGCTGCCGGGGGACGTACACGACGCTGGTGCTGGCGGGGACGGTGCTGCTGTGGGCGTTTGGTCCCGGGATCATTCTGCTGTATTGGCGGGAGAAGTACCGGCGTCAGCGTGTGCTGCCGAACTGCATCGAATGTGGGTATGACCTGCGTGGCACGGTTGCGGCGGGACGAAGCGAGTGCCCGGAGTGTGGGTGTGGGATAAATCAGGAAAGCTAGAAAGCTGGAAAGCTAGAAAGCTGGAAATCAAAGCCGGCCCTACCGGTACCCGAGCCCGACCCTTACGCGCTGTCGCGGTCGACAACGACGTATTCCTCGCGCTCGCCTCGGCCGTTAACGGGGTAGTCTTTGCGTAAGGGGTGGGCGGGGTAGTCTTCCCAGAGGAGGATCCGGCGGTGGTCCGGGTGCGTGTCGAAATGGATCCCGAACATGTCGAAGACCTCGCGCTCGGTCCATTCAGCACCGGGCCAGATGCCGCAGACGCTGGGGATGTGCAGGGCCGGATCGTCTTGGATGCCGCTGGTATCGAGCGTGGGGTCGAGCATCACCTTCACGAACAGCCGGCGGTTGTGCGGGTAGCTCACGAGGTTGTAGACCACGCCGAAGCGTCCCTTGGGCGTGGCGCTGTCCGTATCGGGTGTTCCGGGGTAGTTCAGATAATCGACGCAGGTCACATCTGAGAGGAAGTCGTATTGACACCGCTGATCGCTGCAAAGAAAAGCCATCACCTCCAGCAGGTCGGCCTGGTCGATGACCAGTGTGGTTTGGCCACGAAACTCGGTGGCGAAAAGTTTGCGGCCAGCGAATTTCTGTTTAACCAAGGGAAGCGTGGGATGATCGAGGTTGGGTTGGCTCATGGTTGGGGAATCGGGGTTGGGGTATCAGAAGAAGGCGGGTAACGATTACATGTCTTCGATGGCTTTGATCAGCTCGCCAATCAGTGCATCCCAGCGGTCGACGATCGGGGGCCACTCGTATGCCAAGGTATCGGCCAGGGCGACGGTGTCGCCGGCGACGATCAGGTCTTTGAGACCTTGTAGCTGCTTGATAAGTTCATCGGTGAAGTCTGACATCGGCACATCATCAACCTTGACCTGGTCGAGTCCCAGGCCGACGACGCCGGCGGAACCGAGCACCGCTTCCTGGGTCTGCATCCAGACCCCGATCACCTCGGCGAGGGTTTTGAGCGCTTCGGTGGGGTTGTCCTGCTGCAGGAACTCGGCGGCCTGCTCGTGCAAGGTGGTGGCCTGGGGCAACTGCTCGCGGACCTGGTAAAGGGTCGATACCGCCAGGGCCGCGGGGTCGGCGGAGACCAGATGGACCTGGGCATCCTCAAGCGGGCTGTCCTTGCGTTGCCTCATTTGATCTGCGCTAAGTACGTCGCCATCTACCATCACCTCGACCACGACCCGCCCGTCGTTGGCTAGGTCTTGGGTCGCCGAGGCAATCAACTCGGCGAGGTTTGCACCCGCGAGTTGGACCGGTTTGTCATCAAGGAAGATCGCCATGGGGGCATGATAGGCCGGTGAGGCACGGGGCACCACCCCCGGTCATCCGCTGGTACGATAGCACTTTAGGAGCCAGTGATGCCGCATCGGATCGTCGTATTGGATGGATATACCTTGACGCCGGCCCAGCCGGGGCAAGCTGTGCCGTTGGGGGAGCCGCGGTGGGATGTGCTTCAATCGCTCGGGGAATTGACGGTGCATGACCGGACCGGGGCTGGGGATGTGGTTGAGCGAGCTGGGGATGCTTCGATATTGCTGACGAACAAGACCCCCCTGCCGGCGGAGGTGATCGCGGCGCTGCCTTCCTTGAAATACATCGGGGTGCTAGCGACTGGGGTTAATGTCGTGGACCTGTCTGCGGCCGGTGCTGCGGGGGTGACCGTGACGAATATCCCAGGCTATAGCGGCAGCGCGGTGGCGCAGCATGTGTTTGCGTTGTTGCTTGAGTTGACCAACCGGGTGGCGGCGCACGATCGGGCGGTGCATGACGGGGGGTGGTCGGGTTGTGCGGACTTTTGTTTCACGCTTGGGCCGATCACCGAGTTGGCGGGGAAGACTTTGGGGATTGTCGGGGCGGGCGACATCGGGCGGCGGGTTGCGAAGATCGGGGACGCGATGGGGATGGATATACTTGTGAGTAGCCGGACGGAGAGGGATATGGGGGTTCCCGCACGGTGGGTCGATCTGAATGGGATGTTTGAGCAGGCCGATGTGGTGACACTGCATTGCCCGCTGACCGATGAGACGCAGCACATGGTGAATACCCGAAGGTTGTCACTGATGAAGCGATCGGCCTACTTGGTCAACACGGCGCGGGGGCCATTGATCGATGAACCGGCATTGGCATCGGCACTTAATGAAGGTCGGATCGCGGGTGCGGCGTTGGACGTATTGAGTATCGAGCCACCGGCCGCCGACAACCGGCTACTGACAGCACAGCGTTGTATCATCACACCGCACAACGCTTGGGCTGCACGGGAGGCAAGGCATCGGCTGATGGGGATTGCGGGGGAGAATGTGCGGGCGTTTTTGACAGGCGAAGCCGTGAATATTGTTTAGTGGGTGTATACACTAGGACGAAAGAGCCATTTTTAATGTCCGTCTACGTGACGTGCGGAGGATTTTGAAATCGGACTATTCTCACATCTAGCCAAGTTAGCAGTTTCCGACCTAGCGAATATAGATATACTGTTGTTCGGTGGGAGTTTTGATCCGCCGCATATCGCTCATGTGACGTTGCCATTGGCAGTACGAAAAACGATTGGCATGAGGTACTTAGTATATGTCCCCGCTGGACGCGCCCCACATAAGTTGGACAAGATCCAGACCGATATGTTACACCGCTTGGCCATGCTGAAATTGGCACTTAAGGGCGTCAACGACGCAATGATATTGACATCAGAACTTGATCGTTCTGCTGATGGTAAGCCGAGTTATACCGTCGATACTTTGGAATTCATTCACCATAATCTGCCTAAAGAAGTGAATACACGGCTCCTGATCGGTGCGGACCAGGTACGGATCTTTGATAAGTGGCGTGAGCCCGGGCGTGTGATTGAGTTGGCGGAGCCGTTGGTGATGGTGCGTCCGCCGGACACGCGAGAGTCATTGTTAGCATCGTTGCCGGATGATCGGGCTAGGGCGCAGTGGGAGCCGAGGCTGGTGGATGTGCCGGCGATGGATATCAGTTCGAGTGCGATCCGAAGTCGTGTTGCCGCAGGTGAATCCATCACGGGGATGGTTCACGCGGACGTCGAGCGGTATATCCGGGAACACGGGTTGTATGCGGAGCCCATGTAGACGACGCCGTGCTGCTTGCAAATCTGCAAGATACCCCACCGAAGCACCGCGGCGGTGCATCAGTGGGCTTTGAGTGAAATACCGAAAATATCCTACGGGAAGATCCCGCGGATCTGGTAGACCTTGCCGATGTGTTCGAGTGCGGCGCAGTAGGTGGCGGTGCGCATGTCGCAGCCGTAGCGGTGTACGGCGAGTTTGACCCGGCCGGCGGCGGCGGTCATGTGGTAACGCAACCTGCGGTCGATTGTTTCGGAGTCCCATGTCTCGGCCTGGCGGTTCTGTTTCCATTCCATGTAGCTGACGGTGACGCCGCCACAGTTGCAGAGCACGGCGGGGAGCACGTCGATGCCGCGTTCGGCCAGGACCTGTTGGCCTTGGGGCGTGGTCGGGGCGTTGGCACCTTCGACGACGGCTTTGCAGTTAAGTATTTTTGCGTGTTCAACATCGATCATCTGTTCGAGGGCGGCGGGGATGAAAAGATCGACCTTGGTTTCATAGAATTGCTTGTCGGTGATCGGTTCTGCATCGGCAAACCCGGCGACGCCGCCTGTGAAGACGACGTGTTGGGCGAGGGCGAGGGTGTCCATCCCTGCTTCGTTGTAGATCGAGCCGGTGTGGTCCATGACGGCTTTGAGTTTAGCGCCGCGGTCTTCCATGAGACGGGCGGTCCAAGAGCCGACGTTGCCGTAGCCGATGAGGCTGAAGGTGGTCTGATCGAAGCGAAGCCCCATCTCGGGGAGCAATTCGTCGAGGACGAAGACGAGTCCCTGGCCGGTGGCTTTATCTCGGCCGTAGGACCCGCCGAACTCCAAGGGCTTACCGGTGACGACGGCTTGGCCGAGCCAGCGTTGTGTGCCGGGGACAAAGTTGGTGAAGGTGTCGGCCATCCAGGCCATGATCTGTGCGTTGGTGCCGACGTCGGGTGCGGGGATGTCGTGGTCGGGGCCGATGTTGTCACCGAGCGCGCTGGTAAACCGGCGGGTCAGGCGCATCAGTTCGTCCTGCGAAACGGCGCGGGGATCGACCTGCACGCCACCCTTGGCGCCGCCTAGTGGGAGGCGTACCAAGGCACACTTCATGGTCATCAGAACGGACAGGGCCTTAACATGGTCGAGCCCGACATCCTGGTGATAGCGGATGCCGCCCTTGTAGGGGCCCAGGATGTTGTTGTGCTGGACGCGGTAGCCTTTGAAGAGCTTGTATGAGCCGTCATCCATCTGAACAGGGAAGTGAACGATCAGCTCGTTCTTGGGCTGGGCCATGATAAGGCGGAGGTGCCTGGGCAGGTCGAGTATATCTGCGGAATTCAGGACCAGTCCGATGACCTGTTGGTAGAGGTCGGAGGGGTCGTAACGGAAGCCCAGTTCGGCCTGGACGGATTCACTGGCGAAAACAGTCATAGCGATGTCTCTTTTCCTGTGGTGACCTGAACAACTTGACGGACGGTCGGTCCGTGTGTGTTAAAACCCGGGACGTAATGTTTAGGAGCGCAGAATCCGGGGGCCGCCGCGCCGCTGTGGGCACGGGCGGCTATCATGCGGGGATGATTGTTTACTGCTGCCAAGACCTGATTTTCGCCACCAAGATCCACTCGACGGCCGAGGCGTTGGGGCTGGTGTGTCGGCCGGCACGGGATGAGGCGGCGCTGCGTAAGCGGCTGGAGCGGGTTGATGATGGCAAGGCCAACGACGCGGTCCAGGCGGTGCTGGTGGACCTGACGATCGGTGACGCGGCGGTGGGTTTGATCGAGGTGGTTAAGGGACACGATCCCGGCTTGATGGTGGTGGCGTTCGCACCGCACGTCGAGGTTCAGATGCTCGAAGTGGCCCGACAGCGCGGGGCGGACAGGGTTATGCCGCGTGGTGCGTTTGCCTCTCAACTGCCCGACCTCCTTTGCGAATTAACGCGACGGCCGAAACCTTCCACCGAGAATCCTGGGTCATTCAACCCGCATACTTAAGCGGGCAGGTCCACGATCCTGATGATCACAGGTGGGCCTTCTATCGCATCCATCGACTCAATCCGCTTGGCGGCTTCAAGCAAATCGCCCCTGCGGGCCTTGTGCGTGACGATTACCACGGGGACGTAGCTGCCGGCGTTGGTTTCGTGCTGCAGGACGGCCGAGAGGCTGATGCCCTTGTCGCCTAAAGCGGCGGTGGCCTGGGCGATCACGCCGGGCTTGTCCATCGCGTTGATCCGTAGGTAGTAGCGGCTTGCCAAGCTATCGGGGGCGGCGAGCTTGGCTGGTTCGTGCAGGTCGGGGGTGAGTTGCATGGACGCGAAAGCCTTGGGGTACCAGCCGGCGGCGATGTTCATGACGTCGGCAACCACGGCGCTAGCGGTGGGCATCTGACCTGCGCCGGCACCGTAGTAGAGCGTGTGCCCCACGGCGTGGCCGTAGACCGATAAGGCGTTGAACGCCCCACCGACCTGGGCCAGCAGCTCGCTGTTGTGGATGAAACAGGGTTCGACACCGACGCTGACCGTGCCGGCGTCTAGTTGCCGCTCGGCGATCGCCAGGAGTTTGATGTCGTAGCCCAACTCGGCACCGAAGTTCAGGTCGTTCAGGTCGAGTTGATCGACCCCCCATGCGGGGACCTGATCGTCGGTGATTTTTACGCCAAAGGCGAGTGACGCCAGGATCGCGATCTTGTGTGCGGTGTCTCCGCCGGTGACATCGAGGGTCGGGTCGGCCTCGGCGTAGCCCAACTCCTGCGCATCGGTGAGGGCCTTGCCGTAGGTTTTTCCTTTGCCGGTCATCTCGGTGAGGATGTAGTTGCATGTTCCGTTGAGGATGCCGTAGAGCCCGTCGATGCGGTTGGCCATGAGACCGAACATCAGGGAGGTGACGCAAGGGATCCCCCCGCCGCAGGATGCCTCGAACGCGATGCTTGCGTTGTGTTTGCGTGCCAGGGCGAAGAGTTCGGGGCCTTGCTCGGCGAGTAGGGCTTTGTTGGCGGTAACGATGTGCTTGCCGGCTTCCAAAGCGCGGCGGACAAAGACGCTTGCGGCACCGGTCCCGCCGGCCAACTCGATCACGATCTGCATGTCCGGGGTATCGAAGAATGAATCGACATCATCGGTGACGATGTTGGCATCAGCCAGGCCGGACTGGATAACCCGGTTCTTTTCCTTGTCTAGTAACCGGCGCAGCACGATGGGTCTGCCGATCCTTTGGGCGTAGACCTCGGCCTGCTCGCGCAGCAGTTTTGCGACGCCGCCGCCGACGGTTCCGCATCCGATCAAACCCACGCCGATTGCCGATTCTGCCACGCTGTCACTCCTGGGTCGGTGTGTAAAAGTGATACCGACCGGGCAAGATAGCAGTGTCTTCGCCGGGGGGCCACCCGTCCTATCCGTGGGGGTGTTGGGTGGCTACAATAAGGGCATGAGTAAGGCCCCCCCCGCCGCAGCCGACGACCAGATGATCTTGCCGCTGTGCGCGATTTTTCGGCGGTTCCTCAAGCGTCAGGGATTGAAGTTCACCACGGAGCGGGCGTTAATCCTCGACGCGGTACTGGCGAAGCCGGGCGTGTTTGAGGCCGATGAGTTGTTGCAGGAGATGCGGGGAGCCGACCACCGTGTGAGCAAGGCAACCATCTACCGCACGCTTAAGCATCTGCTGGAAGCGAAGATCATCTCCGAGGTGCTGATCGACTCACGCCAGGCACACTACCGGCTTTCCTTTGGCAAGGAGCCCAAGGGCCATCTGGTTTGTGTTGAGACTAACACGATCATCGAGTTCTCGGCCGCGGAACTGACCGAGCTGCGTAACCGGCTTTGTAAAGAGCACGGGTTCGACCCGGTGAGTCACCGGTTTGTGATTTACGGGATCAGCCCCGAGGCGCGGAAGGCGGAACAGGCAGAGGAAGCCGAAGACGGATGAGGCGTGAGAAATACGGGCTCATTTTATCTATTATAAACAGGCCGCTGACACATCCGGTTTCTGCTTACCCCCCTTCTTCAAGATCGCTCTCTTCGATTGATCGGCTGATGATGTACTTGCCATCGAGCCATTTGCCCAGGTCGATCTTCTGGCAACGTTCGCTGCAGAATGGAAATGTGGCGGCGTCGGGGGTGGTCGGCTCGCTACAGATCGGGCATTGATTCTTCGGGTTGTTCTGGGCTTGTGCGACCATCGGCTTTAGGCTTGTTCGGGTTGGGTGATGTTGTTTAAATCTTGGCGAAGCACCGGCATCTTATCCCGCCAAAGGCCGTGAGGCGAGAGTGTGATGGTTCGCCCCGCGTCTGTGTGTTCTAAGGCGACCTCTAACCAGTCCGCACCGAGTGCATCCGTGATCCGGTCGGCCCATTCGACGGCTAAGACCGCTCCGTGGCGCAGCTCCTGGGCGTTGCCGTCCCAGCCGATTGATTGCAGATCGTCCACGCCAACCAGGCGGTAAGCGTCGATATGAACCAACACCAGCGAGTCGGTGTCGGTGTCGTCCACGGGGTATTCCTGAAGGAACACGAACGTCGGGCTGGAGACTTTACGCGGCGAGATACCCAGGCCTACGGCCATGCCTCGGACGAACTGGGTCTTGCCGGCCCCTAGTTCGCCGATGAGCCCAACAAGATCGCCGGGTGTGGCGGCCTTTGCCACTGTCTCGGCGATCGCCATCGTCTGCTCGACGCTGGTCGAAACCAACTGGATGGTTGAGTCGTTGCCGGTCATCCCAGATGCTCCCAACCGAGGCCGGCGGTGTCGGCGAGCGTGCCGTCGGGCAGATGGACGGTCATGCGGGAGCCAGGCCGTTGTGCGACGATTCGGCCTACTTCGGTGATCGGGACGCCTTCTACTTCATCAGGCAAGGTGCCGGGGGGTGCGGTGAAACACAATTCGTAATCTTCTCCGTCGCCCAGCGCGTGTTGCCATGCGGGTTGGCCGGATCGTTGGGCTGCGAGGTGTGCGGCGGGGCTGATCGGGAGTCTGTCTGTATCGAGTTGGGCGCAGACGCCGCTTTGTTCGCAGATTCGTGGGAGGTCCAAACCCAATCCGTCGCTTAGGTCGATCATGGCGCGGGGGCGGGTGGTCGGGTCCGCGGCGAGCTTGCGGGCGAGGTCGATGCGGGGGGTGAAGTCCAGGTGGTGCGTGTAGCCGGGTGGGTCGTCCAGAGTGATGATGCTCCCGCCGAGTTGGCCGGTGACATAGATCACGTCGCCGACCTGCGCGCCGCTGCGTAACACCGGATCGATCCCGTCGGGTTCGGCGAAGATTGTGACGGTCAGGATCAACCGCTGGTCCCACATCGAGATATCTCCGCCAATCAAGGGGCAGTTGAAACTCTCGGCGGAGGCGTGCATCGCATCGAAAAGAGCCTTGGCCATGTCTTGGCCGAAACCCTTGGGCAGGCAGGCGGCGGCGACCGCACCAACCGGTTTGGCGGCCATGGCGGCGACGTCCGAGAGGTTGCGTGTGATGGCTTTACGGCCGACCTTTTCGATGGGCGTGCTGGCGAGGTCTACATGGACCCCGTCGGCGACCTGGTCAACGGTGACTAAAACACTCGCCCCACCGAGTGTCACAGCCCCCATGTCATCGCCGGGGGGAATCGTGACACCCACGGGGAGGGTGGGGTTGGATCGGTAGATGTGCGATAGCAGTTCGAGCTCACGCATGGGCGGTATTGTAGGCGATCAGGCCAAGTACAACCCACTAAAGAGGGTGGGATGTCCGGGCACACCCATAGCCACGACAAAAGGCACATTGATCAGCCAGTGTCACTAAAGACGCCTGCTATGCGACCTTTTCGTGCTCGGGTTTGTTCTTTGTCTTTGGCGCGGTGGTGGGTTGTGCGTCCCAGTGGATCAGGCCGGGGACGACCATGCCGTCGAACATCTTGCCGCCGGGGACGATGCGGACGGCGAAGCCGTGGCGGCCGCTTGTGTTGATACAGACGCTGCCGGTGTATCGGTGTTGGCCGTTGCCGAGGTCTTTGCTGTGTGTCATGTCTGCGTGGATCGCGTCTACGAGTCGTGCCTCGTTATCGAGTCGGCCGCTGTAGACCTGCACGCGTAGCTCGTCGGGCTGGATCTCCCCGAGATGGACAGTGACGGAGACTTCCAGGGATTCTCGCACACCCAGGGGTTCTGCGGTGTCGGCCTTAACGTCCACAACCTTCAATGCCGACCAGTTGTCGCGGAGGCGTGCTACCTGCTTGGCCTGTGCGACCGCGCCGCCGAGTTCATCTGCCGCGAGTAAGCGGCCCTTCTTCAGCGCGGGGAGGTAGAGGTTTTCGGTGTATTGCTGGACCATGCGGTTGGTGTTGAACTGGGGTGCGAGCTTGGTGATGCAGGCTTTCATCTTCGCGATCCACTTCACGGGGACGTCGTGGCTGTCGCGGTCGTAGAAAAGCGGGATGATGTTTTTTTCGAGCAGGTCGTAGAGTGCGTGGCTTTCCAGCTCGTCGGCGGTGGCAGGATTGGCGTAGTCCTCACCGCGTCCGATGGACCAACCCAGGTCGGTTTCGAATGCCTCGTCCCACCAGCCGTCCATGATCGAGCAGTTCAGCCCGCCGTTGAGCGCAGATTTCATGCCGCTTGTGCCGGAGGCTTCCATCCCCCGGCGCGGGGTGTTCAGCCAGACGTCGCATCCCTGCACGAGGTTGCGTGCAACGTGGATGTCGTAGTTCTCGATGAAAACGATCTTGTAGCCCGCGTCGGACTGGGCGGCGATCTGCACGATCTGACGGATCAGGTCTTTGCCCCCGCCGTCGGCCGGGTGGGCCTTGCCCGCGACCAGGATCTGGATCGGTCGTTTGACGTCGGTTAATAGTTTCTGGATTCGCTGAAGGTCACGCAGCAATAGCGTGCCGCGTTTGTAGGTGGCGAATCGGCGTGCGAATCCGATAGTCAGTGCCGAGGGGTCCAGCGCATCGCAGGCTGTCTTGATCTGGTCGGGGCTGGTGCCGCGGGCTTTGAGTTGTTCGGCGAGTTTTTCACGGGTCCAGTTAATCAGGTGGCGGCGGCGGCGTTCATGGACGCGCCAGAGTTCTTCATCGGGGACGCTCTCGACGCCCTGCCAGACGGCGTGGTCGGCGGGGTTGTTCTGCCAACGTGCCCCCAGGTAGCGATCGAACAGGTAGATCAGGTCGCCGGACAGCCAGGACCGTGCGTGTACGCCGTTGGTGACGTGTGTGATCGGAACTTCGTCTTCGGGGACGCCCTGCCAGATGTTGTTCCACATCTGTCGGCTGACTTCGCCGTGCAATCGGCTGACACCGTTGGCCCACTGGCTGGTGCGGATGGCGAGGACTGCCATCGAGAAGAACTCATTTTTGTCGTAGACGTTTTCACGGCCGAGCGCCAACAAGCCTTCCATATCCAGGCCCAGCGAGTCGTGGAAGTGCTTGAAGTATCGCTGGATCATGTCCTGAGGGAAACGGTCGATCCCTGCTGGGACGGGTGTGTGTGTGGTGAAGACGTGGCTGGCGGAGGCGAGTTGACGGGCCTCGTCGAAGTTCACGCCGTGGTCCTCAATGATCCGTCGGATGCGCTCCAGGGACAGGAAGGCGGAGTGGCCCTCGTTCATGTGACAGACATCGGGGCGGATATCGATCGCTTCAAGGGCACGCACACCGCCGATGCCCAGGACGATTTCTTGTTTGATGCGCAGTTCCATGTCGCCGCCGTAGAGTTGGCTGGTGATGTGGCGGTCTGCTTCGGAGTTTTCGGGGAGGTTGGTGTCCAGGAGGTACAAGGGGATGCGCCCGACCTCGACCTTCCATAGCGCGATGTGGACATCTCGGCCGGGGAGGCGGACGGAAACTTTGATCTGCTCGCCGGCGTCGTCCTTAACCGGGTTGACCGGGAGGTTGGAGAAGTCCAGGTCGGGGGTGTATTCCTGTTGCCAGCCGTCGGCGTTGAGGTATTGCTGGAAGTAGCCGTTGCGGTAGAGCAGCCCGACAGCGACCAGGGGCAGCCCCAATTCGCTGGCGCTTTTAAGATGGTCTCCTGCGAGGCAGCCAAGGCCGCCGGAGTAGATCTGCAATGATTCGGTCATGCCAAACTCGGCGCAGAAGTAGGCGATGGTGTAGCCGTCAGATTCCTTGCCGACCGACTCTAACCAAGGGGTGCGTGTCATGTGGCGCTCGAGGTTGGTGATGGCCTGGGACAGGGAGGTGATGTACCCCGCGTCTTTCGCCACTTCATCGAGGCGTTCCTGTGAAACGGTGCCCAGCATCTTCACGGGGTTGTGATGGCTGGCCTGCCAGTGGTCGCGGTCAAGTCGGACGAACAGGTCCACCGCCTCGGGGTGCCAGGTCCACCAGAGGTTATTGGCGATCCGCAACAACGGCTGCAACGACTTGGGAAGCGACGGAACAACTTCGAAACTATGAATGCGAGCCTGACTTGGGTGAAGCATGTCAAATCCTTGGATCTTATCGGTCACTACTTCGGCGTGGGGCTAACCCCACACGCCGTTTGCTTGTATTCCTAAACTATCGGTCAACCCTCTCCTGCCAAACAGTATCAACCCACGATATCAAGACTGATGCGGATTAATTGTATCCGCCTTGTCAGGGCCCGACTGGGCCTGGATCTGGCCGCCCTTGTCCTGGCCTGCCACTGCCGCCCACGCCAGGGATTCGATGGCCGAGAGGCTCCGGTCGATCTGGGCACGTAGAGAGTTATAGGGGAAGAGCGTGAAGATGGCGATCACCAGCCCGGCAGCGGTGGTTATCAAGGCCTCGGCGATCCCCTGACTGACCGAACGGGGATCGACCGTCGCGGCCTGGTCGGACAATAACTCGAAACTTGAGATGATCCCCAGCACCGTCCCGAGGATGCCGAGCATCGGGGCGACGGTGATGATCGTGGAGAGCGTGGGCATGAAGCGTTCGAGCCTGGGCCGTTGGGATTCGACGACATCCATCGCCGCCGCCTCGGTCACAGGCTCACCAAGCAGGCGTAAAACCACGTCCCCATACAGCCCCCCGTCGGTTTGAGCGATCGCCTTAGCACCGGCCCGGTCGTTGAGCCGTAGGCTGCGTGCCATCGCACGGCCCCGCAACACCTTGCCGGGACGGTTGGTCCTGATAAAAAACCAGCAACGCTCAAACAACAGCGTCACCGACAGCAGGCTCAACGCCAGCAACGGCCACATCACTACCCCGCCGCGCGAGATCAGATCACGGAATGTCTCGGTGATGAGTTCGATCACGGGGAAAGCATAGCACACCACGGCCCAGCCATGCGATCCCGAGAATGAAAAACGCTCACGCCGGGCTGGTGTGAGCGTTAGGGTATTTAGATTGGTGGTTTATCTGTATCAAGTCGCAGAGAGTTCGAGCATGGCCATGGCTTTTTCGACGATGTGCTTGGCGCTGACGCCGCAGTAGTTCATGACGTCGTCGGTGGTTCTGCCGGACTTGGGGAGGTTCTTGACGTAGAGTTGGTGGACGGTGAATCCGCCGCCATCTTCGGCAACGGCGTCAGCGATGGCCGAGCCGATGCCGCCGCCGTAGTTGTCTTCGAGGGTGAGGATCATGCCGTTGTTTTCGTTGGCGAGGTCGAGGATGGCGTCGGCGTCGAAGGGGAGCGAATACAGATCGACGAGTGTGGCGTCGATGCCTTGTGCGTCGAGGTCGTCCAGTGCCTTGTTGGCTTCGTGGACCATGTAGCCGGAGGCGACGATCAGGAGGTCACGGCCTTCGGTGAGGACTTCGTGGCCGCCGAGGGTGAAGGTGTCGTTTTCACCGTAGAGGAACTCGGTGTCAGGCCGGAGTGTCCGCATGTAGCAGGGGCCGTCGTACTCGGCCATGGCGAGTGTGAGTGCGTAGGCCTGGTAGGCGTCGGAGGGCTGGAGGACGTAGAACCCGGGTGTGCCGTTTTGTCGTTGCATGGTGGCGAAAGAGCGGAACCATGCGATGTCGGGGAGTGACATCTGGCTTGGGCCGTCGGCGGCGAGGGAGATGCCGGCATGGGATCCGACGACCTTGAAGTTCGCACCGCTGTTGACAGCCATCTCGATCTGGTCGTAACCGCGGACCACAAACTTGGCAAAGGTGGAGGCGAACGGGATCTTCCCGCCGGCGCTTAGGCCGGCCGCGACGGAGAACATGTTCTGCTCGGCGATGCGGCACTCGATGAAACGATCGGCGAGGGTTTCGTCATTGGCGAACATATCCGCGAAGGTCGAGTTGCTGACGTCTGCGTCGAGTGAGACGACATTAGGGTTAGCAAGACCCAAGGCACGCAGCGCTACGCCGTAGGCTCGGCGTGTGGCGTACTTGCCCTTGGCGAGGGCGTCGCCGAGGCCGAACTGCTGCATGGCGTCGTTGAATCCGATGACGGGCTGTGGCTGGGGGTGTTCGGGTTTTTTCGGCGACATCATGCCGATCTTCAGCGCGGAGTCGGCGGCGGCACCGAGGGATCGGCCGGTGGCTTCGAGCTCTTCGATGGCACTGGCCAGTTCACCGCCGACGGCGGGCTTGCCGTGGTGGCCCTGGCCCTGCTGGGAAGCACTGCCCCAGCCCTTTTGGGTCTTGGCGACAATGGCGATGGGCGCGGCCTGTGGGTCGAACTGTGCCTGGGCGTGCTGGGAGAGCGCGTCCTGGATGGCCGATGGGCTGTGCCCGTCGATGGCCAGGACGGTGTAGCCGGCGGCCTCGAGTTTTTTAGCGGTGGTTTTGGCGGACTGCTGGTCACTGACCTTGTCGGCCTGGCCGTAGGCGTTGCAGTTGAAGATGGTGCAGATGGCTTTGAGGTTGTGGTCCTTGATGAAGTCGACGGCTTCCCATATCTGACCTTCACGCGATTCACCGTCGCCGATGATGCAGAAGATGCGTTTGTCCAGGCCGTCGATCTTGGCAGCGGCGGCGAGGCCGGCGGCGTGTGAGAGGCCCTGGCCCAGGGAGCCGGTGGCGGTGTCGAAGAAGGGGAAGCCCTCGGCTGGGTTGGGGTGGCCATCTACCACGGAGTCGATCTCACGCAGGGCCATCGCGTCTTCGCGGGTCATCGCCCGGAGGTTGTCTTTATCTTTGCCTATGTGGATGCCCAGGTCGGCGCAGGCGGCGTAGACGATGGGGACGGCGTGGCCTTCGGAGAGGACCAGACGGTCGCTGCTTGGGTGCCCGGGGTTGACGGGCTCGTATCGCATGTGTTGGTACATCAGGACCGAGACTATGTGTGCGAGGCTGGCACAGGTCGTGGGGTGGCCCGAGCCGGAGGAGGCGGTCATTTCGTAGCTGAGCCGGGTGATGCTGATGGCCTTGGCCTGGATGGTGGAGTCAAACGACATAGAGGGTGGCCCTTTTTAGCTGTGGGAGGCTGTGTGTGGATCGAGCGGGGAATTATCAGCCAGTTTGCCCGTAAAGGCAATGCCGATTGTCGGTACTTTACAGATTCCGACGGATGACGGGGGGCACTGGGGAGAAATAATTGAAGTTTCGCCCTGCCACGGACGTAAGCCCTTGTGATACCGCTTGTCGAGGGGATCGCCCAGTCGGGATTATTCTTCGGGGCAGGGTCGTTTGGAGCCGGTACCGAAGGTTATGGCGTTTTTCCCCTGGCGTTTGGATTGCAGGGCCATGGCGTCGGCCCGGGCGAGCAGCTCGTCGGGTGTGCGGCCGTCCCAGGGGAAACAGGCCAACCCCCCGGACACCGTAAGCCGGCCCATGGCCTTGTCCAAGAGCTTGGGGAAGCGGTGCGAGCAGATGGCGTCCTGGAACCTGCGTGCGGCGGCAACGACGTCCTGGGGGTGTTCGCTGTTGGGCTTACGCGGCTTTTCATTGTCCCAGAAGATGACAGCGAACTCGTCCCCACCGATACGGGCTACGACGTCGTGTTCGCGCACCACCGAGAGCATCAGCCGGGCGGTTTCGCTTAGGACTTCGTCGCCGGTGGCGTGGCCGTACTTGTCGTTGTAGAGCTTGAAGTCATCGATATCGAACATCAGCAGCGTGACTTGGGATCGGTCGGTGGCGGCGCGGTGGAGGATGCGTTTGAGGAAACGGTTGAAGTATCGGCGGTTCCAGATGCCAGTGAGTTCATCGCGCAACGCCATGTCGTTAAGCTCGGTGACCTGATCGCCAAGCGCTAACCACCTCGCCAACCAGTCGGCCCAGGGTTCAAGCTGCTCGGCCGTTGCCGGGTGAGGGGCGTGGAGTTGGCCAAGACGTCGGCCCTGATAAGTCACGAAGACTGAAGCGTCACCTTGCGGTGATTCGCCATCAGCCGGGCGCAGGCCCACGCCGTGCAGGCCGGATTGTGATTGGATTAAACGGACCGCCACGGACGCCAGCCCGCCTTGGCCGGCTAGAAGCGAATCGACCAGATCGATATCGCCCAGTTCCTCTGATAGGGAAGAATCAGGCGGTGCATCGCCGGGGTTAGTCGCGTCGGGTTGTGAAGAGCCGTTGTTGTCCGGCAGAGGATTCACTTGGGTATGCGCCGGGCTTTGAGTTACTTGCGAACGGTGGATGCCAATCAGGCGGTCGAGCGCTTCCAGGCCGATCGGTCCGACCAGGCAGTCATCAAACCCTGCGGCTACGGCCTGCTCACTCAACGTGGCACCGTCTTGATTACCCAGCGCGACCAGCCGGGTACCCGGCGCGAGTGTTCGCAGGCTACGGACGATTGCATTCATCGAGCCGTTCAGGACGTTGACGGGGCCGACAACAATATCCGCTGGCCTCTTGGAAACTTCCCCCAACGCCGAGAGGTATGAGGGCACGACCTTGGAGCGCATGCCGTTGTTGTCGATCAAACCTGCGAGGCGGTCAGATGCCTCGGTGCCGCCGACGACGATGATGCGTTGGGTGTGGCCGTTCTGGTGGGTCGTGGCCCGGGGTGTGCGATCGCCCGTGGTGGTTAAGGGTTCGTTCATGACTCGCCCCCAAACTCTTCGGGGACCGGGCCCAGCAGCATCGCGAGTTCTTCTTCACTTATCAGCGGTTCGCCAACCTCTGCGGGGCCCTGAACCTTAACAATCAACGACCGGATACGGTCCGGCGGCATCGGGTCCTGGACACGGCCAAGCGGGGACGGGGATGTGACCGAAATTTCCGGGGAGGGTTCTGAGCGTAGAGATATCGGCTGGGGGTTAGCAAGAGTCGTATCACCGGCGGGTCGGCCGTTTAAGGGTTGAAGCTGCGCCTTGCCCGTGGGGTGTGCCGACTGATAGCCCCACCGGACCGTGCGCGGGTGGTAGGCCTTGACCGCTTCGATGAGGTCGACCAAGCCGGGCTGTCGCGTTGGATCGACCACGACCAGTGCGCCGGTTTGCTGCCTGGCCAATTCGAGCATCACGTCCGCCGGGTCGGCGACAACTTGTGAACTGACCCCCCGCTTGGAGAGCCCACCGAGTAGATCCACAGGGGCCATCCCACCGGGACAGATAAGCACCACACACCGCGTGGCGGCCGAAGGTGGATTCTGATTCTCGTGCAAGCCCTCCGTCATACTTCTATTCTAGCACACGACCACAGACAAAAGCAGTTGCCGTGACTCGTGCTGGCTGGATCAAGGCATATCTCGGACAGAAATACTCCCCAATGAGGAGCCAATCCCCTCTAAATTAGCTATCTTGTCACCCGGTTTATAGCCACTGAGCCCGGAGCCATGCCCCCGAGACCTCAAGCCATGCAGATACTAGCCGCCGCATCATTAAACCCAGCCGATATCACCCGGTTAATGGTCGCGTTGGCGGTCCTTCTGGGGATATCCCGTTTGTTGGGCGAGTTAGCCAGGCGGCTCAAGCAACCAGCGGTTCTTGGTGAGATCCTGGCGGGGGTGTTGCTTGGGCCCACGGTCTTGGGATATATCAGCCCGGAGGCGCTCGAATGGTTATTCCCCATATCTGCGGCGCAACCCGGGCGGATCGCGTTGGATGGGTTCGTCGTCATCTCCGCGACGTTGCTGCTGCTGGTTGTCGGGCTGGAGGTTGATCTTTCAACGGTCCGTCGGCAAGGCAAGACAACCGCGTATGTGAGTTTGCTGGGGGTGGCTCTGCCGTTCATCCTGGGATTTGGCTTGGCGTATGGTTTACCTGACGTGCTGGGTGCCGGGCCGCGTGGACAGGCGGCGCCGTTGCCGTTCGCGATCTTCGTAGGGATCGCCGTATCGATCACGGCTCTGCCGGTCATCGCAAAGATCCTGATGGACATGAACCTCGCGAAAAGCGATCTGGGGATGCTGATTATCTCTTCGGCGATGCTCAACGACCTTGTCGGGTGGATCGGATTTGCGGTGGTCCTGGCGTTGTTGCCATCGGACACCCTGGCAGGGCCGCAGATGTCGGTGGTGACAACGATCACGCTGACGCTGCTCTTCCTGGGGGTCATGATTACGCTGGGGCGGTGGCTGTGCCATAAGGCGTTGCCCTACATCCAATCCAGGTGGAGCTGGCCGGGGGGTGTACTGGCTTTTGTTTCGGTTGTCGCGTTGGGGTGCGCCGCGATCACGGAGTCTCTTGGGATCCACTCGATCTTCGGTGCGTTCATCGCGGGGGTTGCGATCGGGGATTCGCCCCGGTTGCGTGAGCGGACACGCGAGACGATCCATCAGTTCGTGACCAATTTCTTCGCACCGATCTTCTTCGCGAGCATCGGGCTGCGTATCAACTTCATCAGTAGCTTCGACCCGATGGCGGTGGTGCTGGTGCTGGCTGTAGCGTTCATAGGCAAATCCGGCGGGTGTTACCTGGGTGCGAAGTTGGCTGGGATGAGCCGACGTGAAAGCTGGGCGACGGCGTTTGGGATGACCTGTCAGGGCGCGGTAGGGATCATCCTCGGCCAGATGGCGTTCCAGGCCGGGCTCATCGGCGAGGGTTTGCTTGTGGCGGTGGTCATCATGGCCTTGACGACCAGCCTGTTCTCCGGCCCGGCGATGCAGATGGTGCTGAAACTGAAGACCCAGCTTCGGCTGGCGGACATCATGACAGACCGGCAAATCCTGATCCACATGAAGTCGGTTACCCCGTCAGAGGCCATCGCGGAACTCGCTGCACGGGGTGCCGAGTTGACCGGGCTGGACCCGGAGTTGATTACTCAAACCGCACTGGAACGAGAACGGGCCATGCACACCGGGCTGCCTGACGGGTTGGCTGTTCCCCACGCACGATTGGCAGAACTGAAAAAGCCCCTCATGGTCATTGGGCGCAGCGTCCCGGGCGTCGATTTTGATTCGCAGGACGGCCGCCCTGCGCATCTGGTGTGCCTTCTGCTGACCCCCGAGTCGGACCACGACGCACAGATCGAGTTGTTAAGCCTGTTCGCACGCACGTTCCAAGACGCCGGCATCCGCCAGCGGGCTATCGCTGCAGAGTCTACGACCGAATTCCGCGCCGAATTGAACCTGGCGGCCTCTGACGTATAAGAAACGGATGACCAAGGACCATCCAAACGGCGTGTAGACTCACCCGGGCCGAGGTGTGTATCTGGTACACTTCCGCGCATGGATTCGGCAACTGACACGACGACCGACGCGGATGGCAGCCTTGTTGTGCCGACCCGACACAGGTGGCCCTGGGTCTATCTGCTGCTTTCGTTGTTGATCCTGGTTTATGTGGCTGCGTTGACAGGCAACCGGTCGGAACGGCTCGACGCCGACGCATGGGAACACCACCGGGCGGTGCTGGCCTTGGAACACAATCTCTGGCGGCCGGGCAACCCAACCTATGCCACCGATGAACCCACGATCAGGTACTCGCCGTACTCGGTGACGCTGGCAGTGATCGCCGGATCCACCGGCATCGCCGCCTACGATGTCCTCAGTGGTGCGGCGGCGGTGAACACGTTGCTGTTGCTTATGGCGCTGTGGTGGTGGCTGCGTAGTTACGGACTCGATCCGGCTGCGCCGCTGGTTCTGCTCTCGCTCATCTTCCTCTACGGCCAACCACCGGGGTATGCCAACAGCAACGCCCTAAGCGACCTGCCCTGGCACCAGGTCAACCCCTCGGCGTTCGCCATGCCGATCGTGATCTTTACCTGGGCGTGGCTGTCCCGCGCCAAGGGACGGGGGCTGATCGGATTCACTGTGGGGGCCGCATTACTCCTGGCGCTTGCGTTGTTGTCCCACGGCATGAGCGGTGTGATGGGTGTGTTTGGATTATTTGTCACTGCGGTTGGGAGCAGCCGTAACAGCCAAGCCCGTGTGATTGCGGCGGGTGTTGCCTGTGGCTTGGCGTTCGCCATCGCGGCGGCGTGGCCGTGGTATGACTTCCTTGCCGTGCTTGGACATTCCCCCGCCCCGTGGTTCTGGTTCAACCCCACGATCTTTAAGTTGATGCTTCTTGTCTGGTGCCTGCCTGCGATATTGGCGTCGGTAGCCGCGCTGCCGATGCGCGATGATCCGTTTATCCGCACGGCCTTGCTGGCAACCGTCGGCCTGCTGGGGGTCGCTTTCGTGGGCGCGGCGACTGGCTCGCCGACCTTGGCCCGGCTACCGCTGGCTGGGTTGATCTTTCCCCAGGCCGCTGTGGGCGTGTTCCTTTACCGCGTGGGGGCTAGTGATCTACGGACTTGGCCCAAGCGGGTCAAACAATTACTTGATCGCGACCGGGCCACGATGAGTAAGGCGATGTCTGAAACATTGATCGCGGGCCTGATCGTCGTGCTGGCATTACCTAATATCTGGCAAGTAATGCGTGAACCGCACCTGGCGCGGAAGTGGGTATCACCGATGCTCGGCAAAGAGGATAAACAACCACACTATTGGGAAGGCTACGAAGCCCTTCTGACACCTCATATCAAGACGGGTGACGTGGTGCTGGCCGAACCGCTGACCGGCTGGCCCGTGCCGTCGTTTGGTGGGCGGGTGGTCAGTGCATTGCACCTGGAATTTTTCACACCCGATCAGCGTGAACGACTAGACGATACCTATCGGTTCTTCTCACCCGATACACCGCACTGGGACCGCTCTGCGTTGATCGAGCAATACAACGTTTCGTGGCTCCTACTGGACCGAGACAGCCTTTCACCGATAGTGTTTGATGAATTGTTCTTACCCGATGCCGTGGTCAGTGACGACGACCAAAGAGTGTTGATGGATGCCGGACGCTGGATCGGCAAATCACCTCCTGGCCTGTCGACACACGCCCCTAAGGCCGAGCGGCAAAACATCGAGCCCCTTTCTACAGGCGGCACCACGACGACACCCTGATTGATAGAATGCCTCACATCTAAATTATGGCCATCCTCAACGAATCCAAAAAACTCAAGAAAAGCCTGTCACTGTTCAACGTCTACACGTTGGCAACGGGGGCGACACTCAGTTCGGGTTTTTTCCTGCTGCCGGGGCTGGCGGCGGCAGATGCAGGACCGGCGGTGATCCTCAGCTACCTGCTGGCGTTGGTGCCTTTGATGCCGGGGATGCTAGCGAAGATCGAATTGGCGACCGCGATGCCCAAGGCAGGCGGCGTCTATTACTTCATCGACCGAAGCCTCGGGCCGCTGGCCGGGACGATTAGTGGGATGGGCACATGGTGCTCACTGGTGCTCAAGACGTCCTTCGCCTTGATCGGTGTGGGAGCTTACCTGGCGGTGTTCCTGCCCGAAGTCCCGATGATCCCATTGGCTGCGGGCCTGGCAGTGGCATTCGGGATTATCAATCTGCTTGGCACGGGTAAGTCCAGCGCGGTGCAGACCGTGTTGGTTGTGCTTCTGTTGTTCCTGCTGGTCGGGTTCGTGGTAGACGGCACCAATGATATTCAGTACGCCTATTTCAACGGCTTCTTCGACTCGGGTGCGGAGAACATTTTCGCGGCTTCGGGGATGGTCTGCATCAGTTACATGGGGGTGACCAAGGTCGCCAGCGTGGCGGAAGAGGCCAAAGACCCTGAACGGACCTTGCCGCTGGGCATCCTGTTCGCGCTAATCACGGCGGTGCTGATCTACGGAATCGGGACGTTCATCATCGTGGGCGTGGTCGACCCACAGGTGCTGTACGCCGGTGATGCCCCAAGCCTGATCCCGGTCGCCGACGCGGCAGAAGCGATTGCCGGGCGATGGGGCGCGGTCGTCATGACCGGTGCTGCGTTGCTGGCGTTCCTGTCGGTGGCCAACGCGGGAATCCTCAGCGCTTCACGTTACCCCTTGGCGATGGGCCGAGACCACCTGCTGCCCTCGTTATTCCGAAAACTCAACCGATTTCAAAGCCCACAAAACGGGGTGATCCTCACAACCTCAGCGGTGCTGCTGTGTGTCACCACCTTGGACCCGACCAAGATCGCCAAGCTGGCCAGCTCGTTCATGCTGCTCTTGTTCGCGCTGAACTCACTGGCAGTGATCGTGATGCGGGAAAGCAAGATCGAGTCTTACGACCCGGGCTTCCGTTCGCCGTGGTACCCCTGGCTGCACCTGGCAGGGATAGCTGGGCCGGCAGCCTATATCGTGATGATGGGGCTACTGCCGATGCTGTTTTCCGCAGGGCTGATCCTTCTAGGAATCATCTGGTATTTTTACTACGCACAGAGCCGAGTCGAGCGCGGCGGCGCGATCTACCACCTGTTCGCCCGGCTTGGACAACGCCAGTACGCCGGGCTGGACCGCGAACTCCGCGGCATCCTCAAAGAAAAAGGCCTGCGGATCGACGACCCCTACGACCAGATCGTCGCCCGCGCTGCGGTCATCAATGAGTCTGACGAAACCACCTTTGAAAACATCGTCAATAAAGCCGCGAGTAAGCTGGCGATCCATCTGCCGATCAGTGCCGGGCAGTTAGCGGACACCATCATGGAAGGCACACGGGTCGGCGCTACCCCGGTCTCCAAGGGCGTCGCCCTGCCGCATGTTCGGATGCCCGGCCTGGACCACGCGCTGATGGTCCTGGTCCGAACCCCCAAGGGTGTTAGCGTCGAGGTCGACCACAACCTCACCGACCACGGCAAAGACCAGACCATCTACGCCGCCATCTTCCTGGTCAGCCCGGAGGACGACGCTGCGCTGCACCTGCGTATCCTCGCCCAGGTTGCCCAGCACGTCGATGACGAGCACTTCATGCCCAAGTGGCTCGCCACCGATGACGAACGCAAACTCAAGGAAGCATTGCTCCATGAAGAGCGGTTCATGCAACTAGTGCTTGATGTGAACAGGCCCAGCACCGCGCTGATCGATCAGCCCCTGCGTGACCTGCCTCTGCCGGAGGGGAGTTTGGTGGCCATCGTTGATCGTGGAGGAGAAATGATTATCCCCCGGGGCGATACGATCCTGCGGCAAGGCGATCGGCTGACGATCGTCGGACTGCCCGACAGCATCACGGAGCTGCGCAACCAGTATCACCCGATGTAGTACGGCCCCCCGCCGCTTCACGACGCCTCGAAGAATCGCTTGGACGTCCCGCCAGACCCGACTTTAGCGGACACGGGCGTGCCACACTTGGGACATTTTCCCTCGTACATCGTGCCCGCCTTGTTGCGGTAGATACGGCTATACACCGAGCAACATTTCCATTGCACCGCCAGCCAAGGTCGACCACGGAAACTCTCACGGTCAGCCTGCTGAGATACCGGTGGCTTAAGCCCGTCGATGTCCACGATGTAATCCGGTCCTGCCATGTCTGATCTCAATCGGTGATTTCATCGTACCGGCTGCAACAGCCCGGCATCTAGCGTAAAGATGTCTCGCTGCTCATTGGTGATACGCAGCGTGGTCGCGTCGTCCCAGCAGAGCCCCTCGGCCTGTTTTAGCTGGTGCGGGGGCAGGGCTAACCGCCAGACACTGCCGGCCAGCCAATCGTCGCTTCCATCCGCCGCCTCAAAGCCCCACACCCCGTCGTAGCTGAGGACCGCAAGACGCTGGCCATCGGGGGACAGATCGGCTGCGGTCGGGATGATGCGCAGGTCATCCGCCCGGCTCACAAGGGTCAGCTCGTTTTCCTTGTCGGTATGGGTGGTATCGAGCCGGTAAAGGCTGGTGCCGTAGGTAATCTTGTCCACTCGCCCGTCTGCCCGGTACTTGGTCAACAGGTAGAGTTGCCCCTGATGGACGAACACCGCCTCACAATCGAACCGCCAATCCGTCGGCGGGTAGGTTTGCTGGTCTGGGTAGGTAACGGGGATGAATGAGATCGGCCGAGCCCCCCGGTCGATGGCTGCGGGGTTGGGCTCATTAACGACATAGAAACCTAGATCGCGCCGGGCGTTTCCGTTGTTGCCCATGTCGGCGATATACAGGCGTCCATCATCAATGGTGATGTCTTCCCAATCGCCATTGGAGCTATTCAACATCTCGATCCCCGGCCAGGGCTCCTTGCCCTCCTCAAACTCCTGCCCAAAGTACTTATCAGTCCGCCAAGCCGGCATGATCGGTTGGCCTTTAGCGTTGATCGCAAACAGGCGGGCCTCGTCTCCGCTGTCGTTGTGGACCCACCAGACATCGGGGTAGGTACGGCTACGAACAATCCCGCTGATTTCGTTCAGGGGTGGATGCAAAACCGTAGTGACATGATGCAGTAGCTCTTCCCAGCTATCACTGGTATCCGCCTCGACATCTGCATCTGCACGGATGACGGAACTACTCGCACCAACATACAGACTCACTACAGCAACTGTCGTCCAAACGGCCAACCGTGTTGTGGCCACCCGGGCACGAAGGATCACACTCGCCCACAGACCGGCTGATGTCAGATTGTCTCGGGTACGACCGCCCATATCAACGATCGTACCACGATCTGATGGATGATCGCTATTCGTCGTCGGTCTCGACCGGGACCAGCTCGTCGTTGTCAGACAGTTCTGCGGCGGGTTCTGGGGTGGGTTCGTCTGCCGGATCGCCGATGCCCTTGGCTGCCAGGACCAGGCGTTTGACTTCCTCAAACAGGTCGGGGTTGTCCTTGAAGAACTGCTTGCTGTTCTCTCTGCCCTGGCCGAGGCGGACCTCGTTGAAGCTGAACCAGGCGCCGGACTTCTGAACGACTTCGGCCTCGACAGCCAGGTCCAGCAGGTCGCCGGTGGTGCTGATGCCCTCGTCGAACATGATGTCGAACTCGGCCTGCCTGAACGGGGGTGCGACCTTGTTCTTGACGACCTTGACGCGGACGCGGTTGCCCACCGCCACATCGCCGTCCTTGATGCTGCCGGTACGGCGGATGTCCAGACGGACCGAGGAGTAGAACTTCAGGGCCCGGCCGCCGGGGGTGGTTTCGGGGTTGCCGAACATCACGCCGATCTTTTCGCGGATCTGGTTGATAAAGCTGACGGTGCACTTGCTCTGATTGATCGCCCCGGTGAGCTTACGCAGGGCCTGGCTCATCAGACGGGCCTGGAGGCCGACGTGGGTATCACCCATCTCGCCTTCGATCTCGGCCCGGGGGATCAAAGCGGCGACGGAGTCGATCACGACCAGGTCCACGGCGTTGGAGCGGACCAGCAGTTCGCAGATTTCCAGAGCCTGCTCGCCGGTGTCGGGCTGGCTGACCAGCAGATCGTCGATATTAACACCTAGGCGTTTGGCCCAGGATGGGTCCAGGGCGTGCTCGGCGTCGATGAAGGCCGCGACACCGCCGGCTTTTTGGACGCTGGCGATGATGTGAAGGTTGAGGGTGGTCTTGCCGGAGGATTCCGGGCCAAAGACTTCGATGACCCGGCCGCGGGGGATACCACGTCCACCCAAGGCGAGGTCCAGGCTGATCGCCCCGGTAGAGATCCCGGGTGGGATATTGCTGGGGTCGTCATCCAGACGCATGATCGAGCCCTTGCCGAAATTCCGCTCGATCTGGGCTACTGCACGCTCCAGGGCCAGTTTTCGGCCGGCCTCGGACTTATCGACGGGGGGCTGAGATTTGGCCATGGAAAGTACTCTTTCTCGTCTCGCGGCGTTCCCATTCTTCTTGCCGCCTCGGGAAACGGTTGAGGATGTTACCATAGTCATGCTCCTTGTTTGAGTCAATGTTCGGTTGATGTCAGGCACCGGCCATGTTAGGGGATGTTCGGCATCTGT
>JAJDCX010000068.1 GCA_029260615.1 Phycisphaeraceae bacterium | reverse complement strand
CCGGCGTAGTGGCCGTTGAAGATAAGCCAGAGGAGGTCTTGGCCGAACTGTCTGCGCAAGAGCTTTTGTTTAGGGCGCCAGGGTGCGAGGCGTTCGAGGATCATGACCGCCAGGGAAACCATGAGCAGCCAGAAGAAGTATCCGCGTGTGTCCCAGAGGATTTGAATCATGCCGAACCTTATCCCCTGGCTACAGCCACTTCAACAGGTCCGGGGCAAAATAAGTCACGATCATGTCCGCGCCGGCTCGGCGGATGGCGTAGGTGGTTTCGAGGGCGGTTTCTTTAAGGTCCAGCCAACCCTTGTCGGCGGCGGCGTGGAGCATGGCGTATTCCCCACTGACGTGATAGGCGACGACCGGGACGTCGCAGGCATCACGCACACCTTTGATGATGTCCAGATACGCGGCGGCGGGCTTGACCATGACCATGTCGGCGCCCTCTTTGATGTCGGCGTTGAGTTCGGTACGCCATTCCCGGCTGCGGCGGAAATCCATCTGGTAGCCCTTGCGGTTGCCGAAGGCCATGCCGCCTTCGCCGGCGTCACGGAATGGGCCATAGAAGTTGGAGGCGTATTTGACGGCGTAGCTGAGTATCGCGGTGTGTTGATGGTTGGCGTCATCCAATGCGGTGCGGATGGCGGCGACCATGCCGTCCATCATGCCCGAGGGTGCGACGACGTCTGCGCCGAAGGTTGCCTGCGCGGCGGCGGTCTTGCCGAGGTTTGCTAGCGTGCGGTCGTTGTCTACCACAGACGGGTCGCCGCCCTTACTGTCTGCGCCGTCGATGAGTACGCCGCAGTGGCCGTGGTCGGTGTATTCACAGAAGCACAGGTCGGCGTGCATGACCACGTCCAGCCCGGCGTCGCGCACGGCTTGCAAGACCTGGTTGACCGGGGCGTCGGAGTGTGCGGCGTAGCTGCCTGCGGCGTCTTTTTTAGATTGGGGCGTGATGCCGAAGAGGAGGAACTGGCGCAGGCCGTCACGGGAGAGGTCTTTGATGGTTTGAATAGCGGTATTGATCGGTAGTTGGCTGACCCCGGGCATCGAGGCGACGGGGTTGGGCTGGTCTATCTCGCCGACAAAGAGCGGATAGATCAGGCCATCGACGGGGATGGTGATGTCCTGGGCCGCTCGTCGGAGGGCGGGGGTGCGTCTTAGGCGTCTGGGACGATTGCGTGGGGGGGTAGGCAGAGTTAGGGCCTGATATCAGGGGAGGGGGGTATCGGCTGATGGTTTTGGGGCGAAGGTGGATTGGGGGGCGGTAGGGCTGATTTGGGTTGGGTCAAGGCTAGAAAATGCCGATTAGACACGGGGGCGGCTCATATTATAGAACAGCATGTGTAATTCGAGTCATAATAGGTTATAGTGGCCTGTCGGGTTAGTTCGGGGCAGGTATTGTTTTGTTGTGCTACAATAGATATAGCTGGTGGAGGATCTGGGGCTTTGCCAGCAAGGTAAACAGGAACAGGTTTGATATGATTTTGACAGGGGTGAGCGTTTCACCCCGGACGAACGTGTCGGTATTGATTGCTTGAAGTATCGGGAAGGCCTAACACGCCATTATCCGTCTATCCATGCCGCGGACGGCGACGTCTGCGGGAAGTAACGGGCCCCCCCGAATTCAAGATCACCGAGGCCGATACCGTTCAATGGTTTCGACAGTGATTTTATCACTACACATTGTATTAGGAGCGAATGAAATGAAACGTTCGAAAGGTTTCACACTTATCGAATTGCTGGTGGTTATCTCGATCATCGCGTTGCTGATCGGCATCCTGCTGCCTGCACTGGGCGCGGCACGTCGTGCGGCACGTCAGATGAAGAACACGACCCAGGTCCGCGGCATCGTGCAGGGCATGGTGACCTACGCCAGCGGCAACAAGGAAAGGTTGCCTGGTATCAACACCAAGGGCTTCTTGATCTATGACGACGGTGACGTTGACACGTCGGACACCGGCGCGTCGGGTCACAGCGGCACGGTAGAGGCCCGGTTCTGGCTCATGCTGGACAACAACAACTTCAGCGGCGATTACATCATCAGCCCGTCTGAGACCAAGGAGCAGTGGACGGAAGAAGATGTCGAGACCGACCACTACTCCTACGCCCTGCTGAACATCCACGATGACCAGACCGGCCCTACGTCTGTTACCGACAAGATCCGTCCCAGCGAGTCCGGCCGTGCCCGTGAGTGGAAGCAGTCGATCAACACCCAGGCGGTGCTGATCTCCGACCGTGCCCGGCTCACCACCGGTGATACAGACGGCGACCACGACAAGATCTTCAGCATCCACACGTCGGAAGACGACGAGAAGTGGGCCGGTAGCATCGGCCGTGGTGACGGCAGCGCCGGGTTCGAGAGCGAGATCGCACAGAACACCCGGTACGGCTCCGGCGGTAACATCGAGGCCGACAGGCTCTTCACCCAGGAGGACGCAACCGGCAACGAGTTCGACGTCACCGATACCTCGATTACTTGGGACCTGAAGTCAAACGCCCTGATGGGCTACCAGGGGGTCGGTTATAACGAGTCCTCCGGTACCGGCGATGACCAGGTTTCCAGCAAGTAAAGGGTTCGGCCCTCCGGGGTAGACCGGCACTGGGCTTAACTTTTAAATCACACTCAACACCGGCCGTCCTTCGGGGCGGCCGGTTTTCTTTGCGCACGTCCGAAACCGCACAGGTACCCGGCCCTTCGTTACGCTCAGGCCCGCCGTTGTTGCCGCCCCGTGGCTCGGCTGAGATTCCCCTGCCTTGACGCCGAAGCGCTGCGGGGGTATCAGTGGCCTATGGAAGACAAGATTCTCTGTGACGGCATCACCTTCGACGATGTCCTTCTGACCCCGGCCCGCAGTGAGGTCGTGCCCGCTTTGGCGGACACATCCACATGGCTGACCGCCAATGTCCGGCTCAATATCCCTTTGCTTTCCGCGCCGATGGATACGGTCACCGAATCCGCGTTGGCTATTGCGCTGGCGCAGGAGGGGGGGCTGGGTTTTATCCACAAGAACCTGTCAATCGACCAGCAGGTCCGGGAGGTGACGAAGGTTAAGCGGTCGGCTAATGGGGTGATCACCGACCCGGTGACGCTGCCGCCTGACGCGCCGTCCAGCCGGGCACGCCAGCTTATGGCGGAGCAGAATATCTCGGGTGTGCCGATCACCTTGGACGGCAAGCCCAACGGGAAGGTTGTTGGAATCATCACCCGTCGAGATATGATGTTCCTCCCCGAAGACGATCAGTCGATCACCGAGGTGATGACCTCAAAACACCTGGTGACCGGTGAGCCGACGACGACGCTTGAACAGGCGTTGGCGATCCTTAATAAGAACAAGGTCGAGAAGCTGCTGCTGGTTGATGGGGACATGTGCCTGACCGGGCTGATTACCATGCGCGACATCGAGAAGCTCTCGCAGTTCCCTCTGGCCTGCCGGGATGACCGGGGTCGGCTGCGGGTCGGTGCGGCGGTGGGGGTGCATCAGCTTGATCGGGTGGATGCGTTGATTCAGGCCGAGGTCGATGTGCTGGTGGTGGACTCGGCCCACGGGCACACGTCCAACGTGATCGACACGGTCAAGGCGGTGAAGGAGAAGTACGACATCGAAGTGGTGGCGGGGAACGTGGCGACCGAGCAGGGGGCGAGGGATCTGATCGAGGCGGGGGCGGATGCGGTGAAGGTGGGGATCGGGCCGGGATCGATCTGCACGACCCGGGTGGTGACCGGGGTGGGTGTGCCCCAGTTGACGGCGATTGCCAACGCCTGCCGGGCGGCGGACAAGGCGGGGAGCTCTGGAGTGGGTATTCCCGTGATTGCTGACGGTGGCGTGCGTCATTCCGGTGACATCACCAAGGCTCTTGCGGCCGGTGCGTCCAGTGTGATGCTCGGCTCATTATTTGCGGGATTGGATGAGTCGCCCGGTGAGATGGTGATCCACCAGGGCAGGCGTTACAAGACTTATCGGGGCATGGGTTCGCAGGGCGCGATGATGAAGGGCTCGGCCGACCGGTACAGCCAGAAGGGTTTGAAGCGAGACAAGATGGTGCCCGAGGGTGTGGAAGGGCGTGTGCCCTATCGTGGCCCATTGTCAGACTTTATTTACCAGATGGTCGGTGGACTCAAGGCGGGGATGGGTTACTGCGGCACACAGACGGTTGAACAACTCCGTACCGAGGCGCGTTTTGTCCGCGTCAGTGGTGCATCGTTGGTGGAGTCCCATCCGCACGACATCAGCATCACCAAGGAAAGCCCCAACTACACCGCCGAGGTTCGTGGCGAAGAGTAGGGCGACCGGAGGATCGCTTGGACCGGTTGCACGAGCAGATTGAAGGAGATATACAGATCTTTAGTTGTGTGCTTCACGCCCCGGATAGCCGATGAAGAGGCACCGCGTGGCCCATCGGGATATTCTTGACGGGTCGGTACGAAGGATGGTGATCTGTCTATGATCCGATGGTTGAATCTCAGCGCGTGGGGGTTGGCCTTGAGCATCATGCTAGGCGTGATGTTCGGCGCGGGGGGTTATACCTTCTACTACGCCGACGGGGCGTCGTACTTATCGAACAACCCCGCGGCCTGCGCCAACTGTCACATCATGAACGACCAGTACGACGGCTGGCAGAAGGCGAGCCATCACGCGGTCGCCTCCTGCAACGACTGCCACGTCCCGCACGACCTGGTTGGCAAGTACCTGACCAAGGCTGAGAACGGGTACCTGCACTCCAAAGCCTTCACCCTCGAAAACTTCCACGAGCCGATCCAGATCCGTCAGCGCAGCAAAGATGTGCTGCAGCAGAACTGCATCGACTGTCACGACGAGTTTGTTTCCCAGATCAAGAGCTACGCTGCGGCGCACGGCGAAGAGGCCGACTGCGTCCGCTGCCATCGGTCGGTCGGTCACGGCCCGACAAAGTGAACCAGGAGATTTATGATGCCCAAAGCACCCCCCGTTGATCGCGCCGACTCACCCACTCCGGCACCCGGCAAGTCGTCCAAGCTCCCGTACCTGGTGGCGTTGCTGCTGGCCGGGGTGGTGACGGTGCTGGTCTTTGCGCTCATGGGCAACATCGCCAAGCACAAGCGTGAGGCCGAGCAGGTCGTATTCAAGATCGTCGATGTGGACGAGACGACGACCGATCCCGCCGAGTGGGGCAAGAACTTCCCCCGGCAGTACGACGGCTACAAACGCACGGTCGATACCGAACGCACCCGATGGGGCGGCAGCGAATCGTATCAACACGTCGATGAAGACCCCGACTGGCGCACGCTTTTCGCTGGCTACGCCTTCAGCTTCGATTACCGTGAAGACCGGGGCCATGCTTATATGCTCAACGACCAGCGCGAGACCGAGCGTGTACATAAGGTCAAGCAGCCCGGAGCTTGCTTGCACTGTCACGCATCGGATATCCCCGCGTACCGTAAGGCCGGCATCGAAAACGGCGCCCCCGGAAAGCTGACGGACCCTTTCAATAGCGCCGACGCCCGGGAGCAGCTGCAGAAGGGCTTTGAGGTTGTCTGTGCGATGCCTTACTTAGAAGCGACCGAACTCGTTGAGCATCCTGTTTCCTGTATGGACTGTCACGACCCCGAGACGATGCACCTGCGTGTGACCCGCCCCGGGTTCCTCAACGGCATCCGTGTGCTTGCCGAGTCGTCTGATCCGGTGCCTCACCTGCCCAGCATCGAGCGTTGGCGCAAGGGCGACCGCAAGGAGCCTTACGAACCCAACACCATGGCGACCCGTCAGGAGATGCGATCCTTCGCATGCGGGCAGTGCCACGTCGAGTACTACTTCAAGGGCGAGGGCAAGCTGCTGACCTACCCCTGGCACAACGGCTTAAAGATGGAGCAGCTCGAGAAGTATTACGACGACGAGGGGTTCAAGGACTGGACCCACAAGACCGCCGGCTCGCCGATGCTCAAGGCCCAGCACCCCGAGTTTGAGATGTGGAGCCAAGGCATCCACGCCCGGGCGGGCGTTTCCTGCTCCGACTGCCACATGCCTTACAAGCGCGAAGGCGCGATCAAGGTCAGCGACCACCACATCCGCAGCCCGCTACTGAATACCGCACGCGCCTGTCAGGTGTGTCACAATGTTACCGAGAGCGAGATCAAGGCCCGTGCCGAGACGATCCAGGACCGCACCCGTGCCCTGATGGTCCGTGGGCAGAAGGCGACCCTCGATCTGATCGACGGGATTGTCAAAGCCAAGGACGCCGGTGCGACCGACGACCAACTCGCTCCGCTGCGTGATTTTCACCGCAAGGCCGAGTGGCGTCTTGACTACATCGCCGCCGAGAACTCCATGGGTTTCCACGCCGACCAGGAAGCGGCACGCATCCTGGGTGAAGCCATCGACTACGCCCGCCAGGGGCAGGTCAAGGCGGTGCAGTTGCTGGGTGCCTTGGCCCCCAAGGCGCAGGTGTCTGAGGCGTCTCATGTGTCCCAGGCCGGGGGCTGATTCGCTCCTGGTTTCTTAGCCGTTGAGGGTTGGGCTGGATTCGGATTCAGACCACATGACTGATGCTGCGCGGCAACTTTCTTGTATGGTTGGCTAATTGCCTCTCAGGTACGGCCTCGGTTACCATGTCCACCATCACGCCCGGCAGCACGGGCCGATGGTTTAATCCGCACACAACCTCAGGGAGGTGAACATGTTGACTCATTTTCATAGATTCACGGCATTCGCAATCGTTGGCCTTTCGCTTGGCCTGCTTGCCTGTCAGGCCCAAGCCGGTGGGCTGGAAGATACTTTCCGTAAGGTCACCGGCACCGACAAGACCAAGGTGGAGGACGGCGACGCCGACATGGGGCTGCCGGAGTACCACGGGATCAAGCACGCGGTCGGTGTGGTCGATTTTGATAACGACGCGGGGTATCGCAGCCAATGGGAGATGGGCTACAACATGTCGATCCTGCTGGAGTCTGCGCTATTCGATACCGGTCGTTTCGTGCTGGTCGAACGTGAGAACCTCGGGGTTATTTTAGATGAGCAGGACCTCGCCGCCAGCGGGCGCATGGCTCAGGCCAGCAGCGTGGCGAAGACCGGGAAACTGCGGCCGGCCAAGTACATCGCCACCGGCGCAATGACCGAGGTTGAGTACAACGAGTCCGGTGGCGGCGGCGGGTTTAACATCAAGGGCTTCACGGTCGGCGGCTCCAAGGCCGACGCCAAGATCACCATCATTGCCAAACTGATCGACTCGACCACCGGCGAGATCATCGCTAAGAAGCGCATCACCGGCGAGGCCGGCCGAGCCAAGCTCAATCTTGGGATCAACAAGGGCAATTTCAAGGGTGACGTCGGCGGTTTCGCCAAGACGCCATTGGGCGAAGCAGCACAGGACTGTATCAACCAGGCGGCCAAGTTCTTCGCACTCCAACTCGAAGAGCTTCCCGCTGGCGGGGCTGTGGTCATGGTCAAGGACGGCCGGGTCATCATCAACCGCGGCGAGCAGTACAACTTCCGTGTGGGTATGGTCCTGGCGATGACCGAGATGGGCGAAGACCTGATCGATCCCGAGACCGGCGAAGTTCTTGAGAAGGCTCAGGGCATGGAGATCGGCACGATCCGTATCACCAAGACCTCCAAGAAGGTCTCCTACTGCGAGGTTATTAACGGCGAAGCCAACCCCGCCCGGGGAACGGTCGTCTCGGTCCTCAGCGTCCCGTTCAACGCCGATGAAGAGGAGGCCGACGCCAACTAAGACACGCCAACGGGGGCCGTTGTGTGTCCTTGCTGAACCCCGATACCCGTTATCCGACGCCCCCTTGACCCAAGCGTATGGATACCATAATCTGCTCCACCCAAACCCACAGGCCCCGGCCCCAGAGAACCCCTCTGGTTGATAGCCGGAAAGGCCGAACGGGCTCATAGCTCAGTTGGCAGAGCGCACCCCTGATAAGGGTGAGGTCGCAGGTTCAAGTCCTGCTGGGCCCATT
>JAJDCX010000067.1 GCA_029260615.1 Phycisphaeraceae bacterium | reverse complement strand
CGGGGCTTGACCTCGTCGAAGTGGCACCCAAGGGCGAGCCGCCTGTCTGTAAGATCATGGACTACGGCAAGTGGAAGTACGCCCAGAAAAAGAAAGAGCAAAAGGCCCGCAGCCACGCCAAGCAGAGCGAGCTCAAGGGCATGCGCCTCCGTCCCAAGATCGACAGCCACGACCTGGGCATCAAGATGAGCAAGGCCCGCGAGTTCCTGATCGATGGCGACAAGGTCCAGTTCACCATGCTCTTCCGGGGCCGGGAAATGGCCCACCGCAACCTGGGCCTCACCGCCATGCGAAGGATCTGCGACGACCTCAGCGACATCGCCAAGATCGAATCCGAGCCCAAGATGATGGGCCGACGCGCAACCATGGTCCTCGCCCCCGACCGAGCCGCCGCCGCTAAGTCAGCCAGCGAGAAACCCGCGCCCAAGGAAGATAAGCAGACCGCTTAAATCAACACCTGCCGATTTGGTGTGTTCACGTCGTTGCAACAACGGTCGTGGTGATGATGCGCGGAAACACGGATTCAATTAGCTCCGAAGTTCCGGTATCCGACACCGTTTCTTCCTCCAGGGGGGTCATATTTTTCGCATGACAATCTATTTGTACATCGCGCACTCAGCCAGTATTCGAAGATACGCGGTCAAGACCTCTAAACGAGTTCAGAACACGTAAGGCAAACAATTCAACGGGCACCTTCATGTGCCCAGTGCTGTCATCTAGCATCGAATACGCTTCAACGCATTTACACACCGGGGCGAATGAAAAGAACTCTTCAATATGATCGCATGTCCTATATCGATACCATAACGCAACGAGATATTCTTCAATCTCATCGATCGTGAATGGTTTTGTTGCCGTATAAATTTCTGTATGTATGCGGGATACATATACTAGATCGTCAGAATCATAACTCGCGTAATCACCATAATATGCTACACGGTCACCCATGAACTTACTGCCAACATCGAATTCCACTTCTCGAAACGGTACATCCTTGGACCAATCGGTGCAAAATTCGAATATCATATTCGCCATCAATTCTACTTCTCTTGGAGAAAACACCTTGACATGTTTGCCAATGACGTACGTATCTGAATGAACGAATAACCGCCGGCACGCATCCATAATGTACTTCTTGTCAGACGATCCACGAAGAAGTTCAAAGACAGCTAAGTATGGTTCGCGATTGATGCTTGGCATGACAGTTATCTTTCTGTAACCCTTCACAGCTTATCAAGCGTATCGGTCGAGTAAAAAACGGTGTCGGATACAGTTGTTGGGGTACAATTCACACCAACCCCGTCACCTCATCCAAACCAAACACCGCGTTCATGTTCTGGACCGCCTGCCCAGATGCGCCCTTAATCATGTTGTCGATCACGCTGAACACCACGACCGTCGGCCGGCCGCCCTGCCGGGTCAGCCTCACCGTGACATCGCAATAGTTCGTCCCCACCACATGCTTGACGTTCGGCAGGCTCTCGCGCACCCGCACAAAAGGCTCGTCGGCATACGCATCCTCGTAAGCCTCGAACAACTCGTCCTCGGTCACATCCGGGTCCATCGGCTCTAAGTAAATCGTCTCCAATATCCCCCGATCGATCGGCAGCAGGTGCGGCACAAAAAGCGAGTGGATCGGCTTGCCCGCAACCAGCGAAAGCGTCTGCTCGATCTCCGGCTGGTGCCGGTGCCCGCCGATCACGCCATACGGCAGGTACGACTCATTATGGTTTGGGAAGTGCAGCATCTCGCTGGGCTTCTTCCCCGCGCCGGTCGTGCCGCTGGCAGCGTTGATGATGATCGGCTCGTGCTTGACCAGGCTGTGCGACAGCAGCGGCGCAACCCCCAGCGCCGCGGCCGTGGGATAGCACCCGGGGTTGGCGACCAGCATCGCACCGGGGAGTTGGTCTCTATTTAATTCCGGCAGGCCGTAGACCGCTTCATCCAGATTGTCGGTGTCCACGTGCGGCTGCTCGTAGACCCGCTCATAAAGTGACGGATCAGCCAGCCGGTAGTCCGCCGACAGGTCGATCACCCGCAACCCCGCATCCAAAAGCTTCGGCGCATAACTCATCGCCGCCCGGTGCGGCAACGCCAAAAACACCACGTCCGCCTCCTCGGCGATCACACCCGGGTCGATCGGCCGACAAAACGCCACCTCATCGTCCACCCGCCCAAGCAACGCCGGGAACGCCTCACGGATATCAGGCAACTCGTCTCGATGGCTCGCCAAATAGGTCAATTCAACGGACGGGTGGCGCAGCAGGATATCGATCAGGTGAAACCCTGTGTACCCGGTCGGCCCGACGATAGCGGCTCGTATAGACATAACGCGACATTGTGACCCGGTAGGGTATTCAGATCAAATTGATTGGCGGGACGGGGAGAAAGACAAGCGGAGGGTATCCGCAGATTACATAGATGGCGCAGATTCGGAGCAGAAAGAAGAATTCACCGCAGAGAACGCAGAGGAAGTCAGTGATCGAGTTGAAAATCCGGCATTCTTCTCCGCGCTCTCGGCGATCTCTGCGGTGAATTCCGGTTCTTTTAGATGTTCTTAGTATCAGGGCCTATTCACGATCCAGCACATATTTCTTCAACACCACCGCCACCCCGTCGTCGTCGTTGGCCGGTGCGATCACGTCAGCGATTTCCTTAAGCCGGTCCCAGCCGTTCTCCATCGCCACGCCCAGCCCGGCCCAGCGGACCATCCCCAGATCGTTGTCCGCATCCCCGATCGCCATCACCTGCTCGCGAGGGATGCCGTATTCCTCAGCAACGAGCTTTAGCGCGTTGGCCTTATCGACCTGCTTATGCACCAGTTGGATCAGGTAGTCGTCGCAGATAAGGATCGCGATCTCCTTGCCAAACTTCGTGCGCACGCCCTCGTGGATCGGCCGAAGTTTTTCAGGCGGGGCCAGCAGCATCAGCTTGGTCACCGGGACCGTCAGGAACGCATCCAATGGCCCAACAAAGTCCGGGTTAAAATACTTGCTCGTCTCGGTCGGCAGCGTGTCATCCACATGGTCGGTGTACCACTTATCCAACACCTCCACGCTGACGACCACATCCGGGTCCATCTTGCGAGCAAACTTGACGATTTTTTTTGCAAGCTTCACCGACATCGGCTGGTGGAAGACGTGCTTGCCGCGCGGCATGTCGTGGACCAGAGCCCCGTTGTAATTGACCTGCAACGTGTCCAGCGCCAACCGGTGGTAGATATCCCGCACGCTCCGTGGCGGCCTGGCGGACGCGAGGACAACGTGGACGCCCCGGTTGGTCACCTCGGCGATGGCTTTGGCGTTAGCAGAACTCAGACGCTTGTTGGACCGCAGCAACGTGCCATCCAGGTCGATCGCTACCAGCTTGATGGAACCGGGGGAGCCGGGGGGGGCCGGGGAACTGGCGGGAATAGGCTCATCGGGCTTGGGGGGGGTCATAGAAATAATCTCGCGCTCGCCTTCCGTGAATCGCCGCCTAGAATAGCCCCAAAGCCTCCCCACCGACACCGACACCTGTCAGCCCCCGGATAGCCCCCACACCATGACACCCACCACGCTGAACCAAAAACCGATCAACGACGCCAACCGCCTGGGCCTGGACTATAAAGCCGAGGCCAAGCGCTTAGCCTACACCGGCCCGATCATCGACATCCATACCCACATCGGCACGCCCGACGCAGCACGGCTGTACTCTCAAATCGCTGACCTCTTTGGCATCGTCAAAACCGTCTCGATGACCAAGCTCGAAAACCTCGACGCCGTCACCCAAGCAATGGGAGATCACAACCGCAAGGGCAGCGACCGGATCGAGTTCATCGCCGTGCCTAACTACGAAGCCGCCCAAGAGCCCGGGACGTTCACCACCGACTGGCTGGTTCGCATGGAAAAGTTCCGCCGCAAGGGTTGCCGGATCATCAAGTTCTGGGCCGCCCCGCGTGGCCGTGACCTGCACAACGAAGCCTTCCACATGGACTCGCCCACCCGCAAGGAAAGCATCAAGCTCGCCTACGACCTGGGCTACCGCATGTTCATGACCCACATCGGCGACCCCGACACCTGGTTCGCCACCAAGTACACCGACACCCAAAAGTACGGCACCAAGGCCGAGCAATTCAAACCGCTGGAAGACCTGCTGGATGAGTACCACGACGTGACCTGGATCGGTGCGCACATGGGCGGGTCGCCCGAGGACCTCGACTTCGTGCAGGGCATACTCGACCGCCACCCCAACTATGTGCTGGACACCAGCGCCGCCAAGTGGCAGGTCCGCGAGCTAAGCAAACACCCAAACCGCTTCCGCGCCTTCTGCGAGCATAACCCCGGCCGAGTCCTCTTCGGCACCGACATCGTCGCCAACAACAGCAACCTCGACTTCGACCTCTACGCCAGCCGCTACTGGTCCCTGCGCACCCTCATCGAAACAAGCTACGCCGGCCAAAGCCCGATCGTCGACCCGGACCTGAATATGGTCGACCCGTCACTGGATGAAAAGTCCACCGCCGAGCTCCGAGGCGCGGGGATTCAAGGCGAAACATTGAAGGCGGTGTATAACGACGCGGCCGCGAAGGTGCTGGGCTAAAACCCACGGTGCACGGTATAATCTCAACATGGGTAACGACCCTTTCAAGCTCGACAAGACCGCGACCCGGTTCCTGGATGCCAACGAGGAGCGGCAGCGCAAAGAGTACGAGCATTACCAACACCTCACCCCCGCGCAGCGTATCGCCTGCGTCGAACACCTCCGGCAGATGTGGCATGGACCCGACGCCCTTAACGCACGAATTCAGAAAGTTTTTAGCTTCACTGAACGCCCATAACGTCCGGTACCTGCTGGTCGGTGGGTACGCTGCCGACATGTGACGCGCACAGAGGGACATAAGCCGCCATGAAACATCTTCTCCCCCTACTACTTGGCATGGCTGTGATCGCAGGCGGCTTAGGATGCTCTACCCGGCACAATCATTTCGTTAGCAGGAATATTCGCGCCTCGGGTAACGTCAACAACGGCGGCAATGTATTTGTACACATTTCAAATCAAGGTTTACTGCATTTTGTTTCAATCGATTTTGAGATCAAAGCCCCAAAAGAAGAATATAGCGGTTGGGATGGGGGCGGAGAGATCGAGTTCGACCCGCACGGCTACTATCTTTTCTCATTCGACCTGCCGCCCGGCGACTATGAGCTAATGATTGACGACGGAATTACAAACGAACAGTGGATATTCCCATTTGCCGTATCGGATGATAAAGAGACACACCTGGACGTGACCTATTGGCTTCGCCATGCCTGGGACCAGAAACTTTCTGATAACCATGCCCCCCGCATGTACTACAGCGAATTTCAATTCAAGGTGGGTGATTCAGCCCCGGTAGTCTTCTAAAGACCTACGCAGCCATCTTGTGAATCACGGGGTTATTCAGCCTCGTTGCTTACACCGTGATCATTCACACCAACCCCTTCACCGCCGTCAGCGCCGCGTCATAGTTGGGTTCTTGCGCGACTTCGGGGACCAGCTCGACGTACTGAATGGTGTCGTCTTTATCGACGACCATGACCTGTCGTGCCAGCAGGCCGACCTCCTTGATACGGACGCCGTAGGCTTTGCCGAAGCTGTGGTCTTTAAAGTCTGATAGGCAGACGACGTTTTCAACGCCAGCGGCACCGCACCAGCGCTTCTGGGCCATGGGTAGATCGACGCTGACAGTCAGAACAACCACGCCGTCGAGGCTGCCGGCATCCTCGTTGAACTTGCGCGTCTGCGTGTCACAGACCGGGGTATCCAAAGACGGGACGACCGAGATGATCTTCACCTTCCCAGCAAAATCTGCCAGTGTCTTGTCGGACATGTCGTTGGCCTTGAGCGTGAATTCGGGAGCCTTATCGCCGGCCTTCAACTCGCCGCCGATGAGGGTCATGGGGTTGCCTTTGAGGGTGATCGCGGCGGCACGTTCGGTCATGGTAAGTATCCTTTTTTCGCTGACATCCAAGCGAGGAGGTTGGTTTAATAACAACAGATCAAGCCTGCCTCTACAGCGGCAGGCCGGCATTGTAGAACGTCAGCCATGACAGGCAACTATCCCTCCATCACTTCAAGACACCGGCGTCTTTTAGAAATTGCTTGATATCGCGCCAATACGGCTCGCTTGGCGGCAGCGTGTTGTGATCAACATCATAGAAAATCAACCTGCTCACGGGGTTCGTCGTAGCCTTGGCCAAACGTGTCCCGTGGCTTGGCGGGACGGTCTTGTCTACCTTGCCGTGCATGACCAACACGGGTTGCTTGTAACCCCTCACCACGCGCACAGAATCAAACGGGTCGCGGACCAGGAACCAGGGGAGCAGGAATCGCGCGACCATGCGTTTGATGCTCGATGGGGATGATTGCAGGATCAGCGCGGCGGAGGGCCTGTCGGCGGCGAGTTGTGCCGCGACGCCCCCGCCGATGGATCGGCCGTGCAACACGACGCGCGACGGATCAACCTCGGGACGCTTAATCACATCATCGTAGAACTGCGCGAAGTCTTGGGCGATGGCGCGTTGGCTAGGGTCGCCCGCCGATCGGCCGTAGCCTCGGAACTCCGGGAGCAGGACACTGATACCCAAACGCTTGTAGCCGCGCAGCCCATCGGGCCAATGATCGATCAACTCCCCGTTGCCGTGTGCGAAAATAACCACGGGCCCAGGGGCCTGGGCGGTCACCCCGTCACCGAGGATGAACCAGGCCTCCACCGGGCCTTGGGGTGACTCGATATAGAAAACCTCCGTATCAGATCTCACCAACACCGCGATGGGGCCGCCCACCAGCGACCGGGGGAACAGGATCGACCGCTGGATCGAGCAACCGATCAGCAGCCAGACCAGGTAGATTCCTAGGAGGTAGATCATCGTGCGTTTAAGCAGCCGCTTGGCCCGGGCAGGTGCCGGGCGATCGAGATTGGCCATCGTTTCGGATGGGGCTGGCATGAATTACATGATAACCCAGAAGGTGCATCCGATGTGAGGCCAACCCTTGTCGCATAGGCATAGGGGGCATAACATGATAGCGACAGGCTCGGGCGGAACCGCGAGACGTTTCGTGGGCCCAGACAGAGGAAACACCACCATGACCACCACCGATCAGGCACCGAAATTACTGCACGGCCAAACCTACGACAACATCGTCAACACCGTCTGCAACACCCCCTTGGTGAAGCTGCACAACCTGGCCCCGGATGGCGCGACCGTGCTGGTCAAGTGTGAATACTTCAACCCGATGGCCAGCGTGAAAGACCGGATCGGCAAGGCCATGATCGAGGCCGCCGAGCGCGACGGAACACTCACCAAGGGCACCCACGTTATCGAGCCGACCAGCGGCAACACCGGGATCGCCCTGGCGTTTGTCTGCGCCGCAAAGGGTTACAAACTTACACTGACCATGCCCGACTCGATGAGTGTCGAACGCCGGGCATTGCTCAAAGCCCTGGGCGCGGACCTCGTACTCACCCCCGCCGCCGACGGCATGAAGGGCGCGATCTCCAAGGCCGCCGAACTGGTAGGCACGACCAACAACGCCTGGATGCCCCAGCAATTTGAAAACCCCGCCAACCCCCAGGTCCACTACGACACCACCGGCCCGGAGATCTGGAACGACACCGCAGGCAAGGCCGATATCCTCGTCGCAGGCGTCGGCACCGGCGGAACAATCACAGGCATCACTCGGTACATCCGCGAACGCAACCCCGACTTCCAAGCCATCGCCGTCGAGCCGACCGGCTCCCCCGTCATCACCCAAACCCTCAACGGCGAACCGATCCAGCCCGGCCCACACCAGATCCAGGGCATCGGCGCCGGCTTCGTGCCAGCCAACTGCGACCTCCCACTGGTCAGCGGCACCGAGTTGATAACCAACGAGGAAGCCTTCGACTGGGCACGCAAGGCCGCGGTTCAGGAAGGCATCTTTGGCGGAATCAGCACCGGCGGAAACATCTGCGCCGCATGCCGGATCGCCGCCAAGCCCGAGAACAAGGGCAAGACCATCGTCACCATCGCCTGCAGCTTCGGCGAACGCTACCTCTCCACCCCGCTGTTCGAAGGGCTGACAGACTAAGCCTCCGGCATTTTATCTTTCTCCCCCAAACGCACGGCGACTTGCCCCACTGCGCAGGCTAGGCTTACCGGCATACCTGGAGATCAAAACCAATGGAATACCGATACCTCGGCCGAACCGGCATCCGTGTCAGCCCGCTGTGCTTAGGCTGCATGACCTTCGGCGGCAAAACCACGCCCGATGATGCAGCCGACATGATCGACCGCGCACTCGACGCCGGGATCAACTTCATCGACACCGCCAACGTCTACGTCGATGGCAAAAGCGAAAAGGCCACCGGCAAAGCACTCAAACGCAACGGCAAGCGCGACCGCATCGTCCTGGCCACCAAGTGCCACGGCAACATGCACAAAGACGACCCGCTTAACCCCAACCGTTGGGGCAACTCACGCCGGCAGATCATCGAGCAGTGCGACGCATCATTAAAACGCCTGAAGACCGACTGGATCGACCTCTACCAGATCCACCGCCCCCACACCGATTGTCCCATCGACGAAACGCTGCGCGCACTTAACGACCTGGTCCATTCCGGGAAGGTGCGCTACATCGGGTGCAGCACCTTCGCCGCCTGGCAGGTCATCGAGTCGTTGTGGGTATCCGACCGCCATCATCTGAACCGCTTCGTCACCGAGCAGCCGCCCTACAACCTCCTTGACCGCCGGATCGAACGTGAGCTGGTCCCCATGGCGCAGACCCACGGCATGGCCCTGATCCCCTGGTCGCCGCTCGCCGGCGGGTTCCTGACCGGCAAGTACCAGCGTAACGACACCCCGACCCAAGGCCGATACGCCCCGGGGAAAGACACCTCCCCACGAGCCGCGGAAATGCTCGCCAACCAACGCGCCCACGACGTGCTGGACGTGATACGACAACTCGCCGACGCCAAGGGATGCTCCGTCGGCCAACTCGCGCTTGCCTGGTGCATGAATCAACCCGCCATCACCAGCCCGATCATCGGCCCACGCACGATGGACCAACTCAACGACAACCTCAAAGCAGCTAGCGTGCAGATCACCGACGCCGACCGCCAGGCCATCGACAAAGTCATCCCACCGGGGCGGGCCGTCTACACCTATTACGAATCCAGCTTTGGCCCCCACACGCATCGGTGGTAAGATTATTTCAAGGGCTAAATAAGTCTTTTTACCTGGGTGCCGCCATGCAACAACTGATCGAGGGGGTCCACAAGTTCCGCCTCGAAGACTTCGGGCATTACCGCGAACTGTTCCAGAGGCTCTCGAAAAAAGGGCAGAACCCCCACAGCTTGTTCATTACCTGTGCCGACTCCCGTGTGCTTGCCGTGCTGATGACACACAGCAAGCCCGGCGACCTCTTCGTCGTCAAAAACGTTGGCAACATCGTCCCCCCAAGTGACATGGTCCACGCCACCAATTCCACCGCCGCCGCAATCGAATTCGCGACCGGCGTGTTGGGCGTCCGGGACATCGTCCTCTGCGGGCACACCCAATGCGGAGCCATGCACGCATTGATGGATGATGCCCCCCAAGACCCCGACATGCCCCATCTAAACCACTGGCTGCGCCTCGCCCAGCCCGTCCGTGACACCCTCACCCAGCACTACCCCCACTTGACCGATCTGGAAGACCGCGCCACCGCCGCCGCCGGGGAGAACGTCCGCTTTGGGCTCAAGAACCTGCGTACCTACCCCACCGTCGCCAAAAGACTCGCCGAAGGCTCGCTTCAATTGCATGGCTGGATGTTCAAGATCGCCACCGCGGAAGTCTTCGCCTACGACCCCGAATCAGGCCAGTTCAAACCCTTCAATCCCGATTTATCATAAACGTCGCGGACGCATCAAAGAACGCACGCAAGACACGGTTCACCTCGTCACCGAACCCCGCTTCACTTACCGCCTCCTCCATCCGCAGCACCCAGCGGTCCCGCGCGAGTTGATCGATAACGAACGGCATGTGCCGGGCCCGCAATCTCGGCTCGCCACGCTCCCGCGAATACCGGTGCGGCCCGCCAAATCGCTGAATAAGAAACTCACGCAGCCGATGCTCGGCACCCTCAAGATCATCCTCAGGATAGATCGTACTCAACACGTCATCCTCAGGAACACGCACGAAAAACGCGGCCGTAATACGGGCAAAACCCGCTTCGCCGATCACGTCGTAGATACGGTCGTCCAGGTGGAAGTCACTCATCAGGGCATGATAGATCAAACCGCAGATGTCATCTCGGCAGCACTCGGCCCAGGCCGCGCGATCACGCCCGGATCAAATCCAACAACGGCGTGGGGTCCGACAAGTCATCCACCACGATATCCGCCCCCGCATCGCTAAGTTCGGCCGCACTGACCCGGCCGGTAGCGACCGCAAAGGCGGTGCAGCCGTGGGCCTTGGCGCAGTGGACGTCGTGGGGGGTGTCCCCGATGATGACAACACGGCCGGGGTCGGCCGTTGTACCGGTTAGCTGGGTGTAACGCTGCATGGCCAGTTCGGTCAAGCCCGGGCGGGAGTCGGCCTCGTCGCCAAAGCAGCCGAGCGTGAACCAGTCGCGCTTAAGGCCAGCCGCTTCGATTTTCATCGACGCCGTCTCGGCATAATTCCCGGTAAGCAGCCCAAGCATCACATCGCCCTGCTCACGGGCCCGGTTGCGAAGCAGATCAATGAGCGCACTGATGCCGGGCAGCGCGGTAACGGCATGGCCGTTGTCCGTGACCAGTTGGCGTAGCTCTTGAGTGTAAACCGACCGGAAGGTGTCGTGCAGGCTGGCGACCTCGGCGGCACCGAGCCCGGTACGGGCGATGGCATCTGCAAAGATCAACGGGTCAAGCCGACCGCCGAAAGATACGCCGTCAAACGAGAACCCCTCCCCGCAGACCTCGGCCCCGGCAGCAAGCATCGCGATCTGACCCGCCCCGGCGGAATCAACCAGAGTGAGATCCACATCGAACATCAAAAGGGTGTGGCGCATCGTCAAACATCCCAACCCACAGCGATCATCAACGACTTTTGCTTCGCCGATCAGGGGAGCCAGGGGTCGTCCAGGGAAGGGGTAGTCTCTAGTGGGTCAATCGGTGCGAACGGGTCAAACGGGTCAAACGGGTCGGAGTCGGTTGGCTGGGTCCCGGCAGAATCATCGTGTCCGTGCCCGGTATGATCGTCACCCGACTCGGCCTCACGTTCGGCGTCCTTCTCCAGGCCCAGCTTCATCGCCTGCGCATAAGCACGGATCGTAGGATCGTCGTGCCGGATCGCGTCGGTCAATAGCGGCGAGGTCGGGGAGTCGGCGTTCATCACCAGAAAAACAATCCGAACCATCGGGTCGTCGCTGCGTTGAGCCAGATCGATGACCCGGCGGGAGACCGGCTCTTCATCTTCATCGGGGATCATGAAACGGACCGCCCACGCCTGCAGGACCGGGTCGAAAGTGGGATACCGTTGACTGACAAGTTCGCTGACTTTGGCGCGGAAGTCCTGCGCCTCGGTCGTTTCCGCAGGCTGGCGTGCGACGACCAAAAGCCTGGCGATCGCGGTGGCGCGGACGGCGGGATCGGTGCCGTCCAGGTCTTTGATCCATAGCTGAAGGTTGTTGGGTGTGGCGGGCTGGCCCCTGACCTGGAGCGACCCGACGCTGTAGTTGGCACCCAGCGGGCCGGGGACGATCCCACCGGTAGGCAACGGCCTGGGGTCTAGAATCGCGGCGGCCGAGAATGTAATGGTCGCGTTGGGGTTAAACGAGCTGAGCTGGCCCAGGTCGAAACGGTCCAGCCGGATGTCAGCCTCGATCGAGGCCCCAGGCTGAAGGGTCAGACGACGACCCATGTTAAAAAACGTCGGCTGGAGCTGACCCAACGGCTCGGTCCTGATCGAGGGCGAACAGATGACCATCAGCACGGACTGGACTGCACCCCCAGGCCCGACCGAAAGCGGCACACGCGTGGCGTTACGGATCGAGACGTGGCCCATCATCGGCTGGAGATAACCAAACGAGCCGGGCGAGACCCGCAGCTTCATACGAACCCAAGGCGAGACCGTCAGCGCCGGCGTCCACAACTGACGGGGAAGGCCATCAACAAGTATGCGGATCGAAACCCCGTCACCTGTGGCGTTAACCAGTCGACCCATCTTGTGGAGCCTACGTGCCGCGACGATCCCCGCCATGGAACCGGGGTCGTCCCATACGATCTGCTGATAAGCCTCTGCACGCTGTTGGTCATCAAGGCCGGGCATCGACGCCAGGCCCAGGCGTGCAAACATGTTGTCCGTGCCCAGCGACTGGAACGTGTCTCGTGCCGCCTGGGTATCACCGTCACGAAGCGCCAACCAACCGCTGGCTAGACGGGCATGCTCGTTGTCTGGGTCCAGCAGGCTGATCCGCTGACTGACCCAGGCGGGGTCTTGGTTGAACACCGCGGCGACCCAGGTCAACTGGGCAAACGAGTCTTGCTGCTCTTGCTCATCTTCAATGGCTGCCGTGGCTTCACGCAGACGTTGGAATGCGTTTTGGGCGGCGACCGGGTTACCGTCGTGCATCAGGATCAGCCGGACAAACTCCAGCGTCGGGGGGATCGGAGGCAGGTCCTCTAGTGACGGGGGTTCCTCGGCGTCTTCGGCGTCCACCGACAGGTCCGGGTCCTGTGCGTCGGCCATCTGCTTGAGGAACATCTGCAACTCCAAAAGCAGCGACGGTACCTTGTCTTCCTGCCCCGAAGCGATCAGGCACAGGGCGTATTGGTTAGTTAGCCCCAGACGGGTCGGCGTATCCACCAACCCCATCGACAAGCTGAACTGATCGACCGCCTGGGCATAGACCCCCTGCTGCATCAGCAGGTTGGCCAACGCTATCCTGACAGACGGGTCCACCGGGCTGGCCTTGACCATGTTGACCAACGCAGCCCCCTGCTGACGAGGCGCGCCCTCCCGCTCCATGGTCAATGCGAAAACCATCTTGGCCGCTTCGGGGTTGGTCTCATCAAGCTTCACGGCGTAACCCAGCCAGTCTACGGACCGCTTATCGTCGCCGATTTCCTGTGCCGCCTGGGCCGCAAGCGTCGCCAACCGGGAACGCAGCGGGGCCGACAACGCCTCTGCCTTTGGAGAGCGGAGCATGCGCTCCAGCGATTCGAGGTAGTCGTCAAGAGCTTCCACCGAACCGAGACGGGTTTTGAAATATTCCAGCTGGGCCGCGTCGTCATCTTTCTCAAGCCGAAGGTAGTTCCCAAGCCCCTTAATAAGCAGCTTCTGGTCGTCCTGAGCCCGAGCCAACGACATGGTCAGTTGCCACATCCCCTCATCGTCGGGGTTCAGTTCCGCAGCCATGTCCAGCAACACCCTGGCACGCTCGAGCTGATCCGGACGCGGCTCGGCCTCACGTCCGAATAACGCCCACGCCATCGAGACGAGCTGGTCGGCCATCATCTGGTCGGTCGTCGCACTCTCGGGAAAACCCAGGTCCTGCCCCCAAGAAGCCGGCGTGAGTAAGGCACAGATCAGTACGGCGGTTATCAGGGCCAGCCACGTCAGGCCGATGCGGGGTGCGGTTCGTTTCATGGCGGGTCTTATCATCAGTCGGTCACTCCGGGCCTGGTAGTCGGCCGGGTCAGATCGGCGTGTGGGTCCAAAGCGACCAGAACGCCAGTGGCGCCCAGCCGAAAAATACCAATGCCGTGGTTAGTTTCATAAATCCAGTCACCCCGGGCGACGCCCCCGGGACCAGGTCGTCTGCCACCTGGACCATCAGCACAAACACCCCCGCCGATATCGGTCCTACGGCCAGAATCAGCGAAGTGTTCTCCAGCAACCAAAGCCCGAGAATCACCCACGCACCGGACCAGCCGGTGCCAAATACCAGTTTCGCCGCTCTGGTCAGGGTATCCCATCGCATCGCCAGCAGCCTCCATGCCGCCTATATATAGTCCTGCATCGGCCGATCCCTTAGCAGGCCTGAACCCCCATACCCCCGAAATCCCCTCGAAAACCACCCGGATAAAACGCTGGACCACCGAGACTTATCCCCCGGCACGGCACCCTACGCCGGGCTCAACCCCGGTACCAAGTCCCGCGTGTAATCCGCCACCATCTTAACCGTTTGATCCTCACCCTCCGAACGCACCTGCGCCACACGCCGCATCATCCCAGAACCCACAATCGCCGCGTCCGCCACCGACACCACCTCACGCACCTGCTGGGCATTACTGATCCCAAAGCCTACCGTGATCGGCAGGTCCGTCACCCCACGCAGACGCGTAAGCCGACCCGTCAATTCCGCCGGCAACTCCGAACTCTCTCCGGTGATCCCCGCTCGAGACACCACATACACAAACCCCGTACACGCCTTGGCGATCTGCTCCGCCCGATCGTCCGGCGTCGTCGGCGCAACCAACATGCTCAAGATCAACCCCGCCTTCGCCGCCGCCTCACGCGCCGCCTCGGATTCTTCCAAAGCCAGGTCAGGGAAAATAAACCCGTCAAACCCCGCGTCCTTCGCGTCGCCGATGAACTTCGTCAAGCCGATCCGATGCACGATCGAAAAACTCACCATCGCCACCAGCCCAATCGACAGACTCGCCCGAACGCTCGAAACCATCTCGAAGATATCCCCAACCGTCACCCCCTGGCTTAACGCATGGGTCATCGAAGCCTCGATCACCGGCCCGTCCGCGACCGGATCTGAAAACGGGATCCCCAACTCACAGATCGACGCCCCCGCTTCCTGGATCGCACCCAGCATCCGCCCCGTCGCCTCGACACTGGGGTCGCCCGCCGTAATATAGGGCATCAAAGCCTTGCCGCTATCAGCCCGCAAGTCCTTAAATATCTGGTCGATACGATTCATGCCCGGTAGGATACGGCCGTCAACGGATACGGGCAATTACACCACCGCATCAGCGTTCGCCCAGCAACACAACTGTCATAGACATGCAAACGGCTCGAATTAGTAACGGGGGATCACGGCTCGCTAGGCCCTGCCTTCATGTACCCACCACAAACGCAACTACACACGCCCACTCTTAGCCGGACGCGCAATGAAGTAGACCAGTGCGCCGATCGGCCCGCCGAGAATGATCACCAGCAGCCAGACCGCTTGATTCTCCATCTTCGAGGTCGCCGCGTGGATCAGGGCAATAAACCACATGACAACAGACGCGATCAACAAAGCGATAACAAACAACATCAATACACAAGGAATAATCGCTGTCGCACTTGCAGCAGCTCCCGCAACCTCATTATTCATAGCCTCGATGATAGCGGAGCATCTTGCCGATGTCATCACATCGCCGAAGCGACCATCCGTGTATCGGTGTATTGTTCGAAGCGGGTGATTCGGCCGTCTTTGAGGTAGTAGACGTGGGCGAAAGCGGCCGTCATGGATTTACCGGTGGTCTTGTGTGTGCCGTGGTAGCTGCCCAGCGCGATGATGGCGTCGCCGGCATCGAGCCAGTTGTTCACCTCCGCACGCCAGGCGGACCACTCGGTTTTGAACTTGGCGAAGACATCATCAAGCACCGTTTCCGCCCCGACGTGTCGGCCGCCGCCGGGGAAGCCCTCGTTTTGGATCCACTGGATATCCGGGGCGAACAACTCAAGGATGCCTTCCCGATCACCCGCGGCGAAGGATTTGTAGAGGTTTTTGACGGTTTGGAGATTTGTCATGGTGAAAGCCAGTGAAAGTTTACTGGCCGCTTAGCGTCCTAAGCCCCTTACACTTTGCACATCTTGATCGTCGCATCATGCCCACGTTTGAAATAGTCCTGGCGGAGTTGTACGGCACCTGTGCGTTGGATGGCCCAGTCCAGATATTTCAGTGGGTCGAGCCTGCGTGCGGGACCCAGTTCCTCGTGCTGATCGCGGGTGGTCCGGCTGGAGAGGAAATTAAACATCAACGTCTCGGTGCATGCCTCCCACGCCGCGTCCAGCAGCTTCATCGCCGTGTCGTCATCCATCGTATTCAGCGTGCCGGAGAAGGTGATGACCTGCGGGTTGCCGATGGCCAAGAGAGACGTATCAGCCACAAAATCCCCGGCATGAAACTCCGCCCGGGGCAGATCGCGTTGGTTGGCGTAGTCGATCACCTCGGCCAGGCCATCAATACCGACGTAGCTTTCATACTCGACGCCTTGCTTGAGTAAAAAATCCGCCATATCGCCGCGGCTGCACCCGGCATCGAGGATCCGCTTGCCAGGGAGGTAAGACATCTGGGTAAAAACCTTGAACCGCCGTTCCTGGCTCTTGGTATTCGCCCAGAGGGTGACGCCAAAGTTGTTGCCGAAGTCCCCCTGGGCGTCGCGGTACGGGTCGAGATAATGGTCGGGCTGGCTGTCAGTCATGGGGGTATCTTAGGCGGGCCGGATCAGGGAGGGAAAGCAACAGGGATGAACGCTGATAAACACGGATGGGAAGGCGATACTGACTGGCCCGCCCACCGTCTGCATCCTGCTCATCCTGCACTTCTACGGATCACCTCCGATCAGAAAGAATATCCACAGATAGACCGGTTGGACAGGATCAAGCTGCAAGATCGACGCCACTTGATCGATTCTGTATCAGTGTTTATCCGCGTTCATCCCTGTTACCTTTCCCACGTTTTCCCCAAGCGTGTCAGCCGACCGGGAATGGTGTATCTTCACCCGCGATGACACCCATCGATACGACATGGCTGAACAAACTCCGTGGCCGATTTATCGTCTTTGACGGGCCCGACGGCAGCGGCAAGAGCACGCAGTTCACCCGGCTGGACGGCCTGGTCAAGAGCGCCGGCATCGAGGTCTGCGAGGTCCGCGAGCCCGGTGGGACCTACATCGGCGAACAGGTCCGCCGCATCCTCCTTGACCCCTCCAACACCGACGAGGTCGACATCCGCTGCGAGATGCTGCTTTTCATGGCAAGCCGGGCCCAGCTTGTCGCCGAACGGATCAACCCCGCCATCAAGGCCAACAAACTCGTCCTCGCCGACCGGTTCATCAGTTCGACCCTGGCATACCAGGGCACCGCCGGGGGGATCGACGTCGCCGACATCCTCCGCGTCGGGCAGATCGCGTTGCGCAACACCTGGCCGGACCTGGTCGTCGTCTTCGATGTCGACCTCCCCACCGCCCGCAAACGGATGAGCCCGCTGCTGCGTGAAAACGAGTTTGATGCCACCCACGACCGCATGGAGATCAAGGGCGCCGCGTTCCACGAGAAAGTCCGGCAGGGCTACCTCGACCAGGCGGCAAACGACCCCGAACGTTACCTGGTCATCGACGCCAGGGACGACGAAGACGTGGTGTTCGACCGGCTGATCAAGGGGCTGCGTGCTATACTCGGATGAAACCGATAGGCGGTGCCAAGATGGACAACACCCACGAACCTATCTACGACCGTGACCGCGACCACTTGAAGTTGCTGAGCATTTTCCACTACTTGTCCGGAGGGTTAACCCTCTTGTTCTCTTGTTTTTTTATTATCTATATTGTCATGGGGCTGGTAATGTACATCGACCCACAGACAATGCCTCAGCCACAGCAAGTCCCCGCGGCGTACCAGATGCCGAATGAATTTGGGCTTCTTTTTGTGGCTATCGGGTTGTTTGGGCTCTTGTTCGGCGGTACTAAAGGAGTCCTAACCATCATCTCCGGCCGGATGATCGGTCGCATACGGGGACGCACTTTCAGCGTTGTGATCGCGGGTATTAATTGCCTTTCAATCCCGTTCGGCACAGCCTTGGGCGTATGCACCTTCATCGTGCTGTTCCGGGAGTCGGTTCATAAGCTGTATCAAAACAGCACACGCGAGGACGATGGGACGGACTCGGTTTCATGAATGCGGAACGCACTGGGGACATGGCATTCGATGGCCTATCGTGAGTGTCCTAACAGATACACCTGAATATTCCTCACCCATCGATACGTCACCAGACACCCCACTACTTCACCGCCGTGATTCCAGGCCAATCATCCGTGCGAAACGGTGACGCGGGCAAGCCTTCCTGATTGGTCAAGTTCGCCTTATCGGGGTTGTTCGCCCAGCCGTAGCGCACCGCAACCGGCGAGGTCACCTGATTACTCCATACGACGATTTCATCGCCAACGATCTCCGCTTGGGCCCAGACGAATTTCCGATCTTCCCCAGCGATCGAGAAACTTTGCAACGCCCCGCCACCGCGCGCCAGCAAACCGCCGCCAACGTGGTCGAACCTTAGAGAGATCTTCCCGCCCTCGATTTGCATCGACTTATTAAGCGGCCCCGACCAGACAAGGTCTTGGCCGTAGACCTGCGAGAGGGCCCACAGCGACAGCCGTCGACCGACCTCCTGCTTGTTCTTTGGGTGGATGTCGCTGGCCTCCCCGATGTCGATCGCGACGGCAAGCCCGGTATGGGCCGTGGTCTTGAGTGTGTGAAGCTGTGCATCGCGTAGTTCAGCCCAAGCACTGTCACAGGGCTCGTCAGCCGGCTTCAAGAAGTTCGCTAGCTGCACGATCCCAAACGGCATCGACGGCTTGCCCCAAACATCACGCCAGCCTTGGATCATCAGCGGCAGCAACTCGCGGTAAGCCTCGGCCTGGCCGGCATTGGATTCGCCCTGATACCAGATCGCGCCGCGCAGGCCGTATGGAACCAGCGGGTGGAGCATCCCGTTGTACATCGCCATGGGCGACGTAAATTTCGCACCGGCTTGCGCTGGATCCTGCGGCGCGACTGGATACTCAGAGTGATCGATCGCAAAGTCGATGCGGTATTTCCATTGACCTGCAAGCGGAATGGGCTGAGTTATGCCGCCTCCGAAGGGTGCCAATGTCATGAACTGAGGCGAACCGACGAGCCCGCCGGCACCTCGGAGATCTACGATACGCACCGAGATGCTGTGCTCACCCGGTGTGACCAGACTGCTCGGCACGGTATAGGTCCGTAGAACGGTGTGCGGGCTGGACACGTCAAACCCGGTGCGCCCAACCTGTTGGCCATCGAAGAAAGTCAGGTCGGTGTCGTCGATCTGCCCGAGGTTCAGTTGCAGGTCCAGGCCGGCCCAATCATCGGGGATCGTGACCGACCGTCGGAACCACGCCACGCCATCGAACCCAGCCATATCCTCACCGGCATTGGATTCCCAGGGGCCGGGCACCTGCGCGACGCCCCAGTTATCTGTCGCGTGGTTAGGCGATTGCCACAACTGGGCCAACCCATCGCCATCGTCTTCGATACGCCTGTGAAAAGCGGCCAGGGTTGGTGGGAACGCTTGGGCGTCCTTAGCAAATTGGGCATCGAGCGCGTCTTTGTCGGCAAGGTATGCGGCGAGCGTGGCGTCTAACTTTTCGACCCCGGGCTTGTAACGCGGATGTGAGAGCAACGACTCACGCGGCGTCCAAGGCTCGGCCCGGCTGCCGCCCCAACTGCTGTGAACCAGCCCGATGGGCACATCTAATTCACGGTGTAGATCGCGGCCAAAGAAGTACCCCACCGCGCTGAACCCCCCGACCGTCTGCGGGGAACAGACCTGCCAACTCCCGACCACATCGTCTTTCGGTTCGGCGGCCCGGGTGCGCTTCGCGGTGTACATCCTGATCAACGGCCAGTCCGCGCTGCCAATCTCTTCCTTGGGGTTGCCTGAATTTGAGACCGTCCATTGCATATTCGATTGGCCTGAGCACAGCCAGACCTCGCCGATATAGATGTCTTCAAGCGTCAACGTGTTCGACCCAACGACCGTCATCGTGAACGGCCCACCCGCCGACATCGCCGATAGATCCACACGCCAGCGTCCCGCCTGATCGGCCGTCGTGGTCGTGCGTTGCTCGTCGATCGACACCGTCACCGTCTCGCCCGGTGCCGCCCTGCCCCAGACCGGGACCGGCTCGTCCCGCTGCAACACCATGTGATCCGACAGCACACTCGGCAGCCAGACCTCCGCCCACGCAGACGAACCAAACACCAGAAACACAAAGGCTATCAGCAGCGGCAAGGTTTTTAGCTTTTTGACTCGGGGATAGGTGTATTTCATCCCCATGTTCTATCACCCCGACCAGCCCGCCACAATCGCCTGATTGGCCACGATTTACCCGGATATGGATAGGACACCCGGCGATGGCCGATATAAATAGTCGGCGAGCTCCTCCCGATCACGCCTTGGACCCTAGAGAAGGAACCGATCTCATGACCAATCGTATCGGCAACGTGGCGGCGGTGGTGTTGCTCGGCGTGGCCGGGTTCGTCGGGTATCAGCTTGTCCAAGCGAACCTCAAGGCCGACATCTACCGCGACCGCCTGACCGCTCTGGCCGACGACTACGACCAGCTCCGGGAGACCTACAACCAGGCTGTACGCAAGACCGCGGTCACGGAACTGGTCGTCCAGGACGGCAAGCTCTGTGTCTCCATCCGAACCAACCAGGGCGTGGTCAAACAGATCCCCACGCCGTTCGACCCGTCCGGTGAGATTTATGTCGACTACGTCGTGCTGGACGGCCGGCTGTGGGTTCGCCGTGTGTTCGATGCCAAGACCCCGCCCAGCGACGCCGTGGTGGTCGAGCCGGAGCTTGCCCAGGTCGGCTGGGATGACCCCAAACTAGCGCACGGCAAGGCGGTCTACCGTCGGCTGGATGAGGGGCGCTGGGTCGTAACCGTCACCGGCGACGGTTCCCTTGGTTTAGCCAAAGCCACCGACGATCAACCCACCGACTTGACCGCCACCCCCCCGGTGAGAGACTACGAACCGGTCAACGAACAGGCACGGGCCGAGATCGACAGCATCGGCCCCGGCGACGTCATACGACGGCTGGTCGGGGTGCAGTAAAATCGGGTGTCGGGTATCAGGGGAAACGATCAATAACGCGGTTGTGGGGTGGGTGGCAAAGCGCTAAACCGCAAACGAAGTACCTATGTAAAAGACCGCTTAATCAACGGGCAGCGATTCGATGCGCATCTGTCCGATACCCGACATCACTCCCTACCGGGTTGTAGCTCGGCGGGTTGATCGTGTGTGAGTTGAGCACGGGTGTCGCCGAAGACGCGCCCCCACGAGCGGAAGAATCCCTCAAGCGTCACGACCCGGGCCTTGGGTTCGGCCAACGTGCCGCGGACCTCGATACCCAGCAATTCATCTTTAAATGTTCGGACCAGCTCGGAGACCGGGCCCAGGTCTGGCGCTGCGGGGTTGTGTGTAACCATCCGCAGGTTCAACTCGTTGGAAGGAAAGTCCATCGTGCCAGTGCCCGCGATGACAAAAGCCGGGGCCTCGAAGCGTATGTCATCGAACTGCACGGTGTCCCCGAAGATCAGGTAGCGGGCCGAAGCACGGTCGAAGGAGGATTCATTGGGCAGCCCCAGGTTCGCCGCCTGTAAGAGGGCCAGCGTGATCGGCCGGTCGTAGAGTTTCGCATCCCGGACGGTGACCACACCCCTGCCCTGCCGCTGCGAAGGATCATCCGTGGGGATACGGATCGTCAGGCCGGCGGACAATAAACCCGACGCCATGTTCCGGGTGGATAACTCCGCGGGGTCTATCTCGCCGGAGTCGGTGGACTCGGCGATGTTCAGCGGGTTGAGGAACGGCTCAAGCTCGACCTCCTGCAGTGTCAGGTCAAATCCGAACGTGGCGTCTTTGCCCATCCGCAACTGGCCCCACCCCACAAGCGTCCCCCCGTAGAGCGTGCCCCTCAGGTCCGCCAGCTCGATCTGCCAGGGCTGCTTGCCCGTCTGGGCCGTCAACGACACACGCTCGATCAAACGATCCGCCGCACGCAGGCGGTTGGCATCGATCCGAATATCGGTGTGCGGCCAGGGCTGGTCAGAAAAAGTGACGACGTGCATATCCAGGTCTGCATCCAATTCGGTCACGGGCACGCCGACCTGCGCACTGGCACCAAGCAACCTGACCTTCCCCTCAAAGATCATCGTCGGGCCCTGCTTCACCGTCGGCCAGGTCAGCAGGCGGGCACCGTCCATGCGATACGGGCCCTGGATCGAGAGCTTGTCGATGATCGTCAACACCGCCCCAGGCAGCACCGCCCGCGCGGTCGCGTCGATCCGCTGGGCATCTACATCAAACGTCAAACTCGCCTCACGTTCCTCGCCCAGCAGAGCGTCCCCGTTTACCTTGAACTTGCCCGAAGCGAATCGCCCACCCACCTCGTACAAGACGACTCGCTTAGGAGTCAGCTCGGCCCGCCCGAACATGTCGGCCAACTCAATACGTTGCCCGGCGTAGTCCAGGCTCAATGTCTTTGGCTCAATGCTTAGCATGAATCCATCGGGCCTGCCGTTGCCACCAAAGTAATCCAACTCTCCGTCAAACTCCCCCTCGGGACTGTATTTGTCGAACAGCGAACTCATCACCGCACGCCCATCATGACCTGTTGGCAACAGATCGATCAGGCCCGGCTCGATCCGCAGGTCGCCGCCGATAAATTTCAGATCAGCCCCAAAGCCCTGCTCGCTAAAATCGGTCTGCCCGTCAAGGGTGATCGTCCCGCCGTCGTGCCGACCGGTCAGCTGTTCAAACTGCACGCGGCCGTGTTCGACCGTGATGAAGCCTTGGATATCTTCAAGGGTGTAGGTCCCGCCGTTGGGCGTCGCCGTGCCGTCTTTCATCTGTGAGTCGATGGTAAAAGACACTTTCCCGTCGGCCCCGGCATAAACCTCTCCGGTCCCGACCAAAGCACCGGTCAGGTTCAGTGACTTTACCCAACGGTCTTTGGGCTTGGGGATCGACGCGACCAACACCTCATCGATCGGTAGGCGGATGCTGGATAGCTGCAGGAAAGGTATGAGCTTGTGTTCGTCGTTGGGCAGTTCAAGCCGACCGTCTACCACCCCACCACCCCCACCGCTGACCGACCGAAGATGTACGCCATCCACCCGGACATCATCCGGGGTGATGACCACCCGGCCGCTATCTACGAGCATCGGGTAGTGCCAGAAACTAAACACGCTGCGCAGGCCCGCCGCATCCAGGTCGGTCGTCACCCGGTACTTCTTCCCCGGGCCAGCAGGCCGCTGGATATGCACCACCATCGACGCGGTCCCGCCGGGCTCGAACACGGGGACGGCAACGTGCTGCTCTTGAGAGTCGGGTGTGGCCAAAGCCTCCGTGGCTTGCGAGACTTGTAGAGTATCCGGGATGTCCGAAGCATCCGGGGGCGGGGGCAGGGGCGACGGCTGCTCACCCGGCGCGCGAATCACACCGTGCGCGAGCAAGTCTTCGTAGCCCTCCCGATTAAAGAACATGTCTATTATTTTTCGGTGCTTAGGCTTCATCGCATCGAGCAGGTAGTCATCGACCGCGAAGCCTTCGCCGCGGATCGTGATATCGACTTTGCCGTCGCCGCCGGGTGGGATGATCGAACCGCTGACAATAGCCCGGCCACCGGACGGGCTGATTCCCACCAGATCATTCAGGTCGACACGTTGATTGTTAAACGTCACCCGCCCGGAGAGTTGGTCGGCTGGGTAAGGGAACTTGTTGTACTTAAACCGCGTATCCAACAGGTCCATGTGCCCGCTGAACTGTAGCGAAGACCCGGGCGTCGGCCTGTCGATTGTGACCTGCGCCTGATACCGCCCCTGCGGCGAAAACCTCTCCTGATACCGGCGTATCTGCTGGGGGAGCTTGGGCCAGATCCCACCCTCGGCGGGGATATCAAACGGCTCGGTCGATACCGCAATCGACAAGGGCGATTGAGATTCAAAACCCTCGACACGGCCCGAGGCGGTGAACGTGATGCCTTCAAGCTCCCCGCTCATGCCCTTCAATTCCACCACACCCTCGGACAATATGACCAGCCCGGTCACATCAGCCAGACGCAACGGCTCACCCTCTTGGATCGGCAGCAACAGCCCGATCCCATCCAAACGCATCTGGGCCGTCAGCGCTACCAACCCCGCTTCATCTTGACGGGCACTGAAAATCACCTCCGGCAATGCACCCTTGGGCGACAGACGGTCCCACCACAAACGCATTTCCTGAGGCAACAAATATCGGTGCGGGCCGGTGAACGTAAAATGGTCCACCTGAAACTCCACCCTCGGCTCACTCAGGTCAATCTCGCCCTGGATCGACGGGCCGGGCGAGGAATCCGTCTGGGCATCCCCGGCGGCGTGCTGGTTCAAGACAAAGGTGTACCCGCCCGCCCGGCCGTCGTCAGCGGTGAGTGTCCCATCAAAGTCGAATCCCTCCACCGGCTGATACACACCCGCCGTGACCTGACCGAACCGCATCTGGCCACCGCTTAGAAACAACTCCGGCAGGGCTTTGGGCAGGCCGCCTCGTTGTTGCTGGTCCGGCGGGCCTGCGATCAGATGTTCATAGTTAAACAGGCCATCGTCCAGGTCCTCGGTCAGGTACAACGTCGGTTGTGTCAGCGCGACCGAGGCTGCACGGACCCGGCCGATCAATAACGGCAAGAATCTGAGTTGAACAACGACCCGGTCCGAGTGCAAGAGTCTGGCGGACTCACCGGTCATGCCGGGGATCGACAGATCGATCCCGTCCACCGTCAGCACCCCCGACCACGTCAGTTGGGCCTGGCCGATCTGGGCCTCGCAACCGATCGAATCTTCCAAGAGCGACTCCACCACACGGACAAGCCGGGCCGGCCGGGTCATGAACGAGACCACCCCCAGCAGGATCGCCACCAAAGCCAGCACCAAGATCGCAACCCGCAACCATCGCCGACGTGGTTTTGGGGATACCGGGCCCGCAGATGAAGCCGGGGGGGTATCCGGGGACATTCCCGGGGGCGGGGTTGGGGCTTGGGCTTGGGTTGGAGGATCTTCGTTGGGCACGGTCGTCCGTTGCTGCTGCCACGACACCTTAAAAAAGACGGCGGCGGGCATATACGTTATCTTCTTCGGCCCGACCCGATGCCGACCGACCTACGGAGAATCATATGGACCCCAAGCCGACCATCCAAATCGACGACTTCATCAAGCTGGACCTGCGTGCCGCCACCATCACCGCTGCCGAGCCGCACCCCAACGCCGACCGCCTACTAAAACTCCAGGTTGATCTAGGCGACCACACCCGTCAGATCTGTGCCGGGATCAAGCAGTTCTACGAACCCGAGAATCTGGTGGGCAAGCAGATCGTGGTGGTCACCAACCTCAAACCGCGCAAAATCCGTGGCGAAGAATCCAACGGCATGCTGCTGGCGGCAAGCTCGATGGATGGCGAAGAACTGGCAGACGTCGTGGTGCTATCCCCGTCCAAGCCCGTGCCCGCGGGTTCAACGGTGGGGTGAGGAAAATCAAGAAAAACTGGAAATGAAGAAAAGCTGAAAATAGGAGTTGACGGCAAGTCGTTTTCTAAACTCGCCTGCTCCTATTTCCAGCTTTTCTTCATTTCTAGATTTCCAGGTTTCAAGAATCCTCGTCCGAGGATTCGACCTCTTCCTCATCCTCACGGCCGTCCTTGTAGTTCAGCCGATGGGTCAGGGCCTTGAGCGACAGGGGGTTCTCAGCCCGAGCCTCCGCCAAGATGGTTGCATCAATCATGATCGGCAGCAGCGGGTTATTGGCGTCCTCGTTGTACTCTTCACGGGTCAGCGGCTGGTAGCTGTCAACCCGGTACACCGCCAGAGAGAGCTGCGGGTCGATCCCAATACCCCCGGTCACCGCATCCGCGGCCGCGTCCTGGACGCCGCCGTTAGCACGGGCGAGGTTGGCGGTATTGAAAAAGGCCTCGACGAATGGCTCGCTCTGCCCCACAGCCGGGAGCGAAGGGGCTGCCAGCAGGCCGCTTGCAAGCGGCACACGCCTGGGCGTCGGGGGCAGCGGGACGACGGTTGTTTCCGCACGATCTGCGATGGCTTGCAACCCCTCATCCACCGCCTGCCCGCTCCAAGTGTCAGACTCGGCCAGAAGCTTCTTGTAGGCGGCAAGCACCTGGGCGTCCTGGGTGACCTGAGCCCGCACCGCGTCCAGAGAATCCGGCAGGTGCGTCGGCTGGGCATCGGTCAGGCGGAAGATGTACCGCGAACCATCGATCCCCATCATCGGCGACCCCGCCAGCCCGACCTGTAGCCGACGCGGCAGCAACGGGTTTTCTCTCGAGGGTTCAAGCTCTTTAACACTCAGTATGAACGACGCGAAATCCACTCGGAAATTATCCGCAAGCCGGCCCTGCCCGATCCCCGGCAGGCTATTCAGTGCCTCGGCGTTGACCCAGCCCCCCCCCGCGGTGAGAACCTTAGGCAGCAGGCCGTATTCACTTTCCAATCTCTCGGCCACGGCCCGCATGGACGTCAGCTTCGAAGCGTCTGCCACCACACGGTAGTCGTCCTGCTTGTCCATCCCACGGGTGTCTTCATAGAAGAAACCATACGCGGCCTTGGCCATCTTCTCGACCATCTCGAACGCACGCTGGCTGGTCAGGTCTTCGATCACATCATCGCGTACCTGCTCGTAGGGCTTGGCCTCGGCCGCCCCGCCGGGGGCCGTCGCCGGTGCGCCACCGAAGCGATCGGGGTATTGGCGGTAATGCCCCAAAGCATCGGCCTCGGAGACCTTCACCCTCAGCCGGGCCTCATCCATCGGGATCGACAGGTATTCAATCTTGACACGGTCCGGCACACGGTAGCCAAACCCGTAAGGCTCGCCCCGCCCGGGGAGCGCATCCTTAAACCGCTCATACAACGCCTGGACCTCCGCCTCCGTAGGCGTGGGTGTTTCCGCGAGAAAACGCTCGGCCCGGATCACCACCACCTCGCCGGAGACCTGTGCGCCCTGGTCCTGAAGAAAATGCTCGACCAGGGGTTTACTAAGCCTTGGTGTGCCGTACGCCATCGCCTCGTAGAACCGGAAAGACTGGGGGTTGGTGATCGCGCCGCGCATCAGCCTGGCGCGATCCTGACCCGAGAGGTGGGACTGCCCGGCGACCAACTCTTTGTACTGCTGAACGATCAGCCAGCGGCGCAGCGTCTGGCGGATATAGCCCGGCGTGGCGTTCATCCGGTTGGCGATCATCTCGATGTCGGCCGCCGACTGGCCGATCTCGAACTGCAGCAGCTCGACCTCGCGTTGGCTGGCGGACAGCCCAAGCCGTTGGGCATCCTTGAGGATCAAGGCCCAACGCAACGGGTCTCTATTGTCGTTGTCCTCATCGGGGTCGCGGTCCAGCGACAAGCCAAACCGTCGCAGCAGGCTCAACTCGCTGGTAGCCCCCATCACGTCCCCGCGGGTCAGGTCCCCGCCGTCCAACGTGCCCACGGGAATGCTTAAAGGATCGGTCTGAAACGCCGACATGATCGGCTGGATCAGGAAAACAATCATCAACAGGCACCCGCCGATGCCTAGGATCCACTTGTTATATTTTCTGAAGAACTTGAGCACCGTGAGAGTCTCCGGGGGGATTCCGGGCTAGGGAATCCGAGGATGGTTTAACGAGCCCGACAGTATAGCGGGGGTGGGAAAAGCTGGAAAACCATGATGTGCTGGCTCGTTTAGCGGCGGATCTCAGATCCGCGTGTCGGCCCAACGGGTCACGTCCCGGCGATCTGCGATCGCCCGCTAAACGGTAGAAATTCAGCGGATCAACGGACTGGGCCCGCCGCCGAAGCCCTCGGGGATCAGGACGATGCCGATGGTCTGGTTGTCATCGATCTCATCGACGTGGGCGGTCAGGCGGATCCGCCATTTGGGCACCCGGCGTTCCAGCCAAAGATTCACCGACCGGGACTCATCTCGGGCGAAGTCGATCCGCTGCTGGAAGCCCATCTCGTACTTAACGGTCAGGATGTAGGAAAACCCGTAGGTCAGCAGCCGGCTGTCGAGGAAGTCGATCTCGTCGTAGCGGACAAACGAGCTGAACCGGGGGGTGTGCTGGAGCGTCCCGCCGAAGCGCCACTGCACCACGCGGTCGGTTTCCAGGCTGTGAGTCAATTCCCCAGCAAGCCCAAGCGTGTCGGTCACCATCCACAACAGCTCGGTGTAGAGATGGTCCCCGCCGACGCTGTGTTCGGGGCGGTAATCGTAGAACCGCGCCAGTTCGGTGCCGACATCCGAATCGTCGCTGCGCAACACCAGATCGGTCTTGAGGACGACCCAGTCAACCGAACGCAATCGGCCGGGGCCCCCGCGTTTGGTCTGCAGCGTATTGGTCAACCCAAGACGGAGCCCCGCGCCCTCCTGGATGCCTTCCACATCGGCGTCGAAGATCGGCAGATCATCGGAGTCGATGTTCGCACCTGAAAAGAACACATCGACACTGGGTTCAACAACGTGACGGATCCCGTTGACATCCAACAACTGGCTCTGCTTGTCGTAGGTCTTCTGCCGAGAGGTACTCGCCCGCACGCCCAGCGAACCCCAGAGCCTGACCTTCTCATCTTCTCCAGCAAACGCGGAGAAGCTTTCGTCGTAAGCGGTGATCCGGCCGACCGCGTAAGGGGCGACACGGACATCACCCAAGTCCATCGGTGCGCTGACCTCCTGCCGAGAGTCGGCACGGAAGACCCACTCGTCGGGGACACCGGCGGCATACAACGAATCATCAAACGCGGTGGTGTTGGGGATGCCAAACAACGTCATGGACGCGGCGGTACCAAAACCACGGTCAAAAGGCGTGTCTTCCCCGGGCCTGGCGCGGACGAACCCGGCACGGTTTTCACTGAACCACGTCAGCCGATCGTCGGCGAAGCTGGTGCCCGTGCGGTGATAGGTGACTTCGGGGGCCTTATCCACGGTGTACCCGGGGGTCTGTAGCGTCGTGAGCTGGGGCGTGAAGTCGGTCAGGTCGTAGCGGGTCAGGAACGTTAATGCCTGGTCGCCTTCCTGGGTTTTCCAGTAGATCGATGTCTCGTACTGCTTGGCTTCGTTGGCCTCATCGCGAAAGAATTCTTCGAGGAAGGTTTCATCGGAGACGAAGGCGCTTTCGATGGAGAGTTCCGAGCCGTTCTCAAGGTATTGTCGGTGCTGCCAGTGGTAGAACCCGCGTGTGCCGCCGTCCTGATCGATGTCGCGCCGCCCGCCGATCTCGTCGGTGCCGTTGTCATCCAGCAGGAGGTAGGCCTGGGCCCGGCCGAACATGTTGCTAAGCCCGTACTCAAGTTCCGCACCCGCCGCCGCGCCGTGTTCGCCGATCCAGTCGCTGTGTGCCAGGAGCTTGACGCCGTCGGGCGCTTCCCGGCCGGCCAACGCGAAGACATCCCAGGTCGTCTCGATCTCCAGGCCGGTGTCGCTGTCGTGACCGACCTTCAGTTTCTTGATCGGGACATCCGCGGGGCTGCCTTCGAGGTAGGGCCAGTAAAACACCGGGGCACCACGGACACGCAGCGTGGTGTGTTTCGCGGTGAATTTGTTGGTGACCCCCGTCCCGGCGGTGCCATTGGCGGCCTTGACCTGCTCCTGGTCGAGGGTGATCCGTGCGGCACCTATCGCAAAGTGTGGCTCCGCGAATTCGCTGGTAGTCAGTTGGACTTCTTCGGCCTCGAAGCTCGTGGCAGAGGTCTGGCGGACGGTCTGAGCACGCATGTATAAAGGAAGCTGGCGCGTCGCGTCGAAGCTATACATCACGGCCTCGAGGAGGGTGGCCTTGTTCTGCCTGACGTCGTAATACACCCGCGGCGCTCGGACCGTGAAGCCGGTGTCGGTGACGATCACGTTGTCTTCGAGGTACACACCCTTGACCCGCCCGGCATCAACCTGATCGGGGGCGATTTCCGTGTCGGCGTTTTTGCCATCCAGAAAGACGACGACGCGCTCGGCACGGAGCGAGACATCGCGTTGCTTCTCGTAGTCGCCGTAGAAAAGACGGACGTTCCCGATCAGCATTACCGTAGATTCGTCGTCGCCCTGGTCAAACACGACCCGGTCGGCGATCAGGCTGACCCGGCCCTTGGTCGGCAGGACGTTGTCGTCTTTGACTGATCCATCGGCGACCGTGGTGTCCGTAGCGACAGGCGTTTGCTCTTCAGAAACCTCGACCCGTGTGGTTTGTGTCGGCTGATCTTCGTCGAGCCGGGCCTGGGCGTTGGGGATCGGCTGGGGCGTCGGTGTGTGGGTCACGGTGGATGACGTCGTGCCCCCCGCGATCTGATCGGCGGGCGTGCCCGAGTGCGGCTTCGCTGTCGGGTTGGCGGATTGGTCGGCCTCTCGCTGCTTAGCCAACCGTGATTCGAATAGTGCTGAGTCGAAAAGCGGGTCGGTTGGGGCTGGGATGGTGACCCGCGCAAGCGCCGCCTGCCTTCGTTGGAAACGGGCCTGGGCGTCACTGACCAATGAAGACTTGGGCAGACCATCCTGGACAAATAGATCGTTATGAAGCTGGACTTCGCCGCGGGTCGAGGCGGTAACCAGCAGGCGTTTGGCCTGGGCGCTGACTCGGCCGTGGCCGCGCAGAGGCCGTGCGTTATCTAAGTAGATCGACAGGTGCCTGACGGGTTTGCCGGGGACCGCTTCGGTATCGACCCGGACCACCGCTGCGTCCGCACGGAAGCCGTACACACCGATCGAGAAGCCCGCGTCACCTTCGAGCAAGAGATAGGACGCCCCGTCCTGCTCCCAGGCGGTGACCTTGCGTGCGAAAAATACCGCATCATTACCCACGACCGGGTCGGCCAACGGGCTTGTCACGCTGGGGACGGATCCCCCCGCGGCGGTCACGGCATGTGCCGGCATGAACGACACACATAACACCCCCAGCGCGACCGCCCAACCCGCCTGGAGCCAGGCACCTATCCGCCGTCGGAAAATGGGTTGGGTGTTACCCCGGTCATCGTCGTTGCGTGTATTCATTAACGAGCGTCCCCAAGCATTAGCGGAGGTGAAAGCCGGGCATCAATCCATCGCCAGTGCCGCGTGAGACTTGCCCGCCGGGCCGTCGCCGGAGACAACTGTAGCGGGCACCTGCCGGGGAAGCACGGGGGCATGACCGGGGGCATGTCCGGGGGACTCATCACCCAGGACGACAATCTGCCAGAGGTCGAAGTAACTCATCTTAAAGTTGTATTGCACGGTCAGGTCCGTGCCTTGAAGGCAATCTTCCAGCGCCAGGTCGCTGTGCCAGCCGATCTTCACGAAGATCGGGTTGAGGGTTTTTTCCCACCAGGCGATGAACGGGTTGGTGCTCAGGAAGTGGTTAAGCACGACAATCCGCCCGCCGGGCTTGACCATGCGTTGGGCCCAGCGCATCAGTTTCTGGGGGTCGCTGACGACGGTGACGACGTGGGTAATCATGACGTGATCGAAGCTGTGGTCAGCGAACGGGGGATTCATCGCGTCGCCCTGCACGAGTACACAGTGATGCATGCCGTCACGTTCGATCTTCTTTTGAGCCTTGGCGAGCATGCCCGCGGAGAGGTCCATACCTACGACGGTGATATCCTTGCGGTAGTGCTTGAGGGTCATCCCGGTGCCGACGCCGATATCCAGAATTTTTTCGCCGGGCTCGGGGCGGAGTTGCTGCAGCGCACGGGTCTGGCGGTTACGGACCAGGGCCCCGAACGTGTAGTCGTAGAACTTTGCCCACAGGTCATATAGAGGGCTGGTCGCCTCTTCGGTCATTCTCATGGCTGGTTTTCCTGCTCTGATGCCAACAACGTGTTCACCAACTCGATGATCTGTGGCGCGGTCCCGCCTTCCAGGAACTCGCCGACCAAACCCCTGCCCGGATCGTAGACCAAGATAGCCGGGACGGCGAGGTTGTTCCACCGCTCCCCCAGCCCATCGATCAACGCCTGCTGGGCGGCGGAGTCGGCCTTGAAGATATAAGCGTCCGTCAGGGCGTGTTGATCGCTTAAAAACGCGATCGCGGCGGCCTCACGGCTTGGGTCGTCCAGGGTTACCGTCACCGTCCTGACCCGGCCGCCCAAGGCCGTAAGCCCTTCATGCAACTGCGGAAACATCTGCACGCAGGGCACGCACCAGGTGGCCCAGAAGTCGATCACCAGCACCCGGCCGTCCCCGGCCGTCTGGGCGATGATCGACTCAATATCTTTTAAATCCACAACTTGTAGATGCTCGACAGGTTGCAGGGCTTGCTTGGAGACCTGATGATCGCCTTGAGGGGCCGAAGGCTGGTCCCCACAACCCCCCACCGACAGCAGGACCGTGACTACAATCCACCACGACGGCCTTGATTGGCCGATTAATTTCATCACTGGGCTCCGCATCTATGACTCATACGACGATCCGATACACTAAGGCCACCATGACCCGACAACTGATTATCAACGGCGAGCCCCAGCGTGTCGAGGCGGCCACGGTCCGTGAGCTGGTCGTGACGCTGGGCTTAGGTGAACAGGCGGTCGCGGTCGAGGTCAACCGTGAGGTCGTCCCCAAACGGCTGCACGAAGAAACCCCGCTGAAAGACGGCGACGCGGTCGAGCTGGTTACGCTGGTTGGTGGGGGCTAAAAGAAGCAAACTGTTAGCCGCTAACTTCTGGACCGATTCCTGATTCCCGATACCCCAACCCCGATACCCGAACAACGAATCATGCCCACACTTACCCCCCCTACCACTGAAACACTTGACACGCCTTTTAATGTTGCTGGGCGGACGCTTACGTCTCGGCTGATTGTGGGGACGGGCAAGTACGCTGACTACCCCACGATGCAGAAGGCGCTGGACGCAAGCGGTGCGCAGGTCGTCACCGTGGCGGTTCGGCGTGAGCGGCTGGTCAATGAAAAAGGCGAGTCGCTGCTGGATTTTATTGATACGTCCCGTTACACGATCCTGCCCAATACGGCGGGGTGCTTCTCGGCGGAGGACGCGGTGCGTGTGGCGAGGCTTGGTCGTGAGTTGCTGGATCAACTGGATAACCCCGGGAAAGAGTGGGTCAAACTGGAAGTGCTGGCGGACAAGAAGACGCTGCTGCCGGACCCGGTGGGCACGCTGGAGGCCTGTGCGGAGCTGGTGAAGGACGGGTTTAAGGTGCTGTGCTACACATCCGACGACCCGGTGATGGCGGTGAAGATCAAGGAGGCTGGGGCGTCGAGCGTGATGCCGGCCGGCTCGCCGATCGGGTCGGGGCAAGGGGTTTTAAATCCCAATGCGATCCGTATTATTTTAGAGTTGCTCAAGGATGGCGACCCCGACTACCCGGTGATTCTTGATGCGGGTGTGGGCACGGCGAGTGACGTGACGATCGCGATGGAACTGGGTGCGGATGCGGTGCTATTAAATACCGGGATCGCGCATGCCAAGGATGCGGTGCGGATGGCCCATGCGATGCGGCACGCACTTGAAGCTGGGAGGTTGTCTTACCTCGCGGGGCGCATACCTAAGAAACTCTACGCAACGGCGAGCAGCCCGTGGAGCGGGGTGATTAGTTATATCCCGGGTGAATAACGGG
>JAJDCX010000066.1 GCA_029260615.1 Phycisphaeraceae bacterium | reverse complement strand
CCTCTCGCGGACCGCCCGAACCATAGAGGAGGTCAATACGGCCCTCGAAAATTACGACTTCCACAACTACGCGGGTCGGCTGTACCAATTCGTCTGGAACGATGTGTGCGACTGGTATATCGAAGCGGTCAAGCCCACGATCGGCGCCCCCGGAGCCTCCGGTGCGCGTTCCCGGCAGGTCTTGGCGGTGGTGCTGGATGTGTCGCTGAGGATGCTGCACCCGTCGATGCCGTTCATCACCGAGCAGTTGTGGGAATCGCTTGGCGCGGTCGCCCCCAAGCGCGGGGTGCGTGGGTTGGACCCGATGGAGAACGAGCTGCTGGTCACCGCGGAATGGCCGAAGGTGGACCGTGCGTTGGTGGACCTGCAGGCCGAGGAGAATTTTGAGCGGATGCGGACGCTGGTGACGATGATCCGGGAGGTGCGCACCGCAAACAAGGTCCCGCCGCGCGAAACCGTGGATGTGTCGGTGAAGCTGGCCAAGGAGTTGGTCGGGTTGGTCGGCCCGCAGCAGGGTCTGATCGAGTCGCTGACCAATGTGAAGGTGGTCGCGATCGGGCCGGAGATTCAGAAGCCCAACGATGCGGCGGTGATCGTTCGGCCGTTGGCGGAGGTCTTTTTGCATAATCAGCTTGATGCGGATGCCGAGAAGACCCGGCTGACCAAGCACCTCGCCGAGGTGTCCGGGCAGGTCAAGAACCTTGAGGGCCGACTGAGCAACGAGAAGTACACCAGCAAAGCCCCCGCCCACCTGGTGCAGGAATCCCGAGACAAACTCGCTGGCATGATCCGCGAGCGGGATGCGGTGAAGAAGCAGTTGGAAGAACTGGGGTGAGCCAGGCGGCGTTTGCGCGTTGCCTCGGTCATGCCGTCGTTGACGGGTTAAGATAGTTGGATGCCACGTTTCAAAGACCAAGCCATCTGCATACGTCACATCGACTGGTCGGAATCCAGCCAGGTGGTGGTGCTGCTGACATTGGAGCACGGGAAGCTGCGCGGGGTGGCTAAGGGGTCCAAGCGTGTGAGCCCAAGTGCGGTGCAGCGGTTTTCCGGGGGGATTGAGCTATTAACGATGGGGCAGGTCGTGGCGGTGAGCAAGCGGACGGCCGAGCTTGCGACGGTGACCGAGTGGGATCTGGAGAATGACTACCACTTCCTTCGGCAGAACCTCCGGGGGCAGCGGTTGGCGATGTATGGGGCGGACCTGGCGAATGCGATGCTGGCGGATGAGGATGCCCACCCCGGTGCGTTTAAGGCGGTGTCTGATTTTCTTGATGGGTTAGCTGAGCCTGACTGGCAGGCGTTGGCATTGCTGCGGTTTCAGTGGGCGTTGTTGGAGGACTGCGGGTATCGCCCGGAGCTTGGGCGTGATGTTCGGCGGGACGGGTTGCTGGGGGAAGCCAAGGCGTACACGTTCGACCCGGTGGCCGGCGGGCTGACCATTGAGAACGGGATCGACGACTGGCGCGTGCGTCGGCAGACGGTGGCGTTGTTGCGGAAATTATCAGCGGGGGAAGATATTAGCAACGCCAACGCGGACTCGGTTGGTCGGGCGAACCGGTTGTTGTGTGTGTATGCGCGGTCGATCTTGGATAAGGAACTGCCGACGATGCAAGTCGTACTCAACGGTGGATGAATAAATGGGGCAGCCCGTGGCTTAGGGTTCGGTGCGTTCGATGTAGAACATGCTGTCGGCGGCGCGGGGGCCGATCATGTGCCAGCTCAGGGGGAACTTTAGTTTGATAGCGAGGTAGTCGCGGTAGATGCGTTGTCCCCAGGCGTATTGCTGGTTGAGGTTTTTTTCGATCCGCGCGGTGTCGGTGTTGGGGATGAATTGGCTGGTGGCGTAGTTCCAGTTGGGGTCGATGCGGACCATGAGGTGGCCCTCGTCCCACTCGATGGGGTAGCCGTGGACGTGGCCTTCGCCGGTATTGGGGGTGTTAAACCAGTAGCAGAGGTAGCGGTCCTTGGTGACGGTGGAGGTGTCCTGGGTGCCGCCGATCAGCAGCTTGGCGTGGCTGACGCGCAGGGGGACGACGCCCCACTTCTTCTTGGCGATCCAGGCCTTGCGGTCCTGGACGTCGTAGAGCCCGACGTGGGCGTAATCGGTGCGCAGCTTGTCGGTGCAGTGCTGCTTGTTGATTTGTTGATGGCCTGACACGGTCTTGGCCTCGGGGTGGTTGGGGTTGGGCTTATACCTAGCCGGGTTGCGTAAATCCGGTGTCACGGGGCTGGCAGGCTGTCCGGCGGGCCCTTGGGCAGGTATGTTATGTTCCGTAACAGGATGCCGCACGCCTAGGCCGATGGTCGGCCGGGAGCGACCCGGTGGGTCTGATGGAGCGTAGATAATGAGTGAAGCTGTGACCGCCGGTCCGATCGCCACGGGCGTGTTGGCAGAGAAATCCCCTGAGAAGCTGGTCCTGGCGGTGCTGGGGACTGATTACCGCCTGCAACTGGTCCCCGCTGGTCAGGTTGATGTCGGGCTCAACGAAAGGATCAGCGGCACGATCCGGGCGAACGCCCGGCGTGTGGATGTGATCTCGGCGGGCGGACGGTACATCGAGCCGGTGTTCGGCCGACCCCGGCGTGTGCAAGGCCGGATCATCGCCGGCGACCCCAGGAGCAACACGCTGGTTGTCCTTGCGTGTGTACCGGTGACGGTGAAACTGATGGACCACCAGCGGGCCGGGCAGTTTGCGGTGGGCCAGATGGTCAGCTTCGACGTCGAGCCGGGCGCGAGTTTTGAGCAGGCAACCTAAACGGTCCACCCGGTCTTGATGACCAGACCCTAGACCCCAGATCCTCACTCATGAAACAACGACTCAAACGCATCCTCATCACCGGCGGGGCCGGGTTCCTCGGCTCGCACCTGTCTGACCGCCTGGTCGAGCAGGGACACGACGTGATCTGTGTCGACAACTTCTTTACCAGCCAGAAGCACAACATCATTCACCTGGTGGGTAAGCCAAACTTCGAGCTGATCCGCCACGACATCACGCACCCGCTTTGGCTGGAGGTGGACGAGGTCTATAACCTGGCCTGCCCGGCATCGCCCGTGCACTACCAGTACAACCCGATCAAGACGACCAAGGTCTCCGTCATCGGCGCGCTCAACGTCTTGGGGATCGGCAAGCGCTGCAAAGCAAAAATCTTCCAGGCCTCCACCAGCGAGGTCTACGGCGACCCGGATATCCACCCCCAGCCCGAATCTTATCGCGGCAACGTCAACCCGATCGGTGTCCGCGCTTGTTACGACGAGGGAAAGCGCGTCGCAGAAACACTGTTCTTCGATTACCACCGGTCCAACGGTGTGAACATCCGTGTCGTCCGCATCTTCAACACCTACGGCCCACGGATGCACCCCTACGACGGCCGGGTGGTTTCCAACTTCATCCTTCAGGCACTCCGAGACGAAGACATCACGCTCTACGGTGACGGCTCGCAGACGCGATCCTTCTGTTACGTCGATGACCTGGTCGAAGGCTTCATCCGCATGATGAACGGCCCGGACGACTTCATCGGGCCGGTGAACCTGGGCAACCCAGATGAGTTCACGATCAAGGAACTGGCCCAGATCGTGATCGAGTTGACCGGGTCCAAGAGCAAGTTGGTTTACATGCCGTTGCCGGACGACGACCCGACCCAGCGGCAGCCCAACATCGAGCTTGCCAAGGAACGCCTCGGGTGGGAGCCCACGATCAAGCTACGCGACGGGCTTGGCAAGACCATTGACTATTTCAAGTCGATCGACCTGAACAGCTTCCGTCAGCCGACCGATCACACGGCCCACAAGTCTTCCAACTTAGGCTGATCGACCCCTCTGAACGCTTATGCTGGGCAAATACGTTTCGGCTTAACGCTACGTCTTCGTCGGTGAATCCATCCCAGGCCCGCTAACCCAAGAAGCGTGGCGGTGGTGGGTTCGGGAACCGGGACGATGCGGAGTACCTGCCCGAAACCCTGCCCGGTCACATCACGGAAGGGCCCGAGGTTGGTACCTGCCAGGACGTACAGCTCGCCGTCCGCGTCTTGGCCGAACCCCTTGACAAATAACCCAAGCTGTCGGTCATCAAGCCCGAGTGTCAGTTCTTCGATCAACCCCGTGGTCAGGTCGCCGACGAACAGCCTCCCGCCGGGGGTGAAGAAACCCGCATTGGAGAAGTCACCGAAGACGTACTTCCCAACGAGTTCGGGTATCGCGCTGCCGCGGTAGACAAACCCACCTATGATCGAGATGCCCTCGTCGTGGTCGTACTCAAGGACGGGGTCGATAAGTCCAGCCGGCACACCGGTCAGGTCGCCGAACACCTGCCCGTTCTCGAAACGGAAGCTGCCTTCCTTGGCGTTCCATCCGAAGTTGCCCCCGGCTGTGACGATGTCAACCTCCTCGATCACGTTCTGCCCGACGTCGGCGACGATCAGGTTACCGGTAGTTCCGCCCGTGATTTGACCCGATGCGGGGTCCACGTCGAAGCTGAAGCGGAAGGGGTTTCGGAAGCCGAAGGCGTAGATCTCGTCGAGCTTGCCGGCGTCGGCGACGAACGGGTTGGACGCCGGGATGCCGTACTGTCCGTTGGCGCTGTTGCTGCCCAGCGGGTCGATGCGCACGATGGTACCGAGGATGTTTGTCGGGTTCTGCCCGTTGCCGGTCAGGCCGTGCCCCGGTGCGTTGTCGTCGGCGGCCCCACCGTCACCGATCGAGATGTAGAGGTTGCCGTCGGGTCCGAAGGCGACCATCCCGGCGTCGTGATTGAACTGCGGCTCATCGATCCGCATCAACTCGCGTGAAATGATTGTCGGATCGCCCGCGATGACATCGGCGATGGGATCGACGTTCCATTCGCGGATGACGCTCTGGTGATTGAACGACTCACCGACAGGCAGCGGCACGGTGAAGTCGGCCGGACCGGTGATAGGCTCACTGGTGTAAGTATAGAACTTGCCGTAGCCGGACTTGGCGATGTCGTCGAAGTCAGGGTGGAACGCCAGCCCCAACAGCCCGCGCTCATCGAAGTCGCCGAACGGGTCCTGGAACGGCGGGATGATCCCGCCAAGCGGGCTGACCAACAGGCTCGACGTATCAAGATACGGTGTCGCCTGTAGCGCCCCGTTCTTGATCAGCTTGATATCACCGCCTTGGTCGACAATGAACTGCCGGTCGGTCCCGTCCCCGGCGTGGGTCAGCAGGTTCGGGGCCACCAGGTTGGTTGCGACGGTCTGTAACTCGATCGTGATCGAGCTCTTCGGGATCGGCGCCGGGATAGGATCCGCCAGCTGCCCTTGTGCAGAAACCGAAACCAACCCAATGAGAGCGAGCATACTTGTGACGTAGTGCGTCTGTATCATCAGTTAATCTCTTCCTGTGTTGTCTGGTTCGACTCGTGTGAAACAACAACGCGCAGATCCCGCCAATATGCCTACTTCAGAGTCTAAGAAAATAATTCTTGGTGGAGAGATATTGTTAGAATTATAAGTGCCTAGGTGGTAAAATACACGCAAAATAAAGCACTTGACGCAATAATGTAAGTGTTCCAAAACTTAACCTGCAATAAAGTTTAAGTGCCTGTCCGACACCATTCACTGAGGTCGAGCAGGCCCGGGGAAGAAGCCTCATTTCGTGAGGAGCATGCAAGGCCTTTACGACCTGTCACTTACCTGTCTAGGGAGATATGCAATGACCAGATCACGTTCAACTATAAAGATAATTTACTGCTTAGGCAGCTTGGTCTTGACTGGCACCCTGGGCGGGTTCGGCGCGACGCGCGTCAATGCCACGGTTCACCTCTGGCAGATCCAGGAGCTCTACTCCAACGCCGACGGCAGTGTGCAGTTCATCGAGTTGTTCACCGCATTCAACAGCCAGCAGTTCTCACTGGGCGTCGAGTTCAAATCCCGGGCCGACTCGGTCGACTTCAACTCGTTCATTTTCCCTACAAACACCCCAAGCCCGACAGCGGGCCACCACCTGCTCCTCGCGACGCCGGGCTTCGCCGCCCTGCCCGGGGCGGTGACGCCGGACTTCACACTCCCCCTTGGCCCGTTCTTCGATGTAACAGCAACCAGCACCAACCTTCAGATCGTTGATCTGTTTGCCGAGAACTTTACATTCAACAACGCAAGCCTGCCGACCGACGGCGTGCTTTCAATGAACCGTAGCCTTATAACGGCTACCAACTCGCCAACCAATTTTGCTGGAGAGGTGGGCTCAATCGGCGGTACGCCGCCGCTGATCGGTGATCTCGACGACGACGGTTTTGTGGGCATCGCGGATCTGAACCTCGTGCTTGGCAACTGGAACCAGAACGTCCCGCCGGGTGACCCGTTGGCGGATCCATCGGATGATGGGTTTGTGGGGATCGCTGACTTGAATGTGGTCTTGGGCAATTGGAACGCCGGCAACCCACCGGTTGATACGGCGGCCGTGCCAGAGCCTGCGACACTGTCACTGATCGGGCTGGCCGGGGCGGCTTTGCTTGGACGCCGCGGGTAAACCCCAAAAGCACAGGGCAATAAATACACGGTAGGCGGGCATGATCCCGCCGCGGTGTTATGCTATCGAGTGTATTCATTCAGGAGTCACACGATGGCGATTAAAACGACGATGTTTGACCTGACCGGGAAGGTCGCGCTGGTGACCGGCGGGGCAAGTGGCTTGGGCAAGGCGATCGCTGCGGCGCTGGTCACCCACGGTGCGAAGGTGTTGATCGGGTCCAGGACGCAGGCCAAAGTGGATGCAGCGGCCAAGGAACTCGATGCGATCGGGGACGAGACTGGTGAGGACGCGGTGGCTGCGGGGGTGGCATTGGATGTGACCAGCGATGCCTCGGTCGATCGCGCGGTCCGCAAAGCAGTGGACCTGTTCGGGGGCTTGCACATCGTGGTCAACTCCGCGGGTTACACGGTCAAGAAACCGACGTTCGATCTGACGCCGGACGAGTTCAACGGGCTATACGACACACACGTCACCGGGAGCTTGCGCATCGCGCAGGCGGCGGGACACGTCTTCCGCGAACAGCACGAAGGCTGCATCATCAACCTTGCCTCGCTGGGCAGCTACGTCGATCTGATCGAGGCGGCGGGCTACACCTCGGCCAAGAACGCGGTGCTGGGGCTGACACGGTCGCTTGCCAGCGAGTGGGCCAAGTACGGGATTAGGACCAACGCGATCGCGCCGGGTGTGATCGTTACGGATCTGAACCGTGCGATCGTCGAGGGCACGGACCGTGGTCGGCGGATCCTTGAGCACACCCCGATGGCCCGTTTTGGTCAGGCCGACGAAATCGCAGGCGCTGCGGTGTACCTCGCCTCGCCGGCCGGTTCGTTTGTCAACGGCGAAACCATCGCGGTTGATGGCGGGTTCCTCGCAAGCGGCATCGGTGACAGCACGGCCTAACCTATACCCGGGCCAGGTATTGAAAACCCGTCCCACCGTCCTGCCGGCCCCACAGGCCCCTTGCCCACCTTGCCCCGGCCTCCTAACAGGTATTTTTCATGGAAATCCCCGTAAACCCTTGTCAAATGAGACCGCGTGGCGTAATGTCGGGGGCATAGTTGTTGACCGGGGCCACAGTACGATTCCACGTTCAGCACCCACTGGCTACAGCGGCCTGATGGCGTGGGCCTACGACAGGGAAGGTCTTCTATGCATCGTCTGACTAAGTTGGTTTTAATCGCTGGGCTAGGTGTCCTGACCTGCGGCTCTAATGCCTCGGCGATCGATATCGTTTTCGACTACTCATTGGACAGCAACACCTTCTTCGACACCCAGCAGAAGCGTGACACGCTGGATGCTGCCGCAGCGGTGTTCGAGGTCTTCACCGACAGCCTCGATGCGATCATCCCCGGAACGGTCTACAACGCGGGCACGCAATTCGAGTTCTCCGATACCTGGGACGCCTCTTTCACCCACCCGGGCACGGGTGCCGGGCACGTCATCACCGATTTGACCATCCCGGCGGACACGCTCCTCGTGTACGTCGGTGGGCGAAACCTCTCAGGCAACACCCTGGGTGTCGGTGGGCCCGGCGGTTTCAACGCCAGCGGGATCACGGCTTTCGTCGATACCGTTTCGGGCCGAGGCCAGGCCGGCGCAACCGCCGCGGTGCCTACCGACTTTAGCCCCTGGGGGGGCGCGATCTCGTTCGATACACCCAACAGTTGGAATTACGACAACACCACGGCGCCCGGCCCGACCGAGTCCGACTTCTTCTCCGTGGCGGTTCACGAGCTAGGCCATCTCATGGGCTTCGGGACAGCCAACTCGTTCGACGCCCTAGTCTCCGGCACGACCTTCCTAGGCGCAGCAGCCACCTCGGAGTTTGGCAGCAACCCAACCCTAGACGCCGATCAATCCCATTGGCAGGTCGGCACAAGCAGTTTCGTCCCCAATGGCGGCTCGCAGGAAACCGCGATGGACCCCGACATCACCGATGGCGAGATTAAGCAATTCACCCTCCTGGACTTCGCCGCACTCACGGACGTCGGCTGGGAAGTCCCCCCGATGTCGGCAGGCGGGATCACAGGCGACCTTAATGCCGACGGATTTGTGGGGATTGTTGACCTGAATATCGTTCTGGGTTCCTGGAACCAAAACGTCGCGCCCGGCGACCCGCTCTTGGGCGACCCATCCGGGGATGGGTTCGTCGGGATCGAAGACCTGAACCTGATCCTGGGCAACTGGAACGCCGGCGTGCAGCCGCCCATCGATACAGCCCTGATCCCGGAACCCGGGACGCAGACGATGTTGGCTCTGGGAGGTCTGGGGCTGCTTCGTCGAGGCCGCATCACCCGGTAAAACGTCGCTGAACAGCGTTCATGGGGGAATAAATGGGCTGCTGAGTGTGCTATAATCCGTGCCGGTTGTGCTGTTTATGTCGACCGATGTGGATTTGAGGGGCAAAAAGCGCCTCATCGGAACATAACCCTTGGTTTTCATTGGCCCGGCCTGTGGCGTCGGGTAGGCTTTTAGTGTCGCCGACCCCGATCGGTGCGGGAGAACCCTCTATGTCTTGGATCAGTAAACGTCTTCTCGCCGCAACCGCGGCGACGGTCTTGGTGTCAATCTGTGGGACGGCGTCGGCGAGCACGATCGTCAAGATTGAACACAACCTGGGGTTGGACAACGGTCTATTCAATACCGTATTTATCGAACTCTTCGATGATACGCCGGCCACGCGGGACAACTTCCTGAACTACGTCAACGACGGCGACTTCAACGGTTCCGTGATGCACCGATTGGTCCCGGGCTTTGTGCTTCAAGGCGGTGGGTTTACATGGAACGGCTCATCGTTCGACGGCATCCCGACTAACCCGCCGGTGGTCAATGAGTTCGGCCGGTCCAATCTCCGTGGCACACTCGCGATGGCGAAACTCGCTGCGCCCGAAGACGGTGGGCCACCCGAGGGCGGACCCGACAGTGCGACCAATCAATTTTTTTACAACTTCGGCGACAACTCCGCCAACCTGGATAACCAGAACGGTGGATTCACCGTCTTTGCCAGGGTGCTGGGCAACGGGATGGACCTGATCGATGCCTTCGGCACCCTGAACTCAACTACAGTCGCCGGGTTTGCTGACGTGCCTTTTTCAGGTAACACACTCCTGGTGATGAACAATGTCAGCGTTGTACAACTCCGCGTCGGTGACACCGATTTCAGTGGTGTGATCGATCAGGCGGATGCCGATCTGCTGACCACCACTCTGGTCGGCGGGACGGATGAGCCGCAGTACGACGTCGATGCCAATGGCACCGTCGATCAGGCGGACCTGGACCTGCTTAACGCCCTGCTGCTGGGCGACATCGACGGCGACGGGTTCGTTGGGATCGCTGACCTGAACGTGGTGCTGGGCAACTGGAACCAGACCGTGCCCCCGGGCGATCCGCTTGCGGATGTGTCAGGCGATAATTTTGTCGGCATCGAAGACCTTAACGCGGTGTTGGGTGCATGGAACGTAGGCTCCCCGCCGCCTCCCCCAGCCGCCTCCGTGCCCGAGCCTGCGAGCCTTGCGCTGCTGGGATTGGGTTCGGTGCTGACACTATCACGAAAGCGCTGATAGCTTTTGCCGCATGAGTTCGCATCCATGCTTAGAGCATCCACAGCCCCTTTGTAGCTTCACGTTTCATCACAACAGCGGATGTATATCCTCGGACGCCGCCTATCTCATGCGGTCCGATGGCCTGCTGCCGGCTCCGCGTGGTTTGAGAATGCTTAACAGCGGGGTGCGTCATCAACGTTGGCTCAATACAATAGGCTCATCAGGAGCCAGTCATGCCCACGCCACTGACCGACACGCAGATCGCCGATACCCTAAAACACCTGCCCGGCTGGTCGCACCAGAACGACCGGCTGACCCGTGGCTACAAGTTCGCCGACTTCAGTGAAGCGATGGGGTTCATGGTCCGTGTCGGTCTTCTCGCCGAGCAACACAACCACCACCCCGAGCTTTTCAATGTCTACAGCACCGTCAAGATATCACTGAACACCCACGACGCCGACGGGAAAGTGACGCATAAAGACGTTGACCTAGCCAGCGCAATCCAGAAGCTGGGGGAATAACCGCACAACGAACCCCGCCTGTTTACTGGCCCGCAGCGTTTCAGAGTTTCCGGGGCGTTGCCGGGGCGGTTATACTTCTGCCCATGAAGCTGCTTGAACAACTCGTCCTGACCCCCGGCGTACCTGGCCGGGAACACCGCGTCCGTAAGCTGATCCAATCGCAGATCAAAGGCCTGTTCGACGAGGTCCGCACCGATGCACTCGGCTCACTGATCTGTGTACGCAACGCAAGGCCCAAAACGAAATCCGGGTCAAAGAAGAAACCCCTGCGCATCATGCTCGCCGCACACATGGACCAGATCGGGTTCATGGTCAGGCACATCGACGACAAGGGCTTTCTCCGCGTGAATGCCGTAGGCGGGTTCGATACACGCAACCTCTTTGCAAGACTGGTCAGCGTCTGCCCGGATGTGAACGATCCAAAAAAAGACCTGCCCGGCGTGATGAACCCCGGCGGCAAGCCCGTCCACATCGCCAGTGCCGAGGACCGCAAGAAGGTCCCCGAGGTCGAAGACCTGACAATCGATTTGGGCCTGCCCGTTGCGCATGTCAAGAAGAAAGTAAAGCTCGGCGACATGGTCGTCCTGCGTGCGCCGTTTGAAAAAATTGGCAACACCGTCGTGTCCCAGTGCATGGACAACCGCATCGCATGCTGGGTCGTCATCGAGGCGATCAAGAAGCTCGCCAAATCTAAACACAACTGCGAAGTGCATTGCGTGTTCACCGTGCAGGAAGAGGTCGGCCTGCGCGGCGCGGGTACCGCAGCGTATGGCATCCGGCCCGACATCGGCATCGCCATCGACACCACTCTCTGCTGCGACACCCCCGGCATCCCCAGCGAGTTGCGTGTCACCGAGCAGGGCAAGGGCGCCGCACTGACCATCATGGACGGGGCCTCGATCGCTGATCTTGAGTTGCTTGAAACATTCGAGTCGGTCGCCAAGAAGACCAAAACCCCCCACCAGCGGTCTATCCTGCCCAGGGGTGGCACCGACGCCGGGGCCGTCCAGCGGGCCGCTGCGGGCACCAAGGCCTTCACCCTCTCCTGCCCCACCCGATACATCCACACCGTCACCGAGATGGTCCACCTGGCCGACCTGAACGCCTGTAGAGACCTCTTAGCCGACTATCTGGCCCAGGCCTGATAGCCCCGGCCATTTAACGTATACTTTCCGCCTCACCGCGGGGTGTAGCTCAGCTTGGTAGAGCGCCTGTTTTGGGAACAGGAAGTCGTCGGTTCGAATCCGGCCACCCCGATTTAATCACCCCGCTGAACTTGGCGGGTAAGTTTAAGCCCCATCACCTTCTGCGCTTGAGCCCAACCGCTCCGGTCCCGGCGGCGAGCATCAGTAGTGATCCAGGCTCGGGGATGACGTTGGCGTCACCAGGCGGTGGCGTGCCTGCGTTCCAATTACCCAGAATCAGGTTCAGGTCTTCGATGCCGACGAAGCCGTCACCGCTGGGGTCGGCCCGTGAATCAGCGGGTGGGACATTCTGATTCCATGCGCTCAGGACGATGTTCAGGTCCGTGACGTTCACGAAGCCATCCCCATTTAGGTCGCCATCGAGCAGTGCCAGTGTGATCGTCAGGGCGGCTCCGCTATCAAAGAAGTCTTGGCCTTGGGTTGAAATGGCGTTGAGGTCGAATCCGAACGCGGTGCCATCGACGAACAAACCACTCAGGTTGACGTCGCGGTCGTTAATCAGCAGCGGCACGCCGGGCGTCAGTGTCGAAGTGATATCGACCCCGTCGAGGATGAATGACGAGCCGACAATATCGACCGTGCTGCCCGTGGAGGCGCTGAGGGCGATGTCTATGACGCCACCACTAATGTCAGCCGAGCCGCCCGTATCTATCAATACTCCTCGCAGGACCCCGCCGGAGATATTGGTCGATGCGCTGGGTCTAACATGCATGGCACTTGTCAGCGTACCTTGACTGAAGTTGACTGTGCTGCCGGGGAAGACAAATAACGAGTTCGTGATTTCACCGCCACTAATATTGACCTCGACATCGGTACTCGTCCCAGAAATCGATCCGACGATGAGGCCGTTAACTGTTCCGCCGCTGATATTGATTGTGCTGCCGGAGTTGACAAATATGCCGGTAAAGAAATCGGTGAGACGGCCGCCGGTGATATTGACTGTGCTGTCGAAGACCTTCAAACTCCCCGAGACAAGCCCACCATTGATATTGACTGTGCTGCCCGCGAAGACGTGTAACTCGTTGCTGATGCCCCCGCTGTCGATTGTGACTGTCGAGTTGACGACTTTCGGGGTCAGGAAAGACGACCCGCCGGTGATGTTTAAAGTCGCCCCGACGGCCGCGAAGCTGCCTCTGTTAAAGATGCTCCCAAGAGCGCCACCGGTGTCTAGGTTGAGCGTCTGCCCGGGACGCAACCCTGTGGGGGCCGGGTCTGTTGGCACGTTGATCGCACTAGGCCCGACCGGTGGAATCGACGCAGTGGTCAGGGTCAATGCTCCGTCCGCGATGATGTTCGAATTGGACGACGAGAGGATAAACAATGATCCATCCGTGAGTGTCCCGCTTAAGACCGACCCGTCAGGCAGGTTTAGACCGGAGGTATCGCCGATGGACCCCAGGCCCGGGATCGGCACACCGTCCAACTGATACTCTCCGCCGAGGAGATTCAGCGAGCTGCCGGATAAGGCGTCGAAGCGTTCGCTCACCACCCCACCGGTGAAGTTGACCGTGCTGCCGGAATGGGCAATGAAGTCGTCACCCACGGCCCCGCCGCCGAGGTTAATCGTGCTGCCGGCATACGCATCGAAATCATCGCCCACGGCCCCGCCGGTGATGTTGACCAATACGTTCGTACTCAGGCCGTTCGATGTGCCGGCATTAAACCAGCGGCCTACAGTCCCGCCGCTTATGTTGGTTGTGCTTCCCGAGTGGGCATGAAAATGAGGCCCTGCCGCTCCGCCGGCGATGTTGACTTCGACGTTCGTGCTGGTGCCATCAGGGTTCCCGACCTCGAAAAGGAAAGGAGTGCTGCCCCCCCCCCAGACGTTCAGTTGCGTATCCGACCCGATCGAGCTTGGTGCGATGTCAGGCGGGACGTTGATGATGGTGGTGAACTGGGCCGATGCGGGTGTAACGTAGGTACAGAAGCCCAAGAGAGCTGCGGCGAGGATTACACTATGGCTTGAAGGTGATGAGTTGTGTCTGTGAAAAGTCATACGTTGTGTTTTCCGGGGCGCAGCCCCACGGCCCCTATACCGGCCGCGAGCAGCAGCAAAGTCGTGGGCTCGGGGACTGTGTTGGCGTTGTTGACGGGCGGTGGCGTGCCTGCGTTCCAATTACCCAGAATCAGGTTCAGGTCTTCGATACCGACGAAGCCGTCACCGCTGGGGTCGGCCCGTGAATCAGCGGGTGGGACATTCTGATTCCATGCGCTTAGGGCGATGTTCAGATCCATGGTCCCGACGAAGCCGTCTCCATTCTGATCACCGTCGAGCGCAAGCGTAACAGATAAAGCGGCGGTGAGATCGAAGAAGTCGAAGTTGGGCAGGTCCACCGAATTCAGGTCGAAGCTGAACGGCGAGCCGTCGGCATAGAGGCCCGACAGGTTCACACCCCGATCGTTGATTGTGAAGGGTACGCCGGCTGTAAGGCTTGAAGTGATGTCCACGCCGTCAAGGATGAATGACGTCCCGACAAGATCGACCGAACTGGTAGCCAGCGCCTTGACGTAGTTGCCCGTGGACCCGCCGCTGAGCGTGACGGAACTACTGGGAAAGGCGAAGAAGAAGTCGCCGGCATTCCCGCCGCTGACGTGGACGGTGCTGCCGCCGCGTGCCTGAAAGACGCCTGGGATTTGACCATCACTGACGTTGACCGTACTCCCCGTTTGTGCCAGGAACACCGTCCCAAAAGTGCCGCCACTAATGTTGATCGTGCTGCCAGCCAACGGCAAGAAAGTGCCGGTAAAGACTCCACCACTTATATTGACGGTGCTGCCTGCGTGAGATTCGAAGTCGGTACCAAAAGTGCCGCCGCTAATATTGACAATCGTATTGCTGCCAAAGCCATTTGGATTACCGGCGTTGAGCCACTTATCAATCACACCGCCGCTGATGTTAACTGTCGTATTGGAAAATGCCCTGAAGAACCGCCCCATGTTCCCGCCGGTCATATTCACCGTGCTGCCGGGGAGGGCGGTGAAGCCTACTTCACCGATGGTCCCACCGCTGATATTGACAGTGCTACCCGCGTAAGCATCGAACCAATCACCCACCACACCGCCACTGATATTGACCTCGACATTGGTGCTCGATCCGTTGATCGCCCCCGCATCGAAGAAGGAACCAATAACTCCCGTTTCGTTTAGATTCAGTTGCGTATCCGACCCGATCGAGCCTGGTGCGATGTCTGGCGGAACGTTGAAAATGGTGGTGAACTGTGCCGATGCGGGAGAAGCCGCGAGGCACAACGTCAGGGGTGCGGCTAACCGCCGGAAACGCATCGGTTTGTAAGTCATGTCTTACCTTTCTTTTCGTTTTAGCCCAAGCGCCCCAGCACCCACAGCGAGCAGTAATAGCGAAGCCGGCTCGGGGACGATGGTCAGTGGGGTGTTGGCTTGGTCTTCCCAGATCAGCAGGCCCCAAGTGGATTGGACGGGGTTGAGATTGGCGCCGGGGTTGTTCTCGTCAGCGGGCCTGTGCCCGCTTTGCTGGACGATTTGGATTGCGCCGAAATGGGTGCTGCCGTTAATCTCGAAAGACATACCGACCCAGTCGCCGTCGGCGACCTTGCGGTAGTAGTAATACCCGCCGTCGCTAAAGAGCGTGAGATACGTCAGGTTCGCGCCCCCGCCTACGGGCAGGTGCCCCGCGGTGACGGTTTGGCCTTCGCTGAATCCGAAAACGTAGTAGCTTAACCCGTCGCAGCACACGCCCCCGCCGTCGGGATCGACCAGCGTGTTAGACAACACCTTTGAGACGATGCCCGCGCCGAACGCTTGCACGCCGTTCAGCCCGTTGTTGATATTGGCGTCGATCGTGCCGTTGCCGTCGATGTCGACCGGCAGGCCCTGATTGGGGGTGTTCAGGAGCGTGCCGTTGATGGCGTTGTTGAACTGGACATCCGCTTGTGAGCTCGCCGTGAAAGCGAACGCGCCCAAGCCCGCGGCGGCGGAGTAGGCGCAGAGGTGACGGCTTACGGAGGGGGTACTGATTGGCAATTCGGTTCTCCTGTCAAATAAAAAGATTGTTCTCTAGCTTATGTACCTCCTCCCCTTCCGTGTTGGTTAGTAATTAACGATCGCTAAATCCGATTGATTGATTAAAGGTGCTCCCGCCTGATCCCAACAGCCCCGTTTCGAAAGCGAGCATCAGCAGCGTCGCCGGCTCGGGGATAACGTTGGCGTCCCCCGACGGCGGCGTGCCGGCGTTGAAGTTGCCTAACACCAGGTTCAGATCCTCAATCCCGACGAACCCATCGCCATCCCAGTCGATATCCGTGCGGTTGTTGATGCCGGACTGGAAGAGTTGCAACTCTGTGACCACGACAAGCGCCTGGGCGCTCTGACCGAAGGCAAACGCCCCGAGCCCCGCGTCTGCGGAGTAACTCACAAGGTGCTTAGCCGATCGTTCGCACGAAAATCGCTGCGTCATAAGCCGGAAGTTCCTGGGGCAAAAAGGCGGAGAAGGTGCCCGAACATCGTTCATTTGGGAGTAATGTCTTATAACTGAGAGTACCGCCAAAGTCAATGATTTTCTCAATAAATGAGCTAATAGGCGATTTGGGCGCAACGATCCTTCGGCCGGATTGGTTATCTTAAATACTTTTCGGCAATCAGATTACGACAGAACAGCATCCCGGAGGGTCAGGTTCACGCCATACGTCCCCGGCTCGAAGATATGAACCTTGTCCATGTCCACATACATCTTGACAGCGGAGTCTTCCTGTAGCTCTTCGGCCTTGAGGCGGGCGACGAGGCGCTTGTCTTCGCTGGTACGCAGATAGACATCCATGGTGCTGCCCAGCGGCTCAACGACGCCGACGGTGACCTGGGCGGTCTGATCCTCGTTGTTGGCGTCTTCCGTGGGCTTGAGAAACAGGGCTTCGGGGCGGATGCCGATCACAGCCTCCTGGCCAACGCGACCCTGGCATTGCTCGGCTTGAGCGGGGTCCAGTTTGATCTTGATCCCGCCACCCTCAAAGTAGACACCGCCGCCTTCACCGGTGAGTTGGCCGTCCAGGAAGTTCATCGGAGGGGTGCCGACGAAGCTGGCGACGAAGCGGTTGATCGGGTGGTTATAGACGTTTAGTGGTGCGTCACACTGCTGGATGAGGCCGTCACTCATGACCACGACGCGGTCGCCGAGGGTCATCGCCTCTTCCTGGTCGTGGGTGACGTAGATGGTCGTGGTCTGCAGGCGGTGGTGCAGCCGTTTAAGCTCGGCCCGGGTCTCGACCCTGAGCTTGGCATCGAGGTTCGATAGCGGCTCGTCAAAGAGGAAGCACGCGGGATCACGGACAATGGCCCGGCCAAGCGCGACACGCTGGCGTTGGCCGCCGGAGAGAGCCTTGGGCTTGCGTTCCAGGAGCTGCTCGATCCCCAGGATGCTCGCGGTGTGGCGGACCTTCTTGTCGATCTCATCCTTGGGCATCTTGCGGAGCTTGAGCCCAAAAGCCATGTTCTTGTACACCGTCATGTGCGGGTACAGGGCGTAGTTCTGGAAGACCATGGCGATGTCACGATCCTTCGGCGGAACATCGTTCACGACGCGGTCGCCGATGCTGATCGTGCCTTCGGAGATCTCTTCGAGGCCCGCAACCATACGCAGGGTCGTGCTCTTGCCGCAGCCGGAGGGCCCGACCAAGACGATGAACTCTTTGTCCTGGATGTGCAGGGTGATGTTATCAACCGCACGGACGTCGCCGGGGTAGATCTTAACTACATTGTTAATCAGGACTTCAGCCATTTAGTAAACCTCGAATATAGATCGGCAGAAACTGTGACATTGCCGAGGGTGGGTCGATGAAGTGTCGCCACCATGATCGGTCAACCCATTCTACTGCAAAGCAGGCCGATTGTGGGAATTGATGTCATGCGGGCGTATCAATGAAAACGGCCGCCCACCGTGAGGTGAGCGGCCGTGTAAGGTTGTCAGGTATTAACCGTACCGACTTCAGCGACGACGCAGCATGGCGACGCCACCGAGAGCCAGCAGAGCCATCGAGGCGGGCTCTGGGACGGTGACCGTGTCACTGACCGTGATGTTGTCGAAGAGCCCGTACATGAAGTCAGGCTGGTCATTGATCGAGCTGAACGGATCGGTGTAGCCGAACGCGATGGCCCCGTTGACATCGGCGTTGGGCACGATCGCGAACATCATCAGGACGCCGTTGTAGTGCACCCCGACGCTGGAGGTGTTGGCATCCTGTGGAACCACGGCGATATCGACTTCAACCCAGTGGTTGGCAGGGGTCTGGTTCACACCGAAGTTTGTACCATTGACGAACGCGGTGTTCCAGAGGTTTTCGTTGTAGGCCGGCGTAAAAGGGGATTCTACGGACGTCCGGTTGTCACCACGACGGAAGATTTCAACACCATCGTTCCAGAGCCCTGCATCAGCAGAACCGAAACCATTTTCGTTGGTGATCCAGGTGTTCACGCCGCTACTGGTAGCCCGGCCGGACCAGCCGCCCGTGCTCGTCGTGTTGGTTTGGCCAACCGCAGCGGTGCCCTGCTCGGTGGAGCCGGCTTCGGGGAAGGGCTCGGTGACGCCATCACTGATGCTCAGGTACATGTCAAAGGAGTACTGGTAGGCACCGGAGAAGGTTGCGGTGGAGACCGCGGAAATACCGGCGGCTACGCCCGTGCCCCCGAGAAAGCCGACGTCATTGGCGGTCATCATCAGGCCGGTGGTGGCGCCTGAGCCAGCGACGGTACGAGGGGCTTCGATGTGCGTGCGGACAACGGCGCCAAGTGGGTTCGGGACGCTGAAGCCCGTGCCGTAATTCACAATCTGTGCCGAGACATTGGTGCCAGCTACCGTCGGTGTGATAGTGAAGGCACTGGTGTTGTCCAGGCCGTCTTCAAACAGTGGTAACGCCGACGCCGAGGAGACGGTCACTACCGCCGTCAGGGCCGCCAAACTAAAAGCAATCTTCTTCATTTCTCGATCCTCCTATAGATGAAAACAAGACAAAACGTAAAAGTAAAAGTGTCTAACGCATGTGATGCAGGCAAACACACTAAAAATGCGAACAGGGGATTACCCGTTTCCTCGCCCATACCAGTCGATTGAAAGGCTCTCTTCCCACCTGTCTATATCATCGACTACACCTATATATTTACCTCATCACCCCTATCAAGTCAAGATAATATTGCATAATCATTGTATTTATGCCACAAAAAATCATAGATCATCAGGCTTCAGCCCTACTAATCTGGTGCCTGATGCAAATAAATAGAATAGTTAAAATGGGCAACTTAAAACTTGTAATCAGAGCAATCCATCCGCTTGTCCAGGCGAGTCTCCGGTGCTGTGGAGTCCTCACGCTGGACTTCCATCTTCATAGGCCTCCTACCGGTCTTTGCGGCGTGGACGGGCATAGAGACCGTCACAGGATGAGTCTGGCACCGTTGCCTGGTAGAGCCAGGAACAACTAATGATATGGACGGCTAATCGCCTTAGGGTGAGATATGATCGGCTAATGCAAAGGGTTGTATTTTGGGGCGGGTTCAAGACCATCGCACCGTGATATCCGGATTTCAACGGCAGTCCGTTTCTATCACAAGCTCTAAGCCTTACAGGTGTAATCATAAAAAAACCGGGCACCGCACTTGCGGTGCCCGGTTAGCGTGTTTGATACAAGATATCAGGCTCGCGAGGCTGTGGTTATTTACATCTCAACCACAGCGGCCTTTATCTCACATTCAGCGACGACGACGCAGCATGGCTACGCCACCGAGACCAAGCAGAGCCAACGTGGTCGGCTCGGGAACTACAGCTGGGCCGGGCGGAACGCCGGCGTTCCAGTTGCCCAAGACGACGTTCAGGTCGGTGATGCCGACGAACCCGTCACCGGAAGGGTCGGCCAGCGGGTTAACGATGGGGTCGTTTGGCGGATCGCCGTTGTTCCAGTCAGCCAGGACAATGTTCAGGTCAGCGATGCCGACGAACCCGTCGCCGTTGAGGTCGCCGGCGAGGGCGGAGATCGCAACTTCAACCTTGATGTTGTCGATCAGGCTGAACAGCAGCGAAGTCTCGTTCGGATCGCCTGAAGACGAGCCGTTGACGTCGTGCTGGCCAAAGGTGATGTTGTTTCCAGCCGTAGGCTCCGATGTTGCCAGCGGGGTACCCGTGGCGAAGTTGGTGGTATCGACGCGAGCGATAGGCAGTGCGTCAATGGACCAGGTCACAACGTTGCCGATTTTGGAGATCTCGACCTCGTGCCAAGCGAAGGCGGTGGAGCCAACCTTGGTGAGGGTGGCATCCTGGGAGCTGGGGAACAGCGCCTGCTGGGCCAGGGGAGCAGCAACGCCGCCGCCCAGAGCAGCATAATAGGCGTTGGAGTTGTTGCGCTGGTTGCTGCCGTCACCGGGATCTTCATCGGGGGCCAAGTAGACATCGACGCCATTGGTCTGGCTGAGATCGGGCTCGCCAACGGCGGGCACACCCACCTGGTAGGAGAAGTTGACTTGGGACGAGTAGGCCCGGTAGTCAGCACCGGAGTTGCCGTCACCGGTGGCGGCGAACATGACACCGTCAACACTGCCAGCGACACCGAATTCCTGTGCGGTCGTGCCCGCACTCAACACGCCGAACGTCGAGGTCTGGGTCGATCCACTGCCACCGACGGGGAACGGGCCGATGGAGTTGGCCCACCAGTCGAAGCTCACGACGTAATCGCCGGTGCCCAGATCAAGCCCTGTGGGTGAGACGCTGAAGCCGCCAAAGGTTTCGAAAAATTCATTGGTTCGCAACTGCATCCCGCGGGTCTCGGTCTCCAGGGGATCGGAGTTAGGAGCGGCGGGGATACCCGAAATCGTCGAGTAATCAAAGAAAAAGTTCGCCGCGTTGTCCGTGGAGACACTGTTGTTGACGGTCCAAGAAGCCGTCACGTCAGTGGTAAAGTTTTCTTCGAATAGTACCTGCCCGAACGCCGACGTAGACATCAGCATCATGGCAGAAAGCGAAGTACCGATTGCAATCTTATTCATCATCCATCTCCTCCTAAGTTATCAAAAATCCATCACAGGTTGGTCAAGTTATGTCCGGCGACAAGAATGACTGCCCAAATAGGCTGCTAACACCACAGCCTTTTACAATAAACGAGTCCGGTTTGTTCTCTCGATGCCGCATGTCCCACAGCCATGATTATGGCTTCATCCGGCCGAGTGCCAATTAGTATTATATGCCAAGAGGCCCTGTTTTCAATGAAATTCGGTGTGTTTCAATGGCAGTTATGGCATTATTCCTTCCGCCCCTTGGCCGTTTCACGCCCGCCAGGAACCCCGGCGGGCCATGCGACTAGCTCAGTTCAGGTCCCAAAAGTTGGCTCGGATTTCGTCCGGCGTACCCGTTTGAGGGTTGGTCAACTCACTCTGTGCATAGGGGTGGTCGGTATCTGTGACCTTGATATTAGCGCCGTGGCCATCGGCCCAGAAGACGTTAATAGAAGCCTGGTGCCGAGCATCGGTAAAGCCGGTTTGCGCGGTAATCGGGTCGTCTGCCGGGTAGAGGTAGCCGATGCCGCCAATATCACCTTTCACCCACCCATTGCCGCCGCCGCCTAGTTCAGCCGCGTAGTTCTTGGAGTCCGCCAGAACGATCGTAGCGCTTGAGCTACGGGCATCGTCCAGACTGGACTGCTTCAAAGCAGCCGAACTATGGACATTGGGGTTTATGCCAATACCCTTGGCGGTTGTCTCAGAGAGAATTTTCCCCATACCCGACATGAATACCGCGTTGTAGCCGTACTGCACCTCGTTCCACAGGGCGGCCGCATGTCCTTCAAAGAAGGAGGTGTCGTCATTATAATCGTCGGTGAGGAATTCGAGTCGAGTCGCATCGAGCGATGGGCATACAAAAACCTCGGCCCCGCCGAGATAGTCGCTATCCAGCAGCAGGGACGAGTAGATCCAACCTTTTTTCCCGCCAGGCCCGCCACCGATCGATGCAGGCGACCACGCCCGCGTGGACAAGATCTGGTCATACGGCGTTCTGCCGGGGATCCACAGGTCCTTATTGTCTGCGGCATATCCGTAGATCGCGGTCCCGATCTGACGCACATTACTCAGAGATTTAATACGCTGTGCGCTCTTGCGGGCAGCACCCAGCGCCGGCAACAAGATGCCGACCAGCAAGGCGATGATGGAGATCACCACCAGCAGTTCGATGAGGGTAAACCCTTTGCGTGCCGTTTCAGTTCGTTGCATTGAAAATCCTTCTGATTGATCAATCGATCTATGATGAATACCGGTGTCTATCTGAATTCAAGCCTCAACCAGCGTACATACCACACTCGGCAACGCCGGCCAGCTTGATCTCTGTTACGAAATTACATTCTTTATTCTTTGACTCAAACCTGTTGACTATAAATAGGGTAGGCGGGGCCGCCCAGCAAAATCCACCGTATATGCCAACTCCGCAGCCTGATTTTGGGTCGATACAGATACAAGAAGGTCAGAACAATGGCCTCCATTAATATATAAGTATACCGGTTTGTGGAGATTATCAACCCTTATCCGACCTTTTTGATATAAAAAGTGACCCACACTTTCGTGGATTTTGATCTACTTTTTGGGGTTTGCGAAGTAGCCCCGGCTGGGGAGCTTTAAACCCACATTTATGGCTGCGGGCGTGAGACGGGAGATTCAGGTGGGCTGAACCAACGCCAGAAATTCCAGATTCTTCCCTTTGCCGCCACGGATCGGTGAAGGGATGGGTTGGCTTGTACTAAACCCCATGTCATTCAGATCTTGCAGAACACGTTCGGTTGTTGCCAAGGCCTGGTCATCGTCCAATTTGCCCTTCCGCCCGCCTTTAAACGCATCGGGGGTGGCCTCGTAGTGGGGCTTTATCAGGGTGATGATCTGGCCTGCGGGGTTGCCCTCCAGCCAGCGGCTCGCAGCCGGGATCGCCAGCCTTTGTGGGGTCCAACCCAAATCTACCGTGACCAGATCGCATGACGCTAAAGGCTTCAAATGTAAGGCATTAGACCGTTCAAGCACGGTGACTTGCGGGTCTTGGCGGAGCTTCCATGCCAGCTCGCCGTAGGCGGTGTCCACCGCATAGACGTTCTTGGCACCGCGTTGCAGCAGGCAGTCGGTGAACCCGCCTGTGGAGCAGCCCAAGTCGGCACAGGTAAACCCCGTGATATCGAGGTTGAATGCATCCAGAGCCGTTTTCAGCTTCTGGCCGGCCCGGGAGGCGTAGGTGGGGTTCTCTTGACTCATTGAGGTCTCCCCCTGCAGTCGGCAGGGGGCGTGGGGCACAGGCAAATCGTCTAATCTAACAAACCATACCAATATCCGCCTGTTACTATATTAATGCTTGCAATAACGGGTTAAACATATAGCATGGGTAGTATAGGGTGACTTGGAGGGAACTCTAGCGCATGCCGGGAATAGGGTGTGTGCGGGCTGATCAAGAGGCGTTTGATTTGAATAGGTGAGGAGAAAGACTCTGATGTTTATAAGACATGGATTCACTACCACGGCTATCTCGGCGGTTGCTTTGTTTGCATGCTCGACACCCGCCTCTGCTGTGCAGATCAACTACGGCGACTTCGTCGGCGCGACCGTTGACTTCCTGCAGGTAACCGAAGACTCAGGCACCGACCCCACGCCGCTCTACGGCTCGCCGACCGTCTCCGCTGACAGCCTCGACTTTAACCCCGTCTCTTTCAATGCCTTTGCTACCGGTGCGGGTGGTGTGGATACCACCGACGGCACGCTCACTCTGATGATGATGTCCCAGTCCGGCAACTTCATTGACAAGATCAAATTCGATGAGGCTGGTGACTTCTCTCTCTCCGGGTTCTCTGGCAACGCTTTCGCCGCAGTCACCGCGAATTTCTTCTTGGATATTCAAGAGGTCGATGGCGTGGGGATCACCCCGATCAACATCACCACCGCGATGACATTCACGCCATCCAACGGCGATTTCGATCTCATAAACGACGGGCCTGGCCCGCTGGTCGACGGCACATGGGCCGGCTTGCTCATGGTGGATATCACCCAGGCTCTGATCGACAACAATGTCCCGTTCGTCAATGGTGCGACCAAGGTGTCGGTGACCTTTGACAACACGCTCACAGCTCTCAGCCAGGACGGGACCTCGGCTTTCATCGCCAAGAAGGACGTCGGGGGGGTTGGGATCACCGTTATTCCCGAACCGGCATCACTCGGCTTGCTTGCGCTGGGCTCTTTGGTCATGATGGGCAGACGCCGCTGACCCCGGCTTAACTCAATTTGGTTTCAATACATCCTACGGAGGGATGCTTGAACGCTGAAGCGGCCCGCCCAGATATGGGCGGGCCGACTTTTTTGCGCGTATTTTACACAGCCGTCTGCTGCCGACGCCAACATAGACCCATGAAAAAACCCACGTCTGGTGAACGTGGGCTCGGGGTAGGTATATAGAGCTAGGCCCGTTTGGCCTTTAGGCGGTGAAGCTGCTGCCACAGCCACAGCTCGAAGTCGCGTTGGGATTATTAAACACAAAGCCTCGGCCCATGATCTCGTCCTTGAAGTCGATCGTTGTCCCATTGAGGTACAGATAGCTCTTGGGGTCGCAGACGACCTTGATGTCGTGCTCTTCAAACAGCTCATCGGTGTCGCGATGCTGCTCGGTCAGATCCAGCAGGTAGCTGAAACCTGAGCAGCCGCCGCCCTTCACGCCGACGCGCAGCCGGACGTTCTGGGCATCGAGTTCCTGCTGCTCGATGATGGTCTTGATCTCGCGGGCCGCGGTCTCTGTGATAGTCAGTCCCATGTCGTTTTACTCCGTTTAGCTTTGCCGCGGTGGGGCCGGGGGTATGCCCGGGTGGGCGGCATCCGGGGGGTGTCGTTGGTCAGGTATTGTAGACAATCAGGCCTTGGTGTGTTCTGATGCATCTGCGTGGTCGTGGTCCAGCCCGTTCTTCTCCTGGTAGTCGTGGATCGCGCTCTTGATCGCGTCTTCCGCCAGCACCGAACAGTGGATCTTCACCGGGGGCAGGCTCAGTTCCTGCACGATCTCGGTGTTCTTGATCGCCATCGCCTCGTCAAGGGTCCGCCCTTTGATCCACTCGGTCGCCAAACTCGAACTGGCGATCGCCGAGCCGCAGCCGAAGGTCTTGAACTTGGCGTCAACAATCTTACCGCTGTCATCGACTTGGATCTGCAGCTTCATCACATCGCCACACTCCGGCGCACCGACGATCCCCGTGCCGACGTTCTTGGCGTTCTTATCAAGGCTCCCGACGTTCCGGGGGGTTTCGTAGTGACTCAATACTTTTTCGCTGTATGCCATGGTTGGGTACTCCCAATGATTGTGTGTTAATTCAGGCGTGTGCGTGTCCCACGATCGGCGACCGCGAGTTTCTGGGCGCTTCCTGGGTGCGATCTAATGCGCACCCCACTCGATCGCGTTGATGTCAATGCCTTCGAGAACCATTTCGTATAACGGGCTCAACTCCAACAGCTTCTTCACAGCCGTGACCACCTTGTCAATTGTAAAGTCGACTTCTTCTTCGGTCGTGAACCGCCCCAGCCCAAAACGGATCGAGCTGTGCGCGATCTCGTCACCCAGGCCCAACGCTTTGAGGACGTAGCTGGGCTCCAGTGATGCGCTGGTGCAGGCCGACCCGGAGCTGACCGCGATTTCCTTGATCGCCATCATCATGCTCTCCCCCTCGACATAGGGGAAGCTGATGTTGGTCGTCTGTGGCAATCGCTGGTCTGCCTTGCCGTTGATCACCGCGTGTTCAAGCTGGCTTAGGATGCCTTGGTCGAGCTTGTCGCGCAGCTTCGACAGCCGTGCGGTTTCTTCATCCATCTCAAGCCGACATAGTTCACACGCCTTGCCCAGCCCGACGATCCCCGTGACGTTCAGTGTCCCCGAACGCATCCCACGTTCGTGCCCCCCGCCGTCGATGATCGGCGTCAGCCTGACACGTGGTTTACGCCTACGAACATAGAGGAATCCTGCGCCCTTAGGCCCGTAGATCTTGTGAGCCGAACCCGACAACAGGTCAACACCCGCAGCGTTCACATCCACGGGGATCTTCCCGACCGCCTGCGTCGCGTCGGTGTGCAGCAGCACCCCCTTTTCCTTGCAGACCTTGCCGATTGCCGGCAACTCGTTGATCGTCCCCAACTCATTGTTCGCCCACATGATCGTCACCAGGATCGTGTCCTCACGGATCGCCTCCGCGACCTGCTTGGCGGTAACAATCCCGTCCGCCGCCGGCTCAAGCCAGGTGACGTCGTACCCCATCTTCGCCAGCCGCTTACACGGATCAAGCGTCGCCTTGTGCTCGTGGATCGCCGTGATGATGTGCCGACCCTTGTCCTTATACATATCAGCCACACCCTTGATCGCCAGGTTGTTCGACTCCGTCGAGCCAGACGTCCAGATGATTTCCTTAGGGTCCGCACCGATCAACCCCCCGACCTGCTTGCGCGCAAGCTTCACCCCGTCCTCCGCCTCCCAGCCAAACTCGTGGTTACGGCTGGCGGAGTTGCCAAACTTCTCGGTGAAGTAAGGCAGCATCGCCTCCAATACCCGTGGGTCCATCGGGGTCGTGGCATTATGGTCCATGTAGATCGGCAGCTTCAGCGCCATCGGTTTATGCTCCTTGGTAAATCTCAGCGCCCGCAGGTTGTATTAGCGGGGGTGTTCCCAGTGGTAGGTTTTCTAGTTGTGTATCGTGCGTTGCTCGGCACCCACAGGCAGCCGTGTCTGATTCTTTTGTATCTAGGTTAGATCCATCAGCCTGGTTCAGCCGGTCTTCCCACAAGTCCTTGAGTGTAACTTCTGCGAGGAAAAGGTTGAGTCGGCGATGTAGCGAGCGGATCGGACCCTGGATCGGGCAGTCCTCCGACAAACTGCATCCCTGCCCAACAATCGGCAACCCGTCGACACATTGCGCCAGCTTCACCGGGCCCTCCATCGCGGTGACGATCTCCAGCAAGCTGACCCGTGCAGGCTCGGCCGCCAACTCGTACCCGCCATGGACACCGCGCGTCGAGGAAAGCACATTGGCCTGCACCAGCTCCTTGAGGATGTTCATCAACAGCGGCCGGGGCAGCCCAAACCGCTGGGCGATCTGCTTGGCACTGACCGGCTGCGCATCCTCGGCCCGCCGCCGCGCCAGGTACGCCAATGCCACCAGCGCATAATCAGTTTTTCGCGTTAGATTTAGCATCATCCAGCCCGTTGTGGGGCCTCCATCGTCACCAAGACACACTAATTGATATTGATTATCAATTACGACCAAGTGAGGCACTTATAATAGTACCAATACAGTACGCTTTCAAGTCAGCTTAGAATCATTCCACAGTATTTAACTGAAATAGAGTGTGGATGGGTCATGGGAAGTCGGTTAACTGTCTTCTTATAAACAAGTTATGGTTTAAGAAAGATAGGGGCTAAGGTTAGGCTTCCAGAAACATGTATTCTTGAGAGCAGCAGTGTCTCCATGTTTTCACTAGACATCCAGGTATTGGGTCCCGGGACTAATCTGGGAGTATCCCAATGCACCCTGAAGGTGTGCGGTCGGCCTTCATTTACCTTATAAATAAAGGCCTGTCCGGCGGCTCTGTGGTCTCGTGAACGCTGAGCCAAAAATACTTAATTATATTTTTACCTTAAGGCTTGGAACTGACTCATGGATCGCTACAAATCCATCCTCCTCTTCGGTGCCCCCGGTGCCGGCAAAGGCACCCAGGGCAAAGTCCTGGGCACCATCCCCGGCTTCTACCACTGCGCCTGCGGCGACGTCTTCCGTAACCTCAATATCAAGAGCGAACTGGGCAGCATCTTCTACGAATACAGCTCCCGCGGTGAACTCGTCCCCGATGAGGTCACCGTCAAGATGTGGGCTGAGAACATCAAAGCGCACGCCGTCATCGGCGACTACAAACCCTCCAAAGACCTCCTCCTCCTTGACGGCATCCCCCGCACGATCGAGCAGGCCAAACTCATGGACGACTACATCAATGTCCTCAGCGTCGTCCACCTGACCTGCAACGACGAAGAAGAGATGATCGAGCGCCTGCGCCGCCGCGCACTGAAGTCCAACCGCCACGACGACGCCGACACCAAGGTCATCCGCCACCGTTGGGAAGTCTACGAGCGCGAAACCGCCCCGGTCCTTCAGCACTACCCCAAAGAAATGGTCGTCGATATCGACTCGCTGAACTCACCCGCCCAGGTCCTCCACGACATACTCGACCACGTCGTACCCGCACAAAACACACACTTCGCCAACTTTGTAGACGACTGATCTGACGCCCCCGCCAATAAGCATAACTGGGCATGTGACGCAGATCACGCAGGGTTTTATCCCCCCGTAAGGTTTCACACATAAGAATCGCCGCGACTTGTCGCGTCCGCCTCCGAATCTGTGTCATCGGCGTAATCTGCGGATACCTCGTTCTCTGCTCCGCACCCTCTGCGCCTCCGCGGTTACACTTCCGATAGAATCCACACATGGATACACCTCAAACAACCGACCAACTAAACAAACAATTCGCGATCCCCGGCAAGCTGACATTTGAACCCGGATGCGGTGGGCTGGCACACGCCGTAATCACCACAAGCGATTGCACGGGTAGTCTGTATCTCCACGGCGCGCACGCCACCACCTATCAACCTGCCGGGCACGAGCCGGTGCTGTTTGTCAGCAAGTCGTCAGAATACGGGCAAGGAAAAGCGATCCGAGGCGGCGTCCCCGTGTGTTTCCCCTGGTTCGGGCCTCACCCAACCGACACCTCTGCCCCATCGCACGGCCCGGCAAGAATCACAACTTGGGAGCTGGCAGAAGTCCAAGAAGAAGAAGACGCCCTCATACTACAACTCGGCGCCGTGTTCGAACCCTACCGCGTCAGTTACCGTGTGACGTTTGGAACCGAACTCTCCCTGTCGTTGGCTATTAAAAACATATCGGATTCACCCGCAACTTTCGAGGCCGCGTTACACACCTACCTCGCCGTAGCAGATGCCAGACGCATAGGGATCACAGGTCTATCGGGCATTGACTACCTCGACAAAGTCGATGGGCAAAAACGCAAAACCCAGGGCGACCAACCCATCTGTTTTCAAGGCGAGACCGACCGGGTGTACCTGGATACGCAATCCAGTTGCATCTTGACCGACCCCCTGCTTGGCCGACGTATCACGGTCGATAAATCCGGGTCCAACAGCACCGTCATCTGGAACCCCTGGCCGGACAAATCCAAGGCGATGCGCGACATGGGCGATGACGACTGGATAAAGATGGCGTGCATCGAAACCGCCAACGCCGGCCCCAACGCGGTCACCCTTTTGCCCGACGGCGTGCATGAGATGAACGCAACCATCCGTGTGGCGGGCCTGTAGCACCCACACCACTTACGACACACAACACAATCGGCTGTATCACTTCCGCTCGATGGTGTTCTGGCCAGAAGACGTGTCGGTAGTGGATGGCTCCTGCGCCGTGCCCTGTTCCTGATCCGTATCAGGCTGAGGCGGTGGCGGGAACATCCGATCGACCACCTGCCCGTAACCCGCAGCCTTTGCGTGCTCGGCGACCGTCGCCCTGATCCGAGGGTAGGCGACAACCTGGAAAGACACAGGCGAATTATTATAAACCTGGGCGCGTTCGATCAGATCGAACTGCTGGGAGGTCATGTAATTGATGTAGGTGTCGCCCAGGAGCTGCTCGAAGCTATCCCAGTCGATCAGCCTGCCCTGCCCGCCGGGCGCGATGGCGTTGTCGTAACTCTTCTCTTCCAGAAGCTTCTTCTCAAACTGCTGGGCCAACTCCAGCTGGTTCTGGAAGGTGTCGTACCGCGCGTTAGCCAGGCCTTGGCGGAAGGCGTTGAACAGAAGCGACTCGATGAAAGGCCTGGCGACCTGGTCGGTCATGTCCCAGTCTTCCTTGAGTTCCTCGATGACCAACTCCTCAAGGCTCTGTTTGTACCGATTGCTATAGACGTTGTGAGGCTTCTTCCCGTAGAGGTCCCGTAGCTGCTTGTAGTAGCCTTGGGCTTTTTCGGTATCGCCGTAGAGAAAGGCGTAGAGGACGGCACGCAGGAGGAAGTTTTCGTGGCCCTGTTCAAAGCTCTTGGTGTTCCCCGAGCCCGCCCAGTCGATGGCAATCTGCCGCTCATTAGCTTCGACCATCGCGTCCCCGTAGGCATCAATAAACCGGGGGTCCGGGACCGAGTCGTACCGCTGGGTCAACGGGCTGAAGCTGATGGCCCCCGTGTTCATGAGCATCTGCATCGCGTGGATGATCTGGCGGTCGGTATTCAGGACATCGATCTTGTTTTTGTCCTTAAGCTCACCCGCCATCTCTACCCCGGTGGCGGCCCAGTAGCAGGCGTGGCTCCCCGCGTGACGCCAATCCATCGGCCCAAACCGCTCCATCAGGTTGTACATCCGACGCGGCTCCATGTGGTAGTCCTCAATGAGGACCTTGGCCTGCATGAACTGGATCAACGCCGGGAATATCTGGGTGTACTGCGGATCGCTTAAGAGTGGGTACAGCTTGCTCGAGCGTTCATCCAGAAATGGCCCGTTGGCACCGGCGAGCTGGCGCGGGTCGGCGTAGCGCTGGAACATCAGGATCCGGCCGATCGTACGCAGACATTCCTGATTCGGCTCGTAGCCTATCTCCCGCAGCCGCGCAACCAGCGCACGGGTCTGCGGTTTGACCTCGTACAGGTGTGTCAACGGGTCTCGTACATTGGCTGTATCAAGCGTCTGCCCAAAATACAGATCGGCGGCGTCGGCGATCGGTGCGAAACGCTCAAGCGCCACCTCCTTGGTTGCACCCTCCGTCGGGTTGCCTAACAGTTCCTGCCACTCCGTGGCGAGTTGGATCTTGTAGTAACGGTTCATGTCATCAGCACGCTGACCGATCTTGTGAAAGAACGTCCAGGCAAGCTGACGATAAATCGCGATGTTGGTGGGGTTGTAGACGATCCCCTCATCGCGGAGGATTTTTATACCTTTGTAGACCCAGTCCCAACGCTCTTGGGGCGTGTGCGTGATGACCGAGATATTGTAAGCCATGTTCCAGGATTGGAAGACCCATACCTGCCCAAAGCGCGGCTGCAGTGTGGTGATCCAGCCGGCGGTGGTGTTGGCCTCAAATAGCTTGCCCTCGCTCTTAAGCTTCTCAGCACGGTACCAAAGGAAGTCCGCAGCCAGCCCGCGGAACGTACCCAACGACGCAGCAAGCACCGCATACTCCGGTGCATCACCGAACCTTGACTCGTGAACGATCTGAAGGTCGATACGTTGCTGATTGATCGGCGCGACCAGCAGCGTCGATCCCAAGACGCATAAGACAGCCGTGATGACCGCAGCGGATTGGACCCAGCTATCCCGTGTCATACCGTGACCCTCGCCAATTCTCGTCCCCTGAAGATCAGCCAACCGACCAACCCTACGGCCCCGGTCCACACCCCGCCGGACCAGAGCACCGCCCGGGTCACCATGTCCATGGGCACCAGCCTGCCGTCGGCAACAAGGGGCGTTGGGTTGAGATCACCAAACGATGGTGCGACCAGCATGAAGCCCGACGCGATCAATTTTATGAGCATCTTAAACAGGTCGTAGTACTTGCCTTCAGAGAACAACCCCAACGCCCGTGCGATCAGCCAGAGGACTTTGTCCAGGAACGGCAGCGAGTCTTTGGGGAACGCGGCGTAGTGCTGCAACGACTCGGCCAGGTAAGCGTTCCCCGCCGCCGTGAAGTAGATCAGCATGCAGACAAGTGACGCGACCGGGAAACTCAGATACGTCCCGGCCGCCAAGCCGAGCATTGCCAGGAAGATCAGCCTCATCCAGATCACACACAGCGTACGCAGGAGGTTGTCCTCGAATTCGCCAACACGATAAAGAAGCTCGACCCCGTCTTTAGGATTAAAGTTCAACACCGGCTGACGGACACCACCGGGGGTCGGGTTGGTGATCTCGATGCTCAAGCCACCGCGCTCGTCGATTACACGCGGGTCGATGTCCATGACGTGGAAGTTGTTCTCAGCGAGCTTAAGCAGGCCCTGCGCGGTGGTGATCCCCGGCTTGCTGTAGGGCCGACCGTTGACCCGCAACCTCAAAAACACGAAACCATCCAGGGATTTGCCCGCCAGCTTGGGCTTGAAACGTAGCTGCAATGGCTGGGGGAATCGCTTGGCGTTTTCCAACCCGCTGAAACGGTACGTCTTGGTCGATTGGTTGGGGATGCTGAACCACTTGAGCATGACCTTCTGTTGCAGGTCAGCCCGGTCTGCCAGCGAAACTTCCTCGGGCGGATCGCCTGGCTTGCCGTAACGCTCCGGGTCTTCGTCACGGGCACGTTCCAGCAGGTTGTCGTACATCTGCTGCAACTCACCGGGGTTCGGCGGCGTGGGCTCGACCCAGTGCCGGGCGACCAGGACCTGGCTCTGCACCGCCAAACGGTCCGCGTTGTCACGGGCCGGCTGCGCCTCCAGCAGCATCGTGAAAGAATAGATCCCCGCGCCCGCCACCGACAACAGCAACAGGTTCAGCAACGATATCCCAAGCCATTTGCCAACCAAATACTCCGCACGGTTCACCGGCTTGGTCAGGGTCAAAAAGATCTGACGCTGCGACTGCTCCTTGGTAATCGTCCCGATCGACAGGAACAGCGTCATCAGGCTCAGCAACACAGAAGTCGCCATCAGCGACCACGTCAGGAACGAGGTGATCCGGTACTTAAGGAAGTCATCCTGGTCGATAATAAAAGGGAACACCGCGATCAGGATCGCCACCCCGACGATGAAGACCAACGCGATCTTCATGCGGATCGCTTCATCGATCAACGTCCGCGCCACGCCAAACATCGCGACGCCCGGCGACAGCAAGATACGGATCAGCCACAGCCCGGCATAAAAAATCAGGGCCATCGCGTAGGCCCCGGCGGTGGCGATGACCATGTCCGTCCAACCCAGCGCCCAGAATATCAACGCCATCAACTGAGCCGCAGCGGTCCCAAGAAGGATCACGCCAAACCGGCGGACCCAGGGCTCCTCACGCCAGACGATCAACCCGTAGATCACCCAGGCGTTGGCGATGATCCTCCCGATCGAGCGGACAACCTGCGCCAGCGCGTCCGAACCCTGCGCAGCCAGCAGCAACCCGACACCCTCGGTCAATGCGACCAGGGCCAGCAACACGATCAGCCACATCTTCCAGCTTTTGCGCATAAGTCGTTCTGTCACGGCCTCGCCCTATTGGGCTCTTCGGCCTGGCGTGGTCAGGGTTTGGGTGGGTCCCGCTTGTCTTTCTTCTGGATCAGCGAGTCGATCAGACCGGTGTCGGTTTGTTCCTGGGGAGGGGGTGTCCTCGAGGGGTGTGAAGCCTCCGGAACCGGCGCATCCGCGCCGCTTGTTAGCGAACCGATGACCTGTTCTTCGTGTGCTTTGGATTCATCACGTGCCAATTCAGTATCGGATGGGTGTTCGACATCGGAACCCTTGGAACGCATGGTGACCAACTGCTCGATCACTGCGTCACCGCCCGTGTCCGCGCCGGTTGCCAGGAAGTCAGCGATCTTCCCGCCGGACTGGGCACCACTAGTCGCAGCGCCGGCGGCCTGCGCCTCGGCGACGATGTTCAGGAACAGTGTCTCAAGTTTCTGTCGGGGCCGGGTGATGGCGGTATCGCAGATGCCCTGTGATTCCAACGCCTGGATAACGCGCTCCTCACCCTGCGCATCCAGCGCGGGCGTAGAGATCAACGTCCTGTCGTGCTGTTCAAGCAGATCGTCGATCTGCCCGTGTCGTCGGACCTTCCCGCCGTACATGATCGCGACGCGGTCGGTGACATCTTCGACATCAGACAACAGGTGCGAGCACAACAGGATTGTTTTGCCGCGCTCGGCGAGGTTTACGATGACACGCTTCACATCCGCGGTGGCGATCGGGTCCATCCCGGAGGTCGGCTCGTCGAGGATCAATAAGTCGGGGTCGTTAATCAACGCCTGCGCCAGCCCGATCTTCCGCTGCATGCCCTTGGAGTATTCGCCGATCGGCCTGCGTGCGACGTGCTGCAGCCCGACCATCTCCAAGAGCGTCTCGATACGACCCTTGCGGATGCCGCGCTTCTGGTGGAACAGCCGTGCGTAGTATTCCAACGTCTCGTAGGCATTAAGAAACGGGTAGAGGTACGACTCCTCCGGGAGGTAGCCGATGCGCTGCTTGTTCTTAACATCCCGTGGGTGCCGCCCGAACACCGCGATACGCCCAGCGGTCGGGTGCAGCAGCCCGAGGATCAGCTTGATCGTCGTGCTCTTGCCCGAGCCGTTAGGCCCAAGCAGGCCGAACACCTCTCCCTTGCGGATCTCAAGGTCGATGTCGTTCACCGCCTTGACACGGCTGCGAAGCCAGAAGTCCTTGAACACCTTGCTCAGCCCGACGCATTTAACGGCCATGTCTTGCGACACCGGTGTCTTCTCGGCGTCGATTTGTTGGATTGCTGGTTGGCTCATGACAGTTCCTGCCCTCTTGTCCGGGCCGACGCTAAATCGGGGCGCCTCGGCTAAGGGTTCACCCCATATAAGGTGTTCAGTGCGGCCTGCTCATCCCGCTCGGCTTTTTCAAGCCGATCCTTCTCACGCTTACGGTTTAACTCGGGGTCGGTGTTCAGTTCCAGGTACAACTGACCGCTGTTGTTGTAGATGGTCTCGACATCGCCGGTGAAGATCGCTTCGCGCGCCTGCTGCCACTCCCGGCTGGCGAAAAGCTCGGGGGCCTCGCGGTACTTGCCTAACAGCGTGCGGAAACTATTAGCCTCAGACTTGACCCGTTCCACCGTTTCCGTGCGGTAGGTGTTTGCCTCGCTGATCAACCGTGACGCCTCACCGCCGATCGCAGACCCGCCTAATCCCGCGGGCATACGCAGCCGATCAAACGCACCATCAATCTGTTGCGCTGAGGCCTCAGCAGCATCCGTGTTACCCACGGACTGCGCCAGTTCGTACTCCCTGACCAATGCGAACAACTCGTCGTGCGCTTCCCCAGCGGCCTCGTTCAATAGGTTGGTCCGCTGCTGACGCGCGGCGCTGATCTTCTGGCCCCGCTCACTCTCGGCATTGGTCACCAGGTTGTACGCCGGACGTACCGCCAGCGGCGCCTCACTGTCGTCCATCACCAGCCTGACGATCTTAATCCCGGCGTTGAGCTCATCCAGCACCTCTTGCATGCGACCCTTCGCGGCGGATCGGTTGAACTGCCCATTAATGAAATCATCGGCCTTGATCTGGGCGGCCGCGAAGACGATCCCTTGCTCGGCAACGTTGGTAACCAAACTATCTGCAGCGCTCATCTCCTCGGGCCTGGGCATCATCCCAACGTTCTCGACAAAGTCGATGACATTGTCGATGCTGTAGTAGACCTCGAACCGGCCGTGGACGATGCTCGCGTCACCGGTCAGAAGCGACCCGTCCTTCTCAGGATTCAGGGGCCCGCCTCGCGGCAGGCCGGTCCTCACGGCGGCGGGCTCATGCCAGAAGGCGCGTGAGATCGACACCGATTGTTCCGTGATCGGGACGACGACTTTCTCTTCAACGGGGTAAGGCCAGCCGAGGTACCAGCCCTGGTCGTACACCTGCCCATCACCCTCGCCGATGATCTTGCCAAACTGCAAGCGGACCACTTTCTGTTGGGGTTCGACCGTAAAGATCCCCGTGGACGCATAGAAGACCAGCATCGCAACCATGATGACCTTAAGGATCATAAAGCTGACACGCATGGCGTCGGCCAGCGACTTCTGCGCAGGATCGGCAGGCTCGAACGGCTCGTGATCGTGGTGGTGATCGTGGTCGCAGTCGTCGTCGTGCGAGTGGATGAACGGGTTTTTAATCTTCTCGGCCATGGGCTTATTTCACATTCATGTCGCGGATCGGTTTAGTCAGGGTCCAAAGCTCGGGCACCGATGCCCAGGGTTTAACGCTTGGGTTGATCCGGTGTCTCGCCATTCAAAGGGCTTAGGAACCAGAGCTGGTTGGCATCTAAAACAAACGTCGTATTGTGAGCCAGCATCAGCTGCAAGGCCTCGATCTGCCTCTGGAATATGGCGAAGTCCGGGTCTTCGCGGAAGGCGCTGAAATACTGCGCCGCCTCACGGTTGCCTTCATCACGGATTGCCTGCGCCCGGCGCTGGGCAAACGCGAGGATACGCCGCTTGGCGGTCTCGGCCTGGCTGATGATGTTCTTCGCCTCCGCGTCACCCTCGGACCGGGCACGCTCGGCCAACAACTCACGGGTCTTGGCCATCCGCTCAAACACCTTCTGCGTCGTGTCTTCCGGGAGGACAATCCGCCTGATACCCACCCGCTCGACCTTGATCCCATAACCGGGGTCGATCGCGTTGAGTCTCTGCCGAAGCTGCTCCAAACCCTTCTGTTCGATCTCTTCGAGCATGATCTTGCTCGGGTCAGTGTTGACCAGTTGATCGAATCGGTAGGTCGAGATGACCGCTTCTAGTTCGCTGAACATATCGGTGAGCTGTTCCCTCGCCTTGTCCTCGGTCTTGAGCAGCAGGAAGAATGCGTACGGGTCTTCGATACGCCAGGCCATGTACAACTTGATAATCACCGCGTACCCGTCGGCGGTCTGAAGCTCAATCGATTGGTCCTCCAGAAGCTGCACCTTCTTGGAATACACCCGGACCTTCTGGATCGGTGAGGGCCACTTAAAGCCGTACCCCGGGTTGAGGATCAGGCTCCCGGGGTTGTCCGGGTCGATGTTGCCGTCCGCGTCGCGCGTGGGTTCGATGGCCTTGTCCCACGTCGTGCGGACGGCGACCTGGTCGTAGCGGACCTGGAACATGACCGCGTAAACCAACAGCACCATGCCGACTGCGATGGCGATCAGGAAAATGAGTTTGTTCTTCATAGCTTTCGTATCTCCAACAATCTTCGGTTGTGTGTCTCGTAAGGTTCTTCGCCGGGCACGTCTCTGGCCCATCCGAGGTTATCTGCAATTCATCCGGTTTTATTCGATGCCCAATACGCTCAGGTTGCTTGTGGTGGTTTCTGCGTTGATGCGGATGATCGGCGGAACTTCCTGTTCGCCGACCAGGATGAACTTACGCCGGTCAGCCAGGCCCTCTGCCAATGTGTTCAGGTACTCCCGAGCCATGTAGTATTCCGGTCCCTGCTGGTAAGCCAGGAAGCGTGACGCCGTCCGCATCGCACGGGCCCCTTCGGACAGGGCGTGTTCCCAGCGGTAGGCGCGGGCCTCGTAAATCAGCTTGGTCGCTGCCCCCCCCGCTTCGTCCATGAGCTTTTCGATGTCTACCTTCTTGGTTCTGATCTGCTCGGCGAGCCCGTCGGCCTTCGCCTGGTCGTAGCTGCCGCTTAGCCGCATGGACTCCAGCGACTGTTGAAGGCCGACGACATCCTGGATCGCCTCGTCGATCATCAGCGCCTTCTCCTGCGTGCCGGCGATCTGGGCGAGTTGAGCTACCGCCTGTCGGCGTGCCTCTTGGATCTTGGTCTGTTTCTCCTGGCGGGCATCAATCTGTTCGTGGAACTTCTTCGCCACATCACCGTCACTAGGCGGGTGGATAGCTTCCAGCCCGACGTACACCACCTCGACACCCAGCGTCATGGCATCGGCGTCGGCCTGGATCTGTTCACGCAGCACATCCCCAGCCTCCACGCGGGCCGTCGTCAGCAGCGAGTCGATGTCGTGCGTCGCAAAGTAGGTATTAAAGCGGCGGTCGGCCAAAGCCTTAAGCAACTCCGCAGGATACTTCGCGTCGTCCATCGCCATGACGCTGTAGTCAAGCAGCCCGTCGTCGGCGATCCGGTACTTGACCACGCCCAGACCACCCGCCAACTCACCCGCAGCCGCTTCGATGGCCGAGTCTTCTTCACCGACGCTCTTGCTGGGCGCGGTCACCATGTATTCTTCGCTGCCGGCAGAGTGCTGGGTCGTCCAGAGCACCGAAACGCCGCGCTGGAAATCATCGTCCGAAGACCCCACGTTCAGCTCGTGGATGCGGTAGGCGTCGTACTTGTATGTCTTACTCAGGGGCCAAGGCAGCTTCCAGTGCAGCCCCGGATCGACCACGCTGTTTTCGGTCAGGCTCCCCCACCGGGTCACCACCGCACGCTGATGAGGCGCGACAATCACCGCCGAGGTCAGCCCGAACAGAACCAGCAGCCCCACGAGGATCAGTGAAGGGATGGCCTTGGCGAGTTGGCGGTAGAACCAACTGTCCGAAACCTCGATCCCAAACTGGTAGTTGACCGCCTCACTGACAATCTTCGCCAGCGACTCGGGCCTTGTCAGCCAGCCAAGAATACGGCTATCAAACGCCGGCTTGGGCATCTCCCCGGGACGACGCGGCTTGTAAAAACCAAAGATAAAGCCCAGAAGAATCTCGGCACCCAGCAGGATCATCACCGCCGGCACCGCAACCGAAAGCACCCCGAACAGGTCGTACAACTCCAACGCAAGCCCGGCCGCCGCAACAATCAGCAGCAGCGTCACCACCACGTTGCCCATCAGATAGCCAGCACCCCCCCGCAGCAACCGCCACTCGCTGACCTTCGTCATCCCCGCGACGTAACGTGAAACAATAAACGCCAGGAACCCGATCACCACCGCAACAATGGCAACCGCCCCCGCACTGTCGCCGGTGAACCCGCCCACAGAGGACAGCATGTCCCCCATATCCGAGATGAAACCACCCGCCTCGACCCCTTGGGCACCGCGATACGAAACCACCGCCGCCCGCAGCATCCCAATACCGACCACCAACAGGTACAGCGAAACCACAAGACTAACCAGGTTCAGCCCGTACTTATATAGATTGTCCAGCCGCTTCTGCGCCAGGTTCAACTGCTGCCCAGCCTCATCAAACAACGCCGCGGCCTGGGCATCTTGCGCCGCGAGCTGCTCGGTCTCCATCGCCTCGACCCGCTCCAGGCGGTGCTGGTTGTAGATCACCCAGAGGATGACCCAGATCGGCAACCCGCCGACGAAATACCACGCCAGGGTGTTGATCGCGATCGAGTCGGCGTACAACCCGGTCAGACCGGTGAGGATCGACAGGAGGATCTGGATCGCCAACCCGATCAGGGCGGCGTTCGCGGCCCGCCGGTAGGTTTCTTGGTCGTGACTCATCGTATTCCCTGTTGCCCGGCGCAGCTTCCCGCCACACCGGTTTGCCTATTAACCTACCTCAACCACAACGCATCTTGAAAGACGCACAAAACCCATCGGCCCATCTCGCCGTATGATAAGGGCCGGCCGCCTGTCGGATAAACCGCCCCGCCTCGTTCACACGGATAAGACGACCGCCATGTTCACACAGATCACGACCATCGCACACAACACCTTCATCGAATCCATCCGCCAGCCCATCTTCGTGGTCCTGGTCCTGCTGGGATCCCTGGCGATGGTCATCAACCCCCAACTCGCCGCCTACACCATGGAGGACGACAACAAGCTGCTGATCGACATGGGACTCAGCACCATCTTCCTGGTCAGCCTCCTGCTCGCAGCCTTCACCGCGACCGGCGTCTTCTCCAACGAGATCGAAAACAAGACTGTTCTGACCGTCGTGAGTAAGCCCGTGGGGCGGCCGTTGTTTGTCGTCGGCAAGTACGTCGGCATCTCCGCGGCGATCGCTACCGCGTTCTTCCTGCTCAGTATCGCGCTGACCTTTACCATCCGTCACCGCGTGATGTCCACCGCAAGCGACCACTTCGACATGCCCGTCATCCTGCTGGGCTTCGGCGGATTGTTCCTGGCCCTGATCGTGGCGACCGCGGCGAACTACCTCTACGGCCGAGTCTTCTCGTCCACCTTCACCGTCTGCCTGCTGGCCACACAGACCGTCGCCCTGATACTGGTCCTGGTCATCGACAAAAAATGGAACCTGCAGTCGCCCGTGACGGAATTCACCAACCACGGCGGCGAACTCATGCAAGTCGTCGTCGGCCTGGGACTCGTCTTCCAGGCGGTCCTCGTACTCACGGCCGTCGCCGTCGCCGCATCCACCCGGCTGGGCCAGGTCATGACACTGATGATCTGCTTGGGCGTCTTCCTCTTGGGCCTCGCCAGCAACTCCCTGAGCCAGATGGTCAACATGAAGCTCTCGATCCCCGCAGGAACCGACTACTACCAGAGCCTCTCCGCCATCCTCCACGCGGACATCGCCCTCTACCAAAAGGTCATCTACGCCGCCGCCAAACTGATCTACATGCTCATCCCCAACCTGCAATTCTTCTGGCCAGCCGACGCCATCACCCAAGGCACCCCCATCACCACAGGGCTCTTTGGCCTGGTATCCGGCTACGCCGCCCTGCAGGTCGTGGCCGTACTCGCCATCGCCATCGCACTTTTCCAGAACCGCGAGGTCGGGTAGAGCCCACACAGGCCGGGCAGTCGGGATGGTCTTTGTTGGGATCAGCACGTTTGGGTGTCGAGTCTTAGTCGGCGGCTTTAAGTGCCGCGGTTACTTATCAGTGAGTCGGGCAGTTCCCGCGAGCCGGGAGATTCTGGGGTCCGGGGGCCGGGGTATCTGGTGGGGCCCGGTCCGTTCGAGTCAGTCCATCTATTAACTAAGCCGGTGCCGCCACAGCCTGACCGGGCGTGTCTCCGTTAGCCGCAGACGTCTGTGCCTGGGTCGTCGCTTCTAAAGCCTGATGCTCCGCCTGCTCGATGTCCTCACCCGCACGCACAAGCCGAGCCGAGTTGAACACCACGATCAGCGAACTCACCACATGCAGGAACGCCGCCACCACCGGCGGAACCTTCCCCGCCGCAGCAAAGATCAGGAACAGCAGAATAAACCCACCACCGATCACCATGTTCTGCTTAATCACCCGGCTGGTCTGACGCGACAGCCGAATCAAAAACGGGATGCGGTTAAGGTTGTTGTTCATCAACGCGATGCTCGCAGACTGGATGGCAACATCCGAACCCGCTGCACCCATCGCAATCGAGATATCGCCCGCCTTCAAGGCCGGCGCATCGTTCACACCGTCCCCGATCACCGCAACACGGTGTCCCTTGTCTTTAAGGTCGTGGACCATCTCCAGCTTCTGATGCGGCAGCACCTCCGCCCGATACTCCGTGTGCATCTGCGCCGCGATACGCTTGGCAACCGATTCGCGGTCACCCGTCACAATAATCAAACGCTTAAGCCCCATCTCACGCAGGCTGTCGATCGCGCCGGCAGCCTGTGGCCGGGTGTTGTCCGCCATCCCCAGCCAACCCAACAGTTGGCCGTTACGCACCACAAACAGCGTCGATAGCCCCTCAGCCTCAGGGTCCGCCATCGCCTGTTCGACCAGGTATTTCACATGCCCGTCTTGTTCTTCTTGCGTGATCCAGTTGCCTCGGCCGACCAGGATCGTTGCCCCGTCTACCAATGCACGCACGCCCTTGCCCGCTTCTTCGTGGAACTCGGTGGGCTCCGGCAGGTGCAGCTTCGCTTTACGCGCCACATCAAACACCGCCCGTGCCACCGGGTGCCTGGATCGCTGCTCCGCACTCGCCGCCGCCAGCAGCAGGTCCGCACCCTCAACACCCTCCGCGGGTGCCAGCCGGGTCACTTCCAACTGCCCCGTGGTCAGCGTCCCGGTCTTATCAAAGATCATCGCCGTCAGGTTCCTGGCCCCTTCCAGCACCTCAACATTCTTAACCAATACGCCCAATCTCGCCGCCGCCGACAGCCCCGCCACCATCGCCGTCGGCGTAGCCAGTATCAAAGGACACGGGCAAGCCACCACCAGCATCGAAATCGCTGCCACCGCCGCCGCCTCCGGGTTCGTCTGCGACGTGTAGAACCACACAATAAACACCAGCATCACCACCGTCGGCGTGTACCACCCCGCATAATGATCGATCATCCGCATCAACGGAATCTTCGTCCGTTCTGCCTCTAAAATCATATCTTTAACACGCCCTAAAGTCGTGTCTTCACCAGCTTTAGTGACTTTTATATCCATCGACCCGGTCAGGTTGATCGTCCCGCCGAAGACATCGTCGCCCTCGACCTTGTCTGCCGGGATCGATTCGCCCGTGATATTCGCCTGGTTGACCGTGGAATTGCCCGTCACCACGATCCCATCCGCCGGGATATTGTCGCCCGGCCGAACCCGCACAACGTCCCCCGGGATCAGTTCCCGAGCCTCCACCTCCGTCTCCTGCCCATTATCCAGCTTATGAGCCTTCGTCGGCGTGATCCGAACCAACGCCTCAATGTCTCGCTGGGCCCCCAACGCCGTCCGATTCTCTATCAGAACCGACAAAATCATGAAAAATGCAATGAACCCCGCCTCGATGTACCAACCCTTCGCAAACGCAGCCAGCACCGCCAGAGCTACCAGCTCATTCATGTGCATGTGCCCCTGCCACAAGTCTTTAAACGCAACCCACACCAAAGGCGTGCCCAGCAGAATAGTCGCCAAACCAGCCAGCAGCTTCGATGGGTCTTCGCTGTCAAACGTCAGCTTCGCAATCAGCGCGCAGATCAGCAGCGTACCCCCCAGCAGCGTTGCTTTGATCTCCAGGCCGACCCGCCCAGCCTTCGAGTCCAGTTCCAAACCTTCCTTCAGATAGTCGTGGGCCATACGTTTTAGGTCCTTCGGTCCAATAACCGTTGCTCGTTTAAGACGCGCGGAGAACGGGTGTTAACCTGTACGACGGGTATGCTAGAAGGTTCGCGCGATTCCAGCCAATCCCACCACAGATCCCATGTTTCCAGCCCATGTGCCCGCCACATGACCCTTATCAAAGGATCAACCCGCCAACACCCCAAATAAATCCCACCACCCCCATATTTCCCACGACCGTTTCATACGGATTCTCTAAAGTCTATGGGCAACCGCTCTACCCTCAGCCCCCGGCTTTGCCGGGGGATCGCCCTGATGATGGCCACGAGTTTCAATCGTAATTCGTATCAGATCGCAGCGCATTGCCCACCGCCCAGGCCTGCCCTTGGGCCCGTTTAGCGGCGGATCAAAGATCCGCGCGTTACCCCAACGCCCAAACAGAACCCCCTATCAAATAGTCCACCCACATTAAAATCACCAATCATCAATCTATATAAAGATCACAAGCCCCCGCCTAGCCCGATCACCTCTCCCACCGGGTGAGTATCATGAAGCCCCCCGCTCGACCTCTCGCCAAGGAGCCCCAATGCCGCTCACCATCACCTACCTCGGCCACTCCGGCTTCCTCTTCTCCGACGGCACACACACCCTCGCCGTCGACCCCTTCCTCACCGGCAACCCACTGGCCAAACACAAACCCGACGACATCGTCTGCAACTACATCGCCCTGACCCACGGCCACGAAGACCACTTCGGCGACACCCCCGCAATCGCCAAGCAAAACAACGCCACCGTCATCGCCGCCTTCGAACTCTGCAACCTCTGCACCGAACTGGGCATCGAAAAAACCGACCCCGGCAACCCAGGCGGACGCGTCTACACCGACTTCGGCTATGTCGCCTTCACACCCGCCTTCCACTCCTCCAGCTACCAGGGACGATACATGGGACAACCCTGCGGCCTCGTCATCTCAATGGGAGGCGTCAAAATCTACCACGCCGGCGACACCGCACTCTTCTCCGACATGAAACTCATCGGCGAAATCGCAAAACCCGACATCGCACTCCTACCCGTAGGCGACCGCTTCACCATGGGCCCCGAATTAGCCACCCACGCCGCCGAATGGATCAATCCCAAAGTCGCCATCCCCATCCACTACAAAACCTTCCCCCTACTCACCGACGACATCACCGAGTTCAAACCCAAAGGCGTGCAAGTCAAAGAAATGCAGCCGGGGGAAACGTGGACGTACGAGTAAGTCCGCCCGATCAATCCGGCCCGGCATGACCAGAAGGGCGGTTATTGTCTGGCCCTATCTCCGAAGGGCTGGTAACATCAGACAGCCATATCTCCAAACCCGGAGGACGTGATGAGATATCTTCTGATATTGGCCGCAGCATTGATTCCACTCATGGTGAGCGGGCCGGTGTTAGGCGACAAGCCAACCTTAGCGCCAGATGATGCGCTAGGCGATATGCCCGCCTTCACGCCAGAACAAGTCGTGCAGATCAGAGTTGAAGCAGAAAACGGTGACGCTCAACAACAGACGGTGCTTGCGGAATGCTATTACTTCGGCGTTGGTGTGCCGCGGGATTACTTAGAGACTGTTAAGTGGTTTCGCAGAGCTGCTGAGCAAGGATACGCAGACGCGCAGTACGGTATGGGCAGGAGGCATGTTCGTGGTGAGGGAGTACCATTGGACTACACCGAGGGGAACAAGTGGTATCGTCAGGCTGCGGAGCAGGGACATGTGAAGGCGATGTTCTTATTAGGGGTGACCTACCATTATGGACGTCCTGGTATCCCCGAGGATAGCGAGGAGGCGGTCAAGTGGTATCGTAAGGCTGCGGAGCAGGGAGACGCACATGCTACCTACAACGTTGCACGAATGTACGACAACGGCTGGGGCGTCCCAAAAGACGAAACCGAAGCGCTCAAGTGGTATCTCAATGCCGCAGAACAGGGATACGCGGTAGCGCAGGAACACTTGGGGTGGATGTACGCCAATGGCGAAGGCGTACATAAGGATAACAGCGAGGCGGCAAAGTGGTATCTCTTGGCCGTGGGGCAGGGGCGCGAAGGGGCACAGTACCCGCTAGGATTAATGTACTTTAGCGGTAATGGTTTGCCGCGCGACTACGCAGAGGCAGCGAAGTTGTTTCACATGGCTGCGGAGTGGGGACACGGGGCGGCACAGTGCCGCCTGGGCTTGATGTACGACAACGGATGGGGTGTCCCAAAGGACGGTGCCGAGGCGGTCAAGTGGTTTCGGAAAGTCATGGATCACGAGGAGAGTGCTCGGCCGCTGGTCGATATAGGCCGTATGTACGGTACTGGCGAGGGAGTGCCGCAGGACGATGTTCGAGCCTACGCTTGGTACAACCTCGCTCGGGCTGTTGGTGGAAGTTACGGGAGCATTGCCAAGGTATTCATTGAAGCACTTGAAGGTCGCCTGACTTCTGAGCAGATAGCCGAGGCGCAGGAGTTGTCTCGAGAGTTATGGGGGCGGATCGAAGCGAACAAGAATGGTACAAAAGAAGACATCCGCGAGTAATGCTCATACACCGCTCCCAGTTCATCATCAGACAACCCCTTGTCGAGAGTCCCCCTGGCAGTTTCTATTGCTCGCTCCGGTTAATGCAAGCAACCAGCTATGCACCCTTTGCCATTTATCTCCTTTGCATCGGAAGGTGAGAAAGTACGGTCTAAAACGTGACAACCACCCATAAAATAGAAACATAGACTGTGGCGTACGTTTATCGCCATCCCATCTCACCCATGCCCGTTGAATTTCGAGCCTAGCTTCTTTCACCTTGATTCGCTGCTTGGGCTTCATCTGGAAACAGTCTTCCCAAGCAATCAATGGATCGCCTACCGGTCCATTAACCATACGTCCCGGGCTAGGCTGCTCAACGCAAAACTTGCTGTCGGACACCAGTGTTACGTTTGCGCATCGGGCACACCATTTGTGCCCAAGATAATTCACGGCACTAACACCATTGGAGCCACCCTCTTCCGAACGCCCGCAAGAAGCACAATAAAGTTGATGTTCTCGATTATTATTTTTTGCACAAGGCATCATGCCCGACAATGATAACGGATCAGTCGGATGTATTTGTGCGCACAACACGACCCATTCCCGCCAAGAAAATTACCCCAATCCCAAAAAATTTTATCACCCGCACCACCAGACGCTTACCGCAATCCACCAACCCCCAATTACCACCTTCGTGCGCACAAACGTGACGCATCCCCCATAAGTGGAGGCACCATTTTCCCCTGGAACAATTTCCGGGGGCGTGCCTGCCGACAACCTCACGCTGGTGATCGTCAGCTACCCTGAGTATCCAAAGATTAAAAGGACCGGGACTCGAGGGCTGCCCCCCCAATCATCGGTAAGCAATCGAATGAAGATTCGAAAGCTTCCGGGGGGGCCTTGGTAGCGGATCACCCCGGCTAGATGACGGATCACAGGACACGGGCTCGACCCGGTCCCGCTGACCCCGCGCCTGCCGTTACCGCTGGAACCTCGTGGGGTTTAATAAAAACTGAAAACTGGACGGCCTCAACAGCGGC
>JAJDCX010000065.1 GCA_029260615.1 Phycisphaeraceae bacterium | reverse complement strand
AATCTGCAGCATTAACGCAAAACGGCAGCTATGAGCGTCGTGTTGCGTCCGAAGGGAAATGGGCGGAGCAGGATTCGAACCTGCGAAGGATTTCTCCAGTGGGTTTACAGCCCACCCCATTTGGCCGCTCTGGCATCCGCCCAAGTGGGGGGGCCACTCTATCCACTGGGGGGGGTAGAATCAAACACTGGGGTTCAGGGATCGGGTTGAGGGTCCAAAGGGAGTGGGGGATTGATGATGTGTGATTTTTGATGGATGATTTCCAGACCCCAGACCCAGGCTCTGGCCTTACATACCCAGATCGGGCTTGATCGCGGCGGTTTTCGTGGCAGAATTACCATAAGGCTTGTGGGTGCTGGATATTGCACCCCCACGACTCGGCCGATAGGATTGCATGGCCCTGTGCGGGCTCATTTGTAAGAGGTGTTCGTTTGCAGATCGATGGACAGGTAACCGCGCTGAACAGCCACGTGCTGGTGCTGAACAAGCTCTGGATGGCGATCCGGGTCGTGGACGCCCGCCGCGCGTTTACCATGCTGTTCAAAGACCTCGCGGAAGTCATCCGTGTGGACGACGGCTCGTACACCGCCTACGACTTCGACAACTGGGCGGATGCCTCTGCCGCGGCGCACCGGGACTACGACGGGTTTGCGAAAAGCGAATACGAGTGGGTCCGCACGGTCCGGATGCAGATCGCCGTCCCCAAGGTGATCCGGCTGCTGGGCTACGAAAAGCTCCCTCGGCAAGGCGTCAAACTCAACCGCCGAAACATCTTCGCCCGCGACCGCAACCTATGCCAGTACTGCGGCCAACACTTCGGCACCAGCGAGCTGAGCCTGGACCACGTCCTGCCCCGAAGCCAGCAGGGCTTAAGCACTTGGACCAACCTGGTCTGTTGCTGCGTCCGATGCAATGCGAAGAAGGGCGGACGCACCCCCGCGCAGGCCCGGATGAACCTGATCACCCCGCCACGCCAGCCCCGGCGCAACCCCGTCATCGGCCTGCGCCTCGGTGCCGACAAGTACGCCAGCTGGAAGCAGTTCCTCGACCAGGCCTACTGGTCGGTCGAGCTGAAGTAACGGCGGCTTTTTTCCAACACCGCTTAAAAATATGTCCACACGAAGCGCCGCGACTTGTCGCGGTCGTACATATCTAGCCCCCGAACTTCCAGGGAATGCTATCGTTGCGAATGAACGCAAAATCAACGCGCGTAGGGCCGGCACACAGTCCGTTTTTCATTTGCGTATATTCGCGTTCATTTGCGGCTATGGCCTTCCCGCTCTTCATGGCTATCCCAGCACATCCCAGGCTCGCCGATAACCCTTTCCGGACGTTCCTGACCCCCTGACAGCCATTCTATTTGTGCTCAACCGCACGGTTGATTAAGTCAGGCCCACCCTCACCCGATGTCAAGGTAGAGAAGATAGGGAATCTGGGTGTCTTACCGCGCCACGCCGGCTCGGTGAGTGATACCCGGTGGGGAATGAACCCATGAACCAGAACAACGGGTCGTCAGACATCACCCTCAAGCAGGTCTTCACCACCGGTGAAGCCGCGGATATCTGCAAGGTCTCCCAGCAGACCATCATCCGCTGCTTCGACAGCGGCCGCCTCAAGGGCTTCCGCGTCCCCGGCAGCCGCTTCCGCAGGATCCCCCGCGAAGAACTGTTGCGCTTTATGCGTGACAACGAGATCCCCACCGACCGCATGGAGTCCGGCAAACGCCGCATCCTCGTCGTCGATGATGACAACCAGATCGTCGAGTTGTTCGTTGACCTTCTAGGCAACGATGACCGCTACGAGCTGCGCACAGCCAACACCGGGTACGACGCCGGGATCGTCACCGAATCGTTCAAGCCGGACCTGATGATCCTGGACTACATGCTCCCGGACATCAACGGCAACGTCGTCTGCGAGACCGTCCGCAAGAACCCCGCGCTCAACGGGATGAAGGTCATCATCGTGTCAGGCGTGGTGAACCAGGGCGAGATCGACGAACTCTTAAAGAGCGGTGCCGACGAGTTCATCAAGAAGCCCTTTAACATCGAGGTCCTCCAGAACCGGATCGGGGCCCTGCTGGAGGTGTAAGCCCAAGCGGCCATCCGCCGAGGCCCCAAACGATGCTCGCCACCGAGCCCACCAAGCCACGCCGGATCGAGCTGATCCTCCGTCAGATCGATTCACTGCCCACCCTCCCGGCCGTCGCCGCGCGGCTGCTTAGCCTCACCTCCAGCGACGACTCCAACGCACGCCAGGTCATCGAGCTGGTCAGCGCCGACCCTTCCCTCACAGCCAAGGTCCTGTCGCTTTGCCGCACCGCCGACAAAGGCGTCGGGTCAGACAACCTGACGGTGGATCGCGCCGTGGTCCTCTTAGGCTTCAACGCGATCCGCAACACGGTCCTGAGTGTCAAGGTCTTCGAGATGTTCGGTCCGGACGCCAAGGCACCAGGCGAAGTATCACGCCCGGACGGTCATAATAATCCCGTCCCGAGTTCCGGCGAAGACCCCCAGCCGCCGACGTTCGACCGCTCCGCGTTCTGGATGCACTGCCTGGCCGTCGGTGTCGCCGCCGAATTGATCGCCAAGGCCCATCCAAAACGAAAAGACCTCGTGCCCGACGAGGCTTTTGTCTGCGGCCTGCTTCACGACATCGGGAAGATCGCCCTGGACTACGTCCTGCCACGTAGCTACGACCGCGTGGTCGCACTGACCGACCTGAACCAGGCGAACATCGCAGAGTTCGAGCGCCGCGTCATCGGGATCGATCACCACACCGCCGGCAAACGCCTCGCCCAGCAGTGGCGCCTGCCGCAGATGATCACCGACTGCATCTGGCTCCACGGCTCACCCTTCGAGTCCCTGCCCAAGCTCGATCACCGCGACATGATCGGCCTGGTCAGCCTCGCCGACCTGATCGCACGCAGGATGCACGCCGGGTACTCCGGGACCTATTCATTGAGGCGGGACGTCGGCGCACTAGCGCAGGAGTTGGGCCTCGACCCCGACGCCGTAGCCAAAGTCGCCGACGGACTCCACGAACACCTCGAAGCCCGCGGCAAGGCGCTCGGCCTGTACGACGCCGCATCGCACGAGCTGCTGCTGCAATCGGTGCAGCGCGCCAACGAAGCATTGGGCCGGATCAACGCCGTCCTCGACCAGCGCGCACGTGACGCGGAGGACCAGGTCAGGATCCTCGAAGCCACCACCACGTTCCACGCCGCCGCCACCCCCGGCCGCAGCGTACAGGACGTCCTCGATGCCGTCGTCACCTCGTGCGCCCAGCTATTAGGCCCGGGGTTCTACGGCGCGATCTACCCAGGCGACCCAGGCGCTCCGCACGCCACGAACCATGAAGCGACGGGCCATGGCCAAGACGACAGCTCCGACGGCTGGCTGATCTGCCAATACAACCAGGAAGGCCGACCGGTCCACAGCCAGTACATCCAATCGCCGCCACATACCCCCGACCTGAGCGAGCTGGACCCGACCCAACCCGTCGGGCTGCAGTTGATGGGGATCCTCCCCTGGGTCGCCGACTACATCGTCCAGGCCCCCGATCTCCGCAGCGTCAGGCTGCTGCCATTGAGCTGTGGATGGGGCGCTTCGGCGGTGCTGCTGCACGACCGCGAGAAGACCCCGCCCTGGAAACAGCTCTCTGCCCTGACCAGCACCTGGGGCGCCGCCGTTGCCGCCGCCGCCCAGCACGACGGCGCACGCCGGCTCGGGGAAGACCTGGCATCGACCAACCTCGCGCTCGCCGAGGCGCAGGACCAACTCACCCGCCAGGCGTCGCTCGCCCGGCTCGGGGAGATGGCCGCCGGCGCTGCGCACGAGATGAACAACCCCCTGGCTGTGATCGCCGGACGCAGCCAGCTCCTGGCGATGACGCTCGACCAGGGCTCACGCGAACAGAAAGACGCCCAATCCGTTTTCCAGGAATCTCATAAGCTAAGCAGCCTGATCACCAGCCTCCGCCTGATCGCCGACCCACCCACTCCCGAGTGTGTCCCGACCGACTTAGGCACGCTGCTCGATGAGACCGTTAAGCAATTCAAGTCATCAAACGAGCGACGCAACAAGGCAACCATCTTCTCGCTGAAACTCCGCGGCGAACTCCCGACCCTACAGGCAGACCCCGAGCAGATCCGCGGCGTGTTGCGAGAACTACTGGATAACGCCGTGCAATCCAAACCCGCCTCCTCGGTCCAGGTCACCGCACAGGTCGAGCCCGGCGGCGGGGCAGTCGTCGTCCAGGTCAGCGACGACGGCGAAGGGATGGACCCCTACACACTCGAACACGCCCCCGACCCCTTCTTCAGCGCCAAGGCTGCCGGCCGACGTGTCGGGATGGGATTGCCCCGCGCAAGGCAGTGGTTATCGGGGCACGGCGGGCGGTTGGAGTTACGCAGCCGCCGCGGCGAAGGAACCACCGCAACTTTCTTCCTACCACTCGATTCGCCCCCGGGATGAACCGATACCAAAACCAACAGGCCCCGGCCAAGCGGCTGGGGATGCGGAAGTGGTTCGCAGGGAGAAAGTTGTGGCAGGTAAGGCTAAGTCATCAGGTGTCGGTGTTACCCGACGGGACACCCCCGCTCGGGCGGTCCGCATCATGCTGGTCGATACCGATCCGGGCCTCAGTGATCTGCTCAAGCAGTGTGCCACCTCGGGCGACCCCGTGCAGTTCACCTACGCACGCTCGCTCACCGAAGCCCGCGCGCAACTTACAGAAAAGTCCGTCGACCTCGCCGTTATCAACCCCTCGCTCCCCGACGGCAACGGCCTGGACCTCGCCGACGAACTGAACAAGTCCCGGCGGATCACATCGACCATCCTTATAGGCGACGAGCCCAGCGTCGAGTCCGCGATAAAAGCCATCCGTGTCGGCGCATCAGACTACCTCGTCAAGCCACACGACCTGGAAGACGCCGCCGAAAGGGTCCGCAAGGTCATCGCCAAGCAGCGCAAGAACCGCGACCAGGCCCAGCGCGTCCGCCGACTAAGACGCCTGTGTAAAAAACTCAACCAGGCCCGCGTCGATGTCAGCAAACAAGTTGACGTCCTCTGCAACGACCTGGTCACCGCCTACCAGGAGCTGGCCGGGCAGATGCAGCAGGTCGTCCAGGCCTCCGAGTTCGGCGCGGTGATCCGCGACGAGCTTGACCTCGAACACCTCCTGCGCAAGACGCTCGAACACCTCGTCGAGAAGGCCGGCGCCACCAACGCCGCCGTCTTCCTACCCTCGAGCATGGACGAGTACACCCTCGGCGGGTACGTCAACTACGACTGCACACCCGAGTCCGCCGACATGCTCCTGCAGCACCTCGCCGACGTCGTCGCACCCAAGGTCGCACACCGCGACGACCTCGTTCACATCACCGACAACCAGAGCCTCTCACACATGCTAGGCGGCGACGCGGTCTACCTCGTCGATTCGCACATGCTCTCGTTCGCCTGCCGATCCGAGAACGAGTCCCTGGCGGTCATCTCCCTCTTCCGCGACGGGGCCGACCCGTTCGACCAGACGGTCCTGGACACCGCCGAGGCCGTCGGCCCGCTCCTGGGCGAGGCCCTCGCCCGCGTCATCCGCATCCACCACCGCGGTATCGACGACGACCTCTACGAAGACGGCTACTTCGGCGCCCCCGAAGACGAAGACGACGACGCGCTGCCGTTTTAAGAAAAACAGGAAGCGGAAACGCAGGAAACGCAGGAAATTTAGAATCGCAGGAAATAGAGCCCTCGTGATCGGGAACGGGTGCCTTGAATTTAGCGACTGAAGTCGCTGTTGAAGCCGTCCTGCTTTCCCAATTTCCTGCGTTTCCTGCTTTTCTCATACACTACCCGTATGACCCCACCTTCCCCGTCCAATCCAGCCCCCAAACCCTGGGAACACACCAAGTCCGGCCAGGGCTCCGCCGCCGACCCCCTGGCCGCGCGGTTTGTCTCGTCGCTGGACTACGACAAACGGCTGTACACACACGACATCCAGGGCTCCATCGCACACGCCCGGATGCTCGAACACGTCAAGCTGATCACCGCCGACGACCTGAAAGAGATCGAGCGGGGCCTGAACGAGATCAAATCCGAGATCGACGAACAGGGCGACGCCTGGCCCGGCTGGAAAGTCGAGCTCGAAGACGTCCACATGTGCATCGAAGCCGCCCTGATCGAAAAGACCGGCGACGCGGGACGGAAGCTGCACACAGGGCGCAGCCGGAATGATCAGGTGGCGACTGACTTGGTTCTTTGGGTTAATGAATCGTATTGGGAAATTAACAAAAAATATGATGCTTTAGTTGAAGCATTTATTGGGTTGGCAGATTGTGTTGGTCATATTGTCATGCCTTCTTATACACATCTCCAACGGGCCCAACCTATAGTTGTTGGGGCTGAGTTGTTCGCGTGGCTTGAATCTTTGTGTGAGTGTCGTCGCCGATTGACTATGTTGACTCATGAAGATGTTAGCCCTCTGGGCAGTGGGGCGATTGCAGGCTCTAGCCTCCCGTTGGATCGGGAGTTTAGTGCAGAAGCATTGGATATATCCGCCGTTAGCACGAACTCACTGTATGCCACGGCTTCCCGCGACGTTGCAGTAGATTACGCTTATTCATTAGCGATGACCTCCATGTGGCTCTCCCGCTGGGCGGAGCAGTGGATTATCTACGCCTCGACCGAGTTTGGTTTCATCACGCTGGACGACCTGTACACAACCGGCTCGTCGATGATGCCGCAGAAGCAGAACCCGGACATGCTCGAATTGATCCGGGGCAAGACCGGGCTGGTGTATGGCTCGCTGATGGCGCTGCTGACCGTGTGCAAGGGCCTGACCATCGGGTACAACCGGGACCTGCAGGAAGACAAACGGCACGTCTTCGCTGCTTATGACGCGGTCTGCGATTGCCTCGATATGGCGGCGCGGATCGTCAAGACCACGAAGTTCAACGAAGACCGGATCAAGCAGGGGTTGGACAAGGGTTTCCTCGACGCGACCAGCTTGGCGGAGTACCTGGTCACCAAGGGCGTCCCGTTCCGGACGTCTCATCAGGTCGTCGGGAAGCTCGTGCAGCAATGCCGGGACAAGGGCTTTGAGAAGCTGTCACTGTTGAAGCTTGATGATTTCAACGCGGCATGCACGGATTCCGGGAGCAAGCCGGTCGCCGAACAGGACATTTACGACTGGCTGGGCCCCGAGAACGTGGTCAAGCGGTACCAGTCCGCGGGCAACGCCGGGCTTTCCGGGTTCCAGGAGCAGCTCAAAACCTGGAAAGAACGGCTCGGTGAAGCGGATCAACCGGAGTAACCTTCATTGCTGGTGTTGACCGTTATCAAAGGTGTGGACAAGGGCCGGCGCTATGAGCTGCCGGACGACGAGCCGCAACTGATCGGCCGATCCAGTGAGGCGTTGGACACCGCCGACCAGACGATCTCCCGCCGTCACGCCGAGCTGACCCCCGACTCCGGCAAGTGGTACATCCGTGACCTGCATTCATCCAACGGCACGTTCGTAAACGGCGTCCGAGTCACCACCGAACGCCGGCTGCTCCGCCCCGGGGACCAGGTCCGCACCGGCGCCAGCCTGTTCGTCTTCGGCGAAGACACCGCCAAGCCCAAGAAAGATTCGATCCGCATGGTCCGCCGGACCGAGATCGACATCAACGTCGAATCGACCGCCGCCAGCAACGACGATTCGATGATCATGGCCGTCCCCGAGCCCGGGCAGGCCGCGGAGTTCCAGCTCCGCGTGATCTACGAGCTGACCGCGCTGATCGGGTCCGTCACGGACAAGCAGGAGCTGCTCGAGCGCGTCATGGACGTGATCTTCGAGTACTTCAAGGCCGACCGCGGTTTTATCCTGCTGCAGGACGACCCGGACATCATCCCCGAGCCCGTGCTGGTCCGCCACCGCACACCGGTCGGGATCAAGAAGAAGAAAAAGGACACCGGCCCGATCAACGTCAGCCGGACGATTGTCCGCTACGTCATGAAGAAGGGCGTCGGCGTGCTCTCGAGTAACGCGATGACCGACAAGCGGTTTTCCAGGGGTGACAGCGTCCAGGCCTACGGCATCCGCTCGACCATGTGCGTCCCCATCAAGTTCAAGGACAAGCTCTACGGCGTGATCCACCTGGACTCCAAGGTCGCCAACTACACCTACACCGAAGACCAGCTCCTGCTGCTCACCGCGATCGGCGTGCAGACCGGGGTCGCGCTGTCCAACGCCAGGCTCTACGACAACCGTCTCAAGGACGAGCGCCTCGCCGCCGTCGGGCAGACCGTTGCCAGCCTGTCCCACTCGATCAAGAACATCCTCCAGGGGATGCGCGGCGGCTCCGACGTCGTCGAGCTGGGCCTGCGAAAAAACAACATGGACCTGACCCGCGGCGGTTGGGAGATCGTCGCCCGCAACGTCGAACGGATCTACGAGCTGGTCATGAACATGCTCGCCTACTCCAAGCAGCGCAAGCCCGAGCTGGAGCTGGTGAACCTCGACCAACTGCTCGGCGAGGCGGCCGCGTTGGTGCAAAAACAATTCGACGCCAAGAACGCCGCCCTGCTGATCGACGTCGCGCAGGACATGCCCCCCGTCCCGGTCGATCCCGGCGGCGTGCATCAGGCCTTACTGAACCTCCTGAACAACGCCCTGGACGCGGTGCAACCCGAGACCGGCGCGGTCAGCCTCCGTTGTGATTACGACGGCGACAACGACCGCGTCAAGATCACCGTCGCGGACAACGGCGAAGGCATGACTCAGGCCACGCTCTCACGCCTGTTCGAGCCGTTCCATTCCACCAAGGGTCTGCGCGGAACGGGCCTGGGGCTGGTCGTCACCAAGAAGATCGTCGAGGAGCACGGCGGCGTCGTCTCCGTCGAGAGCACACGCAAGCAGGGCACCACCTTCACCATGCTCCTGCCCGTCCGTTTCGACCAGGTCCCCATGTCCGCCGAAACCATCGGCCCGGGCTGAACCAAACCTCTCGAGCTCATCCCACAAAGCTCTCTGGTGACCATTAGACGCGATCCGTGACGCAGCAAGCCAAGCCAATCGCCCAACACACACGCAATAACCATTGGCGGTGATTCGTTAGGCCGGTAGCATCGCATAGCGACCTTTATCCTTGTGCCTATCAATTATGGATACGTCATTAACCCCCATCCCCCCCCGTGAGTTCGCCCCGGCGCAGGCCCGGCACCTTTTGCTCCGCGCCGGCTTCGGCGGTGGACCCAAAGAGATCGCCCGCCTCGCCGAATCGGGACTCGACCGGGCCGTGCGTTCGATGCTCGACCAGCCCCCGGCCCCGTCCACCGACTCGGCCCCCCCGATCGATCCAGACGTGATACGCCCGCTCACCGAAAAAGAACGCTCGCAGTTCGCCAAAGCCAAACGCAACAAGGACGAGGCCTCACGCTCCGCCCTGCGTCGGCTCATCAACGAACGCCGCTCACAAGACCGACGCATGCTCGGCGACCTCCGACGCTGGTGGGTTGGCCTTATGATCGACACCCCCATCCCCCTGCGCGAAAACCTCGTCCTGCTCTGGCACAGCCACTTCGCCTCACGCCACCGCAACGTCCGTGACACCTTCCTGATGTACCAGCAGAACCAGTTGTTCCGCCAGCACGCCGACGGCAGTTTCGCCGAGCTGGCCCGGGCTGTCGTCCGCGACCCCGCCATGCTCAAGTTCCTCAACAACGACCAGAACAACAAACGCAAACCCAACGAAAACCTCGCACGCGAGTTCATGGAACTCTTCACCCTCGGCGAAGGCAACTACGCCGAAGAAGACATCAAGCAAGGCGCCCGCGCACTCACCGGCTACCACGTCGAAGATAACGACTTCGTCTTTCACGAACGCCGCCACGACCGCGACAAGAAGACCGTCCTGGGAAAGACCGCCCGGCTCGACGGCGACGACTTTGTAGACGTCTTACTCGATCAGCCCGCCTGCCCCCGATATGTCGCACTCAAGCTCTACCGCCACTTCGTCGCCGACGTCTCCGACCAGATCGACGACGTGCCAAGCCCCAACCGATCCGTCATCCAACGGATGGCCAGCATGCTGCGAAAGAACGGCTACCAGGTCGCCCCCGTCCTGCAGACACTCTTCAAAAGCAAGCACTTCTACGACCCCAAGATCGTCGGCCAAAAAATCAAGAGCCCCGCACAACTCGTCGCCGGCACCGCACGCACACTCGGCACCCCGACCCGCAGCCTGGGCACACTTTCTGACGCACTACGCGCCATGGGCCAAGACCTATTCGACCCTCCAAGCGTCGCCGGGTGGAATGGTGGCCGAAGTTGGATCAACACCTCCACGCTATTCACCCGCCAGAATGTCTGCACCTACCTGGTTACCGGCAAAGACCCGCGCAAGAAAAAGTGGAACCGTAAACAGGCCGGCTACGACCCGATGCACCTGCTCGCCGATATCGACAGCCGTGAACCAAAGCCCGTCGTTGATCACCTGGTCGACTTCATGCTCGGCGAACACACCCCCGCACCCCGACGCGAGCCGTTGTATAAATTCATGCAAGACCGCAGCAAGGGCGTCACCCCCGACAGCATGATCGCCCTGCTGACACTGGTCGCCGCAATGCCTGAGTACCAGTTGTGTTGAGCCTAAGAGGAACCCGCCGTGCCTGACCCATCCGCCTACACCCGACGCCAATTCATCCACTCCGGCCTGGCGATGGTCTCGACTGTGGCGTCGGTCCCCGTCTTCCTGTCACGATCTTCAGACGTGATGGCGCAGACCTCCGGCCCCCTCCCAAGCAACCCCGGCATACCCGACGACCGCATCTTGGTCGTCGTCCAACTCTCCGGCGGCAACGACGGACTCAACACCGTCATACCCTTCGGCCTCGATAACTACTACAAAAACCGCCCCGCCCTCGCACTCCGTCAAAACGACCTGATTCAACTCGACACAAACACCGGCATCGGCCTGCACCCCGCGCTGCGACCCATACACGAAATGATCGGCGACGGTCTCGCCACCGTCGTCCAAGGCGTCGGCTACCCAAACCCCATACGCTCGCACTTCGCCAGCATGGATGTCTGGCACACCGGCGACACCCTCTCAAACAAAGGCCACGGCTGGGTCGGCAAAGCCATGGACACCACGCGCAGCAAAAACAATGACACCTCCCTCGCGTGCATCAGCCTCGGCCCGCAAGCCCCACTCGCCACCCAGGGCAAGCACATCAAGCCCGTCACCTTCGACCGCCCCGAGATGTTCCGCTGGGCCGGCCGCGACCTACACCCCGCGCTTGGCAAGACCTACGACCAACTCAACACACCACCGACCCATCAGAACAACAACGACCCCGCCAGCTTCATCCTACGCACCGCTTTGGATGCGCAGGTCGCTTCCGACCGCGTCCGCAGGGCCGTCGATCAGCGACCCGCCACCTCCTTCCCCGGTAACTCACTTTCAAGACAGCTCCAGATGATCGCCGCCATGATCCGCGCCGATCTGCCAACCCGTGTCTACTACGTCGCCATGGGCGGCTTCGACACCCACGCTAACCAGGCCGGCCAACACGCACGACTCCTCGACGAATTTGCCACCGCCATGTCCGCCTTCTACCGCGAGCTCGAAGCCACCGGCCACCAGCAATGCGTCCTCACCGCCGCCTTCAGCGAGTTCGGCCGACGCGTCCAACAAAACGCCTCCGGCGGAACAGACCACGGCACCGCGGGCCCCATGTTCCTCTTCGGCCCCCAGGTCAACCCCGGCCTGATCGGAGAACACCCCAGCCTCACCGACCTCGACGACGGGGATCTCCGCCACCACACCGACTTCCGCAGCGTCTACGCCAGCATCCTGGACAATTGGATGAAAATCGACTCCACCGCCGCACTGGGCAAGCCCTTCAAGCACGCAAACGTCCTCCGCGTTTGACACCCCAGCCCGATTTTGTTCTGGTGGGCCGGTGACTCACACCGACACCCACACAAGCAACACCTCCCCCTGCCCGCCGAACGACCAAACCATCCTTGATCACGCCCAACAAGCGTTGGACGATTTCGTGTCACGCATCCAAGGCGTCCCCTACGAAGACAAGGGCGTATTCTTCAGCGAGATGCTCTTCGTCCTCGCCGCCGTCGGCCCCGGCTTCGACGGCCAAGTCCTCGAGTCCGGCCGGGCAAGGGGCCAGAGCACCTTCGTCCTGGGTCGTATCTTCCCCGATTCAAAAATTATCAGCGTCGAGTTCGACCGCGACTCCCCCGACGCCCCGGTCGCCGAAGCCCGCTTAAAAGACTTCGCCCACATCGAACTGCTCTACGGCGATTCGCGCCGCCTCCTCTTTGAGAAGCTTCAACCCCGCGCAGTCATTATCATCGACGGCCCAAAAGGTTTCCGTGCCATCCGCCTCGCGCTGCAACTCCTACGCACCGGCAAGGTCAAAAAAGTCTTCATCCACGACACCTACAAAGGCCTCCCCACACGCCGCTTCCTTGAGCGCCACGTCCCCGGCACCCTCTTCAGCGACCACCAACCCTTCGTCCAACAATTCAAGCACCTGGACGCCCCCTGCTGGGACGGCTTCGACACAAGTCAGCCCTTGGAATGGCAACCCGCGTGCCCCGATCTTGCCGGCGACCCAAGCTACGGCCCAACCTTTGCATGCCTCTCACACGACCCCACCATTTCCTACGGCCTCATCCTCTGCCGACTCAACCTGATGAACTTTTTTGCCCGTGCGGGCACATCGGTCACAAAAAAACTACGCAAGCGGGGCGGTGCCTAGCATGTGCGGCCTGCTGACCATCGTTGGTGATCGCTTCGCGGACAGTTTCGCCCCCGCCCTCGCATCACTCACCACCCGTGGCCCCGATGAACGCGGCGAATGGCACGAGCAAGACACACACCTCGGCCACCGCAGACTCTCCATCATCGACCTGCACGCCGGCCAGCAACCCATGCTCTCCCCCGACGGCCGATACATACTGGTTTACAACGGTGAAATCTACAACTTCCCCGACCTCCGCCGCGAACTCAAAGCACTAGGGCGATCCTTCCAAACCGCCTGCGACACCGAAGTCCTCCTGCAAGGCTACGCTCACTGGGGCGCAAACATCCTCGATCACCTCGACGGCATGTTCGCCTTCGTCATCTGGGATCGTCACGAAAAAACCATCTTCGCTGCCCGCGACCGCTTCGGCATCAAGCCCCTGTTCTACTCGACAGTGGGGGGCTTCACCGCCGCATCCACCATGCAGCCGTTCTTCAAGCTGCAAGGCTTCCCTAGGAAACTGAATTACGAGGCGTTACGAGAATACCTCGCCGTCCAATCGATCCCCTCGCCCATGACCATGCTGCGCGATGTCCGGTCACTCCCCCCCGCATCCTGGCTCACATGGGACCAATCCACCGACCAACTCGACACGGGCCGCTACTGGAACATCCCACCGGCAACATCTTCCCCCATGCCCTTGGATGATCTTGTAGACGCCGCCGACGCCGCACTGGCCGCCAGCGTCAAACGCCAACTCGTCGCCGACGTCCCCCTGGGCGCGTTCCTCTCCGGCGGGATCGACAGCTCCCTGATGGTCCACTACATGGCCGCCGCGTCATCCAAACCCGTCAAAACTTTCACCGTCCGCTTCGACGCTAAAGACGGCTACGACGAAAGCCAATACGCCAGGGCCGTCGCCGAACGCTACGGCTGTGAGCATCACGAACTAAACGCACACGAAATCACCGGCGATCTCCTCGCCGAATCTCTGGCCGGCCTCGATCAACCCCTCGCCGACCCCGCCTACTTGCCGCTACGTGAACTATGCGAACTCACACGCCAACACGTCACCGTCGCCGTAGCAGGCGATGGCGGCGATGAACTCTTCGGCGGATACCCAAGATTTCTCCAGGGCGAATCTTCCTACACCGGTAGCGCCCCCTTCAACCTGCTGCGCCGCCTGAACATCCTCCCCCCCTCGCTACGCAGACGCGCGCTCCGCGGCACCGAAGCCCTCCTCTGGGACCGCGTCAAGTCAGGCCCATTCCCCGGCACACGCAAAGACATGGCCGCGCTACTCTCTCCCGACGCCGCGCACGCCTGCGCCATCGACCAGACCATGCAACACTGGCTCGACCTCGCAAAACAATTCGGCTCACCGATCGAAACCGACCAACTCATGCGTGCCGATCTTTGGACTTACCTAAGTGAAAACTGCCTGGTAAAAAGCGACCGCGCCAGCATGGCCCACAGTCTCGAGGCCCGCGTCCCCATGCTCGGCAACCCCGTCGTCGATTTGGTCCTCCCCCAGCCCGCAAGCATCAAGATGCAACACGGCCTGAAGTCCGTCCTCGTCGAACTCTCCAAACGCCACCTCACCCCCGACGTCTGGGACCGCCCCAAGCACGGCTTCTCCGTCCCATTGCAAACCTACTTCACCACCACTTGGCGCGACCGATGCGATGATTGGGTCGGACGCTGTGAAGAATTGGCCCCGTTCTTAAATGCAAAATCGGTCCGTACCCGCTGGTCATCCTGCCTGAACGGCCGAGGCGACAAACGCGGCATGTACACCCTGATCGCGCTACTGGGCTGGCTGGACCGCTTCCCCCTCGACGCATCGGAATAGGAACGAGTTGGTCCCAAGCCCGTCACCCGAGGACAGGTTCTCAAGCACGAACTTGCGGTCAAGTTGATGCATGTAGTCGAATATCTCCTGCACGGTGGCGTATTCGTAGGGGTACCCGCCCAGCCAGTCGCACAGGTCGCGGTACCAGTCCATGCCGCGCTTGGACCGGTAGTTTTTCATCGTTTTGATCGGGTTCCTTCCGCGCAGCAGGCGTGACTGGAAGTAGTAGGCGTAGTGCAGGCCCTCGGTCACGCGCTTGACCCATTCGGGGCTGTTGCAATACAGCTTCTTACGCCTGGCCCAGTACTTCGAGCCGCGGACACCTTTTTTCTTGTTGTAGATTGAGATGTAGAACAGACCGCCGGGCGCAACCCTGTCCGCGGCGTTCTTGATCGCCTGCCACATCTCGCCGGTATGGTGCAGCACCCCCCAGGAATAGACCACGTCGAACCTGCCTAGCTTCTGCAGCATCGCGTCGTCGAGGACCGACCCCTGGGATACACACCAGTGGCCAGGCTTGCCCGCTTCATCGTGCAGGTGCTCGCAGCACTGGACGCTGAACGGGTCGTAATCGAAGCTGATTATTTTTTCTGCGCCCAGGTCATGCGCAGCGAGCGAAAACAACCCGCTCCCGCAGCCGATGTCGATGAAGGTCTTGCCCCGCAGGTCGGCCAGGCCGATGAAGTCGACGATCGAATCACGCGCGATGCGTTTGCGATCGTCGTTGACCTGGGCGAGGTACTTCTCCCAGTTTTTTCCGAATCCGTAACGGGTTTCATCGGGCATGGGGCTGTCTCGGGTGGTACCAGTCGGCGTAAGACGCATGGAGTCTGGGAGTGTAGGGCAGAGCCACGGCGGCGACCAGTCAATCGGTTCCGATCGCCCGGCCCAGGCTCCGCTCGTATCCGTCGATCATTGTGTTCAGGTCGAAGCACCGGCGGCCAGCCCTCGCAGCTTGCCGGTACCCCGTAAGGTCTTCATTCAGCAGCCGGACGAGTTGTGCCGCCAGGTCGTCTGCATCCGGGTACCGGAACGTCCAACCCGATTGGGTCAACCCCAGAAGCTCTCGGTGCGGCTCGATGTCGCTCGCCAGCACGGGCAACCCCGCCGCGATCGCCTCAATCACTGCGTTGGGCATCCCCTCCTCCCGGCTGGTCGTCACAAACGAGCTCGCATGTCGCAGCAACCAATACTTCTGCTCCCCGACCTGTCGACCCAGGAAATGGACGACATCGCCGATGCCCATCGTTTTAACCCGTTGGCGCAGACCCTCGAGTGTTTCACCCTGACCCACAAAAACATATTTCATCCCCGCCTCGCGGAACCGATCAACAACACGCCCGACCGCTTGCACCGCCAGCTCCTGCCGCTTCACCGGCCCAACCCGTGCCAGATGCAAAACAAACCGCCCCGGCTCCAACTCAAACGGCCGATCAATATCTTTCGCCGCTTCCAATCCCACATCAAAAGCCTCAAGGTCGATCCCATTTAGCACCCGGTCGATCGGTGGCAGGTCGGGCCCCGCCACCTCTCGCAGCCGGCCGTCGATCCAATCACTCAAGGAAATGATCCGATCCGCCCCGCGGTAGCCGGCACGGATCACCGCTTTGACCCGCGGTTTCTTGAGCGAATGAAAGTTCGGGTACAGGTCCGCCCCCCGCGCGCTGACCACCAGCTTGAATCCGAGTTTACTTTTCACCCTTGCCGCCGCGTAGCCCGTGGGGTACCCGTAAAACGCCAACATTACATCGAACGGCCGCTTGCGGAACGCACGCCCGATGTGTCGGCTCAATATCTCCGGCCAGAGGTGCTGCGCAGGCGGCCTGTGGTATCGCGTGACAGGATAGGGGAGCCCGACCGGATCGCCGTGGTCCTGGCACAAGACCTGGACGTCATGCCCGCGAGCCTGCAACCCACGGAGAATCCGGTCGCCGGCCAACTCGGCACCGCCAAGCGACGGCAGAAACGTCGGGGTGAACAGGCATATCCGCAACGCGTCACCCCCGCCCAGCCGGGCGACACACAGCGACCTGAGAGTAATTAATGCTGACAAACTTACGCAGCAGCCGGATCCGGTCCTTGATCAGTGGCATCCGCAACGCCGTCTTGAACGCCGGCATTGTCCGGTGCTCGATGACCTCAAGCCCCTGGCCGGTCAGGTAACGCCCGAATTCCTCGAGGTTCCACTCCCTCACATGCTCGGCCTTGGTCGACTTTATATTCGCTTTGCCCCGGCGTATGTCGCGCTCGACCGTCGAGATGAGCACATACGACTGCTCATGGCAGTGCGACCGCAGGAACCGCAGCAGCACATCCGGGTCCAGCAGGTGTTCCACCACATCGACGTTCAGGATCAGATCGAACTTGCCCAGACCGGTTTCGTCTGGTCGTTCCAGGTCCGCGCTAACAAACCGCCCCTGGGGGTAGAACTCAGACGCGGTCGCGGCAACGGTCGGCTGCTCCACCCCCGTCACATCCGCGATCGGAGCGATCATCCCCATCAGCTTGTGCCCGACACCACACCCCACATCCAGCACGGTCTTGAGCCCGTGTTCTTTCACCAGCTTCGCCGCACGGTCGTAGGCATGCCACTGCGCATAATGGCTCAGCACCAGCCGTTTGGGGTCCCAGTAGTCCCCAGCCGTGTCTTCCATCGTCGCGTTGACGGTCCGGTGTTCATACCCGTCTTTGATGCAGTAGTCACCCATAAGCAAACCATTGTTGCATATCCGCATCCCCGGCGAAACCCCGCGTAGCTTGCGGCACCACGGCGGACCGGCTACACCTTTGGCGATGGACACGGGATTCAACCCTGCCTGGATATCCGACCTCGACCCCCAGCAGGTCTACAAGCACGACGCCCGCAGCCGGGTCTGGCGCGTCTGCGATCACGCCGGCGCATCTTTCGTCATCAAACGCTTCGAGTTCAACCCGCTACGCCAAGCCCTGGGCCTTACCCTGGGCCTACACCCCGGCCAACGCGAACGCCGACGAGCCAAACAACTCATCGCCGTCGGCCTCCCCGTTGCCCCCATCATCGCCTCCGGGGTCCAACGCCACCGCCTCGCCGCCCGCTTCTGGCTGGTCACCCCACACCGGGGCACCAGCCTGCACAACCTCTTCAACCAAGGCAAACTAACAGACCCCGACCGCCGCCAACGCATACTTAAAGCCGTTGGCCAACTCACCGCCGACCTCACCCGCCTCCGCCTGTTCAACCGCGACCACAAGGCAAGCAACATCGTTATAGATGACCACGATCACCCCTGGCTGATCGACGTCGGCGCCATAGGACGATCCCGAGGCACCGCCGGGGCAGACAGGATGCTCGCCAACCTCTGCGACACACTCACCCAGGCCGGTGCCACCGCCCCCGACCTCGCCCACCTCCGTCAAGCAGCAGGATAAACCCCGGTACCGCCCCAAATCGCTAACCCTGCTAGAATGCAGGGCTCTAACCCCCCGTGTCCCCGCACGGGGCTGTTTACCCCAAATGACCGCCCCCACCATGAAAATCCGTAACTTCTGCATCATCGCCCACATCGACCACGGCAAGAGCACCCTCGCCGACCGCATGCTCCAGGGCACCGGGGCCGTCTCCGACCGTGATGCCCGTGCCCAGACCCTCGACAACATGGACCTCGAACGCGAACGAGGCATCACCATCAAGGCCTCCGCCGTCACCGTCAAACACACCTGCGACGGCGAGCAGTACATGCTCAACTTCATCGACACCCCAGGCCACGTCGATTTCCACTACGAAGTCTCTCGCGCCCTCACCGCCTGCGAGGGGGCCGTCCTTGTTGTCGATGCCGCGCAGGGCGTCGAAGCACAGACCGTCGCCAACGCCTACATGGCCGTCGAATCCAACCTCGACATCATCACCGTCATCAACAAGATCGACCTCCCCTCCGCCATGCCCGAAGACATCGCACTGGAGACCGAACACGTCCTGGGCTTCCCCGCCGACGAAGCCATCTTCTGCTCCGCCAAGACCGGCCAAGGCATCGACGAACTGCTCGACACCATCTGCCGAAAACTCCCACCACCCGTCGGCGACCCTAAGGCCAAAACCCAGGCCCTCATCTTCGACGCCATCTACGACGACTACCGTGGCGTCGTCGTCTACTTCCGACTCTTCAACGGCAAACTCGCCGCTGGCGATAAAATTCTCATGATGGGCACCGGCCGATCCTTCACCATCACCGAGGTCGGCAAGTTCACACCCAAGATGACCGCATACAAACAGCCCATGAACGCCGGCGAGGTCGGTTACATGGTCGCCAACATCAAGACACTCGACGACGTCAACATCGGCGACACACTCACCCGAGATCTTGACCCCGCCGACCAACCCCTCCCCGGCTACAAAGAACCCGTCCCCATGGTGTTCTGCGACTTCTACCCCACCGGCGAGACCGAGTTCGACGGCCTACGCGACGCCATCAGCCGACTCCACATCAACGACGCCAGCTTCACCTTCCAACCCACCAGCAGTGAAGCCCTGGGCTTCGGCTTCCGCTGCGGATTCCTGGGCATGCTCCACATGGACATCGTTCAAGAACGTCTCGAACGCGAAGGCAACGTCACCATCGTCCAGACCGCGCCCACCGTCACCTACGAAATACTCCAGTCCGACGGCCAGGTCATACAGATCACTAACCCCGCCGACCTCCCCGACCCCTCGCAGATCAAAGAAATCCGCGAACCCATCGTCGAGGTCGAGATCATCTGCCCCAAAGATTCCATCGGCGACATCATGAAGCTCTGCGGCCAACGACGCGGCATCTACCGCAAGCAGCAGTTCCTCTCAGAGACACGCCAGATCCTCGACTACGACATCCCCCTCGCCGAAATCATCTACGACTTCTACGACAAGCTAAAAAGTATCACCAGTGGCTACGGCACGATGGACTACCACCTCAAAGGCTTCTCCTACGAGAGCCTCGTCAAGATGGACATCCTCGTCAACGGCACACCCGTCGATGCCCTCTCCGTCATCGTCCACCGCGAGAAAGCCGAGCAACGAGGCCGACTCCTCCTGGTCAAACTCAAAAAACAGATCGACAAACACCTCTTCGAGATCCCCCTGCAAGCCGCCATCGGCGGGAAAATCATCGCACGCGAAACCATCAAGAGCGTCGGCAAAAACGTCACCGCCAAGTGCTACGGCGGCGACGTCTCCCGCAAACGCAAGCTCCTCGAAAAACAAAAGAAGGGCAAGGAACGCATGAAGCGCGTCGGCACCGTCGACATCCCACAAACCGCCTTCATGGCCGTCCTCGACACCGGGGAGTGATTCAACCGCCAAGATGATGAGCCGCGAATAAACGCCAATGAACGCGAATCAGCCCGGCCTTTCATTCCATCCTATTTGCGTTCACCCTCGTTTATTTGCGGATATCTCCTTCTACCTTGGCGTCTTGGCGGTTACCATGGTTCCGAATCAATCCTGGAAACTGCTCCGTGAAAGACGAATCCTTCGGCATCATCCCGATCCACGAAAAAGCCGGCTCCCGCCGGTTCCTGCTCATACACCAGAAGAAGGGCCACTGGTCATTCCCCAAGGGCCACGCCGATCCCGGCGAGACCCCTGCTCAGACCGCCCTGCGCGAGTTGGCCGAGGAAACCGGCGTCGAATCCGTAGAGTTATTCAGCGACGAGGTCTTCATCGAGCGCTACGCCTTCATCACCAAGAAGGGCCAGCACATCGACAAGACCGTCACCTTCTTTATCGGCCTCGTCGATGACCCCACCGTCACCATCCAGCCCGACGAGGTCCAGGACCACGCCTGGCTCACCGCCGATCAGGCCCGCGACCGCCTGACCTTCCCCGAAGCCCGCGAACTGCTCGCCCGTGTCCTCGTTCATCTCGATCAAAAATAACCACAGAGGCACTGAGGCACAGAGAAGAGGCCACCTCGAATAATTGAAATCCCTCCGCAAAAAAGCCGCTTGCGGCTTAGCGGGCCCCCATGGATGACCTGCGTGTGTGTATTTTTAGAGGTGGCCAAGAGTTAGTCCAGAAGTATCCGCAGATTGCGCAGATGACGCAGATTTGATCCATACGTCTCATCCTCCATTTGAATCTGTGAAATCTGCACAATCTGCGGATCAACTCTCTCGTTTTATCCGTGTCCATCCCAGCTCCACGCTCTTTTCTTCTCTGTGCCCCTGAGCCTCTGTGGTTAATCCCCGCCCACTCCCCGTCAACCTGTGCCGGTTGTAACGCCCAGCCAAGGCTATCGGTCTGTGCCGAGTGGATAAAACTTCATCAAGCTGTTGCATCCGTTCCTTGTGAATCGTTCTGTTTATCTTGTAAGTGATCGACAGGCGTAATCGCCCGGACCGAGGATCGAAAAACGAATCCCCGTTACCAGAGGTTAAGTCGCCACGATTACTGGACGATTGGAACACAGGCACACCCGACGACGGGTTTGGCCTCACCCACGGAGGGGGTTGTTTGAATGTTACGAGTTTTTTTACGGAACACACAGAGCCCGCGTGAGGCTCATGAGCAAGTGGGTTTTGGTTGAACCTTTAGGTTTAGGAGAGTTTCATTATGTTGAATCGCAAGCATCTGGCACAGGGCTTCACCCTGGTCGAAATCCTGATCGTCGTCGTGATCCTCGGCATCCTCGCCGCGATCGTCATCCCCCAGTTCACCAGCGCATCGGAGTCCGCCAAGAGTTCGAGCCTGAGCACACAACTGCAAACCATACGCAGCCAGCTTGAACTGTACCAGGTTCAGCACAACGGCAACTACCCCGACCTGTCGGTCGCCAGCACGATCGATGCAGATACGAACACCTGGAACCCGCTGACCAAGCCCACCGACCTGGATGGCACCATCAACGCCGCAACCGGGGCGTTTGGGCCGTACCTGCAGCAATCGCCTTCCAACGGGTTTATCGTCAGCACCGGAACACCGGCACTGAATGTCTCGGTCAACATGACCGGCGACGGCACCGGCGTCGTCGCAGCAGCGGGCTACACCAACGTGGGCTGGGCTTACAGCATGGACACCGGCGAAATCAAGGCTAATATCCCCACCACCGTGGACGCTGCCAACCTCGGCCTGGTCCAAGGACCGGACTTCAACGTCGAGTAAGCTTCGCATATATCAGATTCTATTTGGTCGCCATGGCTTTGCAGCCATGGCGACTTTTTTCCGAGGCGACGCCGAGCGTCCAATAACGTTAGAAAGGCGGAACCTATCATGACACGCAAATATATTACTCTAGCCGCCCCCAGAGTACCCCTAAGGAGACACGGCTTCACCCTGGTCGAGATACTGATCGTTGTGGTGATTTTGGGAATCCTTGCCGCCATCGTCGTACCGCAGTTTGCCGACGCCTCAGTGTCTGCACAGTCCAGCAGCATGAAGGGGTCGCTGCAGGTGATCCGCTCCCAGATCGAACTCTACCACGCACAACACGACAGTACCTACCCGTCGCTTCTCCAACTCGGCGCAGCTTGGAACGTTCTGCTCAGCAAAACGGATAACGCCGGCAACGTCGGGACCACCGATGGGGTACACGTCCACGGACCATACATCAAAAAAATGCCGATTAATCCATTCGAGGCCAGCCAGACCGTGTCCAATGCAGCCGGCGTGGGCGTGGGCTGGGTTTACGACGAAGCCACAGGCCGGGTCTACGGCGTCATGCGCGCAGCTAAGGCGACCGAACTGGAAATGGACACAGTCAATGTAGTCCGCACTTATCCCTGACCCCTCCCCGCCCTCACAGACCGATAAGCAAACGTAAAAAGCCTATCGACCGGCGCATCGGGCCTCAGTTGCCCCCCGTTCTGGTCGATCTAACCGTCATAGAAGACCTTTGTAACTAGGGCATAAGGAGTCGGTCCATGAAGTCATTGCGATATTTAAACACGGTCCTGACAGTGATCGCGGTCCTGCTGACGGTCAACGTCTGGACGCTCTGGACGGTGACTCCGGGCGGCAACGCACTCTCTGTCGCCACCGAAGCCCAGGCCGCCGGCCTCGTCAACGCGGGCCAGCAACGCAAGGAGATGATCGAAGTCCTAAGGAAAATCAACGCCGACACCGGTGAAGTCAAGTCGATGCTCAGCAGCGGCAGCGCACGCGTCCGTCTCGAAGCCGGCTCGTCACAGTAGTAAACAACAATGCGGTGCTGCCTCGTGTAGCACCCAAGCCACGTTCGCCGAACGTGCGCTGGTAGTGGGAGAGATGTGATGCCCTCGATGAAACCCAACCCGACACGACGCCCCCCGGGGGCCACCGGCTACACGCTGGTCGAGGTGCTGATCATCGTGACGATCATCGGGATCGCCGCAGCGATCATCGTGCCGAACATGCTCGCCGCCGGGACATTGGGTGTACAGGCCGCGGCAAGGATCGTCATCGCCGACATCCTATACGCACAGAACGACGCCATCGCACAGCAACGCAACCGCCGGGTCGTGTTCGATCCAGCCAACGAAAGCTACACACTGACAGACGAGGCCGGCGCCGTCTTGAGTGCGAATTGGAAAAACGGCTCGGCCAACAACTACGAAGTCGATTTTGTCAGCGATACACGCTTCCAGGGCGTGGTCATCGTTTCAGCCAACTTCGGCGGGGCAACGCCGGAGACGCTTGAGTTTGATGCCCTCGGCGGCCCACTCAGCGGCGGGACCGTGGAGGTCGAGTTTCAAAATACACGCTACCGAGTAACGGTCGCGGCGTTTACAGGCAGGGTCACCGTCCAGCAGTTATGACCCGATGGAGTGAGGCAGTTTTGTTTGGAGGAGGCAAAAAAACCAGTCACGGCCCGATCGGTATTGATATAGGGGATCACACCGTTCGGATGCTCCAGTTGACCCGTGATGGCGACCGCTACGTCGCCCTCGCAGCCGCTTCGCGCCCACTTGGCCGCGATGTCTGCCTGGAGTCCGGCGACGCCTACCACCACGCTGTGAACCACGTCGTCCGCGAGATGCTCTCCTCCGGGAAGTTCCAGGGACGCCACGCCGTGAGTTGCCTCCCCGCCGCAAGCCTCCAATACAAAAACATCCGCCTCCCCAAGATGCCCCACGACGAGTTGGCCTCCGCCGTCCAATGGGAAGCCTCCGAACGGCTCAAACTCTCCGGCGACGCCATGAACATCCAGTTCTTCGACGCAGGCGAAGTCACCCAAGGACAGGATGTACGCCAGGAAGTCATCCTACTGGCCGCCCCCAAACGTTTCATCGAAGAGCACATCCACTCACTGAAATCCTGTGACCTCGAGCTCGCCGCCATCGACGTCGTCCCCGCCGCATTGGCCCGATGTACAACACACGCCAGCCCCACGGACGATCAGGACGCAGATGTCCGGGTCGTGATCGACGTCGGCTACACCGGGACCAAAGTCCTCATCACACGCGGCCAACGCATCTGCTTCTTTAAGCTGATCGAGATCGGTGGTCGGCACATGGACCAAGCCCTCGCCACCAAGCTTCAGCTCCCCGCCGCCGCCGCCTCCGAAGCCCGTCACGACTGGATGTCCGGCAAGACCGGCTCCGATGGCGACGCCAGGATCCTCGCCGCGCTGGGGCCGGTCATCGATGACCTCTCACGAGAAATAAACCTCTGCCTCCGCTACTACAGCGTCACCTTCCGTGGCCGACGCCCCGAAGAGGCGTTGGTCGTCGGTGGCGAGTCCAGGAACACCTGGCTCTGGGCTCGGCTCTGCGAAGACTCCGGGCTCAAGCCCTCCCCCAACGATCCACTGGCATCCCTTGACCTGACCCCAGTCCACGACCAGGTCGGTGGCCCCGATATATGGGCCGGCTGGGTCGTCGCCGCGGGCCTATCGCTTAGGCACATCAGCCTCGGCAAACGCAAGATCAGGGGGGCCGCATGATCGACATCGACTTCCTGCCAAAGTCCTACCACGAAGAACGCGCGCGCCGTGCGCGGTTGTACAAGCACTGGGTCATGATCCTTCTGGTTGCCGTCACCATGGTCTTCTGGGGTATCTCACACCAAAGACAATCCGCCGAACTCACCTGGCGTGCCAATTCCCTCGAAGCACAGGCACAGTCCACACGCCAGAAGCTAAGCGAGATGGCCAAGCTCCACAAAGAGCACAAGGCCCTCGTCTATCAAATAAAGATACAACGCCAGCTCGACCAGTCGGTCGCCGTCACCCAGGCCGTATCGACCTTGGGCCAGCTACTCCCAGACTCCTCGGGACTCACCCGCGTGATGGTCCAAACCCACCGCCCCGCGCCGATCCCACTAACCGACCCCGATGTAAAAAAGAAAAAGCGTAAATCCAAAACCAAAATCGACCCCAAGCTCCTTCGCGACTACATCCAGATCGACGTCTACGGGATTGCCCCAGACGACGTGGTCGTCGCCAAGCTGGTCAACGACATGAGCAACCACCTCCTGTTTAAGAAGGTAACCATGCACTTCAGCAGGGCAGAGCAACAAGGCGAGATATTCAGCCGACGCTTCCGTGTTGGTGCCGAAGTGCCTCTGGATCGACGCTACCTCCCACTGACCCAGACCGCGGAGGTGACCCATGAAAATTGACCGCAGTACAGCCAGGCACTGGGCGGTACTTTTCGGGTTGCTCGTGCTGTTCATCGCTGTCGTCCTCGTGCCCTACGGTATCAAAGACGCCCGCCTCCAAAAACGCATCGACACCGCACGCGAGGAACTGGGCATCGGTGACGTAGACAACTCCGGGCTGGCCAATCTACACAACGAGGTCCAAGACCTCCGCGAGCAGGTCGGTGGGCGGGGCCAATACATCCCCAACGAAGACGAGATATCGCTGGTCCTCCGCGATCTTTCCGGCCTCATCAACGCCCCCGGCGTGACCGGCCAGGAAATCGTCACAGACAAGCCCAACTACTACGCCGACTACAACATCCTCCCCGTAAAAATCCAGTTCAACGCCCCGTTCGCCACCGCGTTCGACCTGGTCAAGCGGATCGAGTCGCTGTCCCGGGTCGTCCGCGTCGACCGCCTTGAGATCGAATCCGAGCCCGATTACCCACGCCAGCCACTGGTCGTCAACCTCCAGCTCAGCGCCTTCTTCGCCTCCCAGACAAACGGGGGCTCACAATGAAAGATCACCTGAATCGGCTGATACAACAAGTCACCGCCGACAAGAAAAAACTCGGCATCATGATCTGTGCCCTCGCCATAGGCCTGCTGCTCTGGGGCCGACTCCTGCTTCAGGGCGTCCCACGAACTGCCACCGCAGACGACCCCGAAACACAGACCCAGGCCACCAATAACCCACCCCCCACGTCCGATCAGAACGACCGTTCATACAAAAATCGACCCGTGATACACGTCGATCTACCCGCCTCACCGGGCCGTGACATCTTCGGGATAGACCCCAGTCGTTACAGACGGACCCCAGGTGCCGGGCTTAACGATATCGGGCCAAAGTCTGCCCAAGTTACACCCGATGTTGAGTCACGGATAGCCGTCGTGCGCACTGAAGCGACCGAACTACGGCTGGAAAGTGTCTTGGCCGGAGCACGGCCAAGGGCCTACATCAACGGGCGTCTGTTAGCGCCCGGCGACGAGTACGAAGGATTCACGCTGATACAGGTCACCGACCGTCACGTGTTACTTACGAAGTATGGATTAATCATCAGGTTGAAGATGTAACGAACATATAGCCGTGGAGGCTTTGAAGGAGTCGAGCAATGGTTACCGGAAACATGAAGAATTGGCTGGGCGTTTTTTTTTGCTCCGTAGGGTGCATCTGTAGCACCTCGGCGCTGGGCGCAGAAGGGGCAAGCGGGGTCGCCGCCGGTGAGCCTATCGCACCGGACAGCCCCGTGGCTCTGTTTGAGACCGGCGCCGAAGATGAGCAACTCCCACAAGGCCAGCAGGTCGAAGTTGGGTCGTTCGGGCAGATTGACCTGCACGTCAAGGACCTCAACCTCACCAAGGTCCTCCAGCTCCTGAGCATTCAGAGCCAACGCAACATCATCGCCAGCCGCAACGTCGCAGGCACCATCTCCGCCGACCTCTACGGCGTGGACTTCTACGAAGCACTCGACGCCATCCTCCACACTAACGGCTTTGGCTACCGCGAGAAGGGCCAGTTCATCTACGTCTACACCACCGAGGAGATCGCCCAACTCGAGGACGAGAACCGTCAGTTGGCCTACGAAATCATCCGCCTCAACTACATCAACGCCGCTGACGCATCCGCCTTCGCCAGCCCGCTGCTTTCGGCCGCAGGCTCGATCGCGCTCTCCGGCGAAGCCGAAGACGGCTTCCAGCCCACGCTCTCCGACGGCGGTGCCAACCAGTCCGCACATCAGGACACCCTGGTCATCCGCGACTACGCAGAGAACATCGAAGAGATCGTCACCGTTGTCGGTAAGCTCGACACACGGCCACGACAGGTCCTCGTCGAAGCCACTATCCTCCAGGCACGCCTCACCGAAGCCAATGCCTTCGGCGTAGACTTCGCCGTCTTCGCGGACCTCAACGTCACCGACTTCACCACGCCTCTGGGCGCAGTGGACGAGATGATCACCGGGGCGTTCGATTCCGGCAGCTCGGTCACCACCAGCCCAGGCAACGTCGCTGCGGGTGCAAGCAGTGTCAAGCTCGGGTTCGTCGGCTCCGACGCCGCCGTCTTCGTGCGGGCTCTCGATTCCGTCACCGACACCACCGTACTGGCTAAACCCCAGGTACTCGTACTCAACCGCCAGAAGGTTGACCTCCTCGTCGGTGAACGCCTGGGCTACCTGTCCACCACCGCCACCGAGACCTCCAACACACAGACCGTCGAGTTCCTCGATGTGGGTACACAGCTCACCCTGCGTCCCTTCATCAGCGACGACGACTTCGTCCGCATGGAACTACGCCCAAGCGTTTCTGACGGCAGCACCAGCCTCGTCGGTGGATTTGTCATCCCTGACACCACCACACAGGAGCTGGTCACCAACGTCATCATCCGCTCCGGCCAGACCGTCGTCCTCGGCGGGCTCTTCAAAGAAGACACCACCATCGGACGCACCAACGTCCCAGGCCTCGGCAACCTCCCACTGGTCGGCCCAGCCTTCAAGGGCCAGGACGACTCCGTCACACGCAGCGAAGTCATCTTCATGATTAAGCCCACCATCCAGAAGGATGAAGACCTCACCAAGATGGCCGACTCCGCCCACGCCGACATCCAGGCCACACGTCTGGGCATGCGTAAGGGCCTGCTCCCCTGGTCACGCACCAAGCTCACCAGCAAGTACGTCACCGATGCCATGCAGTACATGAAAGAAGGCAACAACGAGAAAGCCCTCTGGTCGCTTGACAAGGCGCTCTACCTCGACGCCACCATGGCCGACGCACTGCACCTCAAGGAACAGATCACCGGCGAGAAGACCTACTTCTACGACCGCAGCATCCTCAAGAACGCTGTGGACTCCATGATCGACGCCGAACTATCGACCCAGGCCGATGAGCCCGCCGATACCGACGGCTCCCAGGCCGAAGTCTCCACCACCGAAGACCTGTCCTTCGAACTGGGCGCCGACGCCAGCGATGTGATCGGTGAAGACGCCCCCGCACAGTGGGACGCCGACACCGCCCAAGCCGAAGTGATTGAAATCGACGGACAGGTTCTGACCACGCCCGAAGTCAATGACAACGGGTCGGCTCAAACGCAAGCCCCCGCCGAGTTTGAGCAGGCCGCTCAGTTCACCCCCGAAGCCGACCAGGCAGACACAGCCGAGTCCGCCTCAGAATTCGAACAGGCCAGCGACACCTTCGAGTTTGCAGAGCCCGCCGCACAGGCCGACGAGTTCGCCCAGCCCGCAGCGACACAACCCGAGTCCGCCTCGGCACAGCCCGTTACCGACGAGCCTGCCGCCGAAGCACCTTGGCGTGTCGAGTTGACCGGCGATGACGCCGCATGGCAGACACCAGACTCCGACGGTTTCGCGGAGTTCACAGACCCGGCCGACACCGATTTCGAGTCCGATGACGCAACCTCCGTTGAGGTTTACGACCCCAACCAGTTGTTCGCCGACGACCAGCTTCAGCAAGAAGCCCAAGCAGATCAGCCTGTGAATATCTTCGAGTTCGTCGATGAAGCCATCGGCAGCGAAGAAGCCGAAGCCGACGCAGAGAGTGAAGCTGAGGTCACCAGCGTCGATACAGACGAGACCGAGTAACACACATTGCATCTAAACAGGCCGTAAGTCCGCAAAGGAAAAAGATGAAACGCACCGTGAAGCTTTCACAAGCAATCACTCTCACAGCAGCGGCGCTCCTCGCGCCGCTGCTGCTTGGTTGCCAGGACACCCTGGTCGAAGAAAAAGCCGACGCCAAGAACCGCTGGCTGGAGCTACGCAGCTCCATGATGCTGGACATGGCCAAGCAACAGTTCAACACAGGTGACCTCAAGCAGGCTGAAAAATCCGTCAAGGACGGCCTCTCGATCGACCCCCGACACGCCGGCCTGCACGTCCTCGCCGGACGTGTCTCCATGGAGCAGGGCAGGCTCGAACGCGCCTACCACCTGTTCAACGCCGCACTCGAACTCCAGCCCAAATACGCCGAAGCCTGCTACTACCAGGGCCTCGTCATGCAACGCTGGCAACGCCACGACGGGGCGCTCGAATTCTATGAAAAAGCCTACGAGTTCGAGGCAGACAACGCCTCCTACCTCCTGGCCGTCACCGAGACTCTCGTCGAACTCGACCGCGTTGACGATGCGGTCGCCCTCCTCGAAGACAAACGACAGTACTTCGACCAAAACGCCGGCGTCCGCGCCGCCATCGGTCACCTCTACTTCATGAAGCACCAGCCCGCCGTAGCCGCGGACTACTTCCATCAGGCTTCCCTGCTCGAGCCCGACAACACCAAGCTCCAAGAGCACTTCGCGTTTGCACTGGTCGCCTCCGGCCAGGGAGAGCAGGCGATTAAAATATTCACCCAGGTCCTCAAAGACCCCGACAACAAGAATCGATCCGACATCAAACGGTCACTCGCTTCCGCATACCTCAACACCGGACAAACCAAGGAAGCACACGCCGTCCTCCTGGAGTTGGCTCGCAGCTCCAAGGGCGACGTCTCCGACTGGATCAAACTCGGCGAACTCGCCTACCAGCAGGACGAACTTGGTAGCGCTCTGCAAGCCGCCAGCAAAGTCATTAACCTCTCGCCCAAACGCCACGAGGGCTACCTGCTCGCCGGCATGGTCTGGCAGCGACGCGGCAACCTTAACAACGCGCTGGACATGTTCGACCGCGCCGCCTCCGCCGCTCCCGCCAGCACCGAGCCCCTGATCCTACGGGGCCTCTCCCTGCAGAAGGCTGGCCGTTTCGCCGCCGCCGCACAGGCCTACCAGCAAGCACTCAAACGCCAACCCGACGACCCCCGTGCCGGCAAGCTGCTCGCCGCCGTCACCCAACACGACGGCTAAACCAACATGCCGATAACCATACACCGTGCAACACGTTTGCACGGTGTATTTTTATGCGCAGCCTGATCCCGTAAAGCACCCTGCCCAGCATAATCAAATCAGCCATACAACCCATCTATCCCACACGATCAATTCCCCCCGGCATCAACCCCCCCACGAATTACGCCGATGTCCCTAATGTGACCCCGGTTACGAGGCCACATAATCGGTGCCCTAGTTGCACCCACTGGGCACCCGTGTCAGGGCGCGGTACCCGGTGTAAAAGGAGTCCAGGGAGGAGGCATGGCTAAGCCGCCGCTGATCTTGGTTGTCGATGATGGACCACACATCGTCCACGTGCTTTCGGTCAAGCTTCAAAAAGCTGGCTTCGATGTCATCTGCGCCATGGACGGCCAAGAGGCGCTCCAGGCCGCATTCCATAGCCCCCCCGACCTGGTCATCACCGACTACCAGATGCCCCTGCTCAACGGCCGGGAACTCTGCGAGGCCCTGCTAAAAAACGAATCAACACAGCACACCCCGGTCATCATGCTCACCGCACGCAGCCACAGCATCAGTTACGAAGACGCCAACACCGTCAACATCAAGGCCATGATCGGGAAACCCTTCAGCCCACGTGAGGTGCTGAATAAAGTTCATGAACTACTCGGCATGACCCCAGGACAAGAGGTAGCCAAAGCGTCGTGACACAGGTCATCGGACATCCCGACCCCTCGGCCTTCTCCGGCCGACTAAGCCAACGACTCGCCGAACTCGGTGCCGCTATCGTTTCGATCAACCCCCACGGGGCCTGTGAATTGATCGGCCCACACCGCTGGGAGCACAGGCTGATCGTCAAGTCCGCGCCCTTCACCGCCGCCGCACGCTCTCACCACAACGAGATCTTTGACGGCGCCAGCCAACCGGTTCGCCTCTGGCCGGGCCTCACCCTCGTCCCCATGCGCACCACAACGGCTCGGCAGCACGCCGGCAACCACCCCGGCACATCCCCCGTCATCGCCGCACTGCTGCTGGGTAAAGAGATCCTTGCCTCCGAGCAGTTCGCCCGGGTCTGCGACACCAGCGAGACCGATCTTCTCGCAGCGACCTCTAAATTCGATACCGACGCACTGATGACTGCCCCCGAGTCCGACCGCTTAGCACAGGTCATCGGCTGGATGGCACGAGACGCCGCCGATCTGGGCTGGCGCTTGCACGAACTGCACGACCTGAGTTGGGAACTCGCCGGCTCATACGAGGAACTCAGCCTCCTCTACAAGCTGTCCACCAGCATGGTCGTCGACCACCCACCGCAGGCATTCCTCGAACAAGCATGCGCCGAGATGCGCGAAGTTGTCGGCCTCCGCTGGCTCGCCATTCAACTTTCCCCCACCGAACCCGGTTTCCAGGACATCGCCGTCCCCGTCTGTGTAGACGCACAGTCCTCATACGACCTGGTCGGCATCCGTAACATCGGCCTGCAACTCACCGAAGCAATGACCGGCCGAACCGAGCCCGTCATCCTAGACGACGCCCGTGTCCTGGGTATCCCAGGCCTCGAAAAATTCGCTCACAGCCTCCTGGTCACACCCCTGGTGGTCGATGGCAAATCCCTGGGACTGCTCTACGGCGCCGACAAGATCGACGCCGGCTCAGGGTTCAGCACCGTCGACTCCAAGCTCTGCGCTTCGCTCGGCAGCAGCCTGAGCATCTACCTCAAGAACGTCCTGCTCTACGAGGACATGCACTCCATGTTCATGGGCACACTCCACGCCCTGAGCACCACCATCGACGCCAAGGATTCCTACACACAAGGCCACTCCGAGCGCGTCGCCTTGATGTCCAAACAACTCGCCGAGGCCGCCGGGCTGGATAGCCACACCGTCGAGCGCGTCTACCTAAGCGGCGTCGTCCACGATGTCGGGAAGATCGGCGTACCCGAGGCCGTACTCACCAAGCCCGGCAAACTCACCAAAGAAGAATACGACTTGGTCAAGATGCACCCCGAAACCGGTGCACGCATCCTCGAAGACATACGACAGATGCAAGACCTCATCCCAGGCGTGCTCCACCACCACGAATCCTGGGACGGACGCGGCTACCCCCACGGCCTAAAGGGCACCGACATCCCACTGTTCGGCAGGATCATCGGCCTCGCAGACGCCTTCGATGCCATGAGCAGTGACCGAACCTACCGCCAGGCCATGCCCATGCACGAGGTCCTCGACGAGGTTCGCCGCTGCAGCGGCAAGCAGTTCGACCCCCAGCTCGCCGACGTCTTTGTCAAGCTCGACTTCGCTCCCTACCTGGACATGATCGAAGAACACCACAACCTGATGCGCTCCACCTTAAACACCGACACGGATTGATGCACAGCAGACAGCTATGAAAATCACCTGCCAACATCACGACCAACAGGCCGTACTCACCCTCCGCGGCGAGCTGACCACAGACGAGATCGATCTGTTCCGTAAGACCATGCTTGAGCAGATGGACGAGAAAACCAACGACTTTGTCTTGGACATGTCACACGTCCAGTTCATCGACTCACAGGGCCTCGAGTCACTGCTCTGGCTTCAGGACCAGTGCCTCGAAAGGCTCGGCCAGGTCAGGCTCGCCGCATGCCCCGACAACATCCAGACCATCCTGAGAATCACACGCCTAAGCGATACGATCCAGTCACACGAAAATATCCCAAGCGCCATCGAGAGTCTAAAAGCCTAAGTTATGACCCAGACCCAGACCAACCCGACCAATGAGCCCAACGCCGCGCCCAAGCGCGTCCGTGTGGGTGACCTGCTGGTCGCCAAGGGTCTTGTCACACCCGAGCAGATCGACAAAGCCCTCGCCTTCCAGAAAGACCGAGGCCACCAGAAACTGCTCGGTGAAGTACTCATCGACCTGGAATACGTCTCCGAAGAACAGGTCATGGAGGCCCTCGCCGAGGCCTACGGCATCCCCTACGTCCACCTCGACGCCAAGATCTGCGACCCCGCTGTACTCGACGCCCTCCCCAGTGATTTCCAGGACGAGCAGTGTGCAATGCCTCTGTTCCTTGTCAACGGCAAGCTCACACTCGCCGTCGCAGAGCCCGCCAACGTCTTCATCGTCGAGGAAGTTCATCGACTCACCGGCCACTCCGTCCAGCTTGTCGCCTCTACCGCCAAAGACATCCAAAGCACCCTCCTCGCACACGCCGCCGGCGACCGCGACATGGTCATCGATGAACTCATCGACGACATCGAGGAAGAAGACCTCACCGTCGTCGAACAGCAGATCACAGACCTCGCTGAAAGCAGCGAAGACTCCGCCAACGACTCCCCCGTCATCAAGCTGGTCAACTACCTCCTATTCACCGCCGTCCAGGAAGGCGCCAGCGACATCCACATCGAGCCCGACGACTCCGCACTCCGCGTCCGGTTCCGTGTCGACGGCCAGCTCTATCAGAAGATGACCCCACCCGCCAAGATGCTCCCCGCCGTTGTCAGCCGCATCAAGATCATGGCCAAGCTCGACATCTCCGAGCGACGCGTCCCACAAGACGGCGGCATCAGCATCCGCATCGGTAAACGCCCCGTCGATCTCCGCGTCTCCACCATGCCCGGCAAGTTCGGCGAAAAAGTCGTCATCCGTATCATCGATAAGAACAACGCGATGACCGGGCTGAGCCAGATCGGCTTCTCGCCGGCCATGTACGACCAGTTCACCTCGTTAATCTCTCAGCCCAACGGCATCGTCCTGGTCACCGGCCCCACCGGTAGCGGCAAGTCCACCACCCTCTACGCCGCACTACGACAGATCAATAAAGAATCCGTCAACATCAGCACCGTCGAAGACCCCGTCGAGATGAATATCCCCGGGATCAACCAGTTCCAGACAAACGACAAGGCAGGCTTCACCTTCGCCGCAGCCCTCCGCTCGCTGCTACGTCAGGACCCCGACGTTGTCATGCTCGGCGAAATCCGTGACCAGGAGACCGCACGCATCGCCACCCAGGCCGCCCTCACCGGCCACATGGTCCTCTCCACACTCCACACAAACGACTCCCCCAGCGCTATCACACGCCTTTTCAACATCGGTGTCGAGCCCTACCTCGTCGCAGCCAGCATCCGCGGCGCCCTCGCCCAACGCCTTGTCCGGCGGGTCTGCAAAGACTGTAAAGAACCCATCGTCCTACCCGACAACATGAAACGCACCATCGAACGCATGGGCCCACAAGCTCAAGCCATCGAAACCTTCTACCACGGCGAGGGCTGCAAGTCCTGCCGCCGCACAGGCTACGCAGGACGCGCCGGGATCTACGAACTCTTCGCACCCAACGATGAGGCCCTCGACGCCATCACCAGCGGCGCAAGCCTCCAGGACCTACGCAAGATCGCCGCCGCCACCGGCTACATCACCCTCCTCCAGGACGGGCTGGAGAAAGTCCAAGCCGGCACCACCACCATCGAAGAACTCGTCGCCGCCATTACACATTAACCCTCTACTGAGCTTTACCCCACGCGCAAGAAACAGGATACGCAACACAACCATGGCCAGGTTCAAGTACAAAGCGAGAGACGGCAGAGGCGAGCTGGTCACCGGCGTCCTCAACGCCGCCAATATAGAAGAGGTCGGCCACCTCCTCCGCAGTGAAGGCAAGTTCGTCGTCAACGTAGAGAAAGCCAAAGAGACCGCCGCCACTTCGCAACAGACCGCCACGGGCTCCGGCGGCAAGATCAAACGCAGCGAGGTCATCACCTTCTCACACCAGCTAGCTGTCATGGTCGATACCGGTGTGCCGATCTCCGAAGCACTGGAATGCGCCGCACAGCAAAGCGACAACGAGGCCTTCCGCGCCGTCCTTAAAGATGTCTCCGACCAGGTCCAGGCCGGCAACGACCTCTCCTCCGCGCTGCGCTCACACGCCAAAATCTTCCCGCCGGTCATGACCAGCCTTATCCGTGCCAGCGAAGTCTCCGGCACCATGGGCACCATGCTCGACCGCGTCTCCGGCTACCTCAGCAAAGAAATGCAGACCGCCAAAAAAATCAAAGGCGCTCTGACCTACCCAGCATTCATGCTCGGGATGGTGGTCCTCGTCACCACATTCCTGCTGATCTTCGTCCTCCCAAGGTTCGCCGGCATCTACCAGGCCCGCGACACCGCGCTCCCCGTACCCACCCAGATGCTCCTGAGCATGAGCGGCAACCTCGTCACCCACTGGCACCTCTGGCTCGGCACCGTCATCATGTCCATCGCCGCCGTCTACTTCGTGCTGGGCACGCCAGCAGGACAACGCCTCTACGACTACCTCAAAATTCACACGCCAATCATCGGCCCGCTCTTCAACAAGCTCTACCTCACACGAAGCTGCCGAACCATGGGCACCATGGTCACCGCAGGCGTCCCCGTGCTCGACATGATCGAAATCGTCCGAGAAGTTACCAGCAACGCACTCTACGAAGACCTCTGGAGCGACGCCGACAACCGCTTGCGTCAAGGCTCGCAACTCTCCGACTCGCTCTTCGACTCGCCCCTGATCCCACGATCCGTCGCACAGATGGTCTACTCCGGCGAACGCTCCGGCCGCATCGGCGTCGTCATGGAACGCATCGCAGAATACACCGAGGCCGAGTTCGACAACCAGATCAAGACCACCACCAGCCTCATCGAACCGGTCATGACCGCGACCATGGGCCTCATCATCGGCTTCGTCGCCATCGCCATGCTCCTGCCCATCTTCTCCGTCGGCAACGTCGTCTCAGGCGGCTAACACCTCCCCCCCATAGATAACACACGCGACCGGATCAACCCCCACACCCAACGCCGCCTCTGAGCGCAGCGATGGGGCGGACCCCCACGCACCCGCACGCAGACCCCAACAAACCTCCCCGCACATATCAACCTCACCCCTCCCCCACGAAACACCGCGACTTGTCGCGTTCCCTTCTTCATCTGTGTCATCTACGCAACCTTCGGATACTTCCTTCCCCACCTTCTTCTCTGCGGTGAATCCTTCCTCACCTCGGTACGCCCCGTGTCAACCGCACGCCACGACAAATCTTCACCAGCCACCCGCATTTGTCACTGCCCCCCAGACACCCTACAAAACCACATATAACATATATGCGATGATAAAATGCCGGAATTAAAATGGGATCAATGTCTTGTCACCGATCGCTCCCGTCTACAGCTTGATCCCAACCCCCGCCCCCGCTAACGTCATACCCACGCCGGATACCTCCACCAAGTCCTATTCCCGGCGACAAGGGCGCGCATTTTGCTTCAACAACTCTCCGATTTCAATTCATGGTTCAACGGCATCGCATGGGGACTCCCCCTGATCGCTCTCCTCGTCGGCGGCGGTCTGATCCTCATGTTCTTCTCACGCCTCCTCCCCTTCACCGGCTTCACCCACGCACTGCGACTCACCCTCGGCAAATACCACCACCCCGGCGACTCAAACGACCCCGGACAACTCACCCACTTTAAAGCACTCTGCAACGCTCTCGCCGCCACCGTCGGCCTGGGCAACATAGGTGGTGTTGCAATCGCCCTCTCGACGGGCGGCCCGGGCGCGATCTTCTGGATGTGGTTGGCAGCAATTATCGGCATGAACACCAAGTTCTTCGAATGCACGCTTGCCGTCATGTACCGCGGCAAAGACCATACCGGCCAGGTCCAGGGCGGCCCCATGTACGTCATCGATAACGCACTACCACATTGGCTCAAGCCTCTGGCAGTTTTCTTCGCTATCTGCGGCCTTGTCGGGACTACGGCGATGTACACCGCCAATGAAACGACCAAGTTTATTCACACTTCATGGCTCGGGATGACGAAAGAAACCACTGTCCTCTGGATGGATATGCCAATAGACAAACTCCTGATTGGAGCAATGCTTGCGGCACTGGTGACATATGTTCTCTCCGGCGGCATCAAACGACTTGCGAGGTGGACCTGTTCCCTTGTTCCGATCATGTGTTTTTTTTACACACTGGCAGCTTTGAGCGTCATTGCACTTAATTTCGATGCCGTGCCAGAAGCCTTTGCGAGCATCTTCATTAAAGCCTTCTCACCCGACGCGGTCATCGGCGGTGCCCAGGGCACAATTGTCATGGTTCTGATCACTGGCATCAAACGAGCCGCATTCTCCAACGAGGCAGGTATCGGCACCGCGCCCATGGCTCACTCCAACGCCAAAACCACCGAACCCATCAGTGAAGGCCTCGTCGCTATGCTCGGGCCATTGATCGACACACTCATCGTCTGCACCATGACCGCGCTAGTTATTCTAGTTACTCTCACCCCCGACGATTACGTCGGGCGCACTGGTGTTGTCATTACCAGTCAGGCTTTCTCGAACACCTTCGGAGGCTGGGGAACCCACGGCTTGGGCGTCGCGGTCTTGCTCTTTGGCTTCTCGACTATGATCGGGATGGCTAACTATAATCTTAAGTGTTGGGACTATCTCTTCCGAGGTCGATTTGGCAGGGGGCCATTCCTTTTGTGGTTCGCCTTTACGCTCGTTCTAGGGGCCGCCGCATCACACAAAAACGTGATCACCCTGATCGACTCCGCCTACGCGCTCATGGCCATCCCCACCATGACCTCCACCCTCATCCTCGCACCCAAAGTCACCAAAGCACTACGCGCATACAAACAAAAATACTTCGGCAAAGCATCACCCCCCCCGTCCATTTAATCCCTGACCCCCTCACGAATCGCCGCGACTTGTCGCGTCCCCAAATAACCCAATGCCCCCTGCACACCCAATAAACGCTTGCGGTTTAGCCTCCCCGCCCCTCCATATCACCCCCAACCCCAATCACACATCCAACGCCAACGCCTCATCCGCACGATCCATGATAAACCGGAACCGCGCACTAGGGTCTTTCCCCATCAGGTCGCTCATCACGCTATCCGTCTTCAGCGAGTCGCTGATCTCCACCCGCAGCAGTCGTCGCGTCTTGGGATTCAGCGTTGTCTCCCACAGCACCTTCGGCATCATCTCGCCCAACCCCTTGAACCGCGTGATGTCTGATTTTGCTCCCCCCTTCACATGCTTCTTGAGAATCGCATCACGATCCGCATCGTCTGCAGCCCAATGTGATTCCTTCCCGATATCAATCCGATACAACGGCGGAACCGCCAGGTAAATCTTCCCCTCCCGGATCAGCTCCGGCAGATGCCGATAAAAAAACGTCAGCAACAACGTCGTGATGTGATGCCCATCAGAGTCCGCGTCCGCCAGTAAAATAACCCGCTGATAACGCAGCCTCCCCGGATTAAATTCCTTCCCCGCGCCGCACCCCATCGCCGTCACCAGGTCCGCAAGCTCCTTGTTGTCCAGCACCTTCGCAAGCGACGCCGTCTCCGTGTTCAGCACCTTCCCGCGCAACGGCAAAATAGCCTGATGCGTCCGGTCCCGCCCCTGCTTGGCACTCCCCCCAGCCGAGTCGCCCTCCACGACAAACAATTCCGAGTTGTGCCGATTATTATTCGTGCAGTCGCTTAATTTTCCCGGCAGCGTCATCCGGTTCGCCGTCGCGCTCTTGCGTGACACACTCGAGATCGCCGCCCGCGAAGCCTCCCTCGCCCGCGCCGCCATGATGATCCGCGCCACAATAGACTCAGCCACACTCGCGTTGTGATTCAGCCAATGCTCCAACGCCGGCCGGACCACCCCGTCCACCGCCGCGGTCAGCTCCGGGTTATTCAGCCGATCCTTGGTCTGCCCCTGAAACTGAGGGTCCTGGATAAACACACTCAGCACCACCACCAACCCCTCGCGGATGTCTTCATGCGTCAGCTTCACACCGCGCGGCGTCAGGTTATGTGTATCAATATAATTCCGCACAGCCTTGGTCAGCCCAGCCCGCAGACCATTCTCATGCGTCCCCCCCGACCCCGTCGGGATACCGTTGGCGTAGCTGCGCAGATGCTCATCTGTCGACTCCGTCCACCGCAGCACCACCTCGATCCGCGTGCCGTTGTCTTTGTCCAGTGAAAAAACCGCCTCATTGATCGGCCTCGCATTCCGCTCCCCAACGATCTTGTCAAGGTACTGTGCGATCCCCTCCTTATGCTGAAACGTATCCTTCTTCCCGTTGGGCTGGTCATCAAACCCGATCTTCACACCTTTGTGCAGATAGCTCGCAACCTCCAACCGCTGCCGGATCGTCTCCGCATTAAACTCGGTCTTGGGGAAAATAGTCGGGTCCGGGTGAAACGTAATCGTCGTCCCGCTCCCCCGCACCGCCCCCAGCTTCTTGATCTTCCCCTGCGCGACCCCCCGCTTAAACACCATCCGCCACTCTTTGCCATCACGCTTAACCGTCGCGGTCAGCTCCTTGGATAACGCATTGACCACCGACGCACCCACCCCGTGCAGCCCCCCCGAGGTCTTGTAATTCCCCTCATCAAACTTCCCCCCCGCGTGCAGCGTGCAGAGAATAATCTCCAACGCAGGCTTCTTGTGCTTGGGGTGAATATCCACCGGGATCCCACGCCCGTTGTCGCTGATCGTGACCGTCTTCCCGTCCTTATGAAGCACCACGCCGATCTCACTGGCGTGCCCGTTCATCGCCTCGTCGATGCAGTTGTCAAGCACCTCCCACACCAAGTGGTGCAGCCCCGTACTCCCCACCCCACCGATATACATCCCCGGCCTCTTACGCACAGGGTCCAAACCCTCCAACACCGTAATATTTTTAGCCGTATAAGTAGCAGTCATCCATTCACCAACACTTTCACCACCACCTTACGCACCGCCCCCGGTTCCCCCAACTCGCCTTCAGCAATACAAGGCATATGCACATCCTGTGGCATAAACACCGCAAACGTCCCCGCAGCAACACGCAGCATCAAACCCTCGCCCGTAAAAAATCCCACATCAGTCTGAGCATCATACGCCTCCTCAACCTCCATCCCATCAATCACCGCATACCCCATCCGCTCGCACCCACTGACCACATACTGCACATCTGCGTACTTCCGATGCGCCTCCCACCGCCCCTGCTTCAGAGGCTTGCTGGTGTACTCCTCAACATTCACAAATAACCTCTCCCCGTCCAACGCATGACTCCCCACCGCATCCGTCGCCGCCCGCCCGCTGCGCAGGTACTCAAACGCCTGTGCAAACCCAGGCCCAAGCCCCTCATACACCGCCGCATTGTTAAGCGTATCAATAATCATTCTTCGTCATCCAATAGGATCGGCATCGTTAACGCCTCGGGTACGATCAGTGCGATCCGTCCGTTCTTCTGAATCTCCGTGCCCCGACCGCCCCGGCCCGTGGTCTTATATTTCGCCGTGCTCACCGTCTTCTTCGCGCCCCGATTCGTTTCGACATTCAATAAATCCCGGTCCCCGGTCGAGGCCTTGAACCCCAACAGCCGATCCTCTTTCCCCAGCTTAATCAGCAACACGCCCTTGCCCGGCCCAGACAGGTAATTCACCTCATCCACCGCACAAACCATCGCCCGGCACTGCTCGCTGATCGACAGCAACGTCTCGTCCCCGTGGATCTTCTCAACACCCACCACCCGCGCCCCCTTCGTCGGCCGAGCAAACCTCCGCCCGCTGCGGGTGCTAGGCTCAACAAACGCCTCCAACCCAAACCGCAACGCATACCCATCACTCGTCGCCGCCACCGCATGCGTCCCCGGGCACAACTCCGGCTTCTTCGGATCCTCCGCGATATCCCCGATCGCCCGAGGGTCAAGTGAATACGCCGCGACGATACGCTCCCCGTCCTTGAGCTTAAACAATTTCTGAATAGGCTCGCCGTACCCCGTCGTCGCGGGGATATCCACGATCCGGCTGGTGTACGCCACCCCGAAGCTCGAGAAGAACACCACCGTCGCCCGTGTCGACCCCGCCTCGCAAGCCAACACACGATCCCCCTCGCGCAGCCTCGTGGTCCCCGGGTCTTTGATCTCGCGCTGCCGCTTGATCCACCCATCGGCCGTCACCAGCACATGCGCATCCTCCGCAATAATAAAGTCCTCCGCGGAGAACTCCGGCTCATCCTCCGGCGCCTCGATCACCGTCCGCCGTTTGTCGTTCTTCCCATATTCTTTACGGATCCGCTCGACCTCTTCACGCACGATCGCCCAACGACCCGCCGCATCCTTCTCCGCCAGCAGCTTCTTGATCGCCCGCATCCGCGACCGCTTCTCCTTCAGTTCCGCCAGCACCAGATTGATCTCCAGCTTCGCCAGCCGGTACAACTTCAATTCCAGGATCGCCTCGGTCTGCTCCGCGTCGAGCTGATCGAACCTCGCCATGATCTTCTTGGCCGCATCCGCCTTCCCCCCGGACTTGCGGATGATCTTGATGATCTCGTCCAGCGCATCGAACACCAGCGAAAAGCCTTCGAGGATGTGCGCACGTTTGCTCAGCGACGCAAGCTCGTTCTCAAGCCGCTTGGTCACCACCTCCAGGCGGAAGTGCAGGAAGTGCCAGAGGACCTCTTTAAGCCCCAGCTTCTCGGGCCGACCCACCTCCGGGTTCTCCGTCGGCACCAGACAAGTCAGATTCACATTGAAATTCGTCTGCAACCCCGTGTGCTTAAATAGATACGCCATCACCTTCTGCTCGTCAGCGTCCTTCTTAAGCTCCAACTCGATCCGCACGTCATCCGTCGACACATCCTTGATGTCCAGCAGCAAAGGCATCCTGCGCCCAATCACGATCTGCGCGATCTGCTCGACCAGCACCGACTTATTCACCGTGTACGGCACACTCGTGATGTACAGCGTCTTCGCGCCCCGCGTCGAGGGCCCCTTGGCCCACTCGCCACGCAAACGGATCGACCCGCCCCCGGTCTTATATAGATCACGCAACTCATCCCGTGTATTCAGTATCCGACCCCCAGTCGGGAAGTCCGGCCCCATGATCGCGTCATTGGCGACCAACTGATAATCCTTAATCTCAGGATCATCCAACACCTTCAACAACGCACCACAAAGCTCATACAGGTTGTGCGGTGGGATATTCGTCGCCATCCCCACCGCGATTCCCGTCGCCCCGTTCAACAACAGCGTCGGCAGCTTCGACGGCAAGATCACCGGCTCGGTCCGCGTCCCGTCATAGTTAGGTCGATAGTGAACCGTCTGGTGCGCAATGTCCGCCAACACCTCACCCGCAACCGGTGTCAATCGGCACTCCGTGTAACGCATCGCCGCCGCCGTGTCCCCGTCCAGCGACCCAAAGTTACCCGACCCATCCACCAACGGCACACGCAGACTAAATGGCTGCGCCATCCGAACCAACGCATCATAAATCGACGAATCCCCGTGCGGGTGGTACGAACCCATCACATCACCGACCACCTTGGCGCATTTGCGATGCTTGTGCTCCGCCGTGATCCGGTTCTGCCACATCGTGTAAAGGATGCGCCGCTGCACCGGCTTAAGCCCGTCACGCACATCAGGCAACGCCCGGCTGGTAATCACCGACAGCGCATAATTAAGGTACCGCGTCTGCGCCGCCTCATGCAGCGAAACACGGTCTCCCCCGCCTCCAGCACCACCACCATCCAGTGTGGCGACACCGCCGCCACCACCTGAATCGTTATCCGAGGCGTCGAACAGGCCGGTTTCTTTCTTCTTACTTCGTCGCTTGGCCAAACAAGCCCTCCCTGGCTTGGATTCACTTCTACCGTCCATCTCGTCCCAGCCACCAGCAACATACGAAACATCCGCTTCGCCGACAAGCGATCACTACTCGATGAGCCCTCCGAAAAACACGATCAAAGCCCACTGATGCACCGCCTCGGTGCTTCGGTGGGGTATCCGCCAAACATCCGGGGATACTCGGGGGCATCCGACAGGCTATTCTAAAAAAAACTATGCTACCGCCATGACCCGTGTCATCGGCATCGATCCCGGCCTACGCATCACCGGCTACGGCGTGGTGGACCTCAACGACGGCGCCATCGAACCTTCCCTCGTCGAAGGCGGCATCATCCGCATCGACCCCAAGGCCTCCATGCCCCAACGCCTCGGCCAACTCCACGCCGAACTCAACACCATCGTCACCAACCTCAAACCCGACTGCTTCGCCGTCGAAAAACTCTACTCCCACTACAACCACCCACGCACCGCCATCCTCATGGGCCACGCCCGCGGCGTCATCCTCCTCTGTGCCCAACAGCACAGCCTCCCCGTCCAGGACTGGCCCTCCACCGAGGTCAAAAAAGCCCTCACCGGCTACGGCCACGCCTCCAAGGAACAGGTCCAACGCGCCGTCCAGACCCAGTGCAACCTCGACGAAATCCCCAGCCCCCCCGACGTCGCCGACGCCATCGCCATCGCGCTCTGCCACGCACGCAGGCTCGCCGTAGAAAAACTCTAACCCCCTGCCCACCCACTTACCAACCCGACCCGCCAGATCCAGGCTTGCCGTTTAGCGGCGGATCAAAGATCCGCGCGTTGGCCCAAAGGCCAAGCCTCCCAACACAGACCGTGTTCCTTGGTTCACCGAACGAGGATTAAATGGGATGGGTATCATAGATCGAACACCGCAGATTAAACACCGAACATCCCAACATGACCTACCCCCACGCCATCATCTTCGACCTCGACGACACCATCCTCGACACCACCCTAAGCGCCGACCGCCTCTGGTCCCGCGCCGCCGAAAAGTTTGCCAAGCAAGCGGACCTGGACGCCACAGCGTTTGATGCCCAGATGAAAATCAGCCGTGAGTGGTTCTGGTCCGACCCCAAGCGAAACCTCGCCGGCCGCATGGACCTATACAAAGCCCGCTCCGGCTGCGTCGAACACGCACTGAAAACCCTCGACGCCTCAAACGCCCAACTCGCCACATCCATCGCCGACTGGTTCACCCAACGCCGTATCACAGCGATGCAGCCCTTCGACGGCGCTATCGACACCCTGCACACACTCAAACAAGCCGGCGTCCGCCTCGGGCTTATCAGCAACGGCAAGGGCGAAACCCAACGCGACAAGGTCATACGCTTTGGCCTGGAACCCCTGTTCGATTGCATCATCCTCGAAGGTGAATTCGGCACCGGCAAACCCGACCGCCGCGTCTTCGACCACGCACTTGATGAACTGCAAGCCAAACCATCCGACACCTGGATGGTCGGCGACAACCTCCAATGGGAGGTCGCCGCCCCCCAGGCCCTTGGAATCAAGGGTATCTGGGTCGATTGGCGCGGCACCGGCCTCCCCGAAGACACGGACGTCGTCCCCGACCGCACCGTCCGATCGATCGCCGAGTTGGTGGTTTGATTTCTTAGAACAGATCAACAACATCCGCAGCACCCATGCTTGCCATTTAGCGGCGGATCGCAGATCCGCGCGTATAAGACAATCGGCGCTTTACACGCCACCTTTACGTCGTACAAAGATCCCGCCGACTAAACACCACCGCCGCGCTCCCCCACAGCAGCGCTGCCGCGCCATACAACACCCCTAAATCACCTACCGGCCACCACCCGTCCCGTAGAATAATCAACGGCCTGTAATACGACAACGCACTTAGCCACGAGACATACCGCGCCGGGCCCCATATCTGTTCCAGGTAGCTGGCAAGAAACGACACCACAATCAGAACAAACGCACCGGTCATGACCCCGCCACGGCGATCACCCAGAGACGACATCAGCCACGCCGCCGACCCAAACGCCAGGCTCAGACCAAGCAGATTCACAAAGATCATCGCCGCAGTAGCCAACGCCAACGCCCGCCCGCCACCGGCAACCGCCGCCCCGACATAGCTCCCGATCAACGCCATACCAATCACAACGATTGAACCCAATACACACACCAACGTATCCGTCCACATCCACTGCCAACGCGAGATCGGCAGACCCAACGCCACGTCAATCGTTCCCCGATCCACCTCGCCCGCCGGCAAACGGGTGCAGCAGATCAACGCATGCGACAGCACCAGCGCCAGCAGGATCGGGTGCGCCCACGGGACCGCCCGCATGATCTCCGGCCCAAGCTGGTCCGCGATCCGTGTCCCCAGCATCCCCTCCACGATACGTTTTACAAACTCCATCCCCAGCATCTGAGTGCCCATCTCCTGCTCGATGCTCGGGAATATCGCCGCCACCAAACCCTCGAACGCCCCCGCCAACAGCCCACACATCAGCGTGACGGGCCAGACCTCTCGGATCGATTTAGCAATCAGGCCTCGGTTCATGACCCGCCCCCGTTCTGATAGTAATGATGGAACAGCGCCTCAAGGTCTGGCGGGCCGATCATAAGATCCTCGACCGCTCGGCCGCTAAGCCACGACACAAATCGATCCACGGGCCCGTCCAATTCGCCGGCCCACGTCCGTCCTTCACGCTGTATCAGCTTCAAGAACCGCGGCGGATCCTCACCCGCCGACACCTCATCACCCCAACGGATCGTCACCCGGTGCCCCGCCGACGCACGCAGCGACGCCAACGTCTGCTCCGTGACCAGCTTCCCCTCACGCACGATCGCGACCCGGTCACACAGACGATCAACTTCGCTAAGCGTGTGGCTGGAAAAAAACACCGTATGCCCGTCATCCGCCAACCCACGCAGCCGCTTATGTAGACACTGCTGCATCACCGGGTCCAGCGACGCGGTCGGCTCATCTAAGACCAAGAGCCCCGGCACATGGGCCATCGCCAATACAAGCCCCAATTTCTGCCGTGTCCCACGCGACATCTCACGCACACGCCGCGTCAAGTCCAGACCAAACTCCTCTGACAACTCACGCCCGTGTGTCACCACATCCAGACCACGCACATGGCCAACCCACCGCAGCGCCGCCTCGCCCGTCATCCAGTGGTAAAGCCGAAGATCGCCCGGCAGGTAGCCCACGTCACGCTTGATCGCCACGCCGTCGCGCCAGCAATGGTGCCCGAGCACCTCGGCAGACCCTTCGGTTGGTTTAAGAAACCCAAGCAACACGCGGATCGCGGTCGTCTTGCCCGCACCGTTTGGCCCGAGAAACCCGTAGACCGATCCGCGCGGGACATCAAGGCTTAGGTCTTCTATGCCGCGGTGGCGGCCATACGTCCGCGTCAACCTGTGAGTCTGGATGATCGACATCGCCCCATCATACGCACACATCACCACACGGGTTCATATGCATGCACACAAGGCCCCAATAGCTCCGCAACGTCCCTCGCCCCCGGCTTCGCCGGGGGATAGCATTGGAGTCATTGCCATCTCTGTATCAATTATGAAAACAACCTGGCCACGCACCATGCAGCGATGTGAACGGTTGTGTCTGGGTTACGACCCGCCCCCGTAGGTGCTTCGGTGCCCCGCGAATTGTGACCCGCGCTTCATGCGAAGAACCGCCGTGACCGGGAAATGATCCGATGGGTATTGCCCGCGATATTTCGTGCGGTCGATGTCCGCAGCCAGGGTGGTAAAGTTATTCGTGGAGATGATCCAGTCGATCCGATCCCCGCTGGTCTTGCCATAGAACTTGTGGCGTGTGCCTTCATTAAGCCCCGGCACCGGGTTGATCTGACGATACGAATCAATCAGATAGCCACGCCAATCCTGCGGCCCACGCACCAATAGCTGGTAAGGCGTCGTGTCGGAGTCGGTGTTGAAGTCCCCGGTCACAATCACAGGCCGCCCGTCCGCGATCTGGTCGATCTTACGCCTCAGCAGCCACGCACCCTGCACACGGGCCATCTCCGAGCTGTTGTCCATGTGCGTATTAAAAAAGTAGAACACCCGGTTGGACCCATCGCGCGGCGCGAGCCTGACCCACGTCACCATCCGTTTAAACGCCGACCCCCAGCTCTTGCTCCCCGGCTTATCCGGCGTCTTGCTCAGCCAGAAGTGTCCCTCTTCCAACTTCACAAACCGATCGCTGCGGTAAAACACCCCGCACATCTCGCCGTCTGCTTTCCCGCTGTTGCGCCCGACCCCGACGAATTGATACGCCGGGAGGTGGTCCTTGAGATACCTCGCCTGCGACGCTTGGCACTCCTGCGTCCCCAACAGGTCCGGCGAAAACGTCTTGATCGACTTCACCACCAGGTCCTTGCGCAGGTTCCAGTGATTCTGTGCGTCGATGATCGTGGCCGTGCGGAGGTTAAAACTCATCACACGGTACTGGTCATTCACCGCCACAGACCGCCGTGCCTTGGGCCTGTTCAAAAAACTGTACGGACTATCGATGCCCTCGCAGCCGAAAGCAACAGCCAACGCGAACCAGATACCTGTCAGGAGCAGTGCCTTACGCATACGAGCTAACCTCAGTTTGACGGTACGATTAAGACTGCGATAGACCACGATCCCGGGTCGCCCAGCCTCGTATTATCGGTATCTTAGTGCCGCAGCCTCGAAAAAGCGGGCGCCCAAGTGGGGCCTTGAGGCCGAATACACCGTAGCTAGGGTAGAAGATTTCTGCCCCCGGTCAATAGAAAAGACAGATTATTTAACCTGCGGGGCCGCCTCGATGACCCTGTCCCGCACCAGCGTAGCTGTTACCGGGTAGTGGTCCGAAGGGTACTTCAGGCCCTCATGGGTCCTATCGATCCCAGCCGAAAGGGCCGTAAACCCCGGTGAATGCAGCACCCAATCTATCCGGCTGCCCTCGATCCCCCCTCTAAACCCGTGAAACGTCGCCTCCTCATCGCTGCGATCGGGGTGGACCTCACGGTACGCATCGACCAGCCAAGGCACCCCCCCTTCATCTAACCCCATCAACACCGCGTAAGGCTCGGAGTCTTCATCACAGTTGAAGTCACCGATAACCACCACCGGGTCACCCTCCGCGATCTCCTCGATCTTTTCCCGCAACATCTTGCCGGAGTTTAAACGCGCTTTCTTGCTTCGGTGGTCGAAGTGTGTGTTCGCAATGACAAACGTCCGCCCATCGGTCTTGTCCCGCAGCCGAAGCCAACTAACCATCCTCGGGAACGACGCGCCCCACCCGTAGCTCCCCGGTACATCAGGCTCCTCACTGAGCCAGAAGTGTCCGCCACCCACACGACGGAACCGATCGCCCCGGTAAAACACCGCGCACATCTCCCCGGCCAACCTTCCGTTGTCCCGACCTGCGCCGTAGAAAATATAACCATCCAGACTGTTGCGCATAAACTTCGACTGCCGCAGGATCGATTCCTGCACACCCAGAATATCCGGGTCATACGCCTTCACCGTGGCAAGCAACCGGTCTCTGCGCTTGGACCACACACTCGGCGGGTCCGCCGCCCCACCCCAACGGATATTAAAACTCATCACCTTGATCGGCATCACAGCATCATCCGTGTCTTCCTGTGTCGCCGCCGGCGCGGGGGAGTCACCCTGTGTCGCCGCAGGCTCGGCATTTGTGTGGGGAGCGGGCATAACCAGGCAAATAAAAAGAGTCAGGCTCGGTATCATTTTCATCGACTCATCACCTCCAGGATACCCCGGCAAAAATCAGGCAGATCATCGGGCCGTCGGCTGGTGACGTGGTGCCCGTCAATCACCACAGACTGGTCAACCCACTTCGCCCCAGCGTTTCTCAAATCATCCGTCAGCCCCGGCGTGCTGGTATACGTTGCCCCCTTCACGATACCCGCCGAGATGTCGATCCAAGGCCCGTGGCAGATCGACGCCACACACTTACCCGCCTCGTGCATCTGCCGCGTAATCCGCTTGACCTCATCATACCGCCGCAGCTTGTCAGGCATCCACCCACCGGGAATCACCAGCCCGTCGAAGTCCGCCGCGTCCAGATCGTCGATCTTCGCCTGCGACACCTGTGGGTAGCTGTACTTACCCTTGTAAACCACCCCCGCTTCAAGCCCCGCGACCACCACCTCCGCCCCAGCCTCCAGCATCCGGTACTTGGGGTACTGAAGCTCCTGGTCTTCGTAATCGTCACCAACAAAGATCAGGATACGTTGTCCATCCAGTGCGGGCATATGGCTTTCCTCCTATGCAATCTGCCACATTGAGCCTATCCCACCACCACACCCACAGCAAACGCACATCAGCCCAGGCGATCGTACTAGCGCCCCCACAACAGCTCCTGTGACCGTACCCAAGAAAAAAAGAACCGCCGGCTTCCGCCGACGGTTCTGAGTTAACTTGTATATCCCATTCTTTAAAGGCGGCTCGCTACACTCCGCGCCGCTTTAACATCGCGATACCTCCCAGACCCATCAGCGTTAGCGCAGCCGGCTCAGGGATCGACAACGCCGCGGCCCCACCGGCAGGTGTGAACGTGAAGCTGTCGATGACCAATTCGTGTGACTGGTTATTCGTCGGCTTGTTGCCCTGGAACAACCAGAGATTGATATGTACCTTCTCCGCCCCTTCCGACGGGATGTCCGCGCCTGTGTAAGTCCACTGGTTGATGACGTGCCCAGGGGTCGGCGGGGTCGAGTTGTGCCCGTGCAGGCTTTCAAAATCAATTGAGTTGGCGGTCCAGTCAAAACTGTGCGTCGAGAAGTCCCCGTTCAGGCCCAGGTCAAAGCCCGTCGTATTACCCGAGTTAAAGTACGGCTGCACCGTGTAGTGTGCATTGGTATTGTTGGCGTCACCGAACTTCGTCAACTCGATATCAACCTCTTCGGTGTCGCTTGCATAGGTGAACAGCCCCGCGACGACGTTCTTATCGTAGTTCTCGGTGTTGGTTTCAACCCGGAACTCGTAATCACCAAATCCAAGCGAGTCCTGCGAGGTGACCTCCGCACTGAGCCACTTGCCTCGGTGACGCCGGACCTTCAGGTGCAGGTTGTCGTTGGAATCGACCCAGACGCTGTCCGTGCTGTCCGACCAGTTGTTCGGGCCAGGCCCCAGCCCGTTGCCGTTCTTGACGTCCCAGGTCATCCCAGACCACTGGATCGTGGTGGCCGACACCTGACCCACAAGCAGCGTACAAGAGAGGGCAAGCCCGCCAAAAACCGTGAATTTAAGTGTATTCATCGAAGAAACTCTCCTTTTTAAAGCTAGATATGAATGATTAGCACAATGCGTGAATTATAATATGCCTAATCCTTTTGGCTCGCAAGCCCCATCCATCCAGGCTGGCTGTAAGTTCCCGCGTTGGCTACGAAAAATCTGCCATCGTCGCCTTGCCCTGATAACAGAACCAGACTTTGGTCGCTTCGCGCTCTTTGACGGATATCAGCCAACTGGACCCACTGGCAACCGCCGCTCTAGGTCGCCCCATCACCGGCACTTGTGAGAAGGATGGCCAATCAGGCTGCAGGCATTGGCTTGCATTTGGCGGAGTCTGAATCACCTCTTTCCACACGTTTCAAAACCATGGGGGTAATCACCTCATCCACTGGTGTTTTACCTTCATTATGCGGGTAATTGGGGGTATTGGGGTAGATATGTTCTGCCCGTTCGCTATATTTATCGGAACCCCAGCGGACACCGGTTTTGTTTTGCCGGCCTACGACCCACGGTCGTCGATACCGCAAGCGGGTCATGCTACGAGGCCAGCCATCCCGGCGGCCAGCCAACCCCACGGATCGTATCCCACCCGGAACGATCTACCCGCCCCACGGAGCGATCCAACGGATCGCAACCCCACCCTGCCCGCCGATTGATGGTGTTCCACCACCAACCAATCTGACGGATACCACCTGACGCGGAGCGTCATGGAATCGAGAGGAAGTTGCTTATGTTGTTTGCCCTGATGCGTAAGAATGGATGCTTAGCCCTAGCCGCCGTGTTGTTTCTGGGTCTGTTCGGCCCCGGCTTGGCACAGGCCGCCCACATCACCGGGATCACCGGCATCCGTGAAGGCCAGAGTGTCACCGGCGAGATGATGATCGAGACCAAGGTGGCCAACGCCAACGACGGCGAAGAATACACCGTCCGATATCACGTCCAAGGCCCAACCAGCTTCTCCATGACCGCCAACCGGGCACCCTACGTCCTGGCAGGCCGACGCACCGGCTGGGACACCGCCACCGCCGACGCCGGCAGCTACAAGCTCACCGCCTTTCTCATCCGTCGCGGCAGGGTCGTCGACTTCCGATCGGTGAACTTCAAGATCGGCTCTTCGCTAAAAGTCACACGCATCATCGGCATCAACCGCAACATCACACTCACCGTACCCACCAGTGTTGAGGCCAGGGTCTTCGGCGGCACACCCTCCAAGGTCGTCTTCGACATCAAAGGCCCCAAGAGATTCTCTTACACCGACCGTACAAAACCTTACATGCTTTTTGGTGACGGCGCGAAGTGGGATGTGAAAGACGCACCCGCCGGCAGTTACACCATCACCGTCACCGCCTACCAAGGCAGCGAAGCCAAGCACTCACGCTCACTCCCGTTCACCATCGAACGCGACATCCGCATACGCCAGGTCCGTGGGATCAACAACGGCGATGTCTTGACCAAGCCCGTCAAGATCCAGGCCGACGTCGTCGGGGGTACCCCCTCCAAGGTCGTCTTCAAAGTCTCCGGCCCAAAGCAGGTCTTCGACGTCGAACAACGTGCCCCCTACGTCATGTTCGGCGACTCCAGCCAGTGGGACGTGACCAAGTTCCCCGTCGGCCGATACACCCTACGCGTGATCGCCTACTCCGGCGAAGAGCGGACCCACAGCAAGACCATCACCTTCCAGATCGCCAGGCCAAAGGCTGATTCGCCCGCCCCGTCACCCGCGCCCAGACCAACCCCGACCCCCCGGCCCACCCCCGCACCGACCCCCACCCCGCAAAGCAAGGGCTTCCTGGGCATGAACCTCGCCGAGGTCACCTACTACACACGCGAATGGGTCTTCGTTGATGCGATGAAGCAGTCACGCGATTGGCTCCCCACACGCACCGGCGGCAGCAACCCCTGGGACTCCGGCGAAACACTCAAGCTCGACGTCAACGGCTGGCCCATCCTCCGCGCAGGCCAGGCCGCACACACCATCATGTACACCGACGCCCGTGGCGCTTACCCCGCCGGCCGTTACGTCTGCACCTACGACGGTGACGGCGAAGTCGAACTGGACTTCGACGCACGCGTCGTCTCCCGGCGTAATGGACGTATCGTCGCCGATGTCACACCGACCAACCGCGGCATCTACCTACGCATCGACAAATCCAATCCCAACAACCCCGTGCGCAACGTCAAGGTCTGGCTCCCCGGCTTCGAAGGCGCCGCCTCCGCGTTCCACCCGCTGTACCTCAGCCGACTCAAGCCCTTCGGTGTGATCCGCTTCATGGACTGGCAACGCACCAACGGCTCCAACGCCGTGACCTGGGCCAGCCGACCCAAGCCCGGCTTCTACACGCAGGGCACCAACGACGGCGCAGCACTGGAATACATGATCGATCTGTGCAACGAGTTGGGCGCAGACCCCTGGTTCTGCATGCCCCACAAGGCCAACGACCGCTACGTCGAAAACTTCGCCGCCCTGGTCAAGAAACGCCTTCGCAAAGACCTTAATGTCTACATCGAATGGTCCAACGAGGTCTGGAACTCCCAGTTCCCCCAGCACGACTGGGTCAAGGCCCGATCCGATGGCCGATCACTCAGCGGCGCGTTCAACGCATCCTGGGCCGAGGAAGCCGACCGTGACTTCGAGATCTGGATGGACGTCTTCGGCTCACAACGCGGCCGGGTCATCCGTGTCGCCGCCGGCCAGAAGGACAACCCCTGGGTCACCGAGCAGTTGGCCAATGAATTACGCGGCGAGTTCGACGCGCTCTCTTGCACCACCTACTTCGGGCTCAGCAGCAGCCAACTGCGGGCCCTCAGCTCACGCACCACCGCCGACGGTTTGCTGAATCAGGCACTCGCCGGGATGTCTGGTAAGCTGCGCACCAACTACCGCGAACACGGCGTCCTGGCGAAAACCTGGTCGCGCAAGCTCGGCAAAACCGTCCCCCTGATCGGCTACGAGGGCGGGCACCACTACACCGCCAACGGCGGCAACCCCCCTTACGCCAGGGCCTTCCTTGAGATGCAAACGCACCCCAAGATGTACCAGGCCTACCTCGCCAACATGCGCGAATGGGAGAACGCCGGCGGCAGCCTCTTCACCGCGTTCAACTTCGTCGAGAAGCCCGACAAGTTTGGTGCATGGGGCCAGCTCGAGTTCATGGACCAGTCCATCAACAAAGCCCCAAAGTACAAAGCCCTTTTGGACTACCGAGCCAACCGCTAAACCCCGCCGCTCATCCGTACCCTACGCGGTTTGTGGTTGATTGCGTGCATTCTGAATTGCCCCCCTCAACCCCCGGCTCCGCTGGGGGTTTTTTATGCTGCTGACCTATGTAAATGACAAAGCCCACGTCCGTTGAACGTGGGCTTTACAATGCGCGAAGATAATCAAGAACCGCTATTACGGCATGGGCTTGTGTTCAGCCTTCGCCGCCACCAACCTCCGTCGGCCATCCACGCACAATCCCAACCCGATCATCCCGACCCCAAGGCACGCCAGCGGGTTGCCATACAACACGCCGCCGCCCGAGCCGACCACGCAGTACACCAACGCCGCTAGGGCGAATGTCCACGCCAACATGTGCAATCCGGCCTTCATCCGTTATCTCCAACCGCATCGGGTTACGGTGTCATATCAGCCCGGGACATCTTAAAACAAGGCCCGGCGAGCGATCAAATGAAACAGACGATATAACCCACGCGGACCCAACACCGTATTGGAAAAACATTTGACAACGCCCCTCGCGGAGGTAGGGTTGTGCGGTTTGGGCGCTTTGTGACGGTTATGAGGGCGCTATTCAGCAGGGTCGGTCGGCGAGTCACCGTTTTTGTCCGTCGAACCGTCCGCGTTACCGCCTGTCAGCGCCAACATCCGTTCCCGGGTGCTAAACCACCGCTCCTGGTAGGACCTGTTCAGCGCGACGCCGGTCGAGTCGTACACCGCCCCCAGCGCCTGACCGTTACCCAGGCGGAAACGCAACGACTCGGCCACGCCGTCTCGGACCACTGTGACGTTCAATTCTTCCCCCGCCTGGTGCCTGCGGATCAGTTGCTGAAACAACGTCGCGGTCACTTTCTCCTGGATGGGCTGGTCTGCAAAGCCCACGATCACATCGCCCGGCTCAAGCAACGCATACGCCGGGAACCCCGGCAACGTCAGCACCACCATCACTCCCGACCGCTCCTCTTCGCCGTCCACCGATACACGGACGATCTGGTGAGACAACCCCATCGACCCCGGCCCCGCCTGACCATCAAAACGCTCGCCGATCATCCTACGCAACACATGATGCCGAGCCACACGCAGCACACGGTGCCGCTGCTCGGGCGTTTTACTCGCCACATACAGCCGGTCCAGACCGTCTTGCGTCAAGGTGTCGTCGATCAACAGCCGACGTGTCACTGCCTGTCGTACCCGGTAGTCATCGTCACCCAGTTCGGCAAGCACACCCGCATCCCCGGCACCATCCCCAGTCACACCTCCGGCACCACCCCCGATATCATCCACCCCATCAACCGCAACCTGTGCCGACACGCCCGTCATGAAAAATAGACATAGGTATAACCACACGCCCACCCCACGCCGCCACGAAGGCCACGTCCGTTGAACGTGGGCCCGGCTAAACCGATACGTCATGATGTCTTTGCATCGCTCACACATCCGCAAGCCCCGTCAGTAGCTCCGCGTGCTCATGGATCCACCGGACCTTACGCAGCACCATCCGCAGGAAGTCCGCGCCGCTTAGCTGACCAAACAAACCCGTCGCCGCGACCGGGATCACGCTCTCTGCGATCAACGCCTGGATCATCAGCCAAGGCACGACTTCTCGCTCGGCCGGGTTCAACTTCCCGCCTTGCACCGAAGCGTATCCTTCAAAGAACGCGCGGTACCGCGCCTCATCGACCTGCTCGGGCCACCGCTCGGTGTCGTCGCCCTTGCCCTGGATAGAGAATTGTAGCGCCCCGTTGGCCACATCAATTACGCGCGGCAGCAGCCGGGCGGAGTCGTAGTCGATCACCGCAACAACCTCGTGCCCATCGAATAGCATGTTCCCCGGGTGCCAATCGCTGTGCCCGATCTGCACCGGCCAACCCAGCAGGTCCAGCACGTCGGCCCGGTCCGCCGCCTCCCGGTAGCAATGGTCTAACTCGTCTGCGATCTCTTTGGCCTGGGCCTCGTTTACATTCGGCTCGCCGCTGGCGGGTTTGAGTAACGCGCCCGGCAGGGTGGTGATCGAAGAGATCACCACCGGTGCCCCGTGGTACGTCCCCTTGGGCGGGGTGTGGTGTGGCTTGTAGTCCGCCAGCAGCCCGTGAAACCTTGCGAGCGTGGCACCTGCGTTGATCGTCGCCTCCGCAGACCGGTCGTACCCCGAGCCGCGCACGAACTCGAACAATTCGTACACCTGCCCCTGGTACTGCACCATCGAGTTGTTTTCTCGCCGGGTCCCGATCAGCCTCGGCAGGGGGTACCCGCGCTCGGCGAGCCTTAGCTGGATCCCGTGGGTGAACGCGACCTTGAACGGGTCGTCACGCCCGTGGGCTCGGCGTTTTAATAAGAATAACCCCCGGTCCGAGCGGATCACCAGCTTGGGCGCTTTGCGCGACCCGCGTTTGAATTGTTTGATGGTGTCGATCAACCCGATCCGGTAGTGCGACAACACGATCGCCAACTCGTCGGCGGCGAAGATACTGCGGCCCTCGACATCGACCGGCATACTCCCGATGGCCGAGAGTCCCGACACCGATGCGCCCGCAGGATTGACCGCGTCGGCCCCTGCCTTGGTCGCCGAATCCGGTCGCTGATCGGTCATAGCCACCTGCCCGTGTCGGCCCCTTGGCCGGTTGATCGGTTACACATCGTCGGCCCCGTACACATCGCGCCCATCCATCCGGGGGTTACTCGGCGTTCTGGACCTGCTCTTTGATCCGGTCAACCGCGGTCTTCGCTTCGATCATCGCCCGGCTGATCTGTGCGTCATTGCTCTTGCTCCCGATCGTGTTCGCCTCACGGAGCATCTCCTGGGCCAGAAAATCCAGTGTCCGGCCGACCGGCTCGGTATCGCTGCCGTTGGCGATGATCTCTTTGAACTGCGCCACATGCCCGGCCATCCGTGTGACCTCTTCGCTGATGTCGGCACGCTCGGCAAACACCGCGACCTCACGGATCAACGCCGCTTCGTCGGCCTTAAGCTCGGCCTTCGCCAGCAGCTCGTCCATCCTCGCACGCAGACGCTGATGGTATTCTTCGATCACCGACGGCGCACGCTCCCCGATATTCGCCATCCGATCCATAATCAGATCAAGCTGCTTGAGCAGGTCTTCGGCCAGGGCCTGGCCTTCGGTTGCACGCATCGCGATCAGCCGGTCCATCGCTTCGCCCAGGAGTTTCGTGACGACCGGCTTGGACTTGGCAAGCAGGGACGCCTCGTCCTGCGCGGGCTGGAGGACGCCGGGCAGTGCCAGCAACTGCGTCAGGTCGATCTGCACCGCGCGGTCCTGGATCTTGGAGTGGATCGTTTCGAGGTGTTCGAGGTAGGTGAGGATGGCGTTGTCGTTGATGCGCGACACGGCCTGGGCGTCGGTGGTCTTGAACTTCAGGGTCATCGTGAACGACCCGCGCGACACACGCTTGCGCAGCTTGGCTTCGAGCTCGGCCTCCATGCCCTGGAACTGGTCGGGCAGGCGTACAGAGCATTTGAAGTATTTGTTGTTGAGGCTGCGCAGCTCGACGCTGTAGTGGACCCCGTCGGACTGGGTAGATGCATCGCCGAAGCCGGTCATCGAACGGATCAAAGCGTCGCTCCGGTGGGGGGACTAGCTGGGGCTGGCCCGGGGGTTGGGTCGTGGTGTAACATCAACACACACCACTTCACCATATTACGGCGGTGTTGTCTAGGGCTGGGCGTCGGGCTCGGTTGTTTGGGGCTGGGCGTCGGTGGATTCAGCGGGGGCTGGTTCCACGTGAGCGTCCACTTCACCCGCTGCTTCGGCTGGGGCGGCGGCTTCCTGATCCAGGGGATTAGTTGCCTGGTCAGCCGGGTTGCTCGTGGTGGTTACGGCGGGCACCGGGGTGGCGATCTTAGGGGCAACGTCATCACGGATCGCGTAGGTCAGCGCGATGGCGAGTCCCAGGAAGGTGATGAAGCAGCCGATGGTGATGGTGGTCAGCAGGTCGCCGGTCTTCGCGCCGAAGGCGGCTTGTGCCGATCCGCCTGCCCCGCCGAACGCGCCGCTGAGGCCGCCGCCTTTGGGCTTCTGGATCAGGATGACGAGCATCATGAACAGACAGACCAGGACGAACAGGACCATTAGCGTCGTGACCAAGAGATTTGCGCCGAGTGTGGTCGTAAGGAACATGGGGTGAGTCTCGTTGATTCGTTGTTACGCGGGGACGCCGGCGCTATTGGCGGCGGCCTGGAGGATGGCTAGGAAGTCTTCGGATTTAAGTGCGGCACCGCCGATTAGCCCGCCGTCGATGTCGGCTTGGGAGAATAGTTCCACTGCGTTGGAGGGCTTGCAGGACCCGCCGTACTGGATGCGGACGGCGTTGGCGATGTCGTCGTTGTAGAGGAACCATAGTGCCTGACGGATCACCTGGTGTGTTTCTTGTGCGTCCTGAGAGGTTGCGGTCTTGCCGGTGCCGATGGCCCAGACGGGTTCGTATGCGATGGTGACCCGAGCCATCTGAGCATCGCTGACCCCGGCGAGGCCGTAGCCGAGTTGTCCGGTGTTGATGTGATGGGTTTTGTCTGCTTCGCGCTGCTCGATTTTTTCGCCGATGCAGAGGATCACTTCCAGGCCTGCTTCGAGAGCGGCGAGGACTTTGTCGTTGATGAGTGTGTCGGGTTCGCCGATGACGTGGCGTCGTTCGGAGTGGCCGACGAGCATGACCGAAGCGCCGACGTCCTTGAGCATGGCGATGCTGACTTCACCGGTGTAGGCGCCGTTGGGCTGGTGGTAGAAGTCCTGTGCCCCCAGTTGGATGGGGCTGTTTTTGTCATCCAGGGCTTTGCCGACCTTTTCGAGGTGGGTGAAGGCTGGGAAGACGGTGGCCTGGACCTGGTCGCCGGCGGTGAAGCCGTCTGCCAGTTGAGATGCCAGCTCCACGGCCTGCTGACCGTTGAGGTTCATTTTCCAGTTACCGCCGACGTAGGGTTTGCGCGCTGACACCGTAATGCTCCATGGTTTAGGGGGTAATTCCGAGCCGAATAGTATACAGGATTCGCCTTGCTGTGACTGGGGGCAGGTGTACGGGAGGAACTAGCGGGTATTTGGGCTAATACCGGGCTGTGGTTGGGTCAGAAGCCGGTTTTGCAGGGCAGAGGGGTCAGGCGGGGGAGGCCGAAACATCCTGCGCGGGCTGGGCCTGTGGGGGTGGGGCGGCCTGGGTTTGAGCCGGCATCTGTAGTGGGATGATCTCGCAGCCGGTTTTGATTAGGTCCTGAGCCCCGCGGTTTTTGAGGTCTTTGATGACCCGTTTGACCAGGCGTCGTAGGTCTTTGGTCTTGACCTGCTCGTCGATTTCCAGGCATTTACTGCCGTCGCCTGAGAGGACGCGGACCCGCAGGCGGAACCAGTGAGCGTCTGCGTTGCGTTTGGCGGGTGTTGGGGGCTCTTTAGATTGTTCGGCGAGGACCGCGATGGGGCTGTGGCAGTCGCCGCCGAGCCCTGAGACTATCTGACGTTCGGCGTGAACGGCGGTCGAGGCTTCGGGGTTATTCAGTGGCAGGCAGCGTGTGAGGGTGACGTGGTCGCCGGCCCGGCACTGGACCGCCAGAGCGCCTTGGCAGGCGGCTGGGAGCATGTCGTCCAGGGAGATCGGTTGGGCGGTGTGTTCGGTGAGCCCCAGGCGGCTTAGGCCGGCAAAAGCGAGGAGGGTGGCGTCGTAACGCCTTTGGCCTTCTGGGTTGAGTATGTGTTGCAGGCGGGTCTGGACGTTGCCGCGGATGAGGTCGATCTTTAGATCGGGGCGGAGTTTAAGCAGTTGTGAGGCGCGGCGTGGGCTTGCGGTGCCGACGACTGCGCCTTGGGGCAGGTCGTTGATTGATGCAAGGCCGTTGGGCGTGAGCAGGCAGTCGTGGGTGTGTGCCCTGCGTGGGACGGCGGCGAGTACGAGCCCGGTGGTGTCAGAGGCGGGGAGGTCTTTAAGGCTGTGAACGGCGAGGTCGGCTTCGCCGGCGAGCAGGAGGCGTTCGACATCTTTGGTGAACAGGCCTTTGCCGCCCTGGTCGGCCAGTGATTGGCCGAGAGTCTTGTCCCCCTGGGACTCGACCCAGCGGTATTGCACTTCAATTTTGGGGTGCAGCCGACTTATTCTTCGGCCAATCAGTTCCGCTTGTGCGCGCGCCAAGGGGCTGCGTCGTGCGGCAATCACTATGGGTTTTTGGCTTCTTCGCAAATTCGGGTGCTCCCACCGGGGTCTACTATAACGACATTTGGTCGGGTTGTGTGGGCCATGTTGAGGAAAAAACAGCGGCCTTTGTTGGTTTAAGTCCTCCACGATGTTACGGGGGTGGTGAGAGGATTTAAAGTGTCATCTATGACATCATAAGCCGTAGCGGCAAGGGTAAATGGCGGTGTTTTCACTTGACTTTGGTGTTTGGGTTTGTTAGTGGGTTTGGCTGATGGTGCGTGGCGTCCAGAAAACTAAGAGACACGGAGAAGGCGGGGGAGGTTTCAGCACAGAGGCAAAGAGGTCGCAGAGGTCGCGGATTACGCAGGGAAAGGCGCAGAGGGGGAGGTATCCGCAGATTGCGCAGATGACACGGATTAAGAAGAAACGCGACAAGTCGCGGTGCTTCGTGGGCTGGATTGTTTCTTTGTCTTGATCTTCTCGGTGTGTCTGTACCTCTATGGTTAAGTCTTCTTTTTCTTGAAATCATCCATCATCAATCACACATCATCAATCTAAAAGCCTCACGATTCGCCGGCGGTAACGGCAGGCGCGGGGTCAGCGGGACCGGGTCGAGCCCGTGTCCTGTGATCCGTTATCTGGCCGGGGCGATCCGCTACCAAGGCCCCCGTCCCCCCGGAAGCATGGATGAAGTTTCATCCGTTCGCTTTGAGGTGACGATTTCCGCCGTGGTCCCAACACGGGGAGGTGGTGGGCGTTGGA
>JAJDCX010000064.1 GCA_029260615.1 Phycisphaeraceae bacterium | reverse complement strand
GCAGACACGCGAGGCATTCACGAAGAAGGGTTGGAACACCGTCAGCGCGTTCCAGACGCGTAACCCGATCCACCGGGCTCACGAGTACCTGTGCAAGTGTGCCCAGGAGATCACCGACGGCATCCTGATCCACCCGCTGGTCGGCGAGACCAAGCCGGGCGACATCCCCGCCGACGTCCGCATGGAATGCTACCAGACCATCATCGAGCACTACTTCGTGCCCGACACCACGATGCTCAGCGTCATGCCCGGCGCGATGCGATACGCCGGCCCACGTGAAGCCGTGCAGCACGCACTGACCCGGCAGAACTACGGCATCAGCCACTTCATCGTCGGCCGGGACCACGCCGGGGTGGGCGACTACTACGGCACCTACGACGCACAGAACATCTTTGACCAGTTCAAAGACGGCGAGATCGAAATCGAATTGCTGAAGTTCGAACACGCCGCTTGGAGCCACAAGGCCCAGGGCATGGTGTCCGGCAAGACCTTCCCGAAGATCAAGGGCGACCAGGTTTTCTTAAGCGGCACGAAGGTCCGCGACATGCTGGGCAACGGCGAACGGCCACCTGCCGAGTTTAGCCGGCCTGAGGTTGCGGACGTGCTGATTAAATGGGCGACCAGTGAGGCGACGGTCGGTGCCTGATAGGCAAGTCGAAAATCTAAATTAAACGAACCGCCGATCTGCGAGGGTCGGCGGTTTTTATTTCGCACTACTCATTTTCTACTATCGCTGGGTGTTAGCCAGTATTCTTGGCAATAGCCTTGCTATAACTTTCTTCTGACAGCTTCCAACACCATATACCCCAGGGATACCCACCTATCGGAAAGGCAATTAATGCTACGCCAACATCCAGAAGAAAATCGGTTGGCATTGCATAGTAGGCTTTGAGTACGGCCATGAATAAAGACCATATAACCGCAGTACTCACGCCCCACATCAATACACCATAGCACCAAATGAAGTGCTTTCGCCCTCGGTTTCGAATCTTACCCCAACGTTCGATCTGCCTGGCGTTCACAACCGTGACTTTCAATGACAAGACATGCCCGGTCCCTAATATACACAAGCAATCTACACTAACGATGAGACAAATCAAGCCTGGGGGCCGGGTCACCACAACAATCTAAATAAATAATAACCGCCGATCCGAAAGGGTCGGCGGTTATTGTTTGCTTCTGTAAACTGCTCAGTTATACGCCAGTATAGGTACAAAACAGCTCCCGATCCATGCAAATAATACACCTACGCCAATCTGAATTAGAACAGAAGGGTGAAGCCGTCTTGCGATCCACATCCCAAGCAAAGCTGGGGGAAACATATACAAGTAGCGGATAGGGTTCACGGCCCGCATATACCAAGTATTCCAGTGGGCGTCGCCATGACGAATGTAGAACACTGCATCGACGGCAAGAATAACAACCAGTGATACGACAATCGCATCGAAGACAAGCGGTGTCTTGAATCGCCAAGAGTTGACGGGTTGTTCCCGTGTCATCGCATGGGTTTTCATCAACAGACAGCGTAATGTCACGAGATATCGTAATGTCACGAGATATAAAGAGTCAAGTATAATCCTGTTTAGCGGCGGATCGCATATCCGCGTGTTGGAGCTGGGGGACGGGAGGCCGACACGGCGATCTGCGATCGCCCGCTAAACGGGGGATGGGGCGAGGTGTCCGGGGGTGATTTTGTCTTGGGTATCGTGAATTCGTATGATGCCGACGGAAACGCAATCCCCCCCACCGCAACCCCGCCTCCGGAGCCTGCCATGTCCGCACCCACTGACCGCCGTTACCTGGAGAGCCATGAGTGGCACAAGCCCGAGGGGGAGCTGGTGGTGATCGGGATCAGCCAGTTTGCGGTGGAGGAGTTGACGGATATCACCTATCTGGAAGTGACGGCTGAGGGTGAGATTGGTAAAGGTGATCCGCTGGGTGAGATCGAGTCGGTGAAGGCGACCAGTGAGTTGTATTGCGGGATATCCGGGGAGGTGGTCGAGGTGAATCAGGCGGTGGTAGATGACCCGTCGTTGATTAATCGGGACTGCTATGGGGAGGCGTGGATTTTGAAGGTTCGGCCCAGCGTCGCGGGGGAGTTGGATGGGTTGATGTCGGCTGGGGATTATGAGGCGCAGGCGGGGTGATGTAGGGGCGGGTATCGGGGGTCGGGTTACGGGGGTCGTGTTTCGGGGGTTGGAAAGAATGTGAATGACAAGGATGAACGCTGTGGTGCGGCGTGTCTTTTGCCTGCGCTTTGCTGGTTGCTATGTTTCAGCGGTTAGCTGCGTTCATCCCTGTTGATCCTATTGCATACCCCACCGAAGCACCGGGGCGTTGCATCGGCGGGCTTTGTTGGGCGTATTTCACAGAGTTCATCTGTTTGTGTCTGCGCGACGCCGGGTTAATTCGGGTTGGTTATGGGGTTGTCATCGGTGATGCTGGACCAGTCCATTTTGGCTATGAGTTTGAAGATGAGAACGGTGGCGAGGATGCCGTAGGCCCCGAATGCGGCGGCGTAGGCGTAGTGGCCGAAGCAGGCGTGGCCTAGGCTGAAGATCATAGAGAAGAGGCCTGTGACGCCCAGCGCCCATGAGGCCCATTCGATCCAGCCGACGGTCTGGTGATTGGGGTGTCCCGCGGCGGCGGCGATCTTCTTCCATCCGCCGGGGGGACGGATGCGGTCATAGAACCGGATCAAGTGGTCCTCGGGCTCGGGCGGGGTCAGGAGCATGACGACAAACCAGAAGACGGTAGAGAGGAGCAGGATGATGGTGTAATCCACGGCATACTCGCCGACCAGATTCTGGGGCAATCCCAGCAGGCCGAAGATATATTGGAAGCACTCTGTATACGCGATCAGGTAGTTCAGCCCCAGGGAAGCGGCCATGGCGGCGATCTCGGCGTAGGCGTTTACGCGCCACCAATACCATCGCAGCAGCACGACGACCCCGACGCCTGCCATCCATTTGAAGTACGTGAGCCAAGCGCCGCCGATAGATTCCATATAGAACGCGCAGACTCCGGCAAGGACCGCCAGCGCGATCGTGGCGATTTGAGAGACCAAAACATACGACCGCTCGCTGCCGCGCCGACTGATGAAGCGCTTATAAATGTCGTTGACGATGTAGGACGCCCCGAAGTTGACGTGGGTCGATATGGTGGACATGTAGGCCGCCATCAGTGCCGCAACCAGAAGGCCCTTAAGCCCAGTGGGGAGGTACTTCATCAGCATGATGACGTAGGCGTGCTCTTGGTCATAGTGTGCGCCGTATGCAGTGACGTCGGGGACCAGGAACAGTGAAGCGATCCCCACAATGATCCAGGGCCAAGGCCTTAGCACATACATGGCGAAGTTGTACCAGAGCATAGCGAGAACGGAGTGCTTCTCATTCTTGCAGGAGAACAGACGTTGTGCGAGGAACCCGCCGCCTTCGCCGCCGGCCCACCACTGGATGCCTAGGAACACGATCAGAGTCCAGACAGCCAATAACGCCCCGCCCCGCAGATCAAACGGTGGCAGAAAGTGTGTGACTTTAAAGGACGGTGCGACCTTGTCGTGACGCCAAGCCGCCATTGTTTCGCTCTTATCGACAACGCCTGCCGCGTCGAGGTCGGCTAACAACGCCTGTTCGGTGATAGAGATGTCTGGGAAACGCAGGTATTCGAGCGGTAAATCTTCGTCTGATTCATCCTGGATCAACACGCTTGCCTCAAGCAGTTGATCCACCACGTCGTAATAAGTAAACGACTTACGCTCGATGGTGTAGGCGTATTCCCACAGCGCTACAAGACGTTCGACGGTCTGGTCATCCAGGCCAAAGCCTTCGAATTGGCCTTGGATCTGTTGTTCGTTTAGGCCGTTCGCCGTCCATAGCAGGCCCGCGCCGTCGTTTCCCGCTTTGTCGGGATTATCCGTTTGGAACAGACCCGTTTGGATCATCTGATCGAGCATGTCGGTGTCATCATCAAGAGCCTCAAGCAGTTTGTTTCTGCTTAAGGCCTGCCGATCGATGGGGGCCTTGTTGTGGACGATGCCGCTATTGACCGCATCGGTGGCTTTGTCCACCATGTTGCGCGGGCCATCGACGACCGCGAATACGATGAACATCAGGATGATGGTCCCGGTCATCGCCAGGCAGAACTGAAAGACATCGGTCGCCATAACCCCCCAAAGACCGGACACCGTGCTATAACCGGCGGCGACACCGAAGCAGACGATGATCCCGGTCGCTTTGGCGGAGATGATCGCTGCTCCGTAGACGGGTATGTTCAAGATCGTTGCCGGATCGATCACCGATGCCAGTTCGACACCCTTGGGAAGGAATTCGGGGAGCCACTGGCCATGCACGAAAACCAACGAGGGGATGTCGAGCGTGACTTCGAGGATCTTAACCATCGCCAGGGTGACCCAACCCATCACCAGGGTGTTAGCGATGATGGATCGGTATAGCGCGTGGAACATCCGTAGGCCAGCGGCGGGAGCCCCGGAATAACGTAATTCTGTGAACTCGACATCGGTTAAGAGATTGGCACGGCGCCAGAGCCGTGCGAAGAAGAAGGTGCAAAGCATCATCCCGCTAACGCCACCCCACCAGAACCAGTGGCGCTCAAGTCCGAGCGTCCGGGACCAGCCGGCGAAGACCAAGGGGGTGTCGGCGGCGAAGCTGGTGGCGACGATGGAGGTGCCGGCGACCCACCAGGTCATTTTTCGGCCTGCGACGAAGTAATCGGCGAGGCTGGACTTGGCGCGGCGGGAGAAGTACAGGCCGATGCCCAGGGTTACCGCGAAGAATGCGGCGATGATCGCCCAGTCCAGGGTTTCAAGGCCGGGCAAGGTTAGTGTTGGCATCAATCAGACCTTTAAATGGCAGACACCCGCACAACGGGCACCGAGTTGGTATTAGACCCGCTAGCCCGGTCTGGACCAAGCGTTGCAGTCGCCCTCCCCTGCTGAGCATCACCTCTCCCCCTGCTCCCCCGGTACCCCCGGTCCTCCAACCCCAATAGATTTGTCATGGAGGGACGACCAACGGTTTAATTTTTCATCGAATGAGAATACTTGCGGGGGTGATGATTGTCAAGCTTTAGATGGGCGGATCATCGATGCGGGACGGCAAAAGGGGCATCTGGAAATATCCTGTGGGTTACCCTAGCTGCTGTACCCAGGATGATAAGAACGTGGGATCCAAGGGTGCCTTGGGGGTTATAAAGGATACGAGTGAGGCCAGGTGGGTTTGGTACTCAAACGTGGGTGCGGGTAGGATGGATGGATGAATGGACTCACCCAAGCGGGGTTGGCGGACGCCGGCCCGTGGTTTAGTTTTTCTGCCGGAGGCAGCCGTCATGATTGTTGATGTGCATACCCGGGTCTGGGACAACGCGGACCAGCTTGGGCGTGCGGAGGAGACTCTGCGTCGTCGGCCGACCAAGCCCTGGCAGCGACCCGATGCGTCGCCGGATGCTCATCACGAGGCGATGCACCCGGTGCGTAATGCTCTGATTCTGGGGTTCGATAGCGATTATCTGGGTGCTTCGATCTCGCATGAGCAAGTCGCCAGCTATGTGTGCAAAGACCCGGGGAAGTATCGGGGAGTTGCTGGGATTGATCCGACGCGGGGTGACGGGGTGAAGAGTTTGGAACGTGCGCATGAGTTGGGGCTGGTCGCGGTGACGGTGAGCCCGGCTGCGCAGGCGTGTCATCCATGCGACACCCGGGCGATGGAGTTGTATGAAGCCTGTCAGGCGATGAATGTGCCGGTGCTGTTTGAGTCGGCGACGTTGTTGGCGCGTGATGCGAAGCTGGAGTTTGCGCAGCCGTACCTGTTGGACGAAGTGGCGCGGACGTTCCCTGAATTGAAGATTGTTGTTTCGTCACTGGGTGATCCCTGGGTGCATCAGTGTTTGACGCTGATCGATAAGCACCCGACGGTGTACGCGGACCTGTCGGATCTGTCGACTCGGCCGTGGCAGTTGTATAACGCATTGATCTTGGCGCACCAGCAGGACGCGACCGGGCGTATTCTGTTTGGGAGCAACTACCCGTTCTGCAGGCCCGAAGACGCGATCGTTTCGATCTATTCGATCAACACGTTTACGCAGGGCACACCGTTGCCTAGCATCCCGCGGGAGCAGTTGCGTTCGATCATTGAGCGTGACACACTGGCGTGCCTGGGGCTGCGTCCGTCTGGTGATGTGGATGACCCGACAGCCCCACCTGCGCATGAGACGATGAAAATCCCCTCGGCACACTCATTCAAGGACGCGGACTCGGCATGACGCCAACGACACTTGTACAACCGGCATGGAAGCTGATCGTCCTGACACTGTTCTTGGCCGTGTCGTTTGGATGCGCTACCGGGTCAGACCCGCACGACGGCGACCTGCATATCCAGAGCCGGGCCAACCCCCAAGACATCGCGATCGGGGGGTTTGACACGGGTATTTACAGTCTGGACGGGCCCAGTGTGCTTACGGTGCTGCTGACCGAGGGGCCCAGGGACAACCTCAAGCGTGCGTTGATCGTGCGGATGTTCTGGAAGCCCAAGGCCGCGTCCACCCCGCTTGACGAGACAGCGACCAACGCGACCGTGCAGTACATCGTGTTCCAAAGTGGCTCGGGGGAATTAAGTGACCCTGCCTCCGGGACAGCAAAGAAGCAAGTCGGCATCTACTCCGGCGGCGGGTTCCTTTACCCGGAGAATGAGACGGGCGGCGCGGTTCTCCAAGCGAATATCTGGCAGGCCACGATGAGCCTGGCGGACAAGAGTGGTGATTTCCAAGACACGCTTGGGCCTTCGATCCTGCGTGGACGGTTCAACGCGAAGCGGGACGACGAGGGGATCATTGATGCGGTCCGCCGGGTTAACATCGCGGTGAGCGAGTCGTTGGGGGTGCCAAGGTTTGTGAGGGCTGATTGATTGGGGCCCGGGGAAAGATATACGGGGGGTTGGGCGTCCGATTCAACTTCATTTCATCATCCAGGAGACGGACTTTGAACGTCACCCGCTTCCGCCCGTTACGGATTAGATTTTTCACACAACTGACCTGCCTGATCGTAATGGCGATGCCGTTGCCGGTGATGGCGCAGGATTCAGGTAGTTCACCGGAAGAAGTGGAAGCGGGGGCACCGGTCGTTGAGGTGGAGATGGTCCATGACGGAGAAACGGAGTCCCTCGTCGATGTGAAGGTGACCGTAGGCATAAAGGTGGACGTGGGAGAGGCGTCGGTCGAGGATGACTCGATCGAAAAGAAACTGGATGATGCGTTCGGCACGGTCAATGGCTTGATCGCACCGGTCCTGTTTGTCGATATTTCGGGCGGGGCTTTTCAGAAGGAACTGATCGACGCCGACGGGAAGGCTGTGTTGGGTGACGATGGCAAGGCGGTGACTGAAGACGTGCCGGTGCCGTTGATCATTGTGCTGCTGCTTGCCGGTGCGGTCTTTTTCACCTTCCGGTTTGGATTCATCAACTTCCGGCTGTTCTTCCACAGTATCGCGGTGATCCGGGGGAAATACGACAACCCGGATGACCACGGTGAAATCACACACTTCCAGGCGTTGACGTCGGCGCTGTCGGCCACGGTGGGGCTTGGAAATATTGCGGGTGTGGCGATCGCGATCAGCCAGGGCGGGCCCGGGGCGGTGTTCTGGATGTGGGTGGTGGCGGTGTTTGGGATGTGCTCGAAGTTTTCATCGTGCACGCTGGCGCAGGTGTATCGTCGTGTCGAGCCGGAGGGCAAGAAGACTGAGCATATCCTCGGGGGGCCTATGCTGTATCTGGACCGTGGGATGCGTGACATGCTGGGGGACGTGATCGGCTGGCCGCTTGGGAAACTGCTGGCGATCTCGTTCGCGTTCTTCGCCATCATGGGGGCGCTTGGCGGGGGCAACATGTTCCAGGCCAACCAGACCGCGGAGATCGTGTCGTGGGTCATGCTGGATGGTGACAAGAGCTACGCCTGGGTGGTCGGGGTGACGATGGCGTTCCTGGTCGGCCTGGTGATAGTCGGGGGGATCAAGCGGATCGGTGAGGTGACTTGCCGGATCGTGCCTTTGATGTGTGTGTTTTATTGCGTGGTGTGCGTACTGATTTTGCTGACCAATTACCAAGCTGTGCCGGCGTTGTTTAAATCAATCTTCGTGAATGCGTTCAACCTCAAGGCCGCGGGTTGGGGCGGGCTGATGGCGGTTTTTGTGATCGGTCTGAAGCGTGGCGCGTTCTCCAATGAGGCGGGGCTGGGCTCGGCGGCGATCGCACACTCGGCGGCGAAGACGGATGAGCCGGTACGCGAAGGCGTGGTCGCGATGATCGGCCCGTTCATCGACACGATCGTGGTCTGCACGATGACGGCGTTGACAATCCTGATTACACAAGGGCAGTTCGAGGAATCGGTGCTGGGCGATACCGCTGGCTGGACACGGGGCGCGGCGATGACGGCGGAGGCGTTCGGCACGCTGCACGGGTTCATGCCGATCCTGTTGTGTTTTGCGGTGTTCGTGTTCGCGTACTCGACGATGATCTCGTGGAGCTACTACGGGGAACGGGCCAGCGAGTATCTGTTTGGGAAGGCGGGGATCTGGCCGTTTAGGATTGTGTTCCTGTCGTTCATCGTGATCGGCCCGGTGGTGAGCCTCGCCAACGTGCTGGACTTCACCGACCTATTGATCCTATCGATGGCGTACCCGAATATTATTGGGATGGTGATCCTGTCGCCGAAGGTTGCGAAGCTGACGAAGGATTATGTACGTCGGCTTAAGTCGGGAGAGATGAAGCCTTACAAGGCGAAGAAGGAAGAGATTGATGGTGAGCCTTCGATTTAGTGTGTGTCCGCAACAGGTATAGCGGGCGAGGCCGGGCGTTGACTTGGATCGGTATGAAATTCACTTGACCACGTCCGGCAAACCCCGTTGATCGACGATTTTCGATATGCAAGAACCGAAGCGAAGCCGACCCTCGCCTGACAACGATACCCCCCCACTGCCGTTGCTTGCGGTGCGTGGTGCGATTGGGGGTGTGCTGATGGGGTTGGCGAACCTGGTGCCGGGGATCAGCGGTGGGACGATGTTGCTGGCGGCGGGGGTGTATCCGAGGTTTATCAACGCGATCGGCGAGGTCACGACCTTGAAGTTCCGCAAGGCTTCGCTGTTGTTGCTTGGGTCGGTGGTGGTGTCGGCGTTACTGGCGATCGTACTGTTCGCTGGGCCGGTGAAAGACTTGGTGGTGCATCATCGTTGGATCATGTACAGCTTGTTCATCGGGCTGACGCTCGGGGGGCTGCCGGTCGTCTGGCGACTGATCGGTGGACGGCCGGGGGCGGACGTGTGGGTAGCAGCACTATGCGGGTTTGTGGCGATGAGTGCGCTGGCGTACTTCCAGATGAACGGGGGCGGTGGCGCGGAGCGGGCGGGTTTGTTGATGATGTTTTTCGCGGGGGTTGCGGGGGCGAGTGCGATGATTTTGCCGGGGGTTAGCGGCGGGTATCTGCTGCTGGTGCTTGGGGTGTATGTGCCGATTTTAAGCGGCGTCTCACTGGCGAAGGACGCGGCGAAGGCGGGTGATTTTAACGCACTGATGGACCCGGCATTGAACGTGATCCTGCCCGTGGGGGTCGGTGTGGTGGTCGGTGTCGTCGTGGTGAGTAACGTGCTTCGGCTGCTGCTAAGGCGGTGCGAGAAGCCTACGCTTGGGGTGCTGCTTGGTTTGTTGTTGGGCGCGGTGGTTGGGCTTTGGCCGTTCCAGCAGATCAATACTCAGCCAGAGGTGGGCTCGGTCATTAAGGGGCGCACAATCACGTTGGGATCCTCGATCCCGGAGAAGGCAGGTGACCCGGTCACCACCACGTATGTCTACAAGGATACTCGCGAGCCCGTTGATTTCGAGGATTACCCAACCGAGGTCTTCACACCGAGCGTGGTGCAGGCGGGTTCTTCGGTCGGCCTGATCGTGATCGGTATTTTTGTTACGCTGCTGGTTGATCGGGTTGGGGGAGGCAAAAAAGGAACGGCGGCGGGGTCTGGGGATGGATAGAAGTTGGCCGGGCAGACCTGTGTAGACAAGAAGCCCCGCCAGGATGGTGGGGCTATATAGGTGCGGCATCTTGCCGCACATGGAGTGAATGATGAATGTATTGGTGACAGGCGGCGCTGGGTATATCGGGTCACACGCGGTTCGGCGTCTGCTTGCGGGTGGGCATGGTGTGGCGGTGCTTGACAATCTTTGCCGGGGACATCGCGCGGCGGTGCCTGAGGGTGTGCCGTTGATCGAGGTGGATCTTAGGCAGACGGACTTGGTGCGTGCTGCGTTGGTGGAACACAAGATTGAGTGCGTGATGCACTTTGCGGCGCTGGCGTATGTCGGGGAATCGGTGAATGAGCCTTTGACCTACTACGACAACAACACGGGGGGGACGGTGAGCCTATTGCGTGCGATGGATGCCGAGGGTGTTAACCGGCTTGTATTCAGTTCGACGTGTGCGACTTACGGGGAGCCGGAATCGATGCCGATCGTTGAGACGATGCCGCAGAAGCCGATCAACCCTTATGGTTGGTCCAAGCTGTTTGTCGAGCGTGTGTTGATCGATTACGCGGCGGCGAACAAGGACTTTGCGTATGCGGCGTTGCGTTACTTCAATGTGGCGGGGAGCGCAAGCGACGGGTCGATCGGGGAGGACCACGAGCCGGAGACCCATATCATCCCGGTGTTGTTGAATGTGGCGCTTGGGAAGGTGCCGAAGGTGACGGTGTTTGGCGATAATTACGACACGCCGGACGGGACGTGTGTGCGGGACTACATCCATGTGGAGGATCTGGTGGATGCACACGTGGTGGTGATGGATGCGCTTAAGCCCGGGGATCAGAGACACTACAACCTTGGGATTGGTCAGGGTCGCAGCGTAAAAGAACTGATCGACGCGGCCCGTGAGGTGACCGGGCACGCCATTACCGCGGACCAAGGCCCCCGCCGGGCGGGCGACCCGCCGATGCTTTATGCGAATGCGGACAAGATCAAAAACGAGCTGGGCTGGTCGGCGAAGATTACGGATATCAAGCAGACGATCGAGACGGCGTGGGGATGGTTTAAGGCGAACCCAGACGGGTATGGGGACGGGTAGATGCCCAAAAGCGTATTCATCGATGGGCAAGCCGGGACTGTCGGGTTATGTATACGCGATCGCCTCTCAGAGAAACCAGGGATTACGGTCGTGGATATCCCTGAGCACCTGCGTAAGAATGTCGATGCCAGATTAGAACGGTTGCTGCAGGCCGATATCGCGGTGCTTTGTTTGCCCGATGCCGCGGCCACCGAAGTCGTGCAGATGCTTGCTGATTTGGGTGATGATGGGCCTAAAATCCTTGATGCGTCCACGGCCCATAGAGTAGCGCCTGGATGGATCTATGGGTTCCCCGAGTTGACGCCGAATCAAGCAGACGAGATTCGCTCGGCAACTTTGGTGACCAATCCGGGCTGTTACGCGATTGGCTCACTGGCTTTATTGCGACCCCTGGTCGATGCTGGCGTTATCCCCGTGGATTTCTCGATCACGATAAACGCGGTGAGCGGTTATTCCGGTGGTGGAAATCCTCTGATCGCAGAGATGGAGGGTGGCCAAGCGGCGGCGTTCAAACTCTATGGTCTGAACCTGCAACACAAGCACGTGCCCGAGCTAGAAGAATATACTGGACTACAAAAGCGGCCGATCTTCGTGCCGTCTGTGGGGAACTACAGGCAGGGGATGATCGTTTCGATACCGCTGCATCTTGATCTGCTTCCCGGTAGGCCGACGGGTGACGATTTAGCGGAGGTGCTGCGTCAACGTTATGCCGCCGACGAGCGTGTTTCTTTTGTTTCCACGAAAGACGACGCGGGCCATACAGAACTGGAACCCGAAGCACTGAATCATACGGATGGGCTTGAGCTTCGTGTGTTTGCTCAACAGGAATATGGACATGCCGTGCTAGTGGCACGCCTGGACAACCTCGGGATGGGGGCGGCGGGGACTGCTGTTCAGAACATCGAATTGATGATGGACGGCATAAACGGATGAATCTGTCAACGCCCGCAGGAACCCCTGCGGCTTTAGCCTGGGGGTTGATCGTAGCGTGTTAAATACTTCAGGCGATGGAAGGCGTCAGAAGACCCGTTCGCCGCGTGCGCTAGTAGTAAAGCGGAAGGCGGTGTTTAGGCGGATCAGGATGAAGCCCAGGGGGATGGCGATGGCGGCGGAGTAGAGCAGTTCCAAGAAGCGGCGGAAGAGTTGGTCGGTGGCGTTCCAGGCGGGGATGGGGTCGCCTAAGAGGAATGGGAGACCGCGTGCGGTGTAGAGTGCGACGGTGACGAGTTGGATGAAGATGCCGACGACGAAGACCATGATGACCAGAGAGACGACGGACTCGCGGAAGACGAGCGTGCGGAGTTGGAGGATAGCGAACGCGCCTGCGAGATAGCCCAAGGCTTCTGGGCCGAGGACCGGGCGGCCGGGGAGGAGATTTGAAAGCAGGCCGAGGGCGAGCATCCCCCATGCGACGGTTTTTGTGGGGGCTAAGAGCCCGATGTAGACGGCGAGGATGAGTAGAAAGTTTGGCGAGACACCCTGCGCATCGGGGATGCCCATCAGCGACGTCAACCCGACCTGCAGGAGCAGGAAGATGTAGGCGGTGATGGTGAAGACTAACCAGTTCATCTGGGGTTCTCGTTGCTAATCCACGGGGACGAGTACGGCGACGCGGGTGAGGGATGGGAGGGGCTGTGCGGGGCGGATGACGATGCGGCTATTTAGTAGGGGCCTGTCTGAATCACCTACCTCGGCGACGATGCCGACGATGAAACCGCGTGAACGGAACTGCCAACTGTCGTCGGCGAGGTGGACGAGGTCGCCGACCTGGACGGGGTCGTTGACAGAGAATTCTTCGGTGAAGAAGGATCGGCCGTCGCTTGCGACTTGGATGAATGCGGGGAGGGGTGCTGCAGCGCCGGTGGTGCTTGGTTTGGTGATGCGGACTTGGAGTTGGGTGCCTGCGGCGGTGATTAGCTGGACGTCGGCGGTGTTGGCGGAGGTGCTGACGACTTTGCCGACGAGGCCTGCGCCCCAGACGACGGCGAGTCCTTCGCGGAGCTTGGCGTTGGAGCCGACGCCGATGGTGATGATGGGGTTTTCAAGGTCGCCGTTGAATCCCAAGACGTTAGCGCCGACGAGGCGTATGCCGCCGAGGTCCAGGAGTGCGTCGATCTGTGCGAGGCTCTCGGAGACGCTGCGGAGTTCGATGACCTCTTGTTCCAGGTTGTCGATGTAGACCCTGGCTTGTGCGAGTTGCTGAGCGAGGTCGCCGGTGAAGTCAAGCGGTTGTGCGCGTGATGGGCGGAGGGTGGTGGACATGCGGTGGAGCATGGCTGCGGGTTTACTGATGAGCGAGACGAAGGAGCGGGGGACGTATGAGAGGGCAGTGGCGGCGCGGGTGGGGAGTTGGCTGGAGATCAGCAGGAGGATCGCAATTGCGATCATGAGTCGTTTGGGTGTGATGGGCGGCCTGTTCATACCCGTGTCGCCTTGGCTAGTGCATTGCTTGTCATCAGCCGGGGTATCCGATTTGCGGGCGGCATGGGTAGGCGAGTCTCCGCGGATATTCATCTGCGGCTATGAAGTGGAAACACGGCCCGTATGTTTTTACGGTGCCGCGGTTTCTCCTCGCCGTGGTGCTGGTATCAGGTGTCGTCCATGTCGCTTTCCATGGTGGCTTTCCATTCCTCGAGGTGTTCGAGGTAGATGGCGGTGCCACGTGCGACGCAGGTGAGTGGGTCTTCGGCGACTCGGCAGTCCAGGCCGGTGGCGTTGCTGATGACGGTGTCGATGCCGCGTAGGAGTGATCCACCGCCTGCGAGGACAACGCCGTTATCGACGAGGTCTGCGGCAAGTTCGGGCTCGGTGCGTTCGAGTGTGCGTGTGACGGTTTCGATGATGGCGCTAAGCGGCTCTTGCAAGGCTTCGCGTATTTCTTCGCTGGTGATGACGGTTTTGCGTGGGAGCCCTGAGATCATGTCACGGCCGCGTACTTCCATGGAACGGTCTTCGCCGTCGGGGGCTGCGGAGCCTATCTCGATCTTGATGCGTTCGGCGGTCTGTTCGCCGATCATCAGGTTGTAGGCTTTTTTCATGTGGTTGATGATCGACTCGTCCATGTCGTCGCCTGCGACGCGGACGGATTCGCATTGTGCGATGTCGGCGAGTGACATGATGGCGACCTCGGTGGTGCCGCCGCCGATATCGACGATCATGCTGGCGGTGGCTTCGACGATGGGGAGGCTTGCGCCGATGCCCGCGGCCATGGGTTCTTCAACGAGGAAGACACGGCGTGCGCCGGCGCGTTCGGCGGAGTCGAGTACGGCACGTTTTTCAACGGCGGTGATCCCGGAGGGTACGGCGATGACGACGCGGGGTTTGACGAAGGGTCGTTTGCCGTTGACCTTGCGGATGAAGTAGCCGAGCATGGCTTCGGTGATCTGGAAGTCGGAGATAACGCCGTCTTTGAGGGGTCGGATGGCGGTGATGGAGCCGGGTGTTTTGCCGAGCATCTCCTTGGCGACCCAGCCGACGGCGTTGCCGTTTTGGAGTACCTGGTTGGTGCCTTTTTTGACGGCGACGACGCTGGGTTCGTTCAGGACGATACCCTCGCCGCGCACGCAAACGAGTGTGTTGCATGTGCCCAGGTCGATCCCCATATCGACCGAAAACCAGCTTAGTATGCTGTCAAGATTCAAGCGGTTGGGTCCCTGTCGCACGGTGTGATCGGGTGTGGGTCCGTGTTGGACACGATTGTATCCAATCGCCGTAACGGTGCGCGACGTATCGCGCAACGGGGAAACGGTACCCCGTCATATAGGGTGGTTATCGGTGATTACGGGCGGGTGGAATGAGTTTTATCGGAATCCGTCGGTGCCCGGCATGCGGGGGACAGATTCGGTCAGGACGGGAGGAACCAGGTGTATCCGCCGAAGACCTGACTGCCGCGGTAGAGGACGTAGCCCACACCTGCCAGCAGCATCAACAAGGAGACGAAGACCAGGACTGTGTAGATGCTCTCGGAGGAGCCTGAACTGGTATCTGCCATGACTGAATACTCCGAGGCGTGGCGTATATACGCGGTGTGTGTCTTGGTCGGTTACGAGCGGTGTCCGGTGATCAATAAGGGCCGGTGTAGATCTGGTCGCCGGCCTGTACGCTGCCCTTGGAGAGGACCATGCGGCCCGCTGCGATGGCGGATTCGACGCGGACTACGACTAAGGTGCCGACGTATTGTTCGTTGCGGTGGACGAGGAACTTCATGTTTTCTTCGACGCCGTCCTTGATGCCGACATTGACCTGAACGAGTTGTGCACCGGCGGAGAGCTGGACGTCGGTGATGGTGCCGGCGATTGGGCTAGAGGACTCGAACTGGGGCTGAGCGCCCTGCCCGGAGCTGACTTCCTGACGGTACTGATCGGGGACACGTGCGAGCAGGCCGCGGAGCGAGACGTTGTCTTGCTCAAGGCTGACCATCTGCTCACCGATGCGGTTGACTTGGCGGTTGAGGCTGTCACGCTGGCTTTCCAGTTCGTTGTTGCGGTCGCCTAGCTGCACGAGCTTGGTCTGTGAATCGACCAGGGAGGTGCGTGTTTCTTTGAGGTCGGTGGTGGTGATGGTCAGGAGGTTGGCGTCTTGGACGGCGGCCGAGGAGAGGCGGGACAACTCGGCTTCGAGTTGGGCGAGCTTGCGTTCGCCAAGCAGGACGTCGCTCTTGGCGGTAGAGGCCTGTTCGCGGAGCTGATTCAGTTCCTTGGTCAGGGCGGTGACCCGCTGGTTCAGGAGGGCGGACTCTTTGGAGACACCTTCCTGGATAGCGGACTTCTCTTGCTGGGCGACCTTGGCACTGATCTCGGCCTGGCTGGCTGTTGCCTGGAGGTCACGGATCTGTGCTGCGTAGTCTTGAGTCTGTGCCACGTAGGGCACGATCAGAGCGACCAGCAGGACGGACAGCACGGTTACCAACACGACGAAGGCTTTGGTCAACGGACTCAATTGAACATCCTCTCAAAGCGAGATTAAGGGACTACTTTGTTACCACGGTTGGTGAGGCGATGAAGCGCCCCACACGGAGAGTCATTATCTACTTGCAGGGCAGGGCTTGTCAACCGCCGAGCCTGGTTGGTTGGGTGTGGGGCTGTGGGGGCTTATTTTTACTGTGCGAGGGCACGGAGTACGGCGGCGGCGGCGGAGAGGCGGACCTGGGGGTGGGGGTCCTGCATGAGCTGGCCCATGACGGCGACAAAGGCCGTATCTTCAAACAGACGCCAGATATACGGCGGGTCTGCGGGGAGCAGTTCCTTGTAGATCCGTGCGCGGGCGGATTCCAGTGCCCCGGCGGTGATGACGGCCTGGGCACGGAGGACGGGGTTATCGGATGTGCAGGCCTGGGTGGTCAGGGTTGATTGCTGGAGAAGTTCCTTGACCGCGGCACGTCCACCGATGTGGGAGACGGCTTCGGCGGCGGCGAGTTGCAACTCGATGGGCTGGTCACTTCGTTGGACAATGGCCATCAGGGCGGTCTCTGCGGAGGCGTCTTGGAGGCGGCCGAGCATGGTGACGGCGAGGACACGGACCTCGTCAAACTCGGAAAACGCGGCGGCACGCAGGGGGCTGATGGCTTCGGAGTCGCCTAGGAGGACCTGTGCCTCGGCGACCTGGACGCGGACGATGGTGCGGCGGAGTTTGTTGACGTGCTGGTCGGGCATGGGGATTTTGGTCTGGGCTTCGATCATGGGGAGGGCGCTTTTGTCGCCCATGAGGCCCAGGAGCATGACGACGTTGCTGCGGACCGAGGGGTTGGGAGAGGCGAGCATCTGTGCCATCTCGCTGATGTCTGCCTGCTTGCCACAGCGGCGTGCGGCGTACATGGCTGCGGCACGGACGGAGGGGTCGGGGTCATTTAGGGCACGGACGGCGGCGGGGCCTAAGCCACGGAGGCGCATCTTTCCGATGGTGACCAGGGAGGTGAAGCGGACGACGGGGTGCTCGTCTTCCAGGCCGATCTGCGCCAGGGGGAGGGCCCGGCTGGGGACGCTCTGCATGGCCTCGATGGCGTTGGCGCGGAGGAACGGGTCTTTGTCGTTGGCTGCGTCCTGTAGAATCCCGATCGCTTCTTCACGGAGTTGCAGGAGCGTGGGGGCGGCGTCTGCGTCCTTTGAATTACTGGCGGCGCTGAGGGGAGCGGCACAGGCCAGCAGGCAGGTCGCTATCACCAAGAGGCGGCCAAACGTGCTGGGGTTTAGTGTTAGGCGGGTCCATCGGTTCACGGCATCGCTCCTTGATTCGGTCGTGTGTAAAGCGTGGTTAGGGTGAGAGGCGGACTAATGCCCGGCCTTTCGGGGTGATATCTTACCTAAGAGAAGCAGGATTGCGGTGAGGGCTGTCAGGCAGGCGGCGGGCGTGTCCCCGAGGTAGCCGTAGAGGGTTAATCGGGTATCCAAACGGGGAGAGGCGACAGAAAAACCATCGACCCACTGGGTGCGCCCCCCCACTTCTACGGCGTGGCTGATTTGGCCGAGGGAATCGACGAAGCCGCTGATCCCGCCGTTGACGCTGCGTGCCATGGGGACGCGGTTTTCGATGCAGCGGATGGTGGCGATCTGGAGTTGCTGGGTCTGTTGGTAGTGGCCGGGGTACCAGGCGCTGTTGGTGAGGTTGATGAGGATGTCAGCACGCTTGGTGCCGTTGGGTTGGTAGACGAGTTTGCGTATGACTCGGCCGACGGCGTCTTCGTAGCAGATCGGGGTGACGGCCCGGATGATCGAGGGGGCGGAAGTTTCTGGCGGTGCATCTTGGCTGTCTTGGCTGTCTTGGCTGTCTTGGTTGGCTGCTGGGGGTTGCACGGGGATATCAAAGACAGTGAGGGATTCGCCCTGGGCTAATGAATAGTCCCGGGTGTAGGGGGTGAACCACTTGAGGAAGAGCGATTTGATTGGGGGGATCGCGCCGACCCAGGGGATGAACTCGCCGAAGGGGACGCGGTGGATTTTGTCGTAGCGCTTGGGTGATTGTTCGCCGTCGGCGTAGTAGAGGAAGGCGGAGTTGTAGCGGGGTTTGGGGACGGGGCCGACGCCGCCGTCGGAGAAGGTTTCCTGAACGAAGGCCTCGTAGGCGGGCGAGCCGACGATGAGGTTGGTGCCGACGGCTTGTGCGGTTTCACGGATCAGTTGGTGGTAGATCTCACTGCCGGCGTAGTAGCTATCGACGTCGCGGTAGAAGGCGAGTGCTTTGGGGTTGATGGCCCGGGGGACCATGGTCTCGGGCCAGACGATGATGTCGGGTGTGGGGGAGGTGTTGGCTGCCTGGTGCGTCAGTTCGATCATGCGCCGCCAGTCCAGGGCGTCCTGGTCGGGTGTGCTGTGGACTTTGTTGTTTTGAGAGACGTTGGTCTGGATGACGGCGATGCGTGGGCCGGGGCGTGTGGCTTGTTGATATTGATTGATGCGGTAGCCGCCGTAGAACCAGGAGGCGGAGAGTATGCCAAGCCAGAGGACCAGTGCGCCGCGGATGGTTCGGTTCATGCGGTGCCTGGCCTGGCCGACCGGGCGCATCAGCGGGTGGGTCATCAGGTCGACGAGCAGCCCGCTGGTCATGACGACGATGAAGCTGACGCCCAGTTCGCCGAAGAGGTCGGCGGATTGGATGATGCGTCCGGCGGACTGGTCGGGGCTGAAGGCGGCTTGAGAGTGTCCGAATGAGAACCAGCCGAAGCCACCTGCGAGGAATCGGCCGCGGACATATTCACTGGCGACCCATGCAAGGGGCAGCAGGATGGTCATGGCGGTGCGGTAGCGTTTGTGCAGGAGGTGGGCGACGGCGAGCGCGAGCGCCCAGTAGAAAGCCATGAGCGCGGCGAGTACGACGTATCCACCTTGGGTGACCGGTGCGACCCAGGCGATCATGATAAGCCAGGCGACCCAGAACACGACGAACGAGGTCCATGTCAGTCGTGCGGTGGAGTCGGCGCGTGCGGCTAAGAGGCCTGCCGGCCACAGCGCGATGTAGGCCAGCCAGGACAGTCCCCAAGGCGCGAACGAAAACGCGATCATCACGGCGGAGGCGGTGACGAGGATCAGGTGGGCCGGGACCGATCGTATGCCGGTGCGGGGCAAGGCCAGGTGCGAGGTTCGTTGCGGGGAGGACATGGGGGGGGGGTCTAGGGTCTAGGGTCTAAGGACTGGGGACTGGGGACTGGGGACTGGGGTTTAGTATGCGGGCGGGGAGTTGCTGCCGTCAACGTGAGGGGGCGCATCATTATAAAAAACAACACCCACACATGCTATGTGTGGGTGCTGAGGGTGGATCAGGGTCAGACGTACACGGGGTCACATCGCCCGGGGATGGGCGTCGTCGTAGGCGGTGCGTAGCCGCATGGACGAGAGGTGGGTGTAGATCTGTGTGGTGGACAGGGACTGGTGGCCCAGGAGTTCCTGCACGCTGCGGAGGTCGGCACCGTTGTCCAAAAGGTGGGTCGCGAAACTGTGACGGAGGGTGTGCGGGCTGATGGTGGAGTCCAGACCACAGGTTATGAGGTATTTGTCCAGCTTGCGGCGTACGGAGCGTGTGGAGAGCCGGCCACCGTTTTTGTTGACGAACAACGGGAGGGCGGGGTCGGACATCGACTGCTCACGGAGAGCGGTGAAGCGTTGGTCGGGCTCCAAGAGCGTGAGGTAGTGGCGGATGGCCGCGATGGCGTGGGAGCCCAGGGGGACGATGCGTTCTTTGCGTCCCTTGCCGCGGATGTTCAGTGTCTGGCCGACATGGTCCAGGTCGTTGCGGTTGAGTTCGACCAGTTCGCTGACACGGACGCCTGTGGAGTAAAGCGTTTCGAGGATCGCGCGGTCACGGGAGCCCAGTGTGTCGCGGTTGTCGGGTGCGGAGAGGAGCTTTTCGACCTCTTCAACGCTGATGGCTTTGGGCAGACGCTTGGTCTGCTTGGGCGTGCGGATCAGGAGCATGGGGTTGGTGTGGACGGTACCACGCTTGAGCATCCACTTGTAGAAGCTGCGGAGTGTGGCGATTTTTCGAGCGGTGGTGGCAGGGGAGTAGCCAAAGCCGTCCAGATGGGTGAGGAAGCCACGGACAACCATGGAGTCGGCGCTCTGGAGTCGGGCGTCCAGCCGGGTGTGGCCGTTGCCGCTCTCGGGGGCGTCGGGGGCAGCAGGTGTGTCTTCCTGGTGCGATTGAGCCAAGGCGATAGGCGGCTGTTGGCCGGGCGCGTCGCCGTTGAGGAACTCGGCGTACTGGCGCAGGTCAGCGCCGTAGCACCGGGCGGTGTAGGGGCTGAAGTGCCTCTCGTACCGCAGGTAGTTGACGAATTGTTCGAGCGTTTGATTTTTTGCAACCATGGCTATTTCCTCTTCTGTCATCGGCCGGCGCGGCCGATCGGCCGCACGAATTTGTTTGTCTGTCCATCGGGCGTGTGCCCGTGCGTGTTTTGAGCGGGTTACGTCCCCGGTTCTTGTTTCATTTGCTGGAGTTGATCGACCATCCTCACGCCCAGTTGGTGGGAGAGCATGGCGGCATCGAACCATTCGATGTCGGATTCGTTGTCGCGTGCCATCTCGATAAGCTGGTCCAGGAGCTGGGGTTCCTGGCCGGGGGCACAGCGGAAGACGTAGCGTTGACCCTGTTTAACCAGGACCAATTCGCGGACGCCGTCGGTGGTCGTCTGCTCCTGGAGTGAGGGTCCGGGTTGAGGTTTTGGGTTAGGTTCAGTCATTGGCACGGCACTCGATCCCGCGAAGGATCGGCGGCGTGCCGACCCGTTAGGTAGCGGGTTCTGCGGTGAGCATGGGCGGAGCGAGTCGATCCTGTTCGACGCGCAATAATTGCTTGCTCACCAAGTAAGTCACAAACTCGGTGTACAGGTCCATGTCGATTTGGTAGAGGCGCCAGCCCGAGGGGTCCAGGTCATCTTCGTCTTGCCCGCTGCGCTCCGCGGCGTATGTCACGAGCTTGCGGTGTATTGCCGAGTCGGCTGCGTCGTAGAAACCGGATACGACGCTGACGGGTCGGCTTGGGCGGGTCGGCTGGTCGGGGAGGGCGACGTCATCGGTCCCGGCCCGGACGAGCTCACGGAGGTTGGTCGTGTGAGCGCTTTCTCGTCGTGGGTCAAAATACAACTCGATGGCGATCCCAAGCTTGGGCGGGTCGTAAGGGTCGTACGCGGTGATGGTCCCGACGACCAGGGCATCAACACCCAGCACGGTGCGTAGTGCGACGACATCCTTGGAGTCAGAGACGGCGGACATCTCCAGGGCCTGCATCGCTGCGAGGACTCGGTTGACCGGGACGGTGTCCAGCCCCATGACGGTTTCGAGACGTTGTGCGAGCTGGTCCGCTGCCTTGAGTCCGTCGGCGTGTAGGCTGCCGGACTCGTTGCGTAGCGGGACGATAGCCCAGAGCTGACGATCCCCGTAGGGGGCCGAAAGTCGGGTGGGCTGTTGGGCACCTCGGTAGTGACAGCCAGCGGTTAAAACCACCAGCACCACTACCATCCACATGGCCTGTTCACTTTTCATGGCGTCCTGCCAGGAGTTTTCCGGTCAGCCTCCGCTGCCGGCATGGGTCTTGTCGCCACGGCCCGTCTTCAAATAGCGGGCGGCGGCGGGTATCGGTCTTTATTCGGTCGGCACCATGGCCTCGGTTCCTTCACTCTGTGCGCCGGGCATCTGCGGGACACCCTGCGCCAGGAAGGGTTCAATCGGTCGGATAGCGAGCTGCTGGGCCCGGTCGGGGGTGATCGACCAGACGTTTTCCATGCCTTCACCGGAACGGTCGGAGGTGAAGAAGATCGTGCCTGAGCCGGCCCAGATGGGTTGGATATTGGCGAATCGGCCCATGGTCAGACGGACGCGGTTAGTGCCATTGGTATTGACCAGCCAGAGGTCTGCCTGGAGTGGGCCATCCGATTCTTCTGCGTCGGGGTCGATGACGGTGCAGAAGACGACCTGCTTGCCGTCGGGGCTCCAGTCGGGGGTGATGGCGGCGGCGTTGGAACTGGCGGCGATTTCGGTGGGGTTCATCGGCTCGCCGTTGACCAAGTCGATGGTCCAGATGCTGAACCAGCGTGTGCCGCGTTGGCGTGCGCGTTGGAAGACGATTTTGTCTTGGGTAGGGGACCAGACGGGGAACAGGCCGTGGCCGATGTAACGTTTGGTGGAGGTGTTGTTCAGGTCGATGATGACCATTTCCCACTGGCCGGACTGTGTGCCGAAGGTGCTGTAGATGAGTTTTTGGCCGTCGCGTGAGAAGCTGGGGTAGAAGTCGTCGGTGGCGTCACGGGTGACTTGGACGGGCTGGCCGCCAGCGATATCCATGATGTAGATATCCCAGTTACCCGAACGGTCTGAGGCGAAAGCGACCCGGGAACCGTCGGGGCTGAAGACGGGCATGACCTCGTTGGCGGGGTCGTCGGTGAGTTGCCGCAGGGCCTCGCCGGTGACTGCTTTGACGTAGAGGTCGGAGGTTTCGCGGTGGCGTGTGGAGGCGTAGACCAGAATCGAGCCGGTGGGGTCGATGTCAGGATCGAAGTCGGCACCCTCGGTGGTGAAGGTGACTTGGCGCAGATTGTTGATGCCGTCCAGTGGGCTGGTGCGTGCGTTGCCGGGTTTTCGGACCTGGCCGTAGAGCCCCATGGTCCCGATGGAGCGCTTGGCGACGTTCTGGGTGTAGCTTGGGCGTGCATCCGCGGTGTAGCCCAGACGTGGGACGGGGCCTGATTCGATGGTCTGCCCACCAGCCTGGAAATCAACGGGGCCTGAGCGTTTGGTGGCGAGTTTGGTGGCCTTGACGCTTTCAGCCCGGTCCTGCTTAGCGCGTTCGTAGGCCAGGACAGCTTCGCGGTCCTGGCTTTTCAGGCCGTATCCCCCGTTGTAATGCTGGCTGCAACCGGGGCTTGTGAATAAAAACAAGACCAAGGTGGTTAGCGTTAGTATGCTTCGAAGCGTCATGACCCACCTTTGCTACAGACTACGACTCGCTGCCCGTGGTACAGCCGTTATCGGGTCGCGGGCCCCCGCCGGCTTAAACGCAGGCCGACGGAAGGTTTATCGGACGGCGGGGCCGATAGTCTTTAGGTAGTGATGCGGAGGCTGGATGTGAGGCCGTTGCGTAGCCATGCCGGAGGGTTTGGGCTACTATGCGGCCTAGGACACCGTGCGGGACAGGGGTGACTGCTACGGATTTACCCCACGGACAGGTCCGGTAACCAAAAACGAAATTTGCTGCGATGACTCAATTGCTTTCAATGCTTAGCTTTCCGGCCTGGATCGACCCAGAGGTCTTGCGTTGGCCCGTCACAGGGACGTACCTCGCGCTGATGGCGGTGATCGGGGTCTACGGCCTGCATCGGTACTGGCTGGTGTTCCTCTATGGACGGCACCGGCAGGTCAGGCCTCGGCCGGAGCAGCGCTACGAACAGGTCCCCCGGGTCACCGTGCAACTGCCGATGTTCAATGAAGGCGCGGTCGTGCATCGGATCATCGACGCGGCCTGTGAGATCGATTACCCGACGGACCGTTTGCAGATCCAGGTGGTCGATGACTCGACCGACAGTTCGGCTGACCTGGCACGGCAACGGGTCGATTATTGGGTCCAACGTGGGGTCGATGTCCAGTATCTACACCGCGAAGACCGGTCGGGGTACAAAGCGGGGGCGCTTGAAGACGCCACTAAGTTTGCGACCGGGGAATTGATCGCGATCTTCGACGCCGACTTCATCCCCCCCACCGCTTTCCTCAAACGCACGGTCCACTACTTCACCGACCCCAGGCTGGGGATGGTGCAGACACGCTGGGCGCACATCAATAGGAACGACTCGATCCTGACCCGTGGGCAGGCGATCTTCCTGGACGGGCACTTCGTGATCGAACACACCGCGCGGAACCGCTCGGGGGCTTGGATCAACTTCAACGGCACGGCGGGGCTGTGGCGGCGCGAGGCGATCGAGTCCGCCGGCGGCTGGCAGCACGACACACTCACGGAAGATGTCGACCTGTCGTACCGGGCGCAGTTGGCGGGCTGGCAGTTCTTGTTCCTGCCTTGGGTGCAGTGCCCCGCGGAGTTGCCGCCGGAGATCAACTCTTTCAAGAGCCAGCAACACCGGTGGACCAAGGGCTCGATCCAGACGGCCATCAAGCTGCTGCCAACGGTGATGCGTGCGGATGTGCCCAAGAAGGTTAAGATCGAGGCGTTTTTCCACCTGACCAGCCCGATGGTGTATCTGTATATCACGCTGTTTGCGATGTTGTTTTACCCGGCGATTGCGATGAATATCAAGCCGTTCGGTGAAGGCTCGTGGTTCGCGGTGGCGGCGGGGTTGAGCCTGTTCGGCCTGGGCACGGTCTCGGCGACGGTCTTTTACATCGCCAGTCAACGGGCGCAAAAGCGCAGCGCCCTGGGCACGCTGGCACAGGTGCCGGTGCTGATGGCGATCGGGATCGGGATCGCGTTGAACAATGCAATCGCTTGTGTCGAAGCCCTGCTCGGTCACGAGAGCGCGTTTATCCGCACGCCCAAGTACAACACAACCTCCGCCTGCGGAACTGCCCCCGGTGTTCCCCCCGCAATCCCAGCGGAGTTGCCAGGTGTAACCGGACAGGTTGCCGATCAAGATGAGTTGACTCCCCCCGAAAGATTAGGGGGGGGGATCGCACGGGTCATCCCGATCCCGTCGATGAAACGCTCGGTGTGTCTGCTGGAACTTGGGATGGGCTTTTACATGCTGGCGTGCGTCTGGATGTCGCTGCACGCCGAATACGCTGTCATCAGCCTGCCGTTCCTGGTGTTGTTCGCGTCGGGGTATCTGTATGTCGGCAGCACCAGCCTGTGGGTCCATCTGCGGGTCCACCTGGAGAGCCGACGGCCGTTGCCGCAGCCGGCTTAGGACGGTTTTGCGATAGAGCGACTATTCACTCGCAGTTTTGGGGCCGGCCTGCCGATATCATTAGATAAGGTATGCCCAAGGCCCTCCCCCCCGAGATCGACGTCATCAGCACACCGCAAGGCGAGCGGTACGAGATGCCCGGTCGGCAGGTCGGCTGTGTCAGGATCGCGGCGATTCCGCTGATAATGATCGGGGTGATCTTCGGTTTTGCCGGGCTGTACACCTCACTGGTTGAAGGCGGGCTATGGGGGCTTGTCACCCAAAGCACGACCGCCAAACCGCTGGACCTCTTCAACGCGGTATTCGGCCTGCCGTTTTTTCTCATCGGGCTGGGGATGCTTTACCTGGGTGTTATGCTCATCGGTGGGCGGAGTGTCATCGAAATACGTGACGACGGACTGATCGCCACACAACGCAGCGGCCTCGCACGCTGGCGCAGGAAGATCCCGCTTGAAAAAATCCGCAAGTTCCAGGTCAAATCGTCCAACGTGGATGAAGCGACGGTCGCGATCGGCGCGGCGCTCAGTGCGCTGAATGTCGTGACCACCGGTGACAAACTCTACAACCTTGCGTGGGGCTATCCCAAGCCGATGCTGCGTGCGGTCGCGGACCGACTAGCCAAACGGTGCGAGGCGACCAACGGCACACGGTTAATTGATGGCGGGGACACAGGCATCCAGGTAGAGGAACGTACACTGGGTCAGGACCGCAGAGAAGAACAGGCATCCGGGGATGGCGGGTACACGCCAGAGGTTGTGCCGTTGGTACCACCTAAGCCGGTGAGCAGCGGGGTGATCCTCGAAACGAACGGCGACGATCTGACGCTGACGGTCCCGCCGGTGGGGATACGCAAGGGCGGCAAGGGGGGGCTGGGCTTTTCGATCGTGTGGAACGGGCTCATGGCGGTGTTCACCGGGTTCTGGTTGTTTTCGGGTAAGCAGAACGTGAGTGACATGCTGATATTCGGGGTGATTTTTTCGGTATTCTGGGCCGTGGGGATCGGCGTCCTGGTCGCAACGATTAACGCCGGTCGACGTCGGGCGATCCTGGATGTGGTTGGCGACACCCTGCTAATCACCCGCCAGAACATCTTCAAGACCCGCCAGCAGGAAGTCCATCGCGACAACATCAAGTCGATCCGCCGCGACAAGAGCGGGGTCGAGATTAACGATGTGCCTGTACTGAATCTGCAGGTCCGGCTGCACGAGGGCAAGAAGATATCGATGTTCAGCCAGCTATCGAATGATGAGTTGACGTGGATCGCGGCGGTGTTGCGAGAGGCGCTAAGGGTGGGTTCGTCTTGATCGCCCATATTCTCTGGTAAGATGGGTGACGCTGGGAAGCCGCTTATTCACACAGATGAGGGCCCAACCATGTCCGCCGTGATCCTTACGCCTGATGAGATCGCAGACGCGATTGCTAATCAACCGTTGCCACCTACGGGGTTGGAGGTGGATGTCGATTTCGTGGACGGGGGCGTGCGTCTGGGTCTTACGGCCGGCAATCGTTGGCTGTATAAACCTCTAACCGCGGTGGGCGTGCCGCTGCTGATGGGCAGCGCGTTCGGTTTGATGGTGCTGCTGGATGATGAAACCCGCGCCCATATGGTGGCTGCGATATTTGGGTTGGCCGGTTTGCTGCTGGGGTTCATCACCTGCTTGATCGCGGTGTCCGCCTATCAGGCGAAGGCGTCGATTCTATTCGGGAACGGCAGGCTCGTCGTGTCCGAGGCAATAACAAAACGTCATTGGCAGACACACATGATCGCGTTGGTCCGTCTGTGTATCGACCCGGCCAGGCAGATCACCGAGGTATTGCTGGGGATCCCCGGCGAGAAGGTCTTTGCCTCGGTGATGTGGAGCGAACTGGAGGTGATGACCACCGACGGCGCAGTCACCGTGATCCTCACGGCATTTAATAAACGCGATCGTGAATGGGCGAACGATGTGCTCAACGAAGCGCTTGGGTTGAATCAGGCCGAGGAGATCGACTCGGACGACCTTAGCGAAGTGCCTGATCTACACGATTGATGATCACGGCAAAATCTTTTTCGGCGATGATCGCAGTGGCCCCCCCATCGTTAACCACATCATCCGGCCTTAGCGCGACCCAACTGCGGCAGCCCGAATACTCGGCGTGGTTCTGAACCGTGCGGGGTTGTGTCAACCGGTAGGCACGGACCGCCATGAGGTACAGGGGGCGGTCGGGTTTGTAGTTGAAACGCATGTCGATCTGTGCGGGGGACCAGCAGTGCAGGTCATCGAGCTGGTCAAACGCTTGGCGCGAGGTCACTTGCCAGATCTTCGCGGCCTCACCAAGACCTGCAAAGGTCACCTCGCCGGGCTCTTCATCCAATACATTGACCCGGTCACGAAGCGCGGGCTTAATCATGTTCGGCTTCTGGTGGACATAGGACGGGTACAGGAGGAAGCGTGGGTGTTCCAACTCGAATACGCCGGGACCGCCTGATTCGTGGATGCCGCCCTTGCGTAACAACAGCGTCAACTCGCCGGACAACAGCAGGTCGCAGACGATGGACCATTCTTTTAGAGCGGTGTCGAGCATGGGGGATTGGGGGTCGGTGTAGACCCCGGATGCCATCCGGGGCTTTATGGGGGCTAATGCTAACGGCTTCTTCTTACATGCGTTCGACGGTGCCGATGCCTAGTAGTTCGAGGCCTTGCTTGAGCGTGCGGGCTACGAGGTCGCACAGCGCGAGGCGGCTTAGGCGCTGGGCTTCGGTGTCGGCGGCGAGGACGGGGCATTTCTCGTAGAACTTGTGGAACGACGAGGCCAGTTCGTAAAGATACGTACACAGCCGGTGGGGTTCGAGGCTGTCGGCGACCGAGCCCACGATGCGTGGTAGTTGTAGCAGTTGCAGCGCCAGAGCCCGCTCGGCTTGGTGTTCGAGTTTGATTGCACCGCCATCGAGTGTGGCGGGGTCCACTTCACCTTTGCGGAAGATCGAGCGGATACGGACGTAGGCGTTTTGTAGGTACGGCGCGGTGTTTCCCTCAAGCGCGAGCATGCGGTCCCAGTCGAAGACATAGTCCTTGATGCGGTCGTTGCTGAGATCGAAATATTTGACGGCACCGATCCCGACGATTTTGGCGATCTTGTCTCGTTCATCCGGCGACAGGTCCGGTGCCTTGACGGCGATGACTTTGCCCGCCCGGTCGATGGCTTCGTTTAAGACGTCGGTGAGCCTGACGGTGCCGCCATCCCTGGTTTTGAAGGGTTTGCGGTCCTTGCCCATGATCGTGCCGAAGGGGACGTATTCTAATTGGGTATCGCCGACCCAGCCGGCGCGGCGGGCGGTGGCGAAGAACTTGTTGAAGTGGTCGCGTTGGCGTGAATCGACGACGTAGATAAGACGTTGGCCGCCGAGGTCTTCGATTCGGTGGCGCAGTGCGGCAAGGTCGGTGGCGGCGTAGCCGAAGCCGCCGTCGGACTTGCGGACGATCAGGGGGGCGTCGTCGGTGTCATTGAAGACACAGAGGGCGCCTTCGCTTTCCACAGCGACGCCGGCGGATTGCAACGATTCGGCAACGGGTGCTAGGCGGTCGTTGTAGAAGCTCTCTCCCTTGAGGTGGTCATTGGATAGTGCGACACCCAGGCGGGTGAAGATGTCGTTCATGTGGCGGACGGACTCGTCGATGAGCATCCGCCAGAGCGTGAGGGATTGCTCGTCACCACCCTGAAGCGCGACGACACGTTTGCGGGCGCGATCGGCGAAGCCTGGGTCGGCGTCGTCGAGTTTCTTGGCTTCCTGGTAGAGGGTGTTCAGGTCGCCGATGTGATGGTCGTCGGACTGTTCCCAGCCGGTGTCTATGAGGTGCTCCAGGAGCATGCCGAACTGCGTGCCCCAGTCGCCCAAGTGGTTCTGTCGGGTGGCGTGCTGGCCCTGAAACTCCAGGACACGTGCGATGGCGTCACCGATGATGGTGGACCGCAGGTGGCCGATGTGCATTTCCTTGGCGAGGTTCGGGCTGGCGTAATCGATCACGACCTGTGTTGGGGTCGGGTCTACAGGGACGCCCAGGCGGTCACACTTGATTATGCCAGCCAATTGAGAACCCAGCAGGTCGGCGTTGAGCGTGAGGTTGATGAACCCCGGGCCGGCGACCTCGGCGTTAACGAGGGTGTCGCCGATCGGGAGTTTTTCCTTGATGGCGTCGGCGATGTCGCGGGGCTTTTGATTCAGCCGTTTGGCCAAGCCCATGGCGAGGTTGGCCTGGTAATCCCCGAACTGGGGGTTGGTGGCTTGACGGAGGATGGGGTCGGCGTCGGCGAACTCAGTGCCGAACGCGGCGGCGACCGCTTCGCCGAGCAGCCCTTCTAATATGGTTTGGATATCTGGCATCGGGGCGATAGGGTCAGCGACCTTGGCCCCCACGTCAAGTAGGGGCGGATGGATAGATGATTTGGGGTTGATGATTGAAGGTTTTAAAGACACCCGCCAGCGCGGAACGACCCGTGGTCACGCCCAGGCGGTACACCACGAATCATCAATCTGAAACCATCAACACGGAGCAATCAACCCATGGGCCTCACACGACCTCTTGCTGGAGGTCGGTGCTGCGGTGTTGCAGTTGTGCCTTGAGGCGGGCGAGGATGGAGCTGTGCATCTGGCTGACGCGGGACTCGGAGAGGTCCAGGGTGACGCCGATCTCTTTCATGGTCATCTCTTCGTAGTAGTAGAGGATGACGATCAGGCGTTCGGCGCGACTCAGGCCCTTGGTGATCAGCTCCTTGAGGTCGCGCTTCTGAACGACCTTGAAGGGGTTGACCTGCTTGGCGTCTTTGAGGACGTCGATCTCGCGGACGTCTTTGCTTGAGTCGGTCTCGAACCACTTGCGTGACAGCGAGACAACACCGACGGCGCCGGCGTCTTTTCGGATCTTGGTGTACTCGTCCTGATCGACGCCCATTTTTTCACAGAGTTCGTCGTCGGTTGGTTTACGCCCGAGCTGCATCTGCAGCGATCGGCGTGCCTGCTCGACGAGGCTGGATCGGCTGCGGACAAGCCGTGGGACCCAGTCCATGGAGCGTAGCTCATCAAGGATCGCGCCTCGGATGCGTGGCGCGCAGTAGGTTTCAAACTTGACACCACGATCAAGATCGAACGCGTCGATCGCATCCATGAGGCCAAAGATCCCGGCGCTCATCAGGTCGTCGATGTCGACCTCGTCGGGGAGCTTGGTGTAGATGCGCTCGGCGTTGTACTTGACCAGGTGGAGGTAGTTCTCCATGAGCTGGTTGCGCAGCTCCTCGGTGCCGGTCTTCTTGTATTCGGACCAGACCTCAAGGATGGGGTTAGGGCCTGGGGTTGCTGTCTTAGTGGCTTGTTTGGTTTTCGCCATGGCCTACTCCTTGACCGGCTCAACGCCTTGCTTGCGATTCCGTTCGCGGCGTTAGGGGATTATCAGAAACGGGTAAGAAAAAAACGGGCCGTCCAATGCCCCGGGTCTTGGGGTCGGACGTGACCACCACGCCTCATGCGCGGTGGTGTGCTTTATGTATCGGGCACGCTGTCTTGAGGTATGGGGTGCTGCTGTTTGTAACGTTTGATGTGGTCGAGGATGGCCCACTGCGCAACGGCCCCGACGGCGAATCCGATGAACCAACACACGATCAAGACGCAGGTTGCTCTAAACAGGATGGTCGGCGTGCTGTTACCCGCATTGACGCCGACGACAATTGCGGCGGCGAAACTGACTAGCGCGAAACAGGTTGCGATAACACGTGAAGGGATGGTTGAGCGCTCCTTGCTCGGTATGGTTCAATCCGTTGGGAAGTTAATATAGCCGATCGCGCGCGCCTGTGAAGGGTAAAAGAGGTGAGACTGAAAAAAAAAGCAAAACAAATCAATCGGCAAGAACTGCGCATCATCACCCGACAAGCCATGCGGCCATGCGTCTAAGCAGCCCGTGGTCGCGCGGCGTGGAGGCGTGACGGTCGATACGGTGTGCCAGTCGGTGCATGCAAACGCTGGCCGGACTGGCGGGGTGCTCGAGTACGAAAGGCTGGCGGCGGCGCACGGCGTGGGGGACGCGCGGGTCGGACAAAACATGACCGGCGTACCGGGGGGTGACACCCAGAAATCGGCGGCAGACCCCGGCGACCCGGTCGTAAACGACACGCGCCTCACGTTCGTCGCGAACCATGTTCACTAGCAGCCGGATGTCCAGGCCCTGGGCTTGCCTGCAGACGGTTTTGATGACGGCGTAGGCATCCGTGATGGCGGTGGGTTCGGGGGTGGTGACCACAAGGATTTGGTCCGCGGCGACGAGGAACCCCAAGACGTTGGGGCCGACCCCTGCGCCGGTGTCGATCAGGATTAAGTCCGCGTCGTCTTCAAGAACCCGCATCTGGTCCATCAGACGGGCACGCTCGAATTCACTGAGTGCGGCCATCTGGGACAGCCCGGAGGCCCCTGCGATCATGCGGAAGCCGCCGGGTGCTTCGACCAGTGCTTCTTGGAGTGAACAACGTCCAGCGACGACGTGGGAGAGGTTTTTCTGGGGGTTGATGTTGCAGACGACATCGGCGTTGGCGGTGCCCAAATCGGCGTCCAAGAGGATGACATCCCGGCCCATCTGGGAGAGTTGGACCGCGAGATTGACCGAGATCGATGTCTTGCCAACACCTCCCTTACCACTGGTCACAGCAAGGGTTGTAGCCCGTCGTGAGACCTGAGAAGGCCGATCCGGGTGTGCAGAACCCTGGTGGGCCAGGTCCTCGGCGACCAGTTCTCGTAATGCCTCGGCTTGGTCAGCTATCACTTCTCTCTCCCACCTGTTGCCCTAACACTAATTCTGCCAAACGATTGGGGCATCCCCGCTCTATCTGGTGCGGTACTTCCTGCCCTGTTGTCACATAGCTAAGACGCATATCCGCCTTGCCCAAAACATTTAACAACACCCCAAAGGTAACGGCCTCATCGAGTTTGGTAAAGATGATCCGGTCCGTGCGGACCTGGCTGAACCGCTGGACGGCTTCCATGAGCACCTTCTGAGAGCAGGTTGAGGAGAGCACCAGGTGGACTTCGTGGGGCTTGGCGGCGTCAAGGAATGCGGTTAGCTGGGTGAGCCGTTGGTCGTCGCGCTGGCTTCGGCCGGCGGTATCGATCAGGACAACGTCGCAGCCTTTGCATTGGTCCAAGGCTTTTTGGATCTCGTCGGGCTGCGCTACGACGTGCAGGGGGACGCCGATGATCCCGGCGTAGGTGCGGAGCTGATCGACAGCGGCGATGCGGTAGGTATCGAGTGTAATCAGCGCAACTTTTTTCTTGTGCTTAAGTTTGAAGGTAGCGGCGAGCTTGGCAATGGTGGTGGTTTTGCCGACGCCGGTCGGGCCGATCAGCGCGATGGTGCGGGGTCGGCCGTCGTCGCTTCGCTTTAACTCGGTGGCGTCCTTGTCGATCGGCAGGTAGGTGACCAACTCACGGCGGACGGCCTTGAAGCAGGCGTCTTCATCATGAAGCTCTTCTTCACTTAGCTGACGGCGTACCTTGTTGACCACCTCATCAGCCAACTCGCAGGTGACCTCCTGCTGGATCATGGTGGCGTACTGCTGACTGAGCCCCTTGGGCAGTGACGAAGGCGCGGCGGCGGATTTCTGCTGGTGCATCATCTGAGAGACGAGGTGCTTGACGGCACTCATCTCATCAGCGAGTTGCTTTGCGTCCGGCGCAATCGGGGCGGTGACGTAGGCGGGGACGGGCATGACGGCGGAGGGCTGGGCGACGGTCTGGGTTTGCTGAGATTTTTCGATCTCGGCTTTGGCGGCGGCGTAGGTCTTGCGGATCAGGTCGCCGGCGGCGATGTGCTCTTTGGGATCGGCGTGGGTGATGGTGGGTCGGCGTTTAGGCAGCGCCGCAGCTCTGACCGAGGGGTTGGCACGGCGGCGGGCACGGCCCACATCGGCGCCACGGCCGGCGGTCACCTCGACGACTGTTTTTGCCCCAAATCCGAGTAAACCCCCGCGTTTATAGCTGCGTGTGTGCAGGACCACCGCGTCGGAGCCCAGTTCTCGCTTGACCAGCGCCAGGGCCTGGGCCATGGATTGTGCGGTAAACGTTTTCAGATTCAATTCACGGCCCCTTGTAACGTTTCTGCCATCTTATCACTGGTTTCGTTGACCTGAACCAAGCCAAGTGCTTCGACTTCGACGCCTTTACTCACCTCGTTGTAGCCCAGGACAGCGGCATTGGGGAGATGTGGTTCGATCAACTGCCTGACCTGGCCTCGGACCTGCGGCGACGCGAGGACCACGGGGTGGTGGCCTGCCTGGGTGAGGCGTTGGAGTTCTTGCAGCAGCGCGGTGGTGATGCGGTTGGCGACGGCCGGTGGCATGGTCATGCTGGTGCCTTCGCTTGAACGGTCGATGTACCCATTGATCTGATCTTCCAGCGCCGGGTCGAGGCTGACGCAGTAAAGTTTGTTCACGGTCTGACTGCCGGGCATCACCTCGTCGCCGACAGGTTCAGACACAGTGTACTGGTTACAGATGGTTCGGCGTAGCGCGTTGCGGACATATTCTGTCAAAACTTCCATATCACGGGTGCGTGTCGCCCAATCGCCGAGTGTTTCGACGATCACTTCGAGGTCACGGACCGGGACGCGCTCGGTCAGGAGGTTCTGCAAGACACGCTGCAGTTCGCCGGGTTTAACCAGAGGTGGCTTGTCGCCGGTGGCTTGCAATACCTCTTCGCAGAGCTTGGGTGCGCGTTCTTTGAGCTGGATGATGAGGTTGTTGGTTTCTTCACGTGTGAGCAGCTCGCGGGCGTGGTTGCGGACGACCTCCGTGATATGGGTCGCCAGGACGTCGGTTGCGCCGACGACGGTGTAGTTGAGTGCTTCGGCGCGTTCTTTCTGGCCGGGATTGATCCAGACGGCGTCGAGCCCGAACGCCGGCTCAGTCGTCTGAACGCCTTGGATGGGCTCGGAGGCGAGCCCGCTGTCCATCGCCAGGAACTGGCCTGGGTGGAGTTGACCCTCGGCCATCGAGTTGCCGCGGATCTTGATCCGGTAGTCGTTGGGCTGGAGCTGCATGTTGTCACGGATCCGCACCGGTGGCATGACCAGGCCGATCTCGGAGGCGAGTTGCCTGCGGATCATGGTGATCCGGTTCAAAAGGTCCCCGCCCTGGGTGTGATCGACGAGCCTGACCAGGCCGTAACCGACCTCCAACTCGAGGGTATCGACCTTCATGACTTCTTCAACGGGGCTGTCATCGGGGCGGGCGGCTTTGGCGGCTTGGTCTGCCTGGGTCTGAGTAGCGGCCTGAACCTGGGACCGTTGGCTTATAAAGAGAAACAAAGCAAGACCGCCACCCAGCAGGAGCATCGGCGTGGCGGGTAGCGGCGTGAGCAAACCCATCAGCACGAGGAACGCGGAGGTGATGCCAACCGCAGCGGATCGACTGGTGAGTTGCCCGGACAACTCGGTGCCCAGGTCCTGGCGGCTGCTGGAACGAGTGACGATCAGGCCGGCGGCGATGGAGATGACGAACGCGGGGAGTTGTGAGACCAGGCCGTCCCCGACGGTGAGACGGGTGAAGACGTCGATGGATTCCACGACGGTCCAACCGTTCATGAAAACGCCGATCGCAAATCCGCCGAGGATGTTGACGACGGTGATGATGATGCCTGCGATGGCGTCGCCGCGGACAAACTTGGCGGCACCGTCCATGGCCCCGTAGAAATCGGCTTCCTGTGCGATCTCTTCGCGGCGGTGCTTGGCCTGCTGCTCGTCGATGAGGCCGGCGTTGAGGTCGGCGTCGATGGCCATCTGCTTGCCGGGCATCCCGTCCAAGGTGAAACGTGCGGCGACCTCGGAGATGCGCGTAGCACCCTTGGTGATGACCACGAACTGGATAATAATCAGGATGCTGAACATCACGACCCCAACGACGACCGACGAGCCGGTGACGAACTCGGAGAAGGCCTGGATCACCTTCCCCGCCGAGGCGGTCGCCTGCGTCGGTGAGCTGGCGTCAGCAGAAAGAATCATCTTGGTTGTCGCGATGTTCAAAACCAAACGGAACAGGGTCGTACCCAGCAGCAGCGACGGGAAGACGGAGAAATCCAGCGGGCTCTCAACGAAGATCGTCGTCAGCAGGATGATCGTCGCCAACGCGATGTTAGTGGCGATCATCAGGTCCATGAGCATCGGCGGCATCGGCACGACGATCATCGAGAGCATCCCGATGAACGCAATCGGGACCAGCAGGTGCCGGTACTGGCCGAACCGGTGAACCATGGACTGCGGATTGAGGGGTAAGCTGTTAGCCATCAGTTGTTACTAGCGGACACTTTCTAAGCTGATCTTTTTCCACTGAGTCGGTAGACGTATGCCAATATTTCCGCGATTGCCGCGTAGTGTTCGGGGGGGACTTCTTCACCGATCTCGACGGTTTTGTAGAGTGCCTGGGCGAGGGGTTTTCGTTCGACCAGGGGGATGCCGTGTGCGATAGCGATCTGGCGTATGCGAAGGGCCATGAAGTCGGCACCCTTGGCGACGACCTTGGGGGCACGCATCGAGCCGGACTCATATTTTAGTGCGATCGAGAAGTGCGTGGGGTTGGTGACGATGACGTCGGCCTGGGGGACGGCCTGTGCGACACGCTGCATCGCCAATTGGCGCGCGACGCGGGTTCGGCGTTGCTTTATCTGGGGGTCGCCCTCCATGCTCTTCATTTCTTCCTTGACGTCCTGCTTGCTCATCTTGAGGTCTTGCTCGTGCTGCCAGCGTTGGAAGGCGTAGTCGATCAGGGCCATGATCAGCAGGAGGATCGCCAGTTTCAGGGCGAGGCTGTAGACGATCGTGCCGGCGGCACCGAAGGCCTGGAGGGTGCCCATCTCGGCAATGTGTACGATCTTGGGCATGTCGCGAACGACAAACCAGATGGCCACGGCGGCGATCAAGATAACTTTCTGCACACTCATCACCAGCCGCATGACGGCCCGGAGGTTGAAGAGGTTGGAGATTCCTTTCAGTGGTGAGAGCTTGCCAAAGTTCGGTTCCAGGGGCTTGGCGGTCAGGAGGAACCCGACCTGCCCCAGGGACGCGAGCAGGCCGACCGCGGCGACCGCTATGACCATCGGTCCCAGTGAGGTGGCGAACATGTACGCGCTGTAATAGGTCATCTCGCCCACACCCTCGATGCGGGTCGGGTTAGGCGAGTGCTCGGCCGTCAGCAAAACGCGTGTCGCGGCACCAAGCCCCTCAAACATGTGTGCCCCGAGCATCTGTAGCGCCACGATGCCTCCCAGGAGCATCATCGCAGCGGTGAGGTCGGTGCTGCGAGCGATGTTGCCGTCGTCCCGGGCCTCTTGCATGCGCCTGGGTGTTGGGGCCTCGGTTTTTTCGAAATTATTCTCAGCCATATTGAAGCACTACACGCCAAAGAAAAAAGCTATCTGCTCGAGCAACACGCCCAACTGATCCACATAGACCCAGGCGGCGACCGAGATAAAGGCGATCAGGAAGGTCACGCCGTTGAGGATACGGATGGTGAACCCGACACTCATGATGCTCAGTTGGGGGACGGTGCGGGCGATAAAACCCAGCGCCACCGTCTGGAGAAAGATCAGGCAGAGTAGCGGAGCCGCGATCCGGAACGCCATCTGGAAGATCAGTGCAAGCATGCCTTGGACCATCGTGACCAGGCCATCGAAGTTGCTGAATCCCCCGATCGGGATCGTATCGAAACTCCCGACGAGGATAAGGAGCATGATCCGGTGTCCGCCGAGGATCGCAAAGATCGCCAGCCCCATCATGAAGAGTGCGTTGGCGATGACGCCAGCCTGTTCGCCGGACTCGGGGTTGACGACCTTGGCGAACCCGATGCCGATCTGGCTGTCGATAATATCTCCGCTGATCTGCATGCCGATCAGCGGGAGGCTGGCACAGTACCCGATGATCAGGCCGACCATCATTTCCATAGCGATCTGGGGGAGGAGGGTCCACAGCGACAGGCCGTGGTCGATCACGACACCGAGCATCACCGCGGAAGGTCGGCCGGAGGTAAGGAGCATGGGGTACACGCAGAAGGTCAGGGAGAAGACGAGCATGACCTTGACGATGCGTGGGATAGTTGCGCTGCCGAGGATGGGCGCGAGGATGAAGATGCCGGACAGCCGGAACATGACCATGAGCCATGCGGGCATGTGATCCAGAAGTGGTCCAAAGTCTCCGGGCAACGTGACGGGCCTCCATACCCTTAACTAACCGCAAGCGGGCTCCGCCCGCCTTTCACCGATCCAACAAGATTAGACGTTGGGTCCGCCAAACATCCGTGTCGCAAAATCCATGATCTGTGTGATGATCCAGGGCAGCACGATGATCGCGGCCAACCCCATCCCCACGATCTTGGGGACAAAACTAAGCGTCTGCTCCTGCACCTGCGTGACGGCTTGCAACAAACTAACAATCAACCCGATCACCAAGGCGGCTGCGAGGATCGGCATCGAGAGCATCAACATGAGCGTCAGCGTCTCACGCACCACATCGATTGCCTGGTCCACGGTCATGACCATGATAAACTCCTTCCTGCTTCACGGGGCGCGCAACGGTGGCGCGTCAACCCGACCTACGTCGTCACGCCCGGCACGGCAAAACTCGTTAACAGGTTCCCCGCAACCAGCATCCAACCATCCACCAACACAAATAACAGCAGCTTGAACGGCAACGAAATCAGCACAGGCGGGAGCATCATCATCCCCATCGAGATCAGGATGCTCGAGATCACCATGTCGATAATCAGGAACGGCAGGTAGAGCTGAAAACCCATCAGGAACGCGACCTTCAACTCACTTAAGATAAATGCGGGGATCAGGGTAATCAGGTCCACGTCTTTTTCGAGGGTGAGTAGCTGGGGCTCGCTGGTATCAACGCCACGGTATTCGAGGATCATAAAGACATCGGCCTCGTTGCCGGCGTGCTGGATCTGGTCGAACATGAACCCCTTGATCGGGATCTTGGCACGGTTCCACGCCTGGATTTCGTTGATCTCGTTTTCGGTCAGCGGGATGATGGCAGTCTCGTTGATCTCGCTAAACGTCGGGGCCATCACCAGCATGGTCATGAATAGCGACAGGCCGACCAATACCTGGGACGGGGGGAGCGACTGGGTTCCCAAAGCCTGACGGAGCAGTGCCAGGACAATGATGATGCGCGTGAAGCTGGTACACATCACCAATATCGACGGCGCCAGTGACAAGACGGTGAGCAGCAGAACGATGGAGATGGTGGTATGGAAGTTGCCGGTGGTGTCGTCTTCGCTGGCACCGGGGAGAACCTGGCCGGCCTCTTTGATGATCGAACCGACGTTGGTGAGGTCGAAAGCATCTTGATCGACCTGGCCGTGCGCGGAGGGCGCAGCGATCAATAGCAGAGCCAGGGCCACAAGGCCGATGACCCACCACATCCATACGGGGCGGTGATGTATCACGATGAACCCCCCTGCCGACCCATGGCACGGACGCGCGAAAGCAGGCCCGAGACGGCGTTGCGTGGCCCACCGGCACGATGCCCCTCGGTGTCCATGGAGTCCAAGCCGTCGGAGTGCTGGTCGTAGTCATCATTAAAGCGGTTGAGGAGTTGGCCGAAGCCGCGTGTGATGCTGCTGGGCTTGGCGGCGCTGACGGCACCGAGGATGTCGGCGACTTCCTGGTCATCTTCCAGGCTCGCCAGGGTACGCATCCCCGCAGAGGATTCACTGACCACCAGCACCCGGCCACCCACGCGTAATAACATGACGTGGCTGCGTGGCGCGACGGCGGTGCGGCTGAGTACTTCTACCACCGGGCTGCTGCCAGCCGCGACTTTCCCGCCAAGACGGATGTAGACCCACCGGATGGCGAGGGCTAAGCCGACCACGATACCCAGGGCCGTCAGAGTTTTGAGAAGCCAAGTCGTGGTGCCTGGTCGTTCTGTTTCGGCGTCAGCCGCATTGTCCGTCGATCCGGGACGCAGAAGCGGTGTGCGGGTGAGTAAGGGGGTCGTTCCCGTCTGGGCCTCACCGATGTTGAAAACTGAACCCTCTTCCTCGACTTCGCCCGACTGTTCGCCGGAGGTACTCTCTGCCAGGTGTTGCGCAAGGCGGGACAGCCGAGTGTTCTCGGCGTCTTCTGTTTGTATCTGGGTGTTAGCGGTAGCGGATGAAGGGGAGTCGGTGTCGGCCTGCACGGCGTTAATCGGGGCGCATTGCAACAATGCCCACGCAAAAAACGCAATGAATACCGTCTTAGTCACCGTGGCCCTCCTGGCCTCATGTCTGCGAACGAGTCGCTGCCGGCCGCATCCTGCTGCCAGCATCCCCCCTGGAATCCTCCCCGAATTTTTCACCCTCTATCTCGAACCGACGCCCGAAATACTTCCGGGATTAAAAACCGTTACAGGCGGTGCATCATACCGTCTGCGCCTGCTCTTGGGTGGCTTGTTGCGCCTCTTCCTGAAGATTAGCAACGATCTCACTGATACGGATGCAGAAATTGTCATTGAGTACAAGGACTTCACCGCGGGCGACCAGTCGTTGGTTGACGTAGACATCCACGGGATCGCCGGCGAGCTTGTCTAATTCGACGACACTGCCGGAGGCCAATTTCAAGACGTCTTCAACGACCATCTCGGTACGGCCTAATTCGACCATGACGTGCAGATCGACGTCCCCGAGCATCTCAAGGCCGGTCGGCAACGCGGCACCATCGGCAGCACCGAAGTCCGGTACGTCCGGGGGGCTAGCGGAATCGACGGATTCCTTGATCTCGTTGAGTGAGGACTGCGCCTCGTTGAGCGCGGCGGCCATCTGCGCCTCAGCTTCGGCCTCGGTGGCGTTTTTGGTCTGGTCGTTAGGTCCGTCTTCTGCCATGGCTGCTTCCTTGCTTGCCTTGGGTTACATATCCGCACGGATGCGGATGCACTTCTTAATCAGTGTGCCCAATACATAGGGCTGGGAGTCGGAATCGTCCCCGATCTTATCAATCACGACGGCACCGACCTGTCGCGTCAGCGTCGCCAGCTCGGGTTCCATCAGGTAGGACGGCTCGGCCCGGCGGAAAATCGTGGCGATTTCCGTGCTTAACTGGGCCTGCATCCCCTCGATCGAGGCTTCGACGTTGTCCATGTGCTTTTTGCGGATCATGACGTAGATCTCGGTGTCGTAGAGGTAGCTACGCCCGGTGCGGGTGTTCTGAAACTTCTCGGCGATGACCAGAACCTCGACCTGCTTCTCTTCATCTGCCAGATCTTCGGCCAAACCGGCGTCGGCGCGGATAGGCTCGGGGCCCTTGGCCATGATGAACACCGCCGAGATGGCCACCCCTTCGATGAGCAGCGCCACCGCCAGGATTATCGCGGTCTTGATCGGCAGCTTCTTCTTGCCGGCCCCCTCGGGGGCGTTGGTTGCGTCGTTGTTCTCTTCAGCCATGGTCGGTACGTCCGTCGTCTTGGGTTACCAGGATGTCTTGGCTCGGGTCACGGAATAATCATTGATCACGTTTTCGCTGACGAATACCTCAACCCGGCGGTTGATCTGCCGCTGCGAGGAGGTGTAGGCCTGTTTCTTGAGCGGCTCTCGGTCCGCGGCGCCGATCAGCCGGACCTGCTTGGGGCTCAACCCGATCTCGTCACTAACCAAGAACCCCATGACGGCCTTGGCGCGGCCGTAGCTAAGGTCCCATAAGTCACGGTCGGCATCGCCGATCAGATCGGTCTCCGCGGTCGCTGCGTGGCCACGCAGCTCGATAATGTAGTTGGTGCCACGGATGTCGAACTCCTCCTGCTCGATAAAGCTGCGGATATTGCGTTTAGCCACATCGCTAAGATCGGCTGATCCGGGCTGGAACGTGACCCTTCCACCGACCGGGATGTATTCTCCCGGGCGTATGGTGGTGACCCGCTGATCCCGGCCTGACATGCCAGGATCGTCGGTATTGGAGGTGTTTTTCTCCTTGCGTTGCTGATTCTGGACGGTTTCGAGGATTTTCACCAGGGTCAGCGCCGGGTCGTTGTCGGTCGGCAGGCGTCCGCCGCCGCCCTTCATCCCGAACGATTTCTTGACTTCCTCCACCACGGCCTTCCATTCGTCCTCTTTCTTGATCTCCGACAGCGACAGCAGGAGGATAAAGAACGTCAGCAGCAGCGACATCATGTCGCCGTAGGTCATGACCCATTCGGGGGCGCCGGCCGGGGGGCATTTACACTTTTTGGCCATGGGTAAATTGGGTTTGGGGCCTGGGTTCTAAGGTCTGGCAAATGCCTGAAATCTAATAGCTAGCCGTTCTTCTACGCCGCGTCTTTGTCGTCTTCCTCCTCGGACCGCTCGCTTGGGGGGAGGTAGGTACGGAGTTTTTGCTCAACAATCCGCGGGTTGTCACCGCTCTGGATCGACATAACACCTTTGATGATGATCGTCCGGTAGAGGACTTCCTCGGCGGACCTTCGGGCCAGGCGGTCGGCCATGGGCAGTGCGGCGGCGTTGGCGATGATGGCGCCGTACATGGTCGTGAGCAGGGCGACCGCCATACCGGGGCCGATCGCGGCGGGGTCGTCCATGTTGCTAAGCATGATAACCAGGCCGACCAGTGTCCCGATCATGCCGAACGCCGGAGCGTACTTGCCGATCGTGTCCAACAGGGCCTTACCCACGTCGTGCCGCTCGGCGAGGTTTTCCAGGTCGTTGGTCAGCACCTGCTCGATCAGTTCCGGGTCGGTCCCGTCCACTGCCATCTGGATACCTAGGACGATGAAGGGGTCTTCGATGTCTTTGGTCGTGCTTTCCAGGCTAAGGATGCCGTCACGGCGTGCGATCTCGGCGTAGGAGACCATGTCTTCAATCAGCTTGGAAGTCGAGGGGGCACTGAAGAACACCGCGCTCTTGATGATCTTGATCAGTTGCTTGACGTTCCCCGCAGGGAAAGCAAAGAAGATGACGCACGAAGTCATCCCGCAGACGAGGATGAGGCTGGGTCGATCGATGAACATCGTGACATCACCGCTGCTGAACAGCGCGAACATCAACAACACCCACGTGCCGAGAAAACCGAACAGGATACCTAAGTCCATAAGCGCACCTCAACCCAGACCCGAAGGGGGTCCATTGGTTTTCTTATCGGTCTATCGGGCCCGGAATAATTAGAACGGATGATGTGTCGGGTCAGCCCTGGTTTGGCTTGTCGTTTGAGGCAAATTCCAAGGTTCTACTCGTGGATCGGCATGACATAAACCCGGGTGAAAGTCTGCGCGACCCCGCAGCAGATGCGGGGTTTTATTTGGGCCGTATTAACTCGGTGCCAGAAGGCGGCGGAGGCTTCGGCCATAGTCTACGGCCAGTTCTACGACGCGCTGCATGTCTTCTTTGACGATGATGTGATCGCCGTTCATCAGAATGATCGTGGTGTCCGGGTTAGACTCCACGGTGCGGATGATCTCGGCGTTGACCACGAATTGTTTGCCATTGAGACGGGTGACGGTAATCATAGGTGTGGTTGGTGGTTGGCAGTTGGTATTGGTGCCAGCTTCTAACTAACCACCAATCCCTAATCACCAACCACGATCTTTATTATCGGACGGCGGCGAGTAGTTCCTGGATAAGCTCGTCACTGGTGGTCAGGACTCTGGAACTGGCACTGAAGCCGGTACTGGCGCTGATGAGGTTGATGAACTCCTCTGCGAGTTCGACGTTGGAGAGTTCCAGGGATCGTCCGATAACTCGGCCGGAGCCGCCCTGCCCCGCCGAGACAACCGTGGCGATGCCGGAGTTAATGGTCGGACGGTAGAGACTGCCACCAAATTCTTCCAGGCCGTTGTTGTTAGCGAAGACGGCGATGGGGACCCTGCCGAGGTTTCGCAGCAGGCCGTTGGAGAAGACGCCGGAGATCGTTCCGTCTTCACCGACGCTGAAATCTTCGAGTGTGCCGATCTGTGAGCCGTCCTGATTCCGGGCGGCGATCTGGCTGGAGGTGTCGGTCAGCGAGGTCACGGTGTTGAACGGGTCTGCGAACTTGAGGTTGATGTTCATCGGCGTGACCGCACCGGTGTCGACACGGTCGATCGAGATACTTGGGTTGGCCACAGTCAGGAGGTTGCCCTCGGTGTCGAAGCTCAGCACGCCGGTGCCCAGGTGCAGGTCCAGGTCTGTGTCGTCGGTGGAGTCTGCGTAGTAGCGCCAGGTCGCGCCGGTGGAGGTCTTGGTTTCCAAGACGAAGCGAAGATCGATCACAACTTCGGAGCCGAGGCTGTCGAAGGAGACGAACGTGGTGCGTGTGGACCCGCCGTTGGCTTCCTGTGTGCCGGTGAACCCGTAGGAGACGACGTTGTTGTTCTTGATGCTGGAGGCGCTAAAGAGGATGCTGTTGTCTTCGCCGGTGTTCCCTTCGACGAGGATCTGCCCGCCGACGATAGTGATCCCCGGCGTAGAGGTAGCGGTCGTGGCCTGGGTGGTGTCGATGCCGAGAATGTCATCAAGGAAAGCGGTGAAATCGTCGAGTGTGCTGCCGAAGCCGTGGCTGTTGGTGGTGTTGGCAGGCCCGATCTCGAAGGTCCGGTCGGAGATGGCGGCACCGCCCTTGGTCACGCCCGAGACGGTGATGACATCACCCAATGCGTACAACGCTGTCCCGGTGGCATCGAAGAGGGTTGCCAGGGCGTCGGTCCCGACGGCCGCAGTGGTCGCCAATGCGTCGGAGTAGAGCACGGCGCTGGTGCTGATGCTGCCGACGGTAGCGACATCGCCGCCGGCGTTGAGGTTGCCAGCGAAGGTGACATTCTCGGTCGCTTGGGCGATGGTCAGCACGCCGGTGGGGATGGTCAGGTCAACCAGCAGGCCCTCGACGACATCGAAGTTTTCATCCACGGCGAAGCCTTGGACCAGCCCGCCGTCGGCGTTGACGAGGTTGAAGCTGCGGTCCAGGACGAAGTTGCCGGTGCGTGTGTAGCGTGTACTGCCCTCGGTGCTGACGATGAAGAAGCCGTTGCCTTCGATGGCCATGTCAGTATTCACGCCGGTGGGTTGCAGCGACCCGGTGGAGAAGTCGCGTGTGATGGTGCTGGTGCGTGTGCCCAGGCCCATCTGTGTGGGGTTGGTGCCGCCGATTGTGCCGGTGGGTGCCGAGCCGCTGGTCAGCCGCTGGGAGATCTGCGTCTCGAAGGTGATCCGGCTCTTCTTATACGCGGTGGTATTGACGTTGGCGATATTGTTGCCGGCGACCGCCAGGAGTTTGGAGTTGGAGGTAATGCCTGTGAGGCTGCTGAAAAGTGCGGTCTGTAACGCCATGATAAACTCCTGCGTGTGCCACCCGTGCCAGACGGGTGTGTTTGTACTTAACTGAAGAAACTATTTCCCGGCCGCGTCTGCGACGATGCGCCTAAGCGACGCGTTCTGTATCGATTCGATCCCGGTTAATTGGGATAATGCGTTGGCCTGTGTGGTCTGATCGACTGGTTTCGTGCTGTCTGTCGGGGCTTGGGGGTCTATCTCTGTTGTCGAATTGACCGGCCTTGTTTCGGTCTGACCCGCGGGCTGCTTTGCGTCCTCCAACAGCGACTCGAAGCTGAGCGACTCGATCGGCTGCTTGCCCGGACGCGCGCCCGTGGTCGGCACGGGGCTGACCGCTGGCATGAGCATCCGTAATAAGTCGCCTGCATTGGACACGATGAACCTTCCTACAAACTCAGTCGATTATTTCTGCACATCCGAGAACCGCGTCACGGCCCCGGCTGAAAGTCTTTGACCCGTATCAAGCTCAAGAATCAAGTCGTCGTCCTCGGTCACTACACTGGTGACAACCCCCTCGACCAGGGCGTTGTTCTGGTCAAACCCACTAACCATCTTCCCAACCAGTGCGCTGGAGTTGAGGATGATGAGGTTGCGTAGCAATTGCTGAACGACCTGGGTATCAAAATCGCCCAGGTTGCCGACATCGGTGATGCGTGAGGCCTCGATCCGTGTGCCGTCGCTTAGCTTAAAGATCGGGTTGCCGTTCTCGATGACGAGCGAGTCCACAACGCCTTCGACGACCTGGTTGCTGGTATTCAAGCCCTTGACAAACTGGCCGATCATCCCGCTAGCGGAAGAGATCGCGTTCTGATCAACCATGGTCTCCAGTTGTTCCTGCAGTGAGGCCTGGCTCTCGATGTTACGCAGGCTGGACAACTGTTCGAGGATGGCCGCGGAGTCGTTGGGCTCGAAGGGGTCCTGGTTGCTCAACTCGGCGACGAGGATGTTGACGAACTCCTCGCTGGATAATTCCCCGAATGCGCTGTTCGAGGGCTGGCTTGGTTGGGCGGCGGCAAATCCGCCTATGGCACCTGCTGACATTGTCTGATACTCCTGGATTCAAGTCCCCGGCAAATGGCTCGGGGGTTAGTCTTCGTGTTTACGCCGCGTGAGTGAGTTCCTGGTCAAAACTGGACGGTTCGTCGGAGGCGGGCTGGTCTTGTTCACCATCACCCTGCCGCGTGAAGCTGCCGCGGCTGCGCCCGTCGTTGGGTTGGCCATCACGGTCGGTCTGTGATTCGTTGTGTAGATTGGACCCGGATGTTTGCTGCAAAGTCTGCACCCCAAGGCGCTCGACGGTCAACCCCTGCTGCTCCAGCGAGGAGCGGAGTTGAGACATCTGCTGATTTAAAAGCGAGCGAGTCGATTCGGTCTCGGCGTGGAATTGTGCGTTGACCGTGCCATTTTGCATCTGAAGTTGGATACGAACCGTGCCCATCTCAGGGGGGGTGAGACGTAAGGTTACCGAGCCGCCCTTCTGCTGCACGGCGTTCTGCAACCCGCGTGCGAGCCGGGCGGTGTTGAGCTGGGTGTTGTCGGTTTCCTGGGTCTGCGCCGCCGGTGTGACCTGGGACGATGCACCGGCCTGTATCAGTGGGGTGTCACCTGAAACAAACGTGGCGGTCGCGGTGGAGGCGGCTTCACCGCCCCCGGCAGCAACCGGTACCGCTTGACTGGAAGCCTGAACGACGGCCGCCCGCGACGATTGGGACTCACTGTTAAGAGCGCCTTGGTCCTGTTGGGACGCATCGCCTGAGCCCGACTGGCGGGTGTCGGCCTGCCTGGCTTCGGATACTACAGCGAGGCGTTGGGAGGATGCGGACGGTTGGTTCTGTGTTGTGTTATCACCGGTGGTCGATTGCGCCGCCTTATCCTGCTGGGGTTGAACGGGGCCGGTCGCGACGGCTGACAAGACATCGCTCGGCTGTTGTTGCGATTGTTGCTGCTGTTGCGATTGCTGCGATTGCTGGGATTGTTCGTCGGGAGTGGCAACGGCAGCGGTGTTCTGTGCCTGCTGTGTATTCACGGCCTGGGCCTGCGGGGCATCGGCAGCCTGCTTGCTGTCGGTGGTTTGTGCCGTGGTGGCTTCGTTCACCTGCACAACCGTCTGCTGTAACAGCAGCCCGTCAGGGTCTACTGTTGTTGCAACCTCGGATGCCTGCTCGGTCTGGGTCTGGCTGTCAACGTCTGGCGCGGCTTCATCAACGGAGCCACCCTGTGTGGTGTCCACCGTGTCGGCCGTTTGATCTTGGTCTTGGCCTGCAGGGGTATCCTGCGAATAGTCCTGTGAATCTACTTGCGTGTCTTGTTCGGTGGGCGCGTCGACCTGCTCCACGACGTGACTTTCGTCACTGGGCTTTGCGATGGGTGCTTTGTCTACGGCTGGCTCGGGTTTACTGAAACGTTCACCGGCGTCTTTAAGCTGGCGATCAAACTCCGGGCTGTCCGCCTTGGCCAGCGGCGCAGTCTTGCGTGAGGGCAGCAGGTCTGTGACGGTCTGATTGAATACGGTCAGTATGCTCATGACTAATTCCCTAACTGTTGCGTCTGCTGGTCTGGCGTGTATTCCCCACGGTTGCGTAGTCTTTCAAGTAGGTCGGAGGCCTGGGGGACTTCCTGAGGTGACTTGAACTGCGCCAGTACCTTGCCTGCTTTTCGGCTGCTCATGGCGGCGAGGTATTCGACAACCTGGTCGGTGAGCCCCTGGGCCATCAAGACTTGGAAAGCCTGCTTGGTCTGCTTGGGTGCCTGGGTTTCGTACAGCTCAATGACTTGTTGGAAGTTGGCGTCGCTGGTCTGGTCGGCACGGTCCTTGATCCATTGCTCGAAGGTTTTGCGTTCCTCGTCGAGTTGCGCGGCACGGCGGCTGTGGTCTGCTTTGAACCGGGCCATCTCCTCACGGAGCGCCTTGTTCTGAGCGTTGAAGAACTTAATTTTCTCCAGCGCGGTTTCGTCTGCCTGCTGGGCCTTGTCGAGTTGTTCGCGCAGCGTAGTTGGGCCTTTGCCGACCGATTCCAGCCGGGCGTGTTGCTCGAGTATTTTTTGTGACTCTTCGGCAGCCAGTTGGGCGTCTGCGTCCTGCAGGGCCTCTTCTTGGATCGTCATCCTGAATGTGTCTACCACGCTATCCAGGCGGTCCTCGTCGATCCGGCCATCGACGTACATCCAGCCGACGAACCCGGCGGCGCCGAGGAGGTTTACAAACAGGATCCCTAAGAACACATACCACATCATCTTCACGAGGCGCCCCCGATCATCATGAGCCGTGCGTACCGGGTGGTCGCCAACTCATCCAGCTCGTTGGTCTCACGGCGGTCCTGCTCGTATTTCCACTGGGCCTGGTGCTTGTCTCGGAGCAGTTCCAGGCTTTTGCGTTGCTTGGTCGAGTCCAGGAGGAGCTGGCGTGCTTCTTCGATTTGTTTTTCGACCCCGGCGAGGCGGACGACGATCTGACGTGCGCGTTGCGCGGCGTGGCCGGAGTATCGGGCGAATTGACCGACCCGGGTGAGATCGACCTTGCCGACCAGCCCGTCGGCGAGAGATTGCTTGGAATCTCGGATGGTGTCCTGCATATCGCGTATCTGGTCGTGAAAAATCATTCGTGTACGTAGGTGCTGAGCCAGTTCGCGTTGCCGCTGATCTTCTACCCTGCGGTGATGTGCCAGTAGGGTCTGGAACTTGAACTGAAATCTAGCCATACCTGTTTCTCTCTTGGCCTGGGCTCCGCCGGGCCGTGAAAACGTTTACCGCGCCGCCGGTGTCACCGGCTGCCGTGTCCGTTGATTTAGTTGCTGCTGGGCTTGCTGGGTCTGCTGTGTGAGTGCCAGGAGTTGCGAACGTGCGGCATCGAAATTGGCTGCGCCTTTGACTTCGTGCCTGCCCTGCTGCAACAGCCGATCGACCGCCGGTTTGCAGGCGATGGCCAGGTCGAAGTCGGGGTTGGAGCCAGGCGCATACGCGCCGATATTCAGGAGGTCTTCCACCTGTTGGTAGCTGTGGATCAGCTTTAGGACCTGGCGTTTGGCGGCCTGCTGCTCGGGGCCGGTGACGTCGTCGGCGACACGGCTGACCGAGGAGAGGACATCAATCGCGGGGTAGTGGCCCTTCTGGGCAAGGTCACGCGATAGTTGGATGTGCCCGTCGAGGATGCCACGGCAGGCATCGGAGATCGGCTCGTTGATGTCGTCGCCCTCAACCAGGACGGAATAGATGCCGGTAATCGATCCCTTGCTGGTCCGCCCGGAGCGTTCCAGGAGTGTCGGAAGCATGGAGAACACGCTAGGCGGGTAGCCCTTGGTCGCGGGAGGTTCGCCGGCGGCGAGCCCGACCTGCCGTTGCGCCTGACAAAAACGGGTGATCGAATCCATGATAAGCATCACGTCCAGGCCACCGTCACGGAAATATTCAGCAACCGTGGCGGCGACGACAGCGGCCCGGATACGTAGCAGTGCCGGCTGGTCGCTGGTAGCGCAAACGACAACGCTGCGTGCCAGTCCTTCGGGGCCCAGGTTGTTGTCAATGAAATCGCGGACCTCTCTGCCACGTTCGCCGACCAGAGCGATAACACTGACCTCTGCGGAGGTGTGCTTAGCCATCGTGCCCAGGAGGGTCGATTTGCCCACGCCGGGCGCGGCAAAGACACCGATTCGCTGCCCGCGACCGATCGAGTGCAGTGCATCGACGGCACGGACCCCGGTTGCCAAGGGCTGATTAATCAGTGGACGGTCAAGCGGATCGACCGGGGGCGGCGTCAGCGGGCGGATCAGGGTGTCAGACAGCGGACCTCGACCATCCATCGGCCGACCCATCCCGTCTAAAACCCTGCCTAATAAAGATTCACCGACCCGGACGAAGGGAGAAAAATGTTCAGCGACCACCCGGTCACCACGGCGGATCCCCGTGGTTGGGCCCAGAGGCATGACAATGGCTTGCTCACGGTCGAAGCCGACGACTTCGCCGTCGAGTTTGCTTTGATGCGCATTTTTTTCCCGAATACTCACCATCGCACCGATCGGGGCGGGGAGATCGGCCACACGAAGCGCAAGACCGCGCACTTCAATGACGGTACCGCGCAATTCCAGCGGGGCAGCGTGATCCAGAATCCGTAACTGGTCGGTCAGAAGGCTCATTGACATCCTCATCCAGCGAAAGACGTGCCAGAAAAACACAGGCCCGGTCAGAGCCCTACCCTTGATCCCCATCGGGGCCCGACTCACTTGCAGGATCTGTCCCCAGTTCTGGCTGGCCATCGACCGCATCCAAGATGTCGGGGGGGGCTTGGGCCAACTGATCGGTTAGAGGTTGATCGGGCCCGGCACCCGTGTCTGCCGGCAGGATCAGGTCCACGACCCGGCGGATCTGGGTCTCGATCGTGGCGTCGATCTGTCCCTGGCCGTAGGACACCAGGCAGCCGCCGGGGCTGACCTGCACGTCTTCGGCGAGATGAATATGTTCCAGGTGGTCAAACTCTGCGAGAAGTTGAGGCAGCGCTTCGGAAATCACCGCCAAATCAGCGGGGCTGACGCGGACCGAAACATCCATCGGCCGAAGCACCAGTGAAAGGGCACCGGCGACCTGGTCAACCACCACCGTCGGATCGACCTCAATCACACGGTGGACCAGCCGTTCAGCCATCTTCATCGCGAACTCGGTGACGATCTGTCGGGCCTCGATAGCCATACCCTTGGTCTGGGCGTCCCACTGCCCAGCGACATCGGACCAAGCGGCGTGGAGTTGTGCGAACTGCTCGCGGGACTCGACCAAGGCTTCCTGACGGCCTTGTTCTTGCCCTTCGGCAAGCCCTTGTTCGTAACCAGCTATTTTGCCTTGTTCAAAACCAATCTCCTCGGCACCGGCGATCAACTCCTTGGCTTTAAGTTCGGCATCGGTAACGATGGTGGCTGCCTTTTCTTCGGCGACCATCCGCAGACGCGCCGCCTGCCGGCCCAGATCGCCCAGGTCCAGCACCACCGCGTCCTTGGCGAACCCGATCGTCTTGTTTGCTTTGATGACAGACATTGTTGGAGCCTTTAATCTGTTAACTCGTAGCCATTAGCACAGAGCATGGAAAGTTAGACGACCATTTCGCCGGCACCGCCTCGGCCGCTGATGATGATTTCTCCAGCGTCCTCGAGCCGACGCACGACATCCACGATCCGCTGCTGCGCCGTTTCGACGTCGCTCATCCGCACCGGGCCCATGTATTCCATATCCTCGCCGATCATCGTGGCGGCACGCTCGGACATATTCTTGAAGATCTTCGTCTTGAGGTCTTCGCTGGCGGTCTTCAGGGCCACAGCCAACTCGTCGTTCTCGATCTCCTTGAGCACGGCCTGGATACCCTTGTCGTCCACCAGGTTGATGTCTTCGAAGACGAACATCAGCCGGCGAATCTCTTCGACCAAATCGGGGTCCTCGGCCTCGAGGCCTTCCATGATGCCCTTCTCGGTGGTGCGATCCACAAGGTTAAGCATCTCGGCGACGGTCTCGACCCCGCCGATCTTCTCGAAGTTCTGGCTGAGCATGTTGGCGAGTCGGGCTTCCAGGCCCTGCTCGACCTCGGAGATAACTTCGGGGTTGGTCTGCTCCATGTTGGCGACGCGCTTGACTACTTCGATCTGCTTAGGGCCGGGCAGTCCACCTAAGATTTCGGAGGCCTTGTGGTGCGCCAGGTGGCTGACGATCAGCGCGATCGTCTGGGGGTGTTCGTCCTGGATAAAGGTCAACAGGTTCTGGGACTCGGCCTTCTGAAGAAAGGCGAAGGGCGTGCGTCGGACCTGCTGGCTGATCTGGGAGATGATGCGCTCGGCATCCTTGGGATCCAAGCTCTTCATCAGCAGGGTGCGTGCGTAGTCCAGCCCGCCCTCACGGGCCCAGTTCTGCGCCACCGCCAGGTCATAAAATTCGTTGAGGATCGCATCGCGCGTCCCCTGGGGCACCTGACTGATGCTGGCCAACTCGCGAGTGACCTCTTCGACCGACCTGGGGTTCAGCCGGCTTAGCACCAGTGAGGCGGCCTCCTGATCCAGCGCGAGCAACAGCACGGCCGCCTTCTTGATGCCGGGCATCTCGTTGATCGGTTCGCCTAGTTCGGGGTTTTGGGTCTGTACCATGATGAATAGAACCGGGGATTAGTCGTTGGTCGATACCCACTTGCCTAACAGCCGGCTGGCCTCGGCCGGGTCGGCGCGGACCAGGTCGCTGATCTGCTCGGCGATCCGGCGGGCCTTAAGATCTTCCTCGTCTAGTTCAACACCTTGCATCGTGGCCTCGGACTCGTCGGCCTCGCCGATCAGTTCCTCGTCAGAAGGCAGTGACGGGGGGACACCCGCCAACTCTTCGATGCTTGGCAGGGATTCCGGGCGGGTTGCCTTGCGGACCATCCCAAGCATCAGCCCCAAGCTCGCCAACGCCAGCAAGGAAACGCCTGCCGGGCCCGCCCACCCGCCTTCAAACATTTCTCCGATCGCGCCCCCACCGCCGGCGGCCATCACCAACGGCGTGTCGGGAACCATATCGACCTTAACCGTACCCTGCACGTCGGCGAACGTAATGACTTCAACCTTCTGCTCGATCTTCGTGAGTTGTGGGCTGACTAGCGGAAGCAACGCCGCGTCATCCGGCTCGTCCTGCGATTCGGGGTTCTGCTGTTTGTATAGCCCGACAAAGAAGCTACGCGGGATGTTGACCGCGACGTTGATCTGCTTGACCTGGTTGCCGGTGAGGGTGGTTTCCTGCTGGAGGACGATGGGCTTGTCCTCAAAGAACTCGGTGTCGGTAGAGTTACTGGTCTGTTCTTTGCCGGCACTCCCGCTGCCGTTGATCGACAGGCCGGTGTTGGATCGGGGCCCGGGCTCGCCGGCGTTGGTGATGTCGCGGTTGAGGGTCTCCTCGTTCGACTCTCGCTTGACGGGCTGGTCCTTCTCGTACTCCATCCGCCGTTCCTGCCGGGCGGCGACCGAGTCCATCAGGACATTGACCCCGACGCTGACACCGGGGATGTAGGCGAGGATGCTTTCGATGTCTTTACGCTTGCGTTGCTCGATGTTCCGCTTCATCTCCAACGAGCTGGACGGGAGCATGTTGGATGGGTCGGAGACCTCGACCCGTCGGCCGGTGCGTGCGTCGACGATCTTGACGCCGGTGGCATCGAGTTTGGCGACCGCGCCGCTAACCAGCGCGGCGACGGCGTCGGCCATCTCGGCGTCGACCGCGCCGGTGGCGGTCTTGATATTCACCATCGCGCTGGCCGGGACGTGGCGTTTGCCGATCCCGTCCTGCCCGGGGTCGACCATGACGTCGGCGGATTTGATCCGGCTGATGTTTGCCAATACCCCGCTTAAGAAACGGGCGCGGGCGTTATTGGATCGTTGCAGCCGGCTCTTGTCGGTCTCCCAGGGCGAGGCGCTTTCAAAAATCCGGTCCAGGGCATTGGCGGGGCTTTCCCCGAGCAGGTCGCCCTGTGCCAGAAGAAGATAAGCCTGTTGCTGACTCTCGTTGGGGACACGGATCATGCCGCCTTCGACTTTGGCTTCGATCCCGGATGCGTTGAGCTGGGCGATCGCCTCGGCGTAGTTCGTGCCGGCCAGGCCGACCGGTGCGGTTTCCTCGGCCCCGGCGTAGATCGACAACAACAGCGCCGCGGCCAACACCAGGATCACCACCGTCGAGGCGATGAGCGCCTTGGTTTGCCGGGGCACCCCGTCCATCTGCGCCCCGATCTGGGACCACATCCTTTTCGCAAATTCCATCACCGGCCTCCATGCCGAGTGAGCGGTTAGCTATTAGCCGATAGCCATTAGCTGTTAGCTCGTAACTTCACATCCAGGCGATCCTCGCCTGATTCTCTACCCGTGGCTAATAGCTAACGGCTAAAAGCTAACGGCTTGCTCCTACACCCTGATCTGTTTGATCTCATCGTAAGCATCCATCATCTGATTCCGTACTTGTAGCAACATCTGGAAGGCGATGTCGGCCTTCTGCTTGGCGATCAGGACGTTATCCACATCGTCACGTTTGCCGGAGACGACGTCTTCGATCGCGATCTCGGCGTCCTGCTGCAGGCGGTTGACCTGGTCGAGCTGCTTCATCAGCGCGTCTTTGAAGCTCGGGCCGTCGGCCTGCCCGGGCCCGTCGGCGCGGCGTGCGTTGGAGCCCGCGGTGGTGCCGGGCTGGATCGGCGTAGCGCCTTGCGGTCCTATGAGTCCTAAGGGGTCAGCCATCGTGTCCTGTCCATCCAACTAAGCCGGGTTACCCCGGCTGTTCATGAATTACCTTGAAAACTTACGCCAGTAACCGCAGGCTCGCTTGCATCATAGCCTTGGTTGATTCCGCGGCGGTGATATTCGCTTCGTATGCCCGGAAGGCCGACATGGCGTTGATGATCTCAACCTCGGGGCTGATGTCCGGGTATTGAACCATGCCGTTCTCATCAGCGAACTTATGACCGGGCTCTAAGACCATACGGAAATCCGGCTGCTGGATGATCTCCTTGACATGGACACCCTCGGCCTTCCCAGTGGCCGGGTCGCCCTGGGCCAGGACAGCGATGCGGCGCTGATAAGGCGCGTATTCGCCATCGGGGCCTTCGATTGATTGGGCGCCGGCGATGTTCGCGGAGATCGACTCGAGCCGCGTTCGCTGCGCGACCAGTGCCGAGGCCGATACGTCTAATGAGCCAAACATGGTTAGAAGCCTTTAGCTATTAGCTGACAGCGGTCAATCGTTCTTCCCTAGCTAATAGCTAACGGCTACCAGCTAACTGCTTACTCAAACCCTTCCGCGGATGGCCATCTTGAGCATGTCGAATTCGTTCTTGAGTATCTCCAGGCCGGCGCTGTGGGCCATGGTATTTTCCGCCAGGTGCTGCATGGTGCGTTCGATGTCGGCGTTGGTGCGGTCGTGGAACATGATGCCGTCGTCCGCGAAGCCGGGGTTGAAGCTGGCGTAGCCGTTATCCTGATAACGGGCCTGCCTGGAGTCGCGCATCTTCAGTGGCCCGTCGATCGGGCTGGGCCCGGACCGTCGGCGGTCGTCGATGGCGTCGCGTAGACCGGCCTGGAACGTCGCGGGATCGAGGTCGCGTGCTCGGTAGAACGGGGTCTCGAAGTTGGCGATGTTGTTGGTCAGTACCTTGTGACGGGCGCCGGTGAACTCGACCAGCTTCTCGACGGATTGCATCGCGCCGTTTGTAAATAGCTTGCTGATCATTCCCGGGGCTCCATCGTGAAGGCGGCCCGTACGCCGGGCGCTACCCGAACCGACCGGCAACCGACGTGCCAGAACGGGATGGTGGGTTGAGGATGACGGATGGGGGATTGGGTCGAGTCAGAACGGTCACACCGCGCAGCAGTTGCGCCGCTACCGCGCATAAGTTGCGCTGCCGGTGCCGGGTGTTGCGCGTGGTTGTGTTCAGATCGTCTGTGCAACGAGGTTCATCTCCTTCCACTTCTTGAGTTTCAGGCCCAGTGTCCGCACGCCGATGCCCAGGGCCTTGGCGGTCCGCATGCGGTTGCCGGAGAAGTAGCCCAGGGTTTGGATGATCTGTTCGCGTTCGACTTCTTCGAGGCTGCGGATCCCGCCGGATGCTGCCGGTGCTTGAGCCAGTGAGGCGGCAGGTTCGGCAGTGCGCGGTTCTGTGCGGTATGGCGGGGACACGGGTTGACCCGGCGGTTGGATCAGAACAGTCGGCTCCGGGGCGATCAGCCAGGGCTGGATCAGTCCGGCCTTGATCACCTGCCCACGGCTGAGGACGCAGGCGCGCTCGCAGATATTCTGTAACTCCCGGACGTTGCCCGGCCAGGTGTACTGCTGCATCAGGCCGACCGATTCGTTATCAAACCGCTTGGGCTCTCGGCCATCGCGCATCGCAAGCTGCAGGAGGAAGTGCTCGGCCAACAGCGGCACATCGTCGGTCCGCAACCGCAGCGAAGGCAGCACGATCGGCAGGACGTTAAGCCGGTAGTAGAGGTCCTGGCGGAACTCGCCCGCTGCGACGGCGGCGGCGAGGTCGCGGTTGGTCGTGGCGATCACTCGGACATCGACCTGCATGGTCTGGCTCGAACCGACACGTTCAAAACTCTGTTCCTGAAGCACACGCAGCAGCTTGGCCTGGAGTTCGGGGCTGATCTCGCTGATCTCATCGAGCAGGATCGTCCCGCCGTCGGCCAGCTCGAAGCGGCCTTTACGCATCTGATCGGCGCCGGTGAACGCGCCCTTTTCGTGCCCGAACAGTTCGCTTTCCAAGAGGCTGCTGGACAGCGCGGCGCAGTTGACGGCCAGCAAGACGTTGTCGCGCCTTGAGCTGTGGGCATGGATGGTTCGGGACACAACTTCCTTACCGGTACCGGACTCCCCGCAGATCATGACGGTGCCGTGGGAGTTGGCGATCTGGTGGATCTGCTGGGCGAGGTGCCGCATCGCCTGGCTCTTGCCGACCAGCACGGGGGTGTCGCCCTGCGGGGCGGTGACGGTGCGGAGCGCGGCGTTCTCGCGGAGCAGTCGGCTGTGCTCGACCGCGCGGCGCATGACCATGACGAGTTGATCGCCCTCGAAGGGTTTTTGGATAAAGTCGAACGCACCCTTCTTCATGGCAGAGACGGCGTCGTTGACGCTGCCGAAGGCGGTCATCAGCACGATCGGGAGTTGGTCGTCTGCCTGCCTGAGTCGGGCGAGCAGTTCCAGGCCGTCCATCTCGGGCATCTTCAGGTCGGTGATCACGGCGGCGGGCCGGTGCTTGGCGACCATGCTCAGGGCGGTGTTCCCGTCGGATGCGACGACCACGCCGTAGCCCGCGCGTTGGAGTGTCGAGCCGACGCTGTCGCGCATCATCTGTTTGTCATCGACGACCAGGATTTTTCCGCTCATACACAAACTCCGGCGAATACGGTTTCATCTGCTGAATCAACGGGGGATATCTGGCTGGCAGGCAGGCAGAGTTCAAAGGCTGCGCCGTGATCCGCGTCGGGGTTGTCCGTGACGCTGACCGTGCCGCCGTGGGCATCGACGATCCGGTGGACGATGGCGAGGCCCAGTCCCGTGCCGGTGGCTCGGGTGGTGAAGAACGGGTTGAACAGGCGGTCGACGGTGTCGTGGTCAATCCCCGGTCCGGTGTCGGTGATCGTCAGGATAAGCCCGGCGTCGTCCTCGCGGGCGTTTAGTGTCAGCAAGCGGTGCCGGGAAACCAGGCTCATCGCGTCGACCGCGTTCCGGACGAGGTTTAGCAGCGCCCGGTGCAGCATGTCGGGGTCGGCCAACACGGTGAGGGGGGGCGCATCTATATAAGGCGAGGCCACGGTCACCTCGGCGGCCTGGATCGCGGGGCGGTGGGCGGCCAGGACACGATCGAACACATCCGCCACCGATAGAGAAGCGGGGTGCGGGTCGACCTCACGGGCAAAGCTCAAGACGTCCCCGACGATGCCGTCGAGCCCGCGGACCGCCGAGGCGACTTCGCCGGCACAACGCAACGGCTCTGCGAAATCGTCGCCATGCGCCTGGAGGTCCTGGGTGATCATGGAGGTGTAGAGCTGGATGGCGGCCAGGGGGTTACGGACCTCGTGGGCGATCCCCGC